>CAYTKA010000051.1:0-24500 GCA_964438255.1 uncultured Gemmatimonadaceae bacterium | reverse complement strand
CGGTCTGACGGTCTGACGGTCCGACGGTCCGACCGTCAGACCCTCTCACCGCTTCACTCGTGCGCCGGGAGCGGCTCCATCGTCTTCGGGTCCACCGGCACCTGCACCTCGTCGCGATAGGGTGACGTCATGAGCAGCACGCGTGCACGCGGGAAGGCGTCCATGAATGCGAGGTAGCAGATCCCCCAGATCCCGGCGAAGCCGAGTGTAACGGCGACCTCCCACACACCGAAAGGCGCGGACGTCCGCTCGCCGTACAGCGACGGATATACCTCGAGGTAGCGGACGAGGTACATCCCGACGAGGCTGATGATCGTGAACAGCGCGAGCGTCGGACGGAACACCTTCGCGGCCCGCGAGAGCAGACCGAAGAACGGGATGGCGAACACCATGAAGATCGCCGGCACGGCGAACTGCACCCATGGCGCGATGAGGCGCAGTCGCGGCCAATGCGTCTCTTCCGGCATGTTGCCGTACCAGATCACCAGGTACTGGCCGAACGCGAGGTAGCCCCAGAACGCCGTGAAGGCAAAGCACAGCTTGCCGAGGTCGTGGAAGTGGTTCTCGCCGATGAACGCCTCTGCCGCGAGATATCGCCGCCACGCCATCACCAGCAGCGAGAGGAGGGTGAGCGAGCAGAGCCAGCCGCCCATGAAGAACCACCAGCCGTACAGTGTGCTCTGGAAATGCAATGACAGCCCCATCGACAGGTCGAACGCAAGCAGCGACCAGCCGTAGCCGAACGCGATCGCGAGGAGCACGGCGAGCTTGCCCTGGATGGAATGCGTGCTGTGTAGCTCGCGCCGCTCGTCGCCAAAGCCGCGGCGCATGCGCGCACGCAACCCCGCGGCCCACTTTGCTCCGGCTTCCGCCGTGATGCCGACGTCGAGCCGAACGGACGTGTAGATGAACCAGAGCGACAGGATCGTGATGATCCCGAACGACAGCAGCACGCGGGCCGAGAGGAAGCCGGCGCCGTACCACGTCACCTTCTCGGGCACGGGAGGAGCCTCGTGCACCCAGGGGAAGATGTATCCCTTGCCGACGAACAGGCTGAGGAGCAGCATCACCAACGCCACGGGCAGGAAGGCGACGTAGCCCTCCATGAAGCGGATGATCGGCCGCGACCAGCGCGCCGTGGTGATGCGCTGCACGGCGACGAACATCACGCCCGCAGACGAGAGGCTCGCGAAGAAGAGCCAGCTCACGTGATAGGCGCGCCACACGCGATCCGGCGCGACGAACAGGCCAGCGACGAACGCGAGCGCACCGATCACGGCGAGCCCGGTGCACACCGTGCCGAGCGTCTTCGGCAGGGGTTTGCTATAGGCCGCGATGACTTCCTCGCGCGAAGGGGCTCGAACAGGATGCAGACTCACCGCGCGCCTCCGGTCTTGGACGTCCGCGTGGAATCACTCGTGGGCGTGGCCGACGGCGTGCCGGCTGAGGGTTCGGTTGCTGGAGCGAGCGGCGTGGAGCCGGCCTGCGAGCCCGCGCGATGCCAGTACGGCGATGGACGCGTCGGACCCGTCTGCGACGGGCCCGGCACCTTGTCACCCGTCTCGCCGGGCAAACCGACTGGTCCCACCGCGACCTGATACTTGCCCTGCAGCCCGCGGACGTAGTTCACGACGTCCCAGCGATCCATCTCTTCGATGCGATTGTACGACGGCATGCCGCCGCGACCGTTGCGCATGATTCCCCAGATATAGCCGTCCGTCTTGCCCTCGGCGGATGGACCGACGAGGGGCGGCGGGAAGATCGCCTTCGTCTTCAGGATCGGACCGTCGCCCTTCCCCGCTTCGCCGTGGCAGACGGCGCAATTGATCTGGTAGTACATGCGTCCGTTGTGCAGCGAACGCGCGTCGGCCGGCACGGGATTCGGGATGCTGGCCATCGAGTCGAGCGTGCCCGGCAGGGGCATGCGCGAGACGGCGTAGCCGGGCGCGAAGCTGCCGTACACCGGCACCGAGTTCTGCGGATTGCCGCGGAAGGGGATCGTGTCGCTCGGTGACTCCCACGGATCGATCTTGGGCTGCTCCTTGAAATCCGTGAACCAGGAGCACGCGCCGACGATCGGCACGACGACGCCGAGCGCGAGCCGTTTGAGGCGGCGCAGAACCTTACCGTTCATGTCGCACCTCGAGCGCCCCGTGCTGCTTGAGGATCTGTGTCGCCTCGCGCGCGCGGTCCGGCGCGACGACGACCCAGACGCCATAGTCGCCGTGGCTGAAGCGCGGATCGTAGCCGACGGTCATCGTCAGTCGGGGAATGCGCGCCAGCCCGAACATGCCGAACACGGTGGCGAGAGAGCCGATCAGCACCATCAGCTCGAAGCCGATGATCGTATACGGCACCCAGCTCGCCACCGGCTTCCCGCCGACGACGATCGGCCAGTAGTCGGAGATCCAGATCGCGACCCAGTAGCCGAAGGTGACGCCGAGCAGCCCACCGGCGAGGGTGAACTTGCGGACGCCACTCGTCGGGGGTTGGAGCACTTCCTCGAACTCGTGCCGTGGCGTGGGCGTGAACACGGTGATGTCGCGGAAGTTCTTCTTGCGCAGATCGGCGATCGCGTCGACGGCGGCGTCGATCTCCCGGAATGCAGCGAGGACCCCTTGCATCAGTCCCCCATGGTGGTGATGGGATCGATGACGAGCGCGTCGAGATCGTGCGAGTGATCTTCCGGACGCCGGTATTTCGGCGGCACGATCTCCTTCACCTCGGAGATCGCCATGATCGGAAGCTGCTTCATGAAGAGGAGGAACCACATGAAGAACCAGCCGAACGAGCCGAGCAGGATCGAGTAGTCGACCCACGTCGGCGCGTAGCCCCCCCACCGCCACGGCTCGAACTCGTGCGACAGCGACGGCACGACGATGACGAATCGCTCGAACCACATTCCGAGGTTGATGAACAGCGACAGGATGAACAGCCACGTGGTGTTGCGGCGGAGCTGCTGCGAGAAGAGCGACAGCGGCAACACCACGTTGCAGATCAGCATGATCCACGCGGCCCACCACCACTGTCCGAACACGCGGTTCCAGAAGTACTCCTGTTCGTTCGCGTTGCCGGACATCCACGCCACCTGGAACTCGGTCAGGTAGGCGAGGCCGACGACCATCGACGTGAACAGGCAGAGCTTGGCCGCGGCATCCAGATCGTTGAGGGTGACGAAGTGCTCGAGCTTGAAGAACTTCCGGAGCGGAATGATGATCGTGAACACCATCCCGATCCCCGAGAAGATCGCGCCGGCGACGAAGTAGGGCGGGAACACCGTCGCGTGCCACCCTGGCGTCAGTGCCATGGCAAAGTCGAACGACACGACGGAGTGCACCGAGAGCACGAGGGGGGTGGCGAACGCGGCGAGGAACAGATACGCGCGCGTGAAGTGCCGCCACTCGTTGTCCGAGTTCCGCCACCCGAGGGCCAGCGTCGAGAACAGGCGCTTCCGGATCGGGTTCGTCTCCCGGTCGCGCAACACCGCGATGTCGGGGATGAGGCCGACGTAGAAGAACGTCGCCGATACGGTGAGGTAGGTGAGGATGGCGAACACGTCCCACACCAGCGGCGACTTCGGGTTCGGCCAGATGAGCCGCCAGTGGGGATACGGAATCAGCCAGAAGAACTTCCACGGGCGCCCGAGATGCAGAATCGGGAACAGCCCCGCCGTCATGACGGCGAACACCGTCATGGCCTCGGCGGCACGATAGATCGTCGTCCGAAAGCCAGCCCGGAAGAGATACAGGATGGCGGAGATCAGCGTCCCCGCGTGTCCGATACCGACCCAGAACACGAAGGTGACGATGTAGACGCCCCACATCACCGGCGGATGGTAGCCGGCGGCGCCGAGCCCCTCGTGGATCTGATAGGTCCAGGTCGCGATGCCGATCAGCAGGCAGAGGATCGCGACGCCGAGCGCCGCGAACCAGCCGAGCGTCGGGCGCAGCGTGGCAATGACGTCGTCGTCGACCTGCTCGTAGTCGCGGACCCCGGGAAGCCGGTTGGACGCGGTCGGAATGTTCGACCGGACCATTCCTTCGTCGCGGCGCGGCTGTGCCAACGTAGCCATGGTCGCGCCCCTTACGCCCTGGCCGGCGCCGCCGGCCCCGGATGATTGACCTTCTTCAAGTAGACCACGGCGGTGAAGGTGTTGAGCTCCTCGAACACGTGGTACGCCCGGCGATCCTCGACCTGCCTGGCAACCGTCCAGCTCGGATCCGCCGCGTCACCGAAGATGATTGCACGTGACGGACAGGCCTGGGAGCACGCGGTGGTGAACTCGTCGGCGACGAGCGCACGTCCCTCGCTCTTCGCGCGCGTCTCCGCCTCGCGAATGCGCTGCACGCAGAACGTGCACTTCTCCATCACGCCCTTGCTGCGGACGGTGACGTCGGGATTGAGCTGCCAGTTCAGCGGCTCGGGGAACGCATACTGCTTGCGATCCTCCTCGCCGTACCCGAACCAGTTGAAGTAGCGGACCTTGTACGGGCAGTTGTTGCTGCAATAGCGCGTGCCGACGCAGCGGTTGTAGACCTGCACGTTGAGGCCGTCGGGCGCGTGATACGTCGCGTACACGGGGCACACCGGCTCGCACGGCGCGTTGCCGCAGTGCTGGCAGAGCATCGGCGCGAAGCGCGCCTCGAAGTCCTCGGTGAACGTCCCGTCGTCTGCGCCCTCGAAATACCGCTCGAGGCGCAGCCAGTTCATCTCGCGGCCGCGCGTGATGTTGAACCCCGGCTTCGCCGCGGCATACACGGTCGCGTTCTGCCACGGGGCGCCCACGGTGGGAATGTTGTTCTCGGCGTAGCACGCCGTGACGCACGCTGAACACCCGGTGCAGCGCGCGAGATCGATCGTCATCGCCCAGCGGCGATTCGCCATCCCAGACCAGTGCTGCGGCGCGTACATCCCCTTGTTCTTCCCCTGATCGGGCGATGACGGCGCGCCCAAATCGCCCTGGGCGTCTGCCGCAACCGGCGAGCGCAGCCCGGGGAGGAAGGCGGCGTTCGGCTCGCCCGGAATGTGCTCCTCGTGTGCACCACCCGCCTCGGAACCGGGACGCTTCTCGCTGCCCGGCCCTGGCGGTGCGCCGTGCGACTGCGCGTGCTCCGCGGCACCACCGCCGGCGAGCAACGCGGCGATCGGCAGCGCCTGCGCGATGCCGCGACCGTGCTGACGGGCCGACCCTTCCGTGGAGACGAGCACCTCGTGATCGCCCGTCTTTGCGATCGACGCCTTGGTGCTGACGAGCGCGAACCCACCGGCTGCATCACTGCCGCCAGCGAGCAGATCGTGCGCGCGCACGCCAAGTCCGCGCGCATAGCGGCCATAGCCCCACTGCGTCGGCACGCGATCGTTCTTGCCGTCGAACTGATCGAGCTTGGCGACGGACGCGTGTCCCTGCCCGAGGGCGAGCGCGACGGTGTCGGGACGAATGCCCAGATAGAGATAGACAGGGGCGCGGACCTTCCCGTTCGCCGTGGTCACCTCGACGATGTCTCCGCGCTCGATGCCGAGCTTCGAGGCCGTCTCGGGGTGCAGCTCGACCCACGAGCTCCACAGCACCTTGGTCACCGGATCGGGCAGCTCCTGGAGCCACGGCTTGTTCGCGCCGCGCCCGTCGCCGAGCACGGGCGACGGATACGTGACGAGATAGTAGTCGCCCGTCGTCTGCTCGATCGGCTGCGCAGCGGCCGTCTGTGCCGGCGCGGCGCTCGACACCGTCCGCGCGGCGACGCTCCCATTCGCGACGCCCTTCACGAGCGCGGCGGTGAAGGCGTTCATCCCCCCCGGAAAGCGGGAGATCAGCCAGCTCCGGTAATCCTTCTGCGGGTAGCGCGACGCCGAGCTCGGATCCTTCTGCGCGAGTGCGATCAGCACGTCGGCCGTGGCGCGCGTTCCGGAGAAGACCGGATCCATCGCCGGCTGCTGGAGCGTGATCGCGCCGCGTCCCGCCTCGGCGTCGCCCCACGACTCGAGCGCGTGCAGGTCGGGAAGCACGAGATCACACAGCTCGGTCGTCTCGTCTGGATAGAGCGAGAAGCTGACCTTGAACGGCACCTTCGAGAACGCCTCGGCGAACTTCGCGCTCGCCGGCAGCGAGTACGCGGGGTTTGCGCCGCGCACGAAAACGATCGGCACCTGCCCCGCGCGCATCCGCTCCACGGTGCCGATGACGTCCGCATAGCGCGCGACACCGTCGAACGCAGGCGTACCCTCGGCCGGACGGATCGTCGTACCGACGGCGCCATTCGCCTGATTGATCGATGCGACGGCGAGCGCCAGCTCGAGCGCGTTGCCGCCACGTGCACCGGAGAGCGCGAGCACGGGCTTCGCCGACGACAGCTCCTGCTGCAGGCGCGTGAGCGTCGACTCGGCCACGCCGCTCTGCCGCGCCGCGTCGGCGACCGAACCCTTGCCGGCGAGCGCGTTCGCGATGACGAGCTCGGTGCCGGGCTTGCACGCGATCCACTGATCCGCGTTCAGACCAGTGAGCGACCGACGCGGACCGATGTACACGAAGCGCGGTGCGCTCTCGAGCTTCGCACGGGCATCGGCGAAGTCGAGCTGCTGCGGCACCGACATCCCCCACGTCTCGAGGAAGTCGGCGCCGAAGGAGACGATGAGCTTCGCGTCCTGGAAGGAGAGTCGCGGCCACGACACCCCGTACGACCGGCGATTCGCTTCGATGACCGCGCTGTCCGCCTCGAAGTCCACGCTGAGATGGGGCCGCATGCCGAAGCCGGCGAGCCACGCGTCGAGGAAGGCAGGGAAGCTGCCCGTCTCGTGCTGGTTGATGAAGACCGCGTTCGCCGCGGCGCCACGGCTGCGCACCTCACCGAGCTTCTGGCTCAACAGGGTCAGCCCGGCGTCCCATGAGATGGGCTTCCAGGCGCCGTTCTCCTTTACCATCGGGCCGCGCAGGCGATCGGGATTGTAAAGCCCTTGCAGCGCCGCCTGGCCGCGCGCGCAGAGCGCGCCATGGTTCACCGGATGATCCGGATTGCCCTCGAGCTTGATCGCGCGGCCATCACGCGTCTCGACGATGAGGCCGCAGCTTGCCGCACACTCGCGGCAGGTCGTCGTGTAGTAGGTGGAGACGCCGGCCACCGTGTCGTCCGGATGGACGAGATACGGAATCAGCTTGCCGACCTTCTCGGACGAGCAGCCCACCGTTCCAACGGTGGCGCCGGCGACGCCGAGCACCTTGAGGAAGTCGCGGCGCTTGACGCCCGTCGACCCCGTGTCGTTGCTCATGTGCTGAGGTTCCTCGGTCGGGCTAGTAGTGACACGCCGCGCAGTCATAGCGCGCGCGACGGCGTTCCGCGGACGGCGTCGCAGCGTTCGCAACGCGTGGCGTGTCGCGCGGGAGCGTCATCCCCGGCGGCGTCATCCCGGCACCGGTGGTGCTGATGCCGGCGACCGTGCCCTCCGTGCCGTAGGGCTTGCCACCCTGATAGTTGGCCGGCGGCACGTTGTCGTAGCCGGCAGCCTTCTGTCCTTCCTTCGGATCGTAGCCGTTGACGTGACAGTTCACGCACCAGCCCATGTTGAGCGACGCATACTGATAGACCCGATCCATCTTCTGCACCTGGCCGTGGCACGTCTGGCAGGTCACGCCGGCGTTCACGTGCCGCACGTGCGGGAAGTGGACGTACTCCGGCACCTTGTGGATGCGCTCCCAGGGGACCGGCTTCTTGTCATTGTAGTACCTGGTGAGCTTCTGGATCTCCGGGCTCGTCGTCGCCACGGCGGTGTGGCAGCCCATGCACGTGCTCACCGCCGGCATGCCGACGTCGGGCGACTTGTTGCCCGTGTTGTGGCAGTACAGACAGTTCATGCCGAGGCCACCATTCGCGACGGCACCAGCATGCCGGGGATGCGGGAAGTTGATCGGTTGTGCCGGACCACGGCCCTGCGAAGAGGAGGCGCCACTGTAGGCGGAGAGGACGACGGCACCGATCATCAGGAGAAGAAGTCCTGGGATCGCGGTCCACTTCCTTCGCTGCGTCATCGCGATGGGGTTAGGAAAGTCGGAGATGGGACGGTGGTGAACGAGTTCACCATGCCCCGACCAGCCAGCAAGTTTGCTCGCCCGGCAACGGCAACGCAAGCGACGCGTACGTGGAATTTCGCGCGACGCGCACTCGTATCGCGATCAGGTCAGCGTTTTCCTGACGGACGTGAGGCTCCGTGCATCGGTGATGCCGGCGCCGCGCAAATCGGGAGGTAACAGGTCGAGATTCGCGCGCGCGTTCTGCGTGAGCCGAAGGGGCCAATGTGTCCCATACACGAACCGCTCGGCACCGATGGTGCGCAGCAGGTGCGCGAAGTGGTCCTCGGGCGGACCCCAGATCCACGCGAAGTCCCAGTACACGCGCCGCTGCTCGTCGGGGGTGAGTCCCCAGTGCGTCTCCTCGAGCAGCTCGCGTCCCGCAGCGGTGACGACGAGCCGCACCCGCTCGCCGGCGCGAGCCAACGCGCGCACGTGCGCCGCGGTGAGGTCGCCGGCCGTATCCAGTGCGTGGCGCTGGCGCAGATCCTCGAAGCGCACGGTGAGCACGAGTGGAACGCCCAGCTCCCCGCAGGCGAGCGCGAGCGCACGAAGCTGTGCGTCGTGCGGGCCCATTCCCCAGTGCATCGGGTACGCGCGAATGGCCGCCGCGCCCCGCTCCACCAGCTCGCGCAGCGCGGCCTCCCAGCGTGGCCATCCTGGGCGTACCACCGGCGCCGGCAGAAGCGTACTGCGGTGCGGCTGGAGCGTCGCGAACAATGCGTCGTTCCCCGGTGCAGGGTCGCGGTGCCACGCCGACGGGAGATACCCGACCCACGCGCCACTCAGCCCCTCGCGCGCGAGCACGCGCACGAGCACCTCGGCGTCGGGGTGCGGCAGATGGCGGAAGGGATACTCGCCGATGTACGCCGCGCAGTCGATCATCGCGGGCTCGTGTGCATCCGGTGCGCATTCATGGACGCCACCTCGCACCGTGGAAACGCGCCCGGAGCAAAGAGCCGCGCGGCGTTGCGCCAGCGAATGTCCTGCGTGTCACCCTCGCTCAAGCCGATCACCTCGAGCGCGCGGAGCTTGGCGAGCCCGGTTTCCATCGTGATGTCGCACGCCCACAGCAGCCGTCGGGCACCCAACGCGTCCAGCGCGGCGTCGAGCATGCCGCGGTCAACGCCACTTCCCGAGAGATCGGGAAAGACGTTCGGGATGTCGCGCACGGCGGGGAGGGTGTGGGCCCAATCGCCGCCGCCACCAAGATGGGCGAGGATGAACGAGACCGCCGGATGGCGCGCGGCGAGCCGGCCGAGGTCGGCGCCGTCGGAGATCTCCTGGTTGGGCCATTCGCGCGTGCGGTGCTGCCAGATGTGATGCAGGATCGGGAGCCGCAGCTCGGCTGCGAGCTCGCAGATGGGATCGAGCAGTGGATCGTCGGCGCGGCGGCTGGCGAGCAGCTTCACGCCGATCGCGCCCCGTTCGACGCACCGTCCGATCTCGGCGACGGCGTGTGCCGTGTCGTTCGGGTTCACGGCGACATACCAGCGCACGCGCCTCTCGTCCTCACGCGCCATCTCTGCCATCGCGTCGTTCCCGACCGAGAGATCGTGCGGCGAGGGGAAATACGTCGGCGAGGAATGGCCGAAGCTGCCGAGGATGCTCGCGACGTGATACGCGACGCCGATGCGGTCGCCGGCCCGCATGCGGGCTGCGTTGACGCGCTGCCAATCGCCGCGTCCGGACGCGGCGTGGTAGAAGTGCGCGTGTGCGTCGATGAGCGGGGTATCGCCGGCCAGCGGCGCTGCGTCGCTCACCGCCCGGCCTCGGCCTCGGCGAGGGCGACGAGGGCCGCGCTCGCCGCGGACTCGATCGTCTGGAGCGCATCCTCGTCGTGCGCCACGGCGGCGAAGTTGTATGCGCCGCGCTTGAAGAGGACCCCTTCGCCGAGCGCGTTCGCGATGAAATGTGCCTCGCGCGCCGGATCGTCCCAGCGGAGGAGCCACATCGGATCGATCCCCGCCGCGGAGACACCGCGTGTGCCGCTCGCGCTGATCGCACGCTCGACGGCGGCGCGCATCTCGCGCCCCGTCTCGGCGAGCGTCGCGCAGATGTCCGCCTCGTCGTGCCAATCCAAGACGGCGAGCGCGGCGGCGAGTGCGGTGGACTCACTGGCGAGCGTCGAGGAGATCCACGTGTCGCGCGCGGCTTCCATGAGCGCCTGCTTCCCCACCACGGCAGCGAGTGGATAGCCGTTCGCCAGCGCCTTGCCGAACGACGCGAGATCCGGCGTGACGCCGCTCACCTGCTGATACCCGCCGGGCGCCATGCGGAATCCGGTCTTGACCTCATCGAAGATCAGCACCGCGCCGTTGAGGTCGCAGATGCTGCGCGCCTCCGTGATCCAGGCCAATGACGGCTCGCGCTCTACGACGGGCTCGATCACGATCGCGGCGAGCGAGCGTCCCGCCGCGGTCGCGGCGCGCTCGAGCGCGTCGACGTCGTCGAACGGGACGCGCGTCAGGTCACGCCGTGCGGCTGCCGGTACCCCTGCAGCGTCACTGCTCCAGTCGTGCCATCCGAAGTAGCCGCACGCGACGACGTGATCCCGTCCGGTGTAAGTGCGCGCGAGCCGTACGGCAGCCGACGTCGCCTCGGCGCCCGTCTTGAGGAACTGCGCGCGCTCCGCACAGGGAATGATGTCGCACAGCCGCTCGGCAAGCTCGACCTCGCGCCAACTCGACAGCGCGGCGACGTTCCCCTCGGCCGCTGCGTCGACGACGGCACGCGTGACACGCGGCTCGGCGTACCCCAGCGCGACGGCGCCGAGCGCCATCGTGCAGTCGAGATAACGCTCGCCGTTGGTGGCCGTGAGATGGCAACCGTCCGCGCTCGCGAAGTGCGTCGGCGCGCGACCCGCCGCGCCGGCGCCGTAAAGCGCCTCGGCGCGCTTGCTCCCCGTGGAAGCGCCCGTGGGCAGCACCGCCTCGGCGCGCTCGTGCCAACTGCGTTGCGCAGACTCGACGTACACGTCGGAGACTTCCTCGCCGGCAGTCTCCTGACCATCTGATGCACTCTCACCGACGGATGCGGGCTCGGCGTGCTGATCGCGGCCGAAAAAGCGCTTGAAGACCATGGATGAAAAGAGCGCGAATGAGGAGGCAGACGTCAATCCTCGGGATCGCCACGGACGGCGCGCGCGCTCGTGTCGCGCCCGGTCACGTGGCGCGGCGGCCGCGGCGAGACATCCTCCGGCAGCGAGCGCTCGACGCGCCCGGTGCGCTCGAGGTAGCGCACGACCTCGAGGGCCATCGCCCGCAGGAGCGACAGCTCGCGGTCGTCGGGCGCCGCACGGTAGGTGAGCGCGCGCAGCGACCGCATGATGTGCTCGGGATAGCGCGTCTTGAAGAACTGGATCGCATCGAGGGAACGATGCAGCTCCGTGAAGTAGCGCTCGAGCAACTCGGTCGTCGGGGGTGGCGCTTCCTTACGCGGGCCGCGCAGCGTCCGCGTGGCGTCGCCCGCGGCGAGGTGCAGCTCGTACAGGCCGATCAGCACGGCCTGCGCGAGGTTGAGCGACGCGTGCTCCGTCGTCGGGATGTTCACCGCCGCGTGCACGCGATCCAGAATGTCGTTGGGTAGGCCAGTATCCTCGCGGCCAAAGACGTACCCCACCCGTCCATGCTCGGCATGGCCGAGCGCTTCCTCGGCAGCCGTCTTCGGATCGAGCAGGTGCCACTTGGCTCTCCTCCGCCGCGCGGTGAAACCGACGAGCCGAACGCAATCGGCCACCGCCGCATCGAAGTCGTCATAGGACTCCATCGCGTCGATGATGTCCCAGGTGTCGTGCGCGATCCCCTCCAGGCGCACTGGGTCATACGCCACGGGACGCACGAGCCGGAGGGTGGAGACGCCCATGTTCTTCATCGCGCGCACGGTGGCGGCGATGTTCACGGGATCCTGCGGCTCGTACAGGATGACGGCGACTTGGGCGAGACGCGAATGAGAGTCAGACATCGGGCAGAGTGACGCAAAGCAGGCGATCGCGCTCGTGGCGATCTCCCCGAAGATAGACGAATTCCCCGCGCGCGCCGGAGAGCACGAGTTGTCCGCGCCGGCGCTGCCGCCCTGGCGCGGTCTCGTTGACGAGAAGGTCGAGCTCCACCCCGGTGGTGGATCGAGGCAGCTCGATCTCTGCCGAGAGCGCCCAGCCGCCGTTCGTCGGGCGCCAGTGTGCGCGTAGCGGAAGCTCTGTCCGCCAATCGCCGGCCGGTCGCGCGTCCACGTCAGTCGAGTCGACGCGTGGAACGAGCAGCCAGCCCGCCGAGCGATCCCCTGCCGCGACGTAGAGCTGGACGCCGTCGCCGTTGATGGCCATCGGCTCGTTGTCGAACAAATTCTCGGCGTCGATCGGCACGAAGATGCGATCCGACGGCGAGACCTCGAGATCGATGACTAGCGTCCGCAGACCCGTCGTCCTGATCTTCACCGTCGCCCGCGGCTCTCCCGCCTCGTGCCAGGTATCCTCGGACGGCCGGTAGTGCGCCTCGCCGAGCTCCGCGGAGAACGGCAGCACGTGCGGCGACGTGGACGACCGCACGTCGTGCACTGGCACGGCCGCCGTTGGTCCGCTGACCCGTTCGCCACGCGACGGGTGCGCCGTTCCTCCAAGCACCACGCGCGTCGGCCCGCTGGCGGGTGGCCGTGTGCGTTCGATACGCCATCCCGGCGCGTCGGACGCATGCGCATCTCGTCCGCCGTCGGCGCGCGTCACGGTGATCGTGTCTCCGTCCATGTCGACGTCCGTAACGCCGTCTCGCCAGCTCCACACCGACGTGAATCGCCCCGTGCGAGCACTGTGCCGAGCGAGTAGCAGTGGCACGAGACCGGGGCGCGACGGGACGTCGGGCGCCTGGGCGCTCCACCAGCTCGCACCGCGGCCGGTGCGGATCCAGCCGCGCAGACGACGGCCTGCATTTACGCCCAGGGCGCGCACGATCTCCGACGCCGGCGCGACACGCGCCGAGCTCTGGAGGAAGCTGAAGCCATCCTCGCTTGCGTCGCCCCCTTCGATCGTCGTCGCCGTACGCGGCAATGGCACGTCGTGCTCATCCACGAGCTCGATCCCATGCAGCGGCAGCGCCAACTCGTGCTCGGCGTCGCCCTGCCATTGCAGTACGTCGATCAGGTAATCGTCGAGCACGATCACGGACCGGCGAACGATCAACCCGGGCGCGAGCTCGGCCTCGGCGCTCACCCAGCCGCTCGATCGCGAATCCTCGAACGCGACGAGTCGACCATGCACCCGCGGCTGCGAGTGGCCATCGAGCAGCGGCGCGGTATGCGCGAGCGTGCTGCGATACCAGTGCAGCGCCGGATCGACGTATGAGCCGGTGCCGGGGTCGTCGAACCAGCGCGTGTCGCCGTCGGCGAGAAGCAGATTGAGTCGGTCCGGATGGCCGTGGCCACCCCCCGGGTGGCCGTAGTCCAGTGCGGCGACGACGCGATCGCCATCGCGGCGCAGCACGGCGATCCCCTGCGATGGCAGGAGGTCGGAGCCCATGGGATGGGCGGCGAGCGGCGGCAGCTCGGCACGTGCGAGGAGAAGCGCGCGCCACGACAGATCGGCCCGCGTCAGACCCGTCGCTGGAAGGTTGCGCTCGACGTCGGCAGAGCTGCTCGCGCGTCCAGTCTCGCGGCGCGCCACCGCCGGATCGTAGAGGCGCGCGAGCATCGCGACCAGGCGCTCGTCGTCGTCGCGCGCGAGGCCCAGCTCGCACGACTCCGCGAAACGGGGCTGTCGCACGCTCACCGCATACTGCGAGTCGCGCCGCGACGGATAGGTGAGATCAGGGAGCAGCGTACGAAATGGTGCGGCGAACCCGTCCCGGAAGCGCGCGGCGAGCGACGTCGACAGTTGGTAGCCGGCATGCTCCGCAAGCTGCACTCCGTACCAGAGCCCGCGGTGCGCGAAGAGGTGGTAGTTCTCACCCTCGTACCACGTCCCGTCGGCAAGTAACGCCCCGCGGAGATGTGTCGTGAGCCCTGACGGACCCGACACGGCGCGCTCGGCCATGTCGCGGTCGTCGAGCAGTCGTCCCGCCGCGAGCAGCGCAGCATTGTTCCAGACCTGCCGGTTGGACATTCCTTCATCGTACGAGGCGATCAACGCCGCACTCGGCGCGATGATCCGGCCGCGCACGCGGCCACCGAGCGCGCGCATGTCCGCCGAGGTCGACGCGGACTCGAGCACGTCGAGCGCGAGCACGAGCTGCAACAGCCAGATGGACTCGAGGTAGGTGCTGAAGAACGGGCGCGACGGCCCGAGCACGTTGTCCTCGTTCGGATAGCGTAGATACTGCGCCGCGTACGCGTCGAGCAGCGTCGCGGCGAGCGTGCGGCAGGCCGGGTCGTCGAGAAGCACACCCAGCACCGCCGCATGAAGGGTCCGCTCGGCGAGCCAGAGCTGATGCCAGTAGAGCCTGAAGCGGTCATGAACCTCGCCGTGGAATTCGCGGCCGCATCGCGGACAGACGTGACGCAGGTCGAACGGATCGTAGGTCAGGTACGTGCCGTCGACGCTACAACGGCCGCCGGCGCGCGTGAGCAACGCCTTCTCTGTAGGGACGTCGGGGGTGCTACGGAGCAGTGGCTCGAGCTCGGTGCGCAAGCCCACGCCGAGCAGGGCGAGTGGGCCGCGCGCCACGGCGCGACGCGCGACGAACTGGCCGGGCGTGACGAGGAGACTCATCGCGTGGTGGCGCGCTGCGGCGTGAGCGACCAGTCGTGCACCGTCGCGAGCTCGCCGCGCAGATCGATGCGGATGCCCTGCACGCGCCGCGATGCGCCCTGTACGCCGCGCGCGTGATAGATCCAGGTCGCAGGGGCGAGCGTGTCGAGCGCCTGCTGCACCTCACCCCACTCGCGACGCCCCTGCTCCGGCGTTTCGGCGTCGCCAGCGCGCTGGAGGAGCGCGTCGAGCTGCGGCATGTGAAAGCCCGTGTAGTCGAGCATGCCGCCGCACTGTGCCGACGAAAACAGCGCGCCGACGTACGACAACGACATGTCTCCCGGAATGCCGGCGAGGAGCAGATCGAACCGCTTCACTGGCGCACGTGCGGTGGTGAGGAAGGTGCCCATCTCGGTCTGCCGGATGCGAACGCGAATGCCCCGCGCCGCGAGATCCGCCTGAACGAGCTGCTCGGCGACGTTGTCGCCGCTCCCGACGGTGAGCAGCTCGATCTCGAATGCCCGGCCGGCGCGGACGCGTATACCGTCCGCACCACGATGCCAGCCCGCCGCGTCGAGCAGACGATTGGCCTCTGCCGTGTCGCGCTGCGTCGCACCGTTCCAGGCGACCGGACTGTCCGGCGGCACCGGGCTCGATGACGGCTGCCCGAACCCCATCAACGCGACGTCCACGATGCGCGCCCGGTCGAGCGAACGCGCCACGGCGCGACGAACGCGCATGTCGTCAAAGGGCGGACGTGTCGTGTTGAAGAACAAGCCGGTGCTGAACAGGACCGGATAGGTGATCAGTCGCAGCGTCGCGTCCCGCTCGGCGAGTCTCGCCATCGCGGGTGCGATCCCTGCCATGTCCAACTCACCACTCGCCAGACCGGCGAACTTCGTCGTCGCTTCGTCTACCACGGCGATGACGAGTCCGCGCAGCGCGGGGGGACCACCGAGCGAGGCCGGAAAGCCGTCGTTGCGCACGAACGTCCATCGCGCGCCGCGGCGTCGATCGGCGAACCTGAATGGGCCGTTGCCGACCGGCCGATCGTTGAACGGCGCCGAACGCATCGCGGCACGTGGAACATTCGCGAGCAGGTGCGCGGGCACGATCGGCAGCTCCGCGAGCAGCGGCGGGAGTTGCGGCGGCCTGCGTCGGAAGCGCAGCGCGAGCGTCGTATCGTCCATGGCGACCGCGGTATCGAGCACGGAGAGCTCGGCCGCGCGCGGGAATCCGGTGGCAGGATCGCGCGCGGCGAGAAAGGTGAATGCCGCGTCACCGGCCGTGGTCGGGACGCCGTCGTGCCAGCGCAGCGCCGGGTCGAGCGCGAGCGTGAGCGTCGTTCCGTCGGCGTTCCATCGCCAGCGCCGCGCGTAATAGGGCTGCGGCGTCAGAGCGGCGTCGTACCGCAGCAGCGTGACGAAGAGCGCGTACCGCTGCACCTGGCGCGAGAGCGGGTGCGTGGTGATGAGCGGGTTTGCCGACTCGAGATCGGCGCCCGAGGCGAGCACCAGCACGTCGGCGGGACGCTGCGGCGCAATGCACGCGGCTTGTGCGACGAGCGCCGCCGCGCCGCACGCCAGCACGACGTGCGCCGTTGACGCATACCGCCGCCGGTGCGATATCAAGCCGTGCGTTCCTCCCTGTCCACGCTCGCACGCGCGCTCGTGCGGACGGTCGTCCTGTACGTGTGCGTGCTCTCGCTCACCTTCGCCCTCCTCCGGCTCGCGCCCGGCGATCCGGCCACGTTCCTGCTGCCGCCTGGCGCGAGCGCCGCCGACGCCGTGCGACTGCGCAACGAGCTGGGACTCGATCGGCCGGTCGGGGTCCAATATGCACGATGGCTGCGCGGCACGCTGCGGGGGGACCTCGGCATGAGCTTCGCCGATCGCCGTCCGGTAACGCGCGTCCTCGCCGACGCACTCCCCGTGTCGGTCGGCCTCGGCGCCGTTTCGCTGGCGCTGTCGTTCGCGGTCGGCATCGTCGTCGGGATCGCGCAGGCCGCGCGACACCGCTCGTTCGCCGATCTCACGCTCACGACGATCACCGTGGTCCTCGTCGCCGCGCCGGCGTACTGGCTGGGTCTCGCCGCGATCGCGTGCTTCACCTATCTCGCGTCGTCGCTCAGCCTCCCGCCGTGGATGCGACTTCCCGCGGTCGGCATGGCCACACCGGGTGCCGAGCTGCACGGGCTCGCGCACCTGGCCGACTTGACGCGGCATGCGATCCTTCCCGTGACCCTGCTCGCCGCCATCGGTGCGGCGGGCGTCGCGCGTTATGTGCGCACGAGCGCGCTCGACGTGGCGGGCGCGGACTGGGTGCGCACGGCGCGCGCGAAGGGGCTGCGTGAACGCGCGGTGCTCGGACACCATCTCGTGGCGAATCTTCGCGCGCCGCTCGTCACGCTGTTCGCACTCGCCCTCCCCGGCGTCGTGGCCGGATCGGTGTTCATCGAGACGATCTTTGGGTGGCCGGGGATGGGGCGGCTCATGGTGACGTCGATCGTCGCGCGGGATTATCCCGTCGTCCTCGGCTGCGCGGCGGCGTATGCGGCGCTCGTGATCGTCGCCAATCTCGCGGCGGAGATGCTGCTGCCGTGGGCGGACCCGCGCCTTCGCGCATGACGCGTCCGCTCGCTCATCTCGGCGTGCGACGGACCCGACTCACCGCCGGCACGCTCGCGCTCGCGACGCTCGCCGTGCTGGTGCTTGCCGTGGTGCTCGTTCCCGCGCTGGCGCAGCACGATCCGCTGCGCATCGACGACGTGCTGGCACGGCGGCTCGTTCCCCCCTTCGCGCGCGATTCAGGGGGAGACTTTCACCTGCTCGGCACGGACCGCTTCGGTCGCGACCTGTTCGTGCGGATGATGCTCGCCGGACGACTCTCCTTGCTCGTCGGTGTCGTCGGCTCGCTCGTCGCCGGTGCAGCGGGCACGCTGCTCGGCGCGCTCGCCGGTTGGATCGGCGGGGTGACAGACCGCGCCCTCATGGGACTGGCCGACGTCTTCCTTGCGCTGCCGCGCCTCGTGCTGCTGCTCGTCGGCGTCGCGCTGTGGCAGCCGGGGCTGGCAACGATTCTCGTCGTGCTGATCGCGACGGGATGGATGGGGATTGCACGGCTGGTGCGCGCCGAAGTGATCGCCGTGCGGGCACGTCCCTACGTTCCCGCCGCCATCGCGCTCGGCGCCCGTCCCGCGCGACTCCTCTTTCGCCATGTCATCCCGAACGCCGTCGGCCCCGCTCTCGTCGCGACGACGCTCGGCGTCGGCAACGCGATCCTGCTCGAGAGCGGCGTGTCCTTTCTCGGACTGGGGATCCAACCGCCAGCACCGAGCTGGGGAAACATGATCGCGGGGGGACGCGATCTCCTCGTGGTCGCGCCATGGGTCGCGCTCGCCCCCGGTATTGCACTCATCGTCACCGTGTTGGCGACGACGGTAGCTGGCGACGCCCTGCGCGATCGACTCGCGGGACAGCGTGCGACCGGGGCAATCGCCGATCCTCGTTGATCGAGGGCCTGCTTCCCACCGATCTGCGACCCCGCTCAACGATACCGCGCACGGATGGTCACGATTTCCCGCGCCTCCGCGCGAAAGTCGATCGTCGCTCCATCGACCGTCAATGGCCCGATCGTCGTCTCGTCAAGACGCGCACGCATCGCCTCTGCGATGGGGCGGCCGAGCGTCCACTGACCGTGTACGGGAATCTCGCGGCGGTTGACGCAGCGCAGCACGATCCACCCCGGCTGCTCTGCCGGCATCGCGGCGCTGAACGCGAGCCCGTCGCCGGAGAGCTCGATCCCGCCGATCGTTTGCGGATCACCGAGGTTGGACCGGAGGGTCTCGCCGACGATCGGCAGGAGGACGTCATCGGCCAGCGCCTCGATGCGGTCGCGCGTCGCGGGCCCGTCGGGTCCGTGCAGCGCGAGCGCGAACCGCGCAGCAAAGGGGCCGAGCGACTGTGCCTCCGGTGTATCAGCCGGCCATCCGGCGTGACCGGGCCGTTCGGCGAGATCGCTGCGCGAGAGCACGCCGACGGCACGCAGCAGCGTCACGGCGACGCTGCCGTCGTCGAAGCTCTCGTATTCGGCGAGACCGTCGGAGAAAATGGTCGCGCCCTGCGAGTCGGCGAAGCGCGAGATCCAGCGGTGCAGCGGCGCCGTCTTCACGACCTGCTCCATCGCCATCTCCTCCGCACCGATCTCGAGCGGCGCGCGCACGACCGGATGAAACGCAGCGTCAGCCACCGTGGTCGCGCCGGCGAGACCGGTGGCCACGCACAACCGCAGACGATGATCGCCCGTGTGGTTCTCGCCGCTCACGGCGATGCGTAGCGCCGGCAGATCGGCATCGAGCTGGAGTGCAATGCGACAGTGGCCTCCGCGTCCGCCGCCAGGCGCGCCATACTCGAGATCGAGCGCCAGCTCACCGCGCAGCGGGCCACGGTGCACCAACTTCACCCGCCGCACCCGCGGCGGCGGCAGCGGCTCGCGCGGGGCGGGGGTATATAGATCGCCCGCTTCACGATGCTGCTCGAGCGTGACGAGGGTGTCGACGACGCGGCCGGTCGCCCGATCCTCGAGCCGGACGTCGCCCGCCGCGCTGACGACGACGCGCACATGCCCATTCTCCATCTCCGTCGCTTCGGCGTGCACCGGGTTCGGCACGGCGCGCCGCGTAGCCCCACTCTGCTCGCGCGTCTCGATGCCGTATCCCGAAAGCCGATCCACCCAGCCGAGCGCGCGAACCTCGGCGACACGATCGGCATCGGGATAGGCGCGCGGTGATTCAGTCAGCGCGACGCGCTCGCTGCGCTCGAGGATCTGGAGCGGCATCTCTCGGACGCCCCACGGCGGTATGCGCCGCGGCACGCCGTGTCGCTCGGCCGATCCAGGTCCCACCGCCACATCGGCGACGGTCGCGGAGAGCACGAGCTCGGCCACCCCTCCGCGCGCGCGCGCCGCCGGATTGCGCAGCACGACGACGGGCCGCCATTCGGTCGACGACGTGCGCGCGCGCTCGCGGTCGTGGCCGAGGAGCGCGAGCACTGCGTCCTCGCGGAGCCCGCGGAGCTGTGCGTCGGCCGCTGCCAGCCGCGTATCGAACGCGCGGGCAACCTCGTCGATGGACGTGCCGCACAGCGTGTCGTGGGGATGGGCGCGAAGCAGCGTCCGCCACGCGGAACGGAGCAGCGCGCGCGTCGCCGGGGATCCGCCATCGTCGCCGAGTACGATCCATGGCTCGACGTCGCGCACGAGCGCGCGCTCGGCGAGTGCGTTGCGCCGCTTCTGTGCTGCGCGCGTTCCGAACGTGCCCTGGAGGGTCCACGTATAGCCATACGAGTCGCGCAGCTCTCCGTCGATGCGTGGCAGCGAAGTACGCGCCGCCGCAGCGACGACAGCCTGCGCCGCGCCGCGCAGCGATGCCGCGCCGACGGTCACCGGACGTGCTGCATCGGCGAGCGCCTGGATCGCCGCAGGGAGATCGCGCTGCCGTGCGTGATGGTCGGCGCCGTTGAGAAGGATCGCCGTGCCGGTGGTCGCTCGCGGCGCCAGTACCGACGCGATGCGCTCCCATCGCGTGCGCGCTGCGTCGCGATCGACGGGAAGCGTGCCGCCGAACTCGTAGCCGTCCGGCGGCAGATGATACGTCAGCACTTCCGCCCCCGACGGCGCACGCCAGCGTACGGTGTCGCCAGCCGGCCATCGCCCGCCACCGTAACCGCGCCATAGAACGATCAACTCGCAGCCGAAGCCGTGCGCGAGATCGGGGAGCGCCGCCGGATGGCCGAACGAATCGGGACAGTACAGCACGGACGGCGGCTCGCCACGCAGCTTACGGACGCTTGCCCGCCCCGCGAGGAGGTTGCGCACGAGCGCCTCCCCGCTGGGAATCAACTCGTCTGCAAGAACGTACCATGGTCCCGCCTCGAGCCGTCCCTCGCGCAGCAGCGCCGACAGCTCCGCGGCGCGTTCCGGGCGCACGTCGAGATAATCGTCGAGCACGACGCCCTGCCCGTCGAGGAGAAAGCTTGCGTCAGCCGGCGGCGGATCATCGAGCAGCTCGTCGACCAGAATGACCAGCCGTTGCCGAAATCGCTCGGCGGGGTGATACCACTCGCGGTCCCAGTGCGTATGGGCGACGACATACACATCACTGAGCATCTTCCACGTCACTGAGCATCGTCTTCAGTCGACAGCCATCGAGTCGTGAGTCGCGGCCGAACCCTGCGCTCGCGCCATGCGCGCGTTCCGACGGAGCGGCGGCGGCCGGAAGAAGGCATCCGGACTCGGATGGCGCAACTTGCCACGCAAAGCGAAGAAGGGGCCCCCTCGCCGAGCGGCCCCTTCTTTCAAACTCGTTGACGAGCGGTCAGACGACCGGCCTGCGTCCCGTGATCAGCCGGTAAACGATGACGATCAGGGCGATGACGAGGAGAAGGTGAATGAGACCGCCGCCAACGTGCACGACGAAGAAGCCGAGGAGCCACAGGATGAACAGGATGAGCGCGATCGTGAAGAGCATGGAGTGAGTCCTCGCGTGAGAGTGTGGTGCTACCTGGCGCCTGCTCCCTTGGCAACGATCATACCGGCCCCGACGTTACCGGTGGCGTGCTCGACGCTGCTGCCGAAACCCCGCTCCCATTCCCGGGCTCCGCGCGATGCGCGCCGCCCGTTGCGCCGTGCGTCTGCCGCGCGAGCAGAATGCGTGCAGCTCGCACGTCATGCCCGACGTCGATCAGCAGGATGGCGAGGTCCCCTACCCCCCAGAGCAGGCCGGCCAGCACGATCAGCCGACTCGCCTCACCGAGCAGTGTGGGGAGCGCCGCCGAGCCCTGCGCGATGAAGCCCGTGATGATCTCGGCCACCAGCAGCAGGCCAAGGATGACGCCCATCAACTTGAACAGCTTGGACAGATACCGCAGCCCGACATACGGCTCGAGATCACTCTGACGGATGTCCGGGATTTCGACGGCGCTGCCGTCGGCCTTCAGTGCGTCCCCCAGACGATCGATCGGCCCCTTGGCCGGTGTCGCTGCCTTGTCGCGTTCCCGCCGATTCTCGCTCATGATCCTCCTCCGGATCCGACCCAGCGGGCGCGATAGCCCCGCGAGTCGATGTGTATGAAAGGACCGTGCCCGGCCTCAGCCGGATAGACGCCTGCCCCTCCGACCAGCTCCGGATGGGCCGCCTCCACCCGGTCGACCGCCTGAAGCACGACCCGCGCGTCCCCGATGTCGACCTTCCCGTCGTGATCGAGGTCGTCCATCACGCCGTCATGATTGCTGTCGATGAAAATGTCCGCCGCATCGCCATACATGTGCCTGCTCAGTCCGGCGCGTCCAGCGGTGTTGCCTCCTCCCCTGTTGTACTGCGGGGTTCGAAAGCCGCTCATCACGGTCACGCCCGAGATGTCGATGCCGTGTGACTCCAGGTCCGACAACACCAGCTCCAGCTTGTCCACGTTGCGCAGCTCCAGCACGAGATATTTGGGCCAGACGTTCGGCTGATCGTGCGTCAGGAAGTCGCGCAGCTTGAAGTGCTCCGAGACCCGCGTGTCGGCGTTCTGCGGTGTCACCTCGATGAAACCCGACGGCGGCTGATATCGTGCCGACGGCGCCTTGCTCGGTGCGCGCACGGCACCACCGGACTCCCCGGGCCAGTTGCCGATGTAGTACAGCCCGACGCGGCCATTCTGCTTGTCGCTGCGCGGCCGCAGCGTGATGAGACTGAAGTTCGCGATCGGCTTGAGGGCGTTCCCGATCGCGGCCGCCACGTGCCAGATTCCCGCTCGCGGCGCGACGTCCGAGCCGCTCGAGTCGGGTATCTCGGCTCTGAGTGGCGCGCCGCCAGCAACCGAGTCGGCCGTGAGCGAGGCACCGGCGACGCGGATCTTTGCCTGAAGCTTGCCGCTCGCGCCGCGCAGCTCCCCCGACAGCGCGGTGAGCGCAGCATCGGTGACGTACGCGGCGCTCGGCGCATCGGCGTTCGTGAGCGCCGCGGCCATCGCCGCCGTCGCCGTTGCGGCGGTCGCGCCGGCCAGACGTCCAGATCGCGCGAGGAGGATCGAGGCCGTCCATCCGATCGCCAGCAGGGTGACGATCCCGCGACCCGCCACGTCGAGCCAGCGCTCGGTGCGCGGCGAGACCCCCGCGCGATGCCATCGGCTCGCTGGGGCGTCCGGAAAGGCGAGCGCCAGCTCGGCAGCATGAACCAACTCGTCGAGCAGCCCCGTTGACCGGTGCTGAGCAGGTGCCGAACTTGCCTCGCTCGACACCTCTACACGACGACGCCCTGAATGCACCCTCTTATCGATCTCTTCCATCAGCTCAAGGACGTCCGGCACCTGGTGCAGGCGGGCGGATACATCGGACTCTCGGCGATCATCTTCGCGGAGACCGGGCTGCTCATCGGCTTCTTCCTCCCGGGCGACTCGCTGCTCGTGACGGCCGGCCTCCTGTCCACCCAGCCCCGCTTCGGTCTCAACATGTGGCTCCTCGGCGTGCTGCTGACGCTGGCGGCCATCGTAGGGAACTCCGTCGGGTATGCGATCGGGCGCTTCACCGGCCCGCGGCTGTTCACGCGTGACGACTCGCTGCTCTTCAAGAAGAAGCACCTGTACCGGGCCCAGGCGCTCTACGACCACTACGGCGGACAGATCCTCGTCCTTGCGCGTTTCATGCCGATCGTGCGGACGTTCGTGCCGGTCGTGGCGGGGCTGGCTCAGATGAACTACCGCGCCTACACGGCCTACAACGTGCTGGGAGCGGTGGCCTGGATCTGGTCGATGCTGTTCATCGGCTATTTCCTCGGTCGCTACATACCCGGCATCGAGAATCACATCACCAAGGTGATCCTGGCGGTGATCTTCCTGTCGCTGCTGCCGGGGATCATCTCGTGGTATCGCGAGCGCGAACGCGCGAAGGTTGCCGCGGATAAGTCACGGCGCGCGGTGGAAGAGTCGCCGCGCGCGGCGTCGGACGCCTGAACCAGAACGGAGAACGAGCATGCCCCATACCCTGCCCCCGCTGCCGTACGCGAACGATGCGCTCGAGCCGCACATCGACGCGAAGACGATGGAGATCCATCACGACAAGCATCACGGCGCGTACGTGACGAACTTGAACACGGCGCTCGAGAAGGCTCCCCAGCTCGCGAACAAGTCGCTCGAGGATCTGCTGAAGAACCTCGACGCCGTGCCCGAGTCGATCCGCACGGCCGTGCGCAACAACGGTGGCGGTCACTGGAATCACACGCAGTTCTGGCAGTGGATGAGCCCCAAGGGGGGCGGCGCTCCGTCGGGCGCGCTCGCTGACGCGATCAAGGCGTCGTTCGGCGACTTCGAGAAGTTCAAGGAGCAGTTCCAGGCCGCGGGCGCGGCACGCTTCGGGTCGGGCTGGGTGTGGCTCGTGAAGGAGGGAAGCAAGCTCGCCATCATCAGCACGCCGAATCAGGACAACCCGCTCATGGAAGGCAAGCCCGCCCCCATCCTCGGCAACGACGTGTGGGAGCATGCCTACTACCTCAAGTACCAGAACCGCCGGCCGGACTACATGAAGGCGTGGTGGAACGTGGTGAACTGGAAAGAGGTCGAGAAACGGTTCGCTGCCTGACCAGCGTCGCGCCGAGTTCAGCGAGTGTCGGGATGACCCACACCGGACTGAGTCTGGTGTGCCCTTTTGTCGTCTGACCGTCCGACCGTCCGACCGTCCGACCGTCCGACCGTCCGACCGTCCGACCGTCCGACCGTCTGACCGTCCGACCGTC
>CAYTKA010000050.1:0-25422 GCA_964438255.1 uncultured Gemmatimonadaceae bacterium | reverse complement strand
GGCTCCGCGTTGGGCTTGGTCCCCACTCGGAACCGCTATTCGGCGCAACCCCAAAAGCAAATATCCGTCTGATCCGCCTCTCCGCCGTATCCGGATGAACCTTCGTCTGAGGAGCCGGCCCGAGCGGCTGTCAAAAGGCGGATGAGCGGATGAACTGGATGAAGCGGATGAGTGGATGAACGGTCGCCTGAGGAGCCCGACAGAGCGGCAGGCGAAGAGCAGGTCCGCGGTCGCGGCGCTCAGGGCTTTCCCGGCCGCTTGGTCGTCACCACGATCACCCCGTTCGCTCCGCGCATCCCATAGACGCCGATGTCCTCGGGATTCTTCAACACCTTGATCGATTCGATGTCGTGCGGGTTCACGCCGACCAGCGTCCCACCAGGGCCGGGACTGATCGGCGTCCCGTCGATCACGAACAGCGGCTGCGTGTTGCTGTAGAACGACGACGCACCGCGAATCGATACGGCGATACTGCCATCCGGCGCACGAGTGACGTACAGGCTCGGGTCCTTCACCTGAAGCACGCGCTCGAGTGGCTCGCCGGAGTTCTTGTCCAACTCGCTCATGTTCCCCGCCGGTTTCGCTGCGGACTCCGGCGGATTGTTACGCGAACAGGCGGACGAGACTGCTAGGAGGATTCCGAGGGCGAGGGCGGCAGATGGGACATACCTCATGGGAGTTGGCGGCCGAGCCGTCGGTGAAAGGGAAAGCACGCGTCGGGCTGAAGCGAGCTGTCCGGCGCCACACTCAATTAATGCGCGCAATGGTCCCGCCCGGCAAGCTTGCATGGCCAGTCAAGACGAAGGACGCGCAAGCTTATCAGGTACGCCAGCACATCAAGCACGAACTGGACCCCGACCCAGGGCGAGGAGCGTGCTGTCGTGCCGGTCCGCCGGAACAGCCATCCCCGGCCAGTCGGATGCGGCGAGAAGCTGCCCTCCGCCCGGCGCGCAAAGAATCTCGCTCGGCGGGTTCAACCTCGTCAGGCATGGCTCGGAATGCGATAACGCGATTGAACCAGACCATCTTTGAAGCGCGTTGTCGACTGCCATTCGCGCACGTCGCCATGGACGAACTCCAGAGCCGCGAGTGCATTCGGCGGCCGCGCCACCACCCTGCCCACCGGTCAGAATCGGCCAGCGCGCGCGCAAGGACACCGGGGCTCACCGCGCTGCGACCACGTCGAGCTCCTTCAACTTCCTCCGCAACACCTTCCCCACCGGCGTCTTCGGCAGCTCCGGCACGATCGACACCTGCGCCGGAACCTTGTACGGCGCGAGATGCTCGCGCACGAAGGTGCGCAACTCGTCGGGCGTCGCACTCTGCCCGGCACGCAACACGACCCACGCCTTCGGCACCTCACCCTTCACGTCGTCCGTGATCGGGGCGACTCCAGATTCGAGTACGGCGGGATGCTTCGCAAGCGCCTCCTCGATCTCTCGCGGCCACACCTGATAGCCGGAGACTTTTATCAGTTCCTTCTTACGATCGGTGAGAAAGAGATAGCCGTCGCTGTCCATGTAGCCGACGTCGCCGGTGTGCAGCCATTTACGACCGGTCGCGTCGGTGCTGAATGCGGCGGCGGTCTCCTCGGGCTGGCCCCAGTACCCGCGCATCAACTGCTCGGCGGCCATCAGCACTTCACCGGCGTCGCCCGGTTTCACCTCGCCCACGCCGCTCTCCACGTCTACGAGCTTGACGTCGACGTCCGGCAACGGCATCCCCACGCTCCCGATCTTCTTCTCGCCGAGCGCGGGGTTGGCGACGACCGCCATCTGCGCTTCGGTGAGCGAGTACCCCTCCATCACGATGCCACCGGTCAGTGTCTCCCACCGCTTGCGCGTCTCGGCCAGCAGGGGCGATGCGCCGCAGAAGCAGAGCTTCACGGCACGGAACGCGGCCGCCGTCTTTCCGGCGTCCTCGTGATGCATCATCGACGTGAGCAGCGTCGGCACGGCGACGAGGAACGACGGACGCTCGCGCCGCACGGTGGCGAGCAATCCCTTCGTGTCGCGCGGGTTGGCGACGAGCGCCATCGACAATCCACCCGTGAAGGCGAGGGTCTGCACACCACCCTGCGCGTAGGTGTGAAAGAGGGGCAATGGGGTGAGCAGGACGTCATTCCCGGTGAGCACGGGCGACAGCCATGTATGTACCTGACGCCCGGATACGGTGAGTCCGCGATGGGTCCCCTCCACCCACTTGGGCACGCCGGTCGTCCCGCCGCTCGGCAACAAGACTGCGAGCTCCTCGCCGCGCGCCGGCGGCGACGCAGCTGTCTTCCCGCGATGCGCGTCGAGCAGCGACTGCATCGCGTCGTCGGTCCCGCGCGGCATGGCGCCGTGGTTGTCCTTGCGCTCCTTGAACAGCCGGAAGAGGAGGGATTTCGGGAACGCGAGCGCATGACGTACGTGTGCCACGATCACATGGCGCACCTCGGTCTGTGACTGGATGCGCTTGAGCCGATCGTAGAACGGGGCAAGCACCACGGCGACGCTCGCTCCCGCGCGCGCGAGCATCGACGCCATCTCGTCCTCCGGATATGTGGGGTTCATCGGCGCCACGATGGCGCCCGCCAGCCACGCACCCAGCTCGGCGATCACGAACTGCGGGACATTGGGCAGCAACAGGGCGACGCGATCGCCGCGCTTCACCCCGCGCTCCTCGAGCGCATGCGCGAACGCCTCCGCTAGCTCCATCATCTGGCGATACGTCGTCGTCGCGCCCTCGAACCGCAGCGCCACCGCATCCGGCCGCTCCACGACACGCCTTCGCACGACGTCGATCAAGGTCTCGTTCGGATACGGCGCGAGGCTGTGCGGGATGTTCGGATCGTAATGGACGAACCAGGGGCGGTCGGGCATGGGCTGGGGGGGCGAGGTGAAAACGGCGAACGGCGAGTGATGGTACGCGGTGCTGGGTACGTGGATCTTACGGGCTGGCCGCTCCAATGCACGGAGGCCACGCGATACGGACGATACTGACGTACTCCCGTACTACGTAGACCGTACCGAGACCGCATCCCCGGTCATCCCGCCGAGCCTGCGGCATCCCGTCAGGTCCACATATCAAGTACCGCGTACCAGTACTCGCCGCTTCACGAGACCATCACCTCTGCCGTACCGACATCGACGCGTGTCCCGCGGCCTCCGCGCCGAGGACGATACCGTCGCGCGTGACGAACAGGCCGCGCACGGCAACCGAATCCACCGTCGCCGACAGCGTCACCGCGTCGCCGAGCTTGCGGTTCAACCCCTCGAGCAGCAGCTCGCGTCCCCGCGCGAGCGCCGGTGCGGCAGGGAATCGCGCACGCTCGCGGAACGACGAGCGCAGCTTGTCCGACTGCAGCCACGAATACGTCGAGAGAAGCTGGCTGTCCACCTCGAGGTCGTAATCGAGATCGGGCACCGCCAGCATGCCGTGCTTCGCGTCGTAGCTCGGTGTGCCGACGAAGCGCAGCGTGCCGCGTGCGCTGCCGGTGAAGGTGACGGCAAGCGCCACCTTGCCCTTCGGTGCCGGCGTGACGGCGACGCGCTGCACCGAGAGCGAACGTCCTGCTTCGACGACCGTTTTCCCGTGCAGCACCGCCTCGAGCGCGCGCGCCGCCGTGCCGTAATCGACGAAGCCGTCCATCGTGATGCGAAAGCCGTTGCCGACCGTTTCGTGCGCCAGCGGGGGGAGGGGTGTCGTATCGATCGGCGGCGGATCGCGTCCTGTTACGATGCGCGGATGGGCGTCGAGGCTCACCGGGACGGTGAGGACCTTCTCGTGCCCGCGCATCGTGCCCATGCGCACGCGCTCCGGGCCGAGCACGAGCCATACCCCGTCGGTGAGCTGGATCGGTTTGAGGAGCAGCCCCCACCACTCGGTGAATTGGTCGTGCAGATCCACCTCGCCGACTTTGCGGTCGATCTCCGACAGATGCTCGAGCAGTGCCGAGCGTGCCGCCTCCACGATGCTTGGCGTCATGTCGCGGTGGAAGATCGTCATGTCGCAGCGATCGCGATCGGCGTGTGACGCCGGCGCCACGCGCACCAGCCTCGACCGTGAAGCGAGATGCCAGTTCTTCGTCAGGGTGAGCGGGGCGGCCAGCTCGACGATGAGCCGCGGGCGATCGGCGACGCTGTCGCCTCCGCAGCCGGCACTGATGGTCGGAGCAAAGGGAGGCTTGTAGAATCCCTGGGCCCGATACGCCACGGTGGCACGGAGGTGGACATGGTCACCGTCGGCGAAGGCGGCGAAGGGGCCGCGCACCGCCTCGAACGCGTAGTGGCGGCGGTCGTCGGTCCCGATCGTGCGAACACTGTCGATGTCGCCGAACTTTTTGGGGACGGCTCGCTCCACGACCTTCAGCATCGCGGAAAAGTCGTATTGTAGAGGGACGCTGAAGCGCGACAGCGAGGCGGACGCCGGTGGCGGCGCCATGGCGTCGGGGGGCCTGCTCGCGGTGGAAGGCGGTTTGGACGTGCACGCGACCTGCGTGCTCAGCGCGCAGATTCCCGCTCCGGCGAGGAGGATGTACGGCGACGATGATCGGTGGAAGTCAGTCAGGCGCGGGCTCCCTCGGCAGCGGCGGGCGGGGGCTGTGACCGTGAAACCGTGAACGGTGAACTGGAAGCCGCTCCGGCTCCACAACGCTACGAAACGCGGGACGCGTGCGCGAGTCTCGCACCTTGCACGAGGTACTGTCATGCATGTCGATCCACGGGCTGGGAAGCCCGCCGAGCAGTCCATGCTGGCCAACGTTCCACGGCTGGTGAGCGAGTATTACACACGGCAGCCCGATCCCGGTGTGCGCGAGGAGCGCGTGAGCTTCGGGACGTCGGGGCATCGCGGCACGTCGCTCAAGGGCTCGTTCAACGAGCGGCACATTCTCGCCGTGACGCAGGCGATCTGCGAGTACCGGAAGAGGCAAGGGATCGACGGCCCGGTCTTCCTCGGTATCGACACGCACGCCCTCTCCGAGCCGGCGTTCGAGAGCGCGCTCGAGGTGCTGGCGGCCAACGAAGTGGACGTGATGATCGACGCGCGAGACGGCTATACGCCGACGCCGGCGGTGTCGCACGCGATCCTCGCGTACAATCGTGGCCGCCAGCGTGGACAGGCGGATGGCATCGTGGCCACGCCGTCGCACAATCCACCGGAGGACGGCGGCTTCAAGTACAATCCACCCAACGGTGGTCCGGCGGACACCAGCGTCACGGGATGGATCCAGGCGCGCGCGAACCAGCTCCTCGAGGAGGATCTGCGCGGCGTGCGCCGCATGTCCGTCACGCGCGCGCGCGCGGCGAGCACGACGCGTCGCTACGACTACCTCGACGCGTACGTCGCCGACTTGCCGAGTGTGATCGACCTCGAGGCGATTCGCGGCAGCGGCATGACGCTCGGCGTCGATCCGCTCGGTGGAGCAGGGGTCGCCTACTGGGGGGAGATCGCCGCGCGGTACAGCCTTCCGCTCACCGTGGTGAGCGACGCGATCGATCCGACGTTTCGGTTCATGACCGTCGATTGGGATGGGCGGATCAGAATGGATTGCTCGTCGCCGTACGCGATGCAGCGGTTGATCGGCATGCGTAACAGGTTCGATGTCGCGTGGGCGTGCGATACTGATCACGATCGGCATGGCATCGTGGCGCGCGGCACGGGGCTGCTCAATCCCAATCACTATCTCGCCGTCTCGATCAACTATCTCGCGTCGCGCCGCGCGCAGTGGAAGCCCGGCGTCGGAATAGGTAAGACGGTGGTGAGCAGCAGCCTGATCGATCGCGTCGTCGCGCGATTGGGACGCCGGCTGCTGGAGGTACCGGTCGGGTTCAAGTGGTTCGTCGATGGGCTCGTCGATGGCTCGCTCGGTTTCGTCGGCGAGGAGAGCGCAGGCGCGACGATGCTCCGTCGGGACGGGAGCGTGTGGACGACGGACAAGGATGGGATCATCCTCGGCCTGCTCGCCGCGGAGATGACTGCGGTCACGGGTCGCGATCCCGGGGCGCTCTATGGTGATCTCACGCACGAGTTCGGTGCGCCGGCGTACGAGCGCGTCGACGCTCCGGCGACGCGGGAGCAGAAGGCGGTGCTCGCGGCGCTCTCCGAGCGCGACGTGAAGGCGAAGGAGCTGGCGGGCGAGCCGATCGTGCGCATCATGACGCGCACGGCGGCGCAGAACGCACCGATCGGCGGCATCAAGGTCGTCACGGAGAACGGTTGGTTTGCCGCACGCCCGTCGGGGACGGAGGAGGTATACAAGCTGTACGCCGAGAGCTTCCTCGGCATGGCGCACCTGCGTCGCATTCAGCGTGAGGCGCAGCAGCTCCTGGCGGATGCATTCGAGCGGGCGCCGGGGGCAGGGCCGGGGGCGCGGGCGTCCTCTAGCGAAACGTCGGCCGCGGTCCGACCGTAAGTTCGGTCAGACGGTCAGACGGTCAGACAGTCAGACAGTCAGACAGTCAGACAGTCAGACACCTTTTCAGCAACTGACGCCCTACACGCCATGCAGAGCACACAGCCGTCGCCTTCGCCCTCGCCGACCCCGCCCGAGGCGCCGCAAATCATCGTGAACGGAGTGCCTGCCACGGCCGGCGGCCCGAGCGCGATCCTGCGTGGATTCCAGGCGCAGCGACGCGAGCTCCGCGATCAGCTCGAGGATCTTCAGAATCGTCGGAGCAACCTGTCGGGGCGGCTGCACGACCCCCAGATCAAGGGCGCTGACCGTGCTGGGCTCGAGCAGCAGATCACCAACGTCGACGCCCGCATCGCCGACCTGGACAAGCAGATCGCCGTCGCCGACGCGCAGGTCGCGAGGGCGTCGGCGGTCCCCGGGGCGGTGGTGGAACCGCCGCGCGTCGTGCGCGATGGCCCCCCCGACGAGGTGTACGTGCTCAGCGGCATGTTCATCGTGCTGGTGCTGCTCCCGATCAGCCTGGCCATCGCGCGCCGCATCTGGCGCCGCGGCACGGCGGCGGTGGCGTCGCTGCCGCAGGAGGTGATGGACCGCCTTGCACGGCTCGATCACGCGGTGGATTCGATTGCCGTGGAGGTCGAACGGATTGGCGAGGGGCAGCGCTTCGTCACACGGATCATCAGCGAGCGCCCGCTCCCCGAGGCCAGCGTCAAGGAGCGGTAGGCCGCCAAGACGCAGGATGCGTCGAAAAACCGGAAACCGCCGGGCGGAGGTGCGTGGCCGCTGTTTCTGTGCAGCCCGTTGCACGAACGTTTCCGTGCACCACGAACCTGCCGGGATTCCGTCGCACGAGCTCACGACCAGCGCCGCGTGAGAACGTGTGAGAGCCGTATGGCCTCTTGCCGAACGGCACGGCTCAGTGCGCGACCGAACAGGCCGATCGGCGATCCACCACTGAACGCTCCCGCGATCGCCCACAGCGCGCGCGGTGGAAATCGCGGCGAATCGGCGATCGCGACGATCTCCTCCCAGTCGTCCGGCTCGAACTTGGCCTTGAACTGATCGAGCCCCTGAAAGTTGTAGAAGCGACGTCCGTGGGCGCGCAGCCATCCAAGGATGAAGCGGAGCCAGAGCGGCATGCGTCGCCGGTCGAAGCGCGAGTGCTGCGAGAGCGGCGCCAAGCCGAGGGTGACGTAGCGCGCGCCACTCGCGGCCAGCGTTCGCATCGCCTGATCGACCAGCAGCTCGGCCGTTCCGTTTGGCGCCCCGGGGACGCGAATGAGCTGCTCCACCAGCCATCCCTCGCGCGCCGGGACGGGTGAGGCGAGCAGGAAGCCAACGATCCGTTCTCCCGCTGACGCGACGAACAGTCGCCGATCCTCCAATCGCGCCAGCGTCTCGGGCTCGATGAGAAAGTGCAGCGCGGGGAGATGTCGGTCTGCGAGCCAGACCTCGAGGCAGCGGTGAAGCGCGGCGCTCGTGTCGGCACGACGCCGATCCCACTCTGCCGCTACGACCCCCTTGTTGCGCGCGCGGTTGAGCTGTGCGCGAACCGACGCGCGTCGAGCGAGCATGCGCTCCCAGCCCGCCGGGTCCCAGCTCGGCTGCGCTCCAAGACTCGCGACGCTCAATCCCGCTCTCGCGGCGAGCGCCTCCAGTCGGTCGCCCGCCGCGAAGTAGCACACATGCTCCCGCGCCCGTGCGGCGTCTGTCGAGAACGCGTCGGTTACGGCGCGCAGTCGCTCGGGAGGACACACCGGTGCACCGGCTACCACGCGCGTGCCGGCGTACGTCACATACGCGATGACCGTGTCCCCCTCCGGCGCGAACCAGTACGACATCCCCGGATTGAGGATCTGGTACGCCGTGGCGTTCCAGCCGTGCGCGAGCACGAGAACCCGCGCACGCGCCCAGGCGTCGGGCGCCTCCAGCGCCCCCGCGATACTCGGATTGGCGTGTGTCGAATCGTGGCGTAGCTTCAAACGAGGTCCGTTGTCATTCACCGTCATCCCGCACGAGCGAGCCAAGCGAGCGATTGTCGGGATGTTACTCGACACCCCATGTCCAGCCTGACGTCCTCCCCATGAATGCGCGGACCATGCCTCTGCCCCAGACGAGCGCCCAGGCCACGCCGATTCCGTTGGACGCGCTCGAGACGCCCGCGCTGATCGTGGATCTCGATCGGCTGGAGCGCAACGTGGATCGCGCGGCGGCGTACGCGAAAACGCACGGGCTCGCATTGCGCCCGCACGTGAAGACGCACAAGTCGCCGACGATCGCTGCCGTGCAGATCGAACGCGGCGCACGTGGTGTGACCTGTGCTACGCCGCGCGAGGCGGAGGTGATGTCGGCGGTGTGTGACGATCTTCTCGTTGCATATCCCCCAGTCGGCGCGCCGCGCGCCCAGCGGATCGCGACGCTCCCACGTGAGGCGGGTGTGACCGTCGCGCTCGACTCGCCGAGGGCGGTGGACGACATGTCGGCGGCGGCGCAGGCCGCGCGCCGCTCCATCGGCGTGTACGTCGAGCTCGACCTCGGGATGCATCGTGTCGGCGTCCCCACGGTGGCCGACGCCGTGGCGCTGGCGCGGCGCGTGACCAGCGCCCCAGCGCTCGAATTCGCGGGGCTCATGTTCTATCCAGGCCACATTCGCGAGCCGGTGGGCGAGCAGGACGCGGCGCTGCATACGTTGAACGAGCAGCTCGAGCGCGCGATCGACGGCGTGGCCGACGCGGGTGTGCGGCCCCGCGTCGTGAGTGGCGGCTCGACGCCCACGCTCTGGCGCACGCACGAGCTGCATGGCGTGACCGAGTTCCGTCCGGGGACGTACGTCTACAACGACCGCACCACGGCGGCGATCGGTGCATGCAACTGGGAAGACTGCGCGCTCACCGTTCTGGCGACGGTCATATCGACCGCCGTGCCGGGCCAGGCGGTGATCGACGCGGGAACCAAATCGCTCGGCCGCGAGCCTGTGCGCGGCGCGCCGGGAGAGGGGTTCGGGCAGCTGCTCGAGCATCCCGAGGTGCTCGTCACGCGCATGTCCGAGGAGCACGGCGTCCTCGATCTCAACGGGACGACCTGGCGCCCCGAGGTCGGCGAGCGAGTGCGTGTCGTCCCCAATCACGTCTGCATTGTGGTGCACCTGGCCGATCTCGTCTACGGCGTGCGGGGCGACGGGGTGGAGACGAGCTGGCCGATCCTGGCGCGCGGACGCGGGCAGACGCCGGTCTGATCGGGGCTTCCCCTACACGGGACTTGGAGAAGCGAGCGCGCCCGGACATCTTTCGCATGGCCGCCGGAGCCTGCGCGGTCGACGCCCTCCCAGACGCCCCTCGATGCCATCCAGTCGCCGTTCCGCCACCGCCGAAGCGCCGAAGCCGGATCTGTTGACCGCGGTCCGTCAGCGCGCCGATGCGCTCTTTCGCGCTGCCGTCGAGTGCTGCCGGCAACATGATCGCGCTGCCAAGCTGCACAGCTCCACCGAGCCGGATCTCGAGCACGAGCACGTCGACGCGCTCTGCGCGATGTGCGACGGCTCCCTCCTCGAGATGTCGAGGGCATACGCCGAAGCGGCGGCAACCACGACCCCGGCGCGCGACGAGCCCTGGTGGCATAAGGCGAACTCACTCTGGCATGCCGCCCGCGAATACGCGCGCCGGCACGCGGGGTGCGAGCAGCTCGCGAAGCGAGTGTCGGCGAAGCACACGCCGGACCAGCTCGTATCGATGCAGATGGAATACGAGTTCGAGGCATCCGCCCTTCTGGCGCTGCGGCACGCCGCCGAAGCGTACAAGCGGACCCGCCCCGACCTCGTGTAGCCGTCGCGCTGTCGTGCGAGCCTTCTCTGACGACGCCGGCCGTCGCTGGGAAGTGATGCTCGGCAAGGAGTCGTGGGGCACGCTGGTACTCCTGTTCAGCCCCATGGATGGGGGCGACGCGCGCACCAGCGTGCTCGAAGCCGAGACGAGCTTCGCGGCGAATGCCGAGCTCGACGCACTCACTGATGGCCAATTGCGGGCGCGGCTGCGCGACAGCCGGCCGTGGCCCTAGCTCACCTTCGGAAGTTCATGGCGACGAAGACCAAGAAGAAGCAGAGTCGTTCCACCAAGCAGACGCGATACGAGAACGCGGCGAAGTCTCGACGGAACGGACGCGCGGCCTCTCCGACCTCCCCGGCCCCCGTGCCGAAGCGCGGCATTCATGCGCGCTATCCGTGGAAGGAGGAGCCTAACCCGTACTTCGAGCTGCGCCGTTCGCCGATCCAGGGGCTGGGCGCGTTCGCCATTCGCGACATCCCCAAGGGGACGCGGATCATCGAGTACCTCGGCCAGCGCATCTCCTGGCGCACCGCCGACAAGCGGTACGACGACGAGAAGATGAAGCGGCACCACACCTTCCTCTTCACCGTGGACGAGAAGCTGGTGATCGACGGCGCCGTGGAGGGGAACGACGCGCGCTTCCTCAACCACTCGTGCGACGGGAACTGCGAGGCGATCAACGATCGCCGGCGCATCTTCATCGAGGCGCGCCGCAACATCAAGGCGGGGGAGGAGCTGCTCTACGACTATCAGTACGAGCGCACCGATGATCACACTGAAGAGGACGAGAAGTTCTACGCCTGTCGCTGCGGCGCCAAGAGCTGCCGCGGGACGATTCTCGCCGCTGAAGTGAGCGACTGATCGCGTGCTCGTCCGCGTTCCCACCGACACGCTGCGCGCGCTCGTCGCCGAGGTGGTGGATTACGCGGGGCTGTTCCCCCCAGCCGCGCTCTCGATGCGGGAGGCGGTAGCGAACTACGCCGAGTACGTCGTATCGCCCGACGCGTGGATGCTCGGGCGATTCGTCGTTCAGGCGGTGCGCCTCGACGAGCTCGTCGCCGCCGCGGCGGCTTCCGCCGATGCCGGTGCTCCGTGGCGACTGGCGGCATTGATCGGCCCGGACGTGGCGGCCGATGCGCGGCGTATCGCGGAGCACAATCGCGCGCACGGCGGGCGATGGCGCGTGGACGTGATCGAGCTGCGCGCGAGCACGCCGGACGCGATCGCGACGGCCGTGAGCGCACTGAATGTCGTCCCGCGTGGGCAAGGGAAGGCCGCGAGTGGCGGGGTGATACCGCGCTACATCGAGGTGCCGATCGGGGAGGAGCCGCGGGGGTTGCTCGAGGCAGTGAAGCGCGTCGGCGCTCGCGCCAAGGTGCGCACGGGTGGCGTTACCGCCGAGGCGTTTCCGTCCGTCGACCAGCTGGCGCGGTTCATCGTCCGGTGCGCGGAGCTCGACCTGCCATTCAAGGCCACCGCCGGTCTGCACCATCCGTTGCGCGGAGAGCGGCAGCTCACCTATGCGTCCGACTCCCCGTCGGCGACGATGTTCGGGTTCCTCAATGTCTTCGTGGCCGCGGCATTCGCGCGGGCGGGAATGAAAGAAGGCGAGATCGCGCAACTACTCGAGGAGCGTGAGCCGGCTGCCCTGGAGCTGACGTCAGACGACGTGCGCTGGCGCGGCCACACGTTGTCGCTGGATGCGCTGCGACGGACGCGGTCGTCGTTTGCACTTTCGTTCGGATCGTGTTCCTTTCGCGAGCCGGTCGACGACCTCCATCACCTGGCTCTCCTGTGACCGTCCATCTCGACGACACGCATCGCGCGGATCTGTCCTCCTGGGTGGAGAGTGTGCAGTCGCGCGACACCGACTTTCCGATTCAGAACCTCCCGCTCGGCTACTTCCGTGCGACCAAGCGTGGCGCGCACCCGGGGATCGCGATCGCCGATCACATCCTCGACCTTGATACCGCGCGCATCGAAGGGTTTCTCGACGACGAGCTCGGAGCACTCGTCGCCGCCTGCGTGGCGAGTGAATCGCTCAACCCGCTCCTCGCGGCGGGACGCACGGCGCTCTCGCGGCTGCGCGGCATCGTGAGTCGTCTGCTGCGCGCCGACACGACCGAAGGCGCACGGGCGCTCGGCCGTGCCGATGCGCTGCTCGTCCCGATGCACGAGGCGACGATGCTCGTGCCGGCGCGCATCGCCGATTACACGGACTTTTACGCGTCCATCCACCACGCGACGAACGTCGGCAAGATGCTCCGCCCGGACAACCCGCTGCTGCCGAACTACAAGTGGGTGCCGATCGGCTATCACGGCCGCGCGTCGTCCATCGTGCCGAGTGGCACACCGGTGCGACGCCCGGCAGGACAGACGCGCGCCGAGGGCGCGAGCGCGCCGACGTTCGGCCCCTCGCGACGACTCGACTACGAGCTCGAGGTCGGCGCGTACGTCGCAATGGGGAACGCACTCGGCCAACCGATCCCGATTGCCGACGCGGAGGCGCACGTCGCCGGGCTGTGTTTGGTGAACGATTGGTCGGCGCGCGACATGCAGACGTGGGAGTATCAGCCGCTCGGTCCCTTTCTCGCCAAGAACTTCGCGACCTCGGTGTCGCCGTGGATCGTGTCGCTCGACGCGCTCGCACCGTTCCGTGCATCGGCGTTCGTGCGTGGCGAGGGAGATCCTGCGCCGCTGCCGCATCTGCGCGATGCGGAGAACGAGCGCTCCGGCGGGTTCAATATCACACTGGAGGTGTCGCTCGCGTCGACGCGCATGCGCGACGCGAGCGTTCCGCCCATGCGGGTGAGCCTCGGCAACTTCGCGACGATGTACTGGACGATCGCGCAGCTCGTCACTCATCACGCGAGCAACGGCTGCAATCTCCAGCCGGGCGATCTGCTCGCGAGCGGCACGGTCAGCGGCCCGACGCCGGAGTCGCGCGGCTGTCTGCTCGAGCGCACGTGGCGTGGAACCGAGCCGCTCACCCTGCCGAGCGGCGAGGTGCGCCGATTCCTCGAAGACGGCGACGAGGTGATCCTGCGCGGCTGGTGCGAGCGCGCGGGATATCGCCGGATCGGGTTCGGCGAATGTCGTGGCATCATCCGGGCTTCATAACCTGCGGCGATATCCTGGTTCGCGTTGGTCAGGCGGCTCCTCAGGCCTAGTCCATCCGCCCCATCCGCTCCTCAACAGCCGCTCGGGCGCGCTCCGCAGACGAAGGCTCATCCGAACCGCCGCTCGGGCCGGCTTCTCAGACGAAGGTTCATCCCGATACGGCGGAAACGCGGATGGGGCGGAACTGCACAGCGACAGTCCAACGCGCCCGGGGCCGGAAGCTTTAATGGTGCGGGGACAGAACGCTGCACGAAGACTGACCTCCGCTTTCGGCTTGGTCCCCAGTCGGAACCGCTATTCGGCGCAACAACAAAAGCAAATATCCGTCTGATCCGCTTCTCCGCCGTATCCGGATGAACCTTCGTCTGAGAAGCCGGCCCGAGCGGCGGTGAAGAGGCGCGGATGAGCAGATGAGCGGATGAAGCGGATCTGAGGAGCCCGGTCCGGGCGGCTGTGTGATGAGCGGACGTGATTCAGCGTTTCGCGGCAGGTGCTGGGGCGGCCGGTGCGGGGACGGCGATGATCGAGTCAGCGGTTCCCATCTCCAGCATCACGCCGTGCGGCGTCGCCATCGGTGTCGCCGTGAAGGGTTTCACCATCAGCGTCTGGCCGATGCGGATTCGGTCGTTCGGGAGGTTGTTGAACGCACGGATCTGCTCCGGAGTCGTGCTGAACATCTTCGCGATCGACGCGACCGCCTCGCCCCGGCGGACGGTGTGATACCACGGACGCCGTCCCTGTTGGACGGCCAGCACCCGCGCCCGATCGCGGGCGCGACGCACCTCGCGCCGACGCCACCCCTCGGCGCGCAATGCCGCGTATCTCTGCGCGAGCGCGGCGCGCAGCGTATCGGCGGCGGGTGACGCACCCGCCGTGATACCGAGCGTCACCCGCCCCTCATGCGGTGCAGTGACGCGCAGCGCACGCGAGAGCAGGAAGAACGTGCGCGTCGGCTCGAGCTCGACGAGCGTGTCCACCGGCCACTCGCGCTCGTCGAACGTCGGCGGGGCGTCGGGAGGGCTCAGCGGATCCCGCGGCTGGAGGCCGAGGTAGAGCAGGCGTCCCCCGATCGGCTTGACCGTGTCCCCGGGGGCGTCGGTGAGAACGAGGATGCCGCGCGTCGCGCGGAAATAGTCGATCGCCGGCCGCTGCCACACGTTCACCGCTGCGCGGATCGTTTCGTTCGGCCGCAGCATCGACGAACGAAGTTGGCGCATGGCGTACTGCGTCGCATCGCGCGGGTCGGCGCGGATGGCGTGATAGGCGATCTGCACGAGGGAGAACAACACCGCGAGTCCGACGACCCACGCCGAGTACTTGAGCCAGATCGGATAATGCCCGCGGCGCTTGCGACGCCGGTTGCGCCGCGGCATGGCGTCCCAGTTAGGAAGATCGGCCGGATCGCCGCTCCAGACCCCCTCGGCGGGGATTGGAGCAGGTGCGGCGTCGGACACGCGCGGGGGAGTGGTGGTCTCGGGAGTCACACTGACGCCAAAGGAAAGAAGAGTGCCGCGCCGGACCGGCAGTGGTTTCTCGACATTCTTGGTAACGATTGTTGCGGTAGAGCTTGCCTGGACCCTGCAACGGTTGTTACACTTGCTCCTTCTTCTGCTGCGCTCCGCCCGCTGAGCGCCCTGCCTCGGCCCGTTGTTCCGCCAGACCGGAGGCTCGTATTCGTCCCAAGTCGCTTGCCCGCCAGCTCTCCATAGCACTGGCGGCTGCCGCCACCGTTGTCTTCACTGCGTCGCGCGTCCGTCCCGTCTTCCTGGGGCAGATGCCCGTCGCCGGCCGCGTGCTCGCTGCCGCCTACCTGGACTCGGCGGAGATTCACGCCCCGTGGCTCAGTCTCCCCGAGCCACTCGCAATGCAGCACCCGCAGTTCCAGCGCGACGTCCAGGCCTTTGCGACCGACCTCCGGGGCACGCGGCAAATCAGCGGCGAGCGCGCTGACTCCATCGCCCGCGTGGCGGTGCGGGAAGCGTACCACCGCCGCATCCCCCCCGCGCTCGTCCTCGGCGTGATGCTCACGGAGAACGACCGCTTCAATCCTAACGCCCGCTCCAAGGTCGGCGCGCTGGGTCTCATGCAGATCATGCCCCGGCTCTGGACGCCGAATCTCGGTCCCATCCTCGGGCGCAACCTGCGCGACGACGAGACCAACCTCCGGTACGGCGTCTACATCCTCAAGCACTTCGCCAAGAATACCCCCGACACGCTCGACGCCGGGGGCGTGATCCGCACGGCGCTGCTCGGCTACAACGGCTGCGTGCGCGGCACCAACACCCCCGACTGCCGCGCGTATCCTGACAAGGTCCGGCGGCACGTGGAGCGCGACGCGCGCGCGTCGTGCGCCGGGAAGCGGTTCCTCGAGTGCGTCGCCTTGCCCCTCTGGGCGGTGCTGCGGGACAGCACCGAGCCGCCGATGCCGGTGTCCAAGCTGGCGACCAGCCTGGTCGAGGCGCCGGCGTCCGATCGCGCTCCCGAGGTCGAGGTCCCGCGTCTTGCGCCCGCGCGGTCCGGCAAGCAGGATCGAGGGACTGGCAAGCTACTCCTCGGCATCAGGCCGAGGGTGGACTAGCGACCACGGCCCGTCGCCGGTGGTCGTGATCCGAAGGGGGTGCGGTCGTCCTGACCGCACCCCCTTCGCGATTTCCGCCGGATCTCGACCCAGCCCGCAGATTCCACCACTCGCACCAACGGGATGACCGCCCGGTTGAGCGACCGTCAGACGGTCACTTGATCGCCTCGATCGTGCTCTGCGCCGTCTGCTTGATGCTGATCTCGGCACCATGCGCAATGATCGTGATCTTGAGGTTCACGTCGTCGTTCTGCCGGCCGCCCAGATACACGCCCTTCGGCGAGAGAAAGAAGACGGCGTTGCTCGTCGTTGCCGACTCGAGCGCGACGGGACTGCCCTGCGCCGTGCCGCTGCCGGCTGCCTTTACGTTCGAGATGCGCTCGACTTTCACCGCACTCTGGCCGTCGATCGTCGTGTCGCCGAGCACCTTGTAGTTGGCGATGATCGTGCGCTCGACGTCCATCCCCTGCTGCGTGACCTTGCCGGTCGTCGTGTCCGACCACGTCATGCCGGTCGTCATGTCGCGCCGATAGCTCGGGAGGAAGCGTGCGATGCTCTCCGTGACCTGCGCGAGCATCGGATCACCCCCCGCAGGAGGCTTCGTCGAGTACAGCTTGCCGGTCGGCGAGATGAGCGTGACGAATTTGGCGCCCTGCAGGCGCGAGAGGTCGAACGCCCCCTGCGCGCCCTTCAGCGACATCGAATCGAGGGTGACGGTCGCGACCAGCGTGTCTTTCGCCTGCTTGGCGAGATTGACCGTGAGCTGCTGTTGGGCGTCGATCTGGAAGTCCTGCCTCTCTATCGGCGACGTCTGGCTACCCTTGGTCGTCGTGGTGAGGTGGTACCTCTTCGTCCCGGTGGCGTACTCGATTCCCTGGGCGCGCAGCGGCGCGGCAAGCAGCGGAGCGAGCAGAAGGGCTGTGACGGGCGGGAGGGTGGCGCGAGCTGTCATCGGATGCGACTCCTGGAAGCAGAAGGAGGCGCGAGCCGACCGTTCGCGCCTCAGGATATACGCATCGTCTCGCAAAAGGTTACTCCCGCGCTCGCTTCCGACCGACGTATTGCAGCGCGCTCGGCCACCCGCTTCTTTTTTTTCATGCGACCGACCCCAACCATTCCTCCCGAGCTCATCGCAGCCGCTCTGCCGGCCGCGCACGATGATCAGCGTGCCTTCGCCCTCGAGGCGATCATCGAGCGCCTTCACGAGGACGTCGAGCTGCCGGCGCGTGCGACCGCCGGGTCGGCGGGCTACGATGTCCGCGCCTACCTGCGGCGCCGCACGATTCGTACGTCGAACGGTGCCACGCAGCACGAGCGTGCGGCGTCGGCGGAGGGGAAGGAGTGGGGGATCATGCTTGCGCCGGGAGAGATGGCGCTCATTCCGCTCGGCTTTCGTACGCGTCTGCCGACCGGTGTGGAGGCACAGGTGCGTCCACGCAGCGGGCAGGCGTTCAAGCACGCGCTCACGATCCCGAATGCTCCCGGGACGGTGGACGCGGACTACGCGGAGGAGTGGATGGTGATCGTGCGCAACGACGCTCCGATACCGCGGCGCATCGTACATGGCGAGCGCATCGCGCAGGTGGTGTTCGCGCGGTACGCGGAGGTGACGCTGCAAGAAGGGGAGGTGCAGCGGACGACGGAGCGTGCGGGCGGGTTTGGAAGTACGGGGCGGTGAAGGGTCGGACGGTCGGACGTAGGCGAGCCGTTCCGCAGCGTTGCGGGGGCAAAAAGAAAGGCCCACCGCGACGCCCTGGTCACGGTGGGCCTTTGGATCGGACCGGTCGGCGCGGGAGCGCCGGTCGGCTAGCGAGCTGGTGCCGTTTACCGGCTCCCGGCGATCCGCGCCGTACTCGGGTCAGTAGACAATGGATCACCTCCTTCGTTTCAGGTTCGACATGTCGGGCGAACAGCGACGTGTACCCAAGCTGACCGCGTGCGTTCCACGACGCAAGCGAGGGCGTGCGTATCATCGTCAGCGCGCCTCTCGCGCGCCGCGTGATTGATGCAGCTCATCGGTCCAGGCGCCCGGTCCTATTGGGACTTCAGCCGGTCGCATCGCTACAGTCTGCTCTTCGCGTTGCCGTTGCTGCTGCTCTACGAGCTGCTCGAGGCGGTCGCGCCGGTGCGCGCGTCGGGGGGCGTCGTGCGCAACGGTGCCGATGTCATTCTCACCTCGTTGTTCACGGCAGCGATCGGCCCGCGCGGGCCAATGGTGTTCATGGCGCTCGTCATCGGCGTCGCGCTCTTTCTCGTCTGGCGCGATCGCGGTCCACTGCGCCCGGGGACCTTCATGCTGATGTTCCTCGAGTCGTGCCTGCTCGCCGTCGTCTTTGGAATGGTGATCGGTGCGGCGACGGTACGACTCCTCGGTCCGCTGCGCGCGCTCGCCGCCGGGAGCAACGGACTCGATGCACCGCTCGTTGCACGACTCACGCTGTCCCTCGGCGCGGGACTCTACGAAGAGCTGCTCTTCCGCGTCGTTCTCGTGGCGCTGATCTCGAATGGACTGCGGGTGATCGGTTTCGCCCGATGGCTGGCGGGAGTGTTTGCCGTGATCAGCGGCGCGCTACTCTTCTCGGCGTTCCATTACATCGGTCCACTCGGGGAGCCACTGCGACTGGAGTCGTTTCTGTTCCGGTTCCTCGCCGGGTTGGGCTTCAGCGCGCTGTACCTGCTGCGTGGCTTCGGGATCACGGCGTGGACGCACGCGCTGTACGACGTCATGGTTCTCGTCTAGCGAGTTTGACCGGTCAGCAGCTCGGCAACGGAATGCACCGCGAGCGGTCAGGGCTCGGGGCCGCAGGCCGCAGCTCCCGAGCAGGCACTGGTACAGCTTGAACACCAGTGCCCCCGAGCACGCAGAGGTGCCCTCCTCCAGGACGGTCCACTAGCTTTGGGGATGCCGTTCTCCACATTCAAGCTGCATCCCGATCTTCTGCGGGGCACGCGCGAGCTGGGCTTCACGCGCGCGACGCCAATCCAGGAGCAGGCCATCCCCCCCGCGCTGGAAGGGCGTGACGTACTCGCCTGCGCCATGACGGGGAGCGGCAAGACCGCCGCCTTCCTGCTGCCCATTCTGCATCGCTTGATGGACAAGCGGCGCGGGACGACGCGCGCGCTCGTCCTCACGCCGACGCGCGAGCTCGCCGCGCAGATCGAGGAGCATCTGCGCGAGCTGGCGGTGCATACGCCGATCTCGGGAGCGGCGATCTTCGGCGGCGTCGGGATGGGACCACAGGAGCACGCCTTCCGCAGCGGCGTCGACGTGATCATCGCCACGCCCGGCCGGCTGCTCGACCACTTCAAGCAGCCATACGCGGCGCTCAGTGGACTCGAGGTGCTCGTGCTCGACGAGGCGGACCGGATGCTCGACATGGGCTTTCTCCCCGACATCCGCCGTGTGCTCAAGCATCTCCCGGCGAAGCGGCAGACACTCTTCTTCTCCGCCACGATGCCTGGGCCGATCGTCGCGCTCACGCGCGAGCTGCTGCACAATCCGGCCACGATCAATCTGGAGCGCAAGGCGGCGCCGGCGGTGGGGATTCGGCAGGCGCTGTATCCGGTACGCGAGGAGCTCAAGCCGGCGCTCTTCGTCGAGCTGCTGCGCCGCGGCGACATCGGCAACGTGATCGTGTTCACGCGCACGAAGCACCGCGCCAATCGGCTCGCCGAGTATCTCACGAGTGAGGGAATCGCGAACGCGAAGATTCACGGCAACCGGTCGCAGGCACAGCGCACCGAGGCGCTCGAGGGATTCAAGACCGGCCGCTATCGGTGTCTCGTCGCGACCGACATCGTGGCGCGCGGGATCGACGTCGAGCAGCTCGAGCATGTCGTGAACTTCGACGTCCCGCACCTGCCGGAGGACTACATCCATCGTGTCGGACGCACGGCACGCGCCGACGCGACGGGCGATGCATTCACCTTCGTGTCGCCGGACGAGGAGCGCGATCTGAGCCAGATCGAACGGGCCATCGGCAAGCGGCTGCCGCGCGTGGTGGTGCCCGGGTTCGACTACGCGAGCCGGCCAGCGCAGCGATTCGAGGTCCCGCTTGCCGAGCGGATCGCCCAGATCCGCGCGCGCAAGGCGGAGGAGCGGAAGCGGGCGAAGGAGAAGGCGGAGCGTCGCGCGGGACACGAGGCGTCGCAGCACGCCAAAGCTGGCGGACAGCAGCGCGGACGGGGAAAGGGCAGGCGCGGTGCGGCGTCGCCGGCCCGAGCCGAGCCCCGTCACAAGTCATAGGTCGTAAGTTCGACCGCGGTCACATGCCGCGGGCCGATGCCCGGTCCGGGCAGCAAACAATGGGGGCGGCCTTCGGCCGCCCCCATTGTTCACCGAGGCCTTTCCTACTGTACGACGAGGGTCGTGCTGTACTTCGCGTTGATCGCTGCCGCGAGATCTCTCGCGACCAGCGCATGCGCCGCCGCCGTCGGGTGCACACCGTCGAGCGAGATGAGGGCGCCGAACGTCGCCGTGCCGCTGGCGAAGTTGGGGAAGGGGGGAATCTCGCCGCTCGCCCGCTTCGCGGCGAAGAGGATGTTCGGATCGTAGTACGCGAAGCCGAGGGTGTTCGCCTTCGTGGAGATGTAGTTGTTGTAGCCGTCGATCGTCGCGTTGAGCGTCGTCTGCTCGTTCGGATCGAGCACGAAGATGTCGCCCACCGGCGGCGGATACGGCGCCGACGTCGTCTTGTCGCACGAGATCACCGGCGGATGGCCCTGCGGATCCGCGTTGTTGGCGACGTACTTCCGGATCGCGATCAGCAGTTGCGGCACGTTGATCAGCGACGTCGAGTTCGTGCAGTTCGGCATCACGGTCACCGTCGTCCCCGCCGCGGCACTGATCCCGGCCCTGATCGCCGGGCTCGCGGCGATCAGGCCGCCCTGGCTCAACGACGGCAGGTACTGCACCTTGGCCACGCCGATGAGGATGCCCTTGAGGCCCGGCGCACCCGCGGTGAGCTGCGTCATCATCGTGTCGTAGCGCGCCTGGAACTGCGCCTGCGTGCTCACGATCCCGGGCGAGACTCCGGGCACGGGGGTGAGGAGTCCGGTGAGCCCCGCGATCAGCACGTCGTTGTTGCCGATCCAGATCGACGCGAAGGTTGGCCTGGCGCGAAGCGCCTGCGTCACCTGCGTCTTCCCCTTCAGGATGATCTGCGTGAGGACGTTCGACGAAGGCGTGGAGACGTTGGCCGGATCGTACGTGCGCGCGCCGGGAACGGCGACGTTGGTCAGAATCTCGCTCGTGTCCTGAGGGAACGCGCGGCCGTAGCAGGGCAGTTGCGGCGTGCCCGCCGGGACGCCGGTGGTGACGAGCGCGCCCGTCAGGGTGTTGGCGATCGGCGCCGGACACCCCGGCTTCGCGAGCGACGGATACCGGTACGTCGTGTTCATCGCCGTCGCGAGGAGCTTCGCGTAGCTCTGCTGCTGGGTGGAGTCGTTGATGCCGTTGCTCTGGAACCCCGCCGTGATGCTGTTGCCGAGCGCGACATAGCTGGCGAAGATCGCATTCACCGGCGTCGGCGGCGGCGGCGCGGTGAGGATGTCGCGCCTGGACTCGCATGCCGCGAGCGCCGCGAGGGCGCCAAGGCTGCCGACGGTCGCCGCGCGAGCACGATTGGTCAGTCGATACATCGTGATAATCTCCTGCGTGGAGTTAGCGGGTCGCCTTGAGCGTGATCGAGAAGATGTTCGCCGTGAGGGCGTACGAGCCTTCGTTGAGCGCGAACGCTTGCGCCGTGGTCATGCCGGGAGTGCGCTCGTCGAGACGGCCGCGCCGTCCCGGCGTGGTGAGATGGGCGTACGACGCATCGATCGCGAAGCGTGCGCCAAGGGGGATGCCCGCGCCGAGCATGACGAGCGCGCGATCCTGCTCGGGGAGCAGCGGCGTCACCGTTTCATCCGGCGCGGCGGCGGCCGCCGCCGAGAAGCCCCCGCGCAGAGAGATGCCGTTCTTCAACCTGTGATCGGCGCCGAGGCGGATGGCCGACGTGTTGTTGTAGTTCTCGATCAGCACCTTGCTGGGCGCCGTCGTGGCCGGCGACGAGCCGGTGAACGTCACCGGCAGCTCCTTGAACGACCTCCAGCCGACGTACGAGTACTCGATGCTCAGCGTGGTGTTGGCATAGCCGGTGTAGGCGAAGCCGACCTGCACCTGCGCCGGATGCTGAATGCGTGTCGCGACTTTTTGCGGCTGGAGCGATCCCGTCGTGAACTGGCTCGCGACGAGCGCGTCGAACGGCGTGCCCGGCGGCACCGGGAAGGGGCTGCCCTGCGGCGTCACGGTGACGAGCCCGGTGGGGCGCGGCTCGAAGGTGGCGTTGGCGTTGTCGTAGCTGAAGGTGAGCTGCGAGAGGAACCGCGCGCCCATCTCCCAGTCGGGGCTCAACTTGCCGTGCAGGCCGAGATGCACGCCCCACGCATTGGCGTCGCCCTTGAGTGTCCCGCGCCCGAACTCCGTGCGCTTCGGCACGCCGAGCTGGCCGAAGGTCGGCCCGTTGGCGCTCGTGGGCACGGTGGAGAGATCGAGGGCCTGGATCAGCTCGACCGACGAATGGCCGAACACGGGACCGCCGCCGACCGACCAGTCGGCGTTGATCTGATACGCGACGTTCGGCTGGACGTAGATGGATGTCAGCGAGGCTTTCTTCGCCGCGAAGCGTCCCGGGAAGTCGTCGGTCCACCGCGACGTCAGACCGTAGGGCACGTAGACGCCGAGGCCGTACGCGACCTTCCCCGCATCGCGATAGTTCACGAAGACGTGCGGCACGACGGACGTCGGGAGGTCCCCCGTGTACGTCAGCCGCGTCGTATCCTGGATGAAGTCCCCATTGAGCGCGATGATGGCCGCACCGGCGGAGGCGGAGAGTCCTCTCGTCCGGGGCAGCGCACCCGGGTTCCAGTAGATGCTCGATGCATCGTCACACGGGGCCGCGGTGGCCGCGAACCCTCGCGCGAGCGCGCAGGATCCGATCTCGTTGAGCCCGAACGCCTGTGCGCCGGCCACGGCCGGCAGACTCAGAAGCGCGAGCGCAACCGTGAACCGTGAAACACGGTGAACTGTCATCTCCATCCTCCTGTAGGGCCCGGGAGACGTCCGGACGTACGAGTGCCGGGTGGGGACACGGCAATCCAGAGTGATACGGCAGGAATTCGGATGCGGCTGGGCGCTAATATACGGGGAGCAACCTGAGTCGCCGCTACCCCCTTCACCTGATCCATTCGTGACCACTGCGCCGTCATCGACGTCACTCGTCGTCTCCGCACCGACCCTGTCGGGGGCAGACCCGATCCTCACCGCTGACGCACTCGCCTTCATCGCGCAGCTGCACCGCCGCTTCGACGGCCGCCGCCGGGAGCTGCTCGCCCGCCGCGCGAAACGCCGAGCGGAGCTCGCGAGCCATCCCGCTGGTGCGCCACTCGACTTTCCTGTCGAGACGGCGGACATACGGAACGCGGTGTGGCAGGTGGCGGCCTCCCCCCCCGATCTCACCGACCGCCGGGTGGAGATCACGGGGCCGGTCGATCGCAAGATGATGATCAACGCGCTGAACTCCGGCGCACGCGTCTTCATGGCGGACCTCGAGGACGCGTGCTCGCCGACATGGGCGAATGTCGTAGACGGCCAGCGCAATCTGATCGAAGCCGTTCGCCGCACGCTCTCGCTCGACGTTGGAGGCAAGGCGTACCGACTGAATGATCGCACGGCGACGCTCGTTGTACGGCCGCGCGGCTGGCATCTCGAGGAGCGACATCTGCACGCCGACGGTGCACCGATCTCGGCGAGCCTCGCCGACTTTGGGCTCTACTTCTTCCACAACGCGCGCGAGCTGCTGGCGCGCCGCTCGGGGCCGTATTTCTATCTGCCGAAGATGGAGAGCCATCTCGAAGCGCGGCTGTGGAACGACGTCTTCATCGCGGCGCAGGACGCGCTCGACATCCCGCGCGGAACGATCCGCGCCACGGTGCTCATCGAGACGCTGCCGGCCGCGTTCGAGATGGATGAAATTCTCTACGAGCTGCGCGAGCACGCCGCAGGCTTGAACGCGGGACGCTGGGACTACCTCTTCAGCTTCATCAAGACGTTCCGCACACGCGCCGACAAAGTGCTCCCCGATCGCGCGCAGCTCACGATGACGGTGCCCTTCATGCGCGCGTACACCGAGCGGCTCGTCCAGGTGTGTCACGCGCGCGGCGCGCACGCGATCGGCGGCATGGCGGCGTTCATCCCGAGCCGCAAGGATCCGGAGGTGAACGAGCGCGCCATGGCCAAGGTGCGGGAGGACAAGGAACGGGAGAGCGCGATGGGCTTCGACGGCACTTGGGTCGCGCATCCCGATCTCGTTCCCGTGGCGCGCGAGGTGTTCGACCGGGTGCTCGGCGAGAAGCCGCACCAGAAGCGCGTGCGCCGTGACGACGTGCACGTCACCGCCGATCAGCTGATCGACGCCGGCGTGCCCGGCGGGCTGATCACCGAAGGGGGTGTGCGCACGAACGTCGAAGTTGCCCTGCTCTATCTCGAGTCGTGGCTGCGCGGCAACGGGGCCGTGGCGATCCACAATCTGATGGAGGACGCTGCGACGGCCGAGATCTCACGCACGCAGCTCTGGCAATGGATCGCGCACTCGGCGCCCGTTGACGGTGCGGGGGTGATGACGCGGGAGTTCTACCAGCGCGTGCGTGCCGAGGAGCTGGTGCGGCTCGAAGCGGCGGCGGGCGCCGGGAACCGTCTCAAGGAGGCCGCCGCACTGCTCGACGCGCTGGTGCTGGGCAACGGACGCGAGTTCGAGGAATTTCTGACGATCCCAGGGTACGAGATCCTCGAGTGACGCGGCGCACAGCAGACGCGTGAGCGAGAGGGCCGCGCGCTGGCCCATCCTCTGCATTCTTGGACATCGATGACGTATACGCTACTGCTCGTCGCACTGCTCTACGCGCCTGGCGCGCCAGCCGACACTGGTGGTGCACGCGCTACGCCGCCCACCGGCCCGCGCGGTGGCAACATCACGGTCGTGCCGCGGATGCCGCGCGGCACGCCGATGGTGGACAGCGTCGTGGTGGAGAAGCGGAAGCACCGCCTTTCGCTGTTCTACGACGGCCGCCGCGTGCGCAGCTATCTCGTCGCGCTCGGTGCGAGCCCGGCGGAGGACAAGCTCGGCATCGGCGACCGGCGCACGCCGAACGGCGTGTTCTGGGTGGACTACCGCAATCCGGCGAGCCAGTACCACCTTGCGCTCCATCTCACCTATCCGGACTCGGCACACCTTGTGCGCGCCGCGGCGAAGGGCGTTCCCCCCGGCGGTGACATCATGATCCACGGCCTGCCGAATGGCCTCGGTGCCGCAGGCGCCTCGCACCGCGAGAATGACTGGACGAATGGCTGCATCGCGCTCACCGACCAGGAGATCGAGGAGATTTTCGATGCGGTGGACGTTGGAACGCCGGTCGAGATCCGTCCATAACAGCCGCTCGGGCCGCCTACTCATCCCCTTCATCCGTTT
>CAYTKA010000049.1:0-26056 GCA_964438255.1 uncultured Gemmatimonadaceae bacterium | reverse complement strand
GTTACCCGAGCGGCTGTTAAAGGAGCGCCTGCGGAGCCAGCCCGAGCGCCCGTTGCCGGTGGTCGAGATCTCGAAGGAAGCGGCTAGTAGTCGTCCGCGCGTCGAGTCGTGATGAGGATGACCCCGTTCGCGCCGCGCGCGCCATAGATCGCCGTCGCTCCCGCGTCCTTGAGAATCTCGATCGACTTCACGTCCCGTGGATCGATGTCGAGGAGCAGGCCCGTCATGCTCGCGTGCTGCGGCACGCCGTCCACGACGTAGAGAGGCTCCGCGTCCCCCCTGAAGGTGTGCGATCCACGGATACGGACCGAAACGCCCCCGCTCGCAAGGCGCCGCACCTCGACGCCGGCAAAGCGGCCGTCGATCATGTCGGCCAGCGTCGTCGGGGAGTTGCGGCGGGCGGCATCACCGCTGACCGACGCGACTGCCGTCGTCAGATCGCGTTTCGCGCGCATGCCGTAGCCGACCGCGACCGAGTCGGAGAGCTCGACCGGCGTGATGTCCTCGAGCGCCGGCGGCGGTGGCCTGTAGCAGCCGAGGAGTGTCGCAGCGCCGAGGAGGCGCGACACGTAGAGGACGGAAGCGCGGGACTGGTGCATGAGCCGGCCTCACCGAAAGGAGCACGATGCATGTCGGGGCAACTATCGGACCCATACCAGGCTGGGAGGGCCGGCGTTGGGCCGCAAGGGGCATGGGAGGGAGGGACGGGAGGGACGGGAGGGGCCGGTTCGAGGGGCACGCGGAGGGGGCGCGGGGCGGTCGTCGGCCGGGTTGCAGCGTTCGGAACCCGAGCGTACATTGGCCGCCCCGCCTTAAACGTTTAAGACATTGGGGTTGCAACGCACCGACGGGAGGGCGCGCGACACCCCGGCATCATGTCGTGCCGCCGTACCGCCTTTTTTGTATCTCGACGCAACAATCGCCGCGGCAGATCGATCGCCGCGCGCCGCACGAGCCAATTACAGGAGAGAGTGCATGACCGATTCCCGCGTCCCGCGTCGCACATTTCTCACGGCCACCGCCGCCGGCGTGGCCGCAGCAGCGCTCGGTGCCTCACGCCTCACGCGCGTGGCCGATGCTGCCGCCCTGCCGACGATCCCGCAGGACGACGCCTCCCGCGACGCGAGCACGGTCAAGCTCGGCGTCGCCAGCTACTCGCTCCGCAAGTTCCCGCTCGACACGGCGCTGGCGATGATCAAGGAGCTGCGCACGCCGTACGTGAACTTCAAGTCGGTCCACGTGCCGTACGAGAAGTCGCCGCAGGAGCTCGCCGAGCTGCGCAAGCAGATCGAGGCGCAGGGCTTCGTCATCGTCGGCGGCGGTACGATCACCTTCTCCAAGGACACCGACGAGGACGTGCAGAAGTACTTCGAGTACGCGAAGGCCGCGGGGATGCCGGTGATCGTCGGGACGGGCGCCCCGTCGGTGATGCCGCGCGTCGAGAGGTTCGCGAAGCAGTACGACATCAAGGTCGCGATCCACAACCACGGCCCCGAGGACAAGAACTTCCCGTCGCCGTACGACGTGCTCAGGGTCGTGAAGGACATGGACCCACGCATGGGCCTCTGCATCGACATCGGCCACACGGTACGCACCGGCACCGATCCGGTGAAGGCGGTGCTCGACGCCGGGCCGCGACTCCTCGACATGCACGCGAAGGACCTGCGCGACCTCAAGGCGAGGGACAGTCAGGTCATCGTCGGCGAAGGAGCCATCCCGATCGCCGGCATCTTCCGCGCGCTGGAGACGATCAAGTTCCCTGGCTACGTGAACCTCGAGTACGAGATCGCCGCCGACGATCCGCTTCCGGGGATGAAGCAGTCGTTCGCGTACATGCGCGGCGTGCTCGCCGGGATGGCGCCGGCGTCGTCGCGCACCGCGTCGTCCGGCAACTGATCGTCGGTCAACTCGTTCACTCGCAAGCTCCGGCCCCTCCCTCAGCAGCCGTCCCGACATGCAACGGTTTCCATCGTCCGCCTCCGGTCTGACCCTGCTCGCGCTGGTCGCTGCGGCGTGCAGCACGTCGACGTCCACCACGACGACGAACGCCCTCACTCCCGTGCCGGTCACCGCCGTATCGACCGAGCCGAACTACGTGCAGATCATTCCGCGCGAAGCGGATCGGCGCGTGGACGTGCTCGTCGGGGGCCAACCCTTCACGGCGTACATCTGGCCGACGTCGCTCAAGAAGCCGGTGCTGTATCCGATCCGCGCCGCGAACGGCACCGTGGTCACGCGGGGCTATCCGCTCGAGCCGCGGGCGGGTGAGCGTGTCGATCATCCGCACCACGCGGGACTCTGGTTCAACTACGGCGACGTGAACGGGCTCGATTTCTGGAACAACTCGACCGCGATCAAGGAGTCCGACGCGCACAAGATGGGCACGATCGTGCACCGCTCGGTGAACAAGGCGACGAGCGGAGCGGGCGAAGGGACGCTCGAGGTCACGACCGATTGGGTGGATTCGCGCGGCAAGAAGCTCCTGCGCGAGGACACCAGGTTCGTCTTCCGTGCCAAGAACGATCTCCGTACGATCGACCGGATCACGACGCTCACGGCGCTCGATCAGCCGGTGTCGTTCACCGACAACAAGGAAGGGGTCATCGGCATGCGCGTCGCGCGCCAGCTCGAGCAGCCGTCGACCACGCCGGAAAAGTTCACCGACGCGAGCGGCCGCGCGACGACGGTGGCGGTGCTCGACAACACCGGCGTCACCGGTCACTACCTCTCGTCGGAGGGGAAGGAGGGGGACGCGGTGTGGGGAACGCGCGGGCGCTGGGTCACGCTGTCGGGCACGATGAACGGCGAGCCGGTGCGCATCGCGATGTTCGATCACCCGCGCAATCCGGGCTACCCGACGTACTGGCATGCGCGCGGCTATGGTCTGTTCGCTGCGAACCCGCTCGGCCAGAAGGCGCTGAGCGGTGGCAAGGAGGAGTTGAACTTCAAGCTGCAGCCGGGCCAATCCACGACCTTCCGGCACCAGATCCTGATCATGACCGGCCCCACGGCGACGCAGGACGTGGAGCCGTACTATGCGGGATGGAGCTCGTACTGAACGGCGGACGCGCGCTCGCCGACGAACACCGGCGCCATGCCGATCTCACGGAACAGGGTGATCTCCTGCTCGTTGAACATCGCGACCTTGCGCTCGAGCGCGGCCGCGCTGCGCGCCTCGTTGGTCCGCAGCTCGAACATCCGCGCTGGACGCGACGCATCGACCGGAGGGACCGCCGCCGCCGGATGTCCGGTGGAGTGGAAGACGAACGCGTGCGAAGCGCTATGTGAGGGTGCGGCGCGCGCGCCTGACCGCCGTGTTGACACGATTAAACGCTAAAGCTAGAGTCGTCCCCACTCTCGCCCGGCCTCGCCGGCGTCTCCTCCCTGGTCTGCGCATGCGTCACGTCACCCTCCACGACATCGCCAAGCGCTGCAAGGTCTCCACCGCGACCGTCTCCGCCGTCGTCAACGGCGCCGAGTGGGTCTCGGACAAGACGCGCACGCGCGTCCAACGCGCCGTCACCGAGATGGGCTACCATCCGAATCAGTTCGCGCGTGGACTCAAGCGACGCGAGGGACACGCGGTCGGCGTGATCGTCTCGGACCTGACCAACCCGTTCTTCACCCAGATCGTCCGCAGTCTCAGCCACGCCGTCCACGCCGCCGGACGTGCCCTCTCCCTCTGCGACTCCGACCACCGCCACGACCTCGGCGAGGCGAACCTCCGCATGCTCGTGGAAGGGCAGATCGTCGGCCTGGTCATCATCGGCGACAGCGTCCCCGAGACGGCGCTCCACGCCTTCATGAAGCATCGCGCGCGCGTGCCGGTCATCGCGATCGAGCGCGAGTATCATCTGCCGCAGGTGAGCTGCCTGCTCGTCGACTCCGAGCTCGGGGCCTACACGGCGACGCGCCACCTCGTGGAGCGCGGCTGCGAACGCATTGCCATGATCGCTGGTCCGACCATCGGCCCGGGCAGCGCGACGTATGGTCGTGCGCAGCGCTATGACGGATACTGCCGCGCCCTCGCCGCATCGAGGCGCGTCATCGACTCGGATCTGGTCGTCGAGGGCAATTTCCGCTATGAGAGCGGCCGCGTCGCCATGCGGCGGCTGCTGGCGCTCCACCGTCGTCCGGACGCGGTCTTCGCCGCCAACGACATGATGGCGCTCGGCGCGATGAGCGCCGTTCGCGAAGCGCACCTCCGCGTGCCCGAGGACATCGCGCTCGTCGGCTTCGACAACGTGCCGATGACGGGGCTCATGGTCCCTGGGCTGACGACGATGGCGATGCCGATGAACGAGCTGGGTGATGCGGCGGCGCGATTGCTCGAGGAGCAGCTCGCGCTCGGCGGCAAGCACCAGTCGGTGCATCACACGTTCTCCGCGGAGCTCGTGGTGCGCGAGTCGTCACTCCGCCCCGTGGGCGCGGTCGCCTGATGCGCGCCCCCCGACCGTTGTTCAGTCTTCACTACTCTGCGTCACGAGGTATGGCATGAGTGAGAGCAGCAAGATCACCCGACGCGAGGCGATCGCTCGGACGGCGCTGATTCTGGGTGGAACGCTCGCGGCATCGAGCCTCGCCGGCGCGGAGCGCGCCGCCTGGGCGGCTGCGCCGGGCTGGAAGCCACGCACGCTGTCGTCCCAGGAGCTCGAGATGGTCGCGACGATCGCCGAACACATCATCCCGACGACCGACACGCCGGGCGCGCGCGCCGCCGGCGTGCATCGGTTCGCCGACGTGCTGCTCACCGATTACTACGGCACCGCGGAGCGCGATCGCTTTCTCACCGGACTGCGCGGCGTGAACGTGCGCGCCATGCACGACCACGGCGTGCCCTTTCTGCGCGCGTCGGCAACGCAGCAGGTGCAGCTCCTCACCACGCTCGACGGCGAGGCGTATCGACCGAAGGAGGTGTTGGCGAAGGCGGAGCCACAGAGTTCCGAGACGCGGAAGATGCGCGACTCGCTCTCGCGCCCCGGGAGCGCGACCGTTGGCTCGGTGCAGCCCCCGTCAGCCGCGGTGGACGGGATCCCGGAGGAAGTGCGGCGCGAGCAGCTGACCGGTTGGTTCTTTCGCCGCATGAAGGAGCTCACGCTCCTCGGTTACTACACCTCCGAGATCGGCGCCACGAAAGAGCTGCACGTGACGCCGATGGGCGCGTACCGCGGCGATCTGACCTACGCCAGCATCGGGAAGGCATGGGCATGAGCACTTTGTTCAGGAGTCATACATGAGTGTCCTCGAGCGCGAGTACGACGCGATCGTCATCGGCAGCGGGATCACCGGGGGCTGGGCCGCGAAGGAGCTGACGGAGAAGGGGCTGCGCACGCTGATGATCGAGCGCGGGCGCAACGTCGTGCATGGGCGCGACTACGTGACCGAGCACAAGACGAATTGGGAGATGCCGCTGCGGAACGCCCGCCTGAGCCCGGACAAGCAGGGGACGGACGAGCAGCAGGTCCAGGCGCGCACCGGCCAGTTCCGCGAGACCACGAAGCATTTCTTCGTGAACGACCGCGAGCAGCCCTACGAGGAGGTCAAGCCTTTCACCTGGATTCAGGGGAACCAGGTCGGGGGCAAGTCGCTCATCTGGGGACGGCAGGTTTACCGCTGGAGCGATCTGGATTTCGAGGCGAATCTCCGCGACGGCAACGGCGTCGACTGGCCGATTCGCTACAAGGACATCGCTCCCTGGTACGGCTACGTCGAGCGGCACATCGGCGTGAGCGGCGAACGGCTCGGCCTCCCGCAGCTCCCCGACGGTGAGTTCCTCCCACCGATGGAGATGAACGCAGCGGAGAAGCAGGTCCGCCGCAACGTCGAGCGAAGGATTCCGGGGCGGCACGTGACGATCGGCCGCGTGGCGATCCTCACGAAGGATCACAAGGGCCGCGCGGCGTGTCACTATTGTGGGCCGTGCGAGCGCGGCTGCTCCACCGGCTCCTACTTCTCGACACAGTCGTCGACGCTCCCGTACGCGCAGGCCACCGGACGACTCACGGTGATGCCAGACTCGATCGTGCACTCGCTCGTGTACGACCCGAAGCGCAATCGCGTCTCCGCCGTGCGCGTGATCGACACGCGCACCAACGTGATGCGCGAGTACCGTGCGCGCGTCGTCTTCCTCTGCGCGTCCACGATCGGCAGCACGCGCATCCTGCTCAACTCGAAGTCGACAGAGTTCCCGAACGGGATCGCCAACTCGAGCGGCGTGCTGGGCCACTACCTGATGGACCACCACTTCCAGGTCGGTGCATCGGGACGGCTGGAGGGACTGGACGATCGCTACTATCAGGGCAACCGCCCGAACGGCATCTACGTTCCGCGCTTCCGCAACCTCGGCGACGCGGCCTCGGCGCGAGCGGACTACGTCCGCGGCTTCGGCTATCAGGGGGGCGCCGGTCGCGACGGGTGGGGACGCGGCGGCTCGGCGGCCGGGTTCGGTGTCGAGCTCAAGCGTCGTCTGCACGAGCCCGGCCGATGGAACGTCGGCCTGGGCGGGTTTGCCGAAACGCTTCCCCGCTACGAGAACGTCGTCACACTCTCGGACCAGACCGACGAGTACGGAATTCCGATTCCGCGCATCGACTGTAGCTGGGGGCCGAACGAGCTCGCGATGCGCAAGGACATCCGCGTCTCGGCGGCCGAGATGCTGGAGGCCGGGGGCTGCAAGGACATCCGCACCTACGACAACCACAAGGAGAGCGGTCTCGGTGCCGAGCCCGGGCTCGCCATCCACGAGATGGGAACGGCGCGCATGGGGCGCGATCCGAAGACGTCGGTGCTGAACGAGTGGAATCAGGCCCACGACGTCCCGAACCTGTTCGTCACCGACGGTTCGTGCATGGCGAGCGCGTCGTGCGTGAACCCATCGATCACCTACATGGCGCTCACGGCCCGTGCGTGCGATCACGCCGTCCGCCAACTCAAGGCGAGGAATCTCTGATGATGAATCGGCGCGACTTTCTCAAGCTCACCGGCGCCGCCGGAGTCACGCTGGCGTGGGGCGGCATCGGGTGCGCGCGCGGCAACGCCGTGGGCGCGCCCGGCGAGACGTTCGCGCTCTCGAACGTCGGCCTCCAGCTCTACACGGTGCGGCAGCTCATGCAGCAGAATCTCGAGGGCACGCTGGAGCAGGTGCGGGCGGCGGGCTATCCGGTCGTGGAGACGGCGGGGTTCTACAATCTGACGCCGGCCGCATTCCGCGCGATGCTCGATCGCGTCGGGCTGCGCACGTCGTCCGGACATTACTCCCTCGACCAGCTCGAGAAGAACGGCCCGGCGCTCTTCGACGGCGCGAAGACGCTCGGGCAGGAGTTCGTCGTGCTGCCATCGACGCCAGGGTCGCTCCACAACTCGCTCGCGGCGTACGACGCACTCGCCGACCGCTTCAACAGGATCGGTGAGCAGGCGCGCGCGGCGGGGCTGCGCTTCGCCTACCACAACCACAACTTCGAGTTCGAGACCTACGGCGGCAGCACCCCCGCGTACGAGACGCTGCTGACGAAGACCGATCCCGCGCTCGTCTCCTTCGAGCTCGACGCGTACTGGGCGTACAAGGCGGGCTACGATCCCGTGCGCTACTTCGAGCGCTTCCCGGGCCGCTTCGCGCTCATGCACGTGAAGGACGGCACCGCTGCGCCGGAGCGTACGATGACCGACGTCGGCAAGGGAGTCATCGACTTCAGCCGCCTCTTCCACCTCGCCGGCTCGGCCGGGCTCCGCTACGCCTTCGTCGAGCACGACCAACCCGCGGATGCACTGGCGAGCATCCGGGCCAGCCACGATCACCTCGCGCGTCTGCTGCGCGCCTGACCACATCGAGTAGCCGCAGGTTCGTTTCCCCGTTCGCAGAATCCCGGACCCACCTCCTGGAGGCCAGTACGATGCGTTGGCTTTACGCAGGGTCACTGTTGGCATTCACACTGACACAGACGGTAGTTGCACAGTCGCCGCAGGGTCGGATCACCGGCGTCATCACGAGCAGTGAAGGACGTCCCCTCGAGGGCGCGCGTGTCGTCGTCGAGGGGACGCGGCTCGGCGCCGCGACGCGCGCCGATGGCCGGTACGTGATCGTCGTTCCATCGGGCACGCACCGCGTTCGTGCATCCATGCTGGGCTATGCGCCGCGGCTCTCCGCGCCCGTCGCCGTGACGGACGGCGGCTCCGTGACGGTGGACTTCGTGCTCGTGCAGCAGGCGCAGTCGCTCGATCAGGTGGTCGTCACGGGCTACGGGACGAGTAGCCGGCGCGAGCTCACCGGCGCCATCGCGTCCGTGAGTGGCGAGGAGATGACGCTCAAGGCCGCGCCGACGTCTGCGTTGTCCAACGCGTTGCAGGGCAAGGCCGCGGGCGTACAGGTCACGACGAACAGTGGCGTGCCCGGTGCTGGCGCCAGCGTTCGCGTGCGCGGCACCAACTCGATCACGGCGAACAGCGAGCCGTTGTACGTGATCGACGGCATTCCCGCCGCACAGGGGACGCGGTCGGCCGATCCGACGTTCAATCCGCTCAACTCGATCGATCCGAGTGAGATCGAGTCGATCGACATTCTGAAGGATGCCTCGGCGACGGCGATCTACGGCGCGCGCGGAGCGAACGGCGTGGTCATGGTCACCACCAAGCACGGCGCACGCAGCGGGAGCCAGACATCCGTCGAGACGAGCTTCGGCACGCAGACGATCAGCAAGCGGCTCGGCGCGCTCAACGGCCCGCAGTACATGCAGCTCCGCAACGAGGCGTACGTCAACGCCGGCCGTGCCGCACCGTACACGGATGCGCAGATCGCCGCCGCGCCGTCGTACGATTATCCGTCGATGATGCTGCGCTCGGCACCCCAGCAGAGCCACGCCGTCACCTTCAGCGGCGGCGACGAGAAGACCCGCTATCTCGTCTCGGGCAACACCCTCCTCCAGCGTGGCATCCTCGTCAACTCGGATTTCAGCCGGTACGGCGCGCGTGTCAATCTCGATCGCGAGGTGAGTCGCCGCTTCCGTATCGGCACCAACCTCAGCCTCACGCGCTCCGAGCAGGGGCTCAACCGCACCGAGAACGGCGGCATCGGCGCCGGAGCGAACGGCATCCTCGCCGCGATCAACTTCGATCCGACCATCGCGCCGCAGAACGACGCCGGCGCGTGGAATCTCAAGGCGACGCTCGGCGAGCAGCTCGACAACCCGCTCGCCAACGCGCTCCAGATCCAGAATCCGCGGCGCGTGGCGCGCCTCCTCGGATCGGCCTTCGGCGAGTACGCCATCACCGATGCCCTCCGTCTGCGCTCGACGCTCGGCACCAACTTCTCCGCCGAGCGCACGCCTGAATACCGGCCGAGCACGAGTCCCGCCGGTGCGCCGTTCCAGGGGTGGGCCAGCGTCTACTCGAATCAGGGCGTCGAGCTGACGAACGAGAACACGGTGGACTATCACCGCACGCTGCGCGGCAACGACCTCGGTCTGCTCGGCGGCTTCTCGATCCAGCGCTCGAACTTCGAGGACCAGTACTCCGAGGCGCAGACCTTCCCGAACGACGCGTTCGCCTTCAACAACCTCGGCGCCGGGAAGACGCGGTCGGGCATCGGTACCAACGCCGTGGACTGGACCATCCTCTCCTACTTCGGCCGCGCGACGTACAACATCCGCGACAAGTATCTCTTCACGGTGACGGGCCGTCGCGACGGCAGCTCGCGCTTCGCCGTCAACAACAAGTGGGCGTTCTTTCCATCGGCGGCGTTTGCGTGGCGCGCCATCGACGAGCCCTTCATGAAGGGCCAGTCGCTGTTCAGCGACCTGAAGTTCCGGCTGAGCTATGGGGTGACCGGCAATCAGGCGATCAACGAATATCAGTCACTCGCTCGCCTCGCGACCGTGTTCGTCCCCGTCGGCAAGAACAACGAGGCGGTGGCGCTCGCCCCCTCGGGCGGTGCAGCGAACCCGAACCTGAAATGGGAGACGCAGAATCAGATCAACGCCGGTATCGACGCCGGCTTCGTGAACAACCGGGTGCTCGTCACGCTCGACGCGTATCAGTCGCGCACGCACGATCTGCTGCTCGACGTGCCGCTCCCCCGCATCTCGGGGTACGCCTCGCAGCTCCAGAACGTAGGCTCGGTGATGAACCGCGGTGTGGAGCTGTCCATCACGACGGTCAATACCGAATCCGAGCGCTTCGGGTGGCGCAGCACGCTGAACCTGTCGGCAAACCGCAACAAGGTGCTCGACCTGGGCGGCAGTAACTTCATCGATCCTGGCACGAGCCGGTATGGGTTCTTCATCGGCAACATGAGCAGCCATATCGTGCAGGTCGGACAGCCGCTGGGATCATTCTACGGCTTCCAGGTCAACGGCATCTTCCAGCAGGGTGACGTGTGTCCGCTCGCCACGCCGCGCCCCGGCATCGATTGCGTGCCGGGCGAGTACAACGTGTTCGACGCGAACGGCGACGGGAAGATCGATCAGAACGATCGCGTCATCCTCGGGACGGCCGAGCCCAAGTTCTACGGCGGACTCTCCAACAGCATCAACGCCGGCCCGTTCACCTTCGATGCCTTCATCAACTTCTCGCAGGGGAACAAGGTGGCGAACATCGGCCGGACGTGGACCGAGCTCGCGACGGCGTTCCTCAACGAGAGCGATCGAGTGCTCAACCGCTGGACGCCGACGAACACCGGCTCCGACATCCCGCGCGCGAACAACGCGCGGCCGCGCTGGCTGTACAGCCCGATGATCGAGGACGGGTCGTTCATTCGCCTCCAGAGTTTCACCGTCGGCTACCAGCTTCCGAGGCTCGGCTTCGTGCCGGTCGAGACGGCCCGTCTCTACGTGACGGGGCAGAACCTGTTCGTCATCACGCGCTACACGGGCTTCGACCCCGAAGTCAACGGCATCGGCGGCGATCCTCGCCTGCCGGGCGTCGACGTCGGTGCGTACCCGCGCGCGCGCAGTTGGAACACCGGACTCCATGTCACCTTCTGATTCGCCGCGACGCAGCGCGCGGATCACGATGACCGCGCCATGCGTCCGGCTTCCCGGAGACTCTCTACACTCATGACGAACAGACTTCGTGTCGCCATCCTCGCGCTGACCGTTGCGCTGGCAGGATGCCGCGACATGCTCACCGAAACGCCGAAGAACTTCCTCACGACGGACAACTATTACCGCACGCCGGCCGACATCGAGGCGGCCACGCTCGCGACCTATCAGCCGTTCACCCAGTCCGATGTCTGGCGCCGCTGGCTGCTCTGGGACGTGGAGATGGGCTCGGACATGGTGCGCATCAATCCGGACGAGCCGAACTTCGGGACGTACCATCCCGGCCTGTTCCTCTGGACGCCGATGGACGGCAGCATGGTGAACCCGTGGAACGGCCTGTACACCGCGATCTTTCGTGCGAACCTCGTCCTCGAGAACGCGCCGAAGGTCACCTTCACCGACACGAAGTACCAGAAGCAGCTCGTGGCCGAGGCGAAGTTCACGCGTGCGTACGCCTACCTGCTGCTCACCAAGGGCTACGACGACGTTCCTCTGCTCCTCACGCTCGCCGATCACGCGAACGCGGCCACCGTGTCGCGCGCGCCGGTCGAGCAGGTGCACCAGCAGATCATCAAGGATCTGACCGACGCCGAGGCCGACCTGCCCGACGCACCCACGCAGCTCGGACGCGCGAGCAAGGCGGCGGCCGAGATCATGCTCGCCGACGTGTATCAGTGGCGGTCGAGCTTCCTGAAGAAGAGCGAGTGGACGCAGGCGTCCACGTGGGCGAAGAAGGTGATCGACAACCCGCGCTGGGGGCTGATGGACGACTACCTCGCGCAGTATCTCCCGGCGAACAAGGGGAACAAGGAGGTCATCTGGATGCAGGAGTCCTCCGGCGTCGATGGTCGCTCGAGCACCGATCCGAACTGCAACTGGCTCCCGCGCGAGCTCGGCTTCAATCAGGCGGGCGGATGCGAGGTCGTCGGCCAGCCGACGCGGTGGCAGTACAACAGCTATCTGTGCACGTCGCCCGATACGCTCGCCTTCAACGCCAGCGGGCGCATCGCCGACACGACGAAGATCAAGGGCTGCGACTATCGCAAGCAGATCACGTATCGGCTCGGCGGGTGCAGCGCCAGCGCGAGCATCGGCTGCATCGTGTTCAAGTGGCCGAACCTGAACAAGTTCCGGCCGACGAATCGCGGGATCGGCGGCCCGAGCGACGTGGACTTCCCGTACTACCGGTACGCGGAAGCGCTGCTGATCTATGCCGAGGCCCAGAACGAGCTCGGGAATCCGCTCGTCGCCGTCAACGTCATAAACCAGTTGCGCGCGCGTGCGCGGAAGGGCAGCGGGACCCCGCTTCCCGAGCCGCACGACTACGGCACGGTGGCCGGCGAAGGGCTCGACGTCGCCTCCGTGCGCGATGCCGTCTACCAGGAGCGCAACTGGGAGATGGCGCACGAGGGCAAGCGCTGGTTCGATCAGGTGCGCCGCAACTCCATCACGCCGGGCTACTGGAAGACGACGATGGCCCAGCACGATCCGGAGACTGCCACGCGCGGCGACCTGAGCGAGTTCCGGATGCGGTATCCGATCCCCGGTCCCGAGCGAATTCTCAACCCCAACCTCACGCAGAACCCGGGCTATTGAACGAACAACACCGGTGGCGTCGCTCACGTAGTCAGCGTGCCGGTGCCACCGGTGATCCATCCCGCCCCTCACTCCCCTCACGCAGCCGACTCAACGATGTCTCTCACACCACTTCGCCGTCATCTCCGTGTGCTGGCCGTGCTCTCGACCGGCGCCATGCTCGTCACCTCGGGCGGTTGCGCCAGGTCGCTGGAGTCCGCGTCCGCCGCGGACGGCAATGGTGCGGCACCGAATCGGCTCACCGCTGCCGAGCGTGCCGCCGGATGGAAGCTGCTCTTCGATGGCCAGACCTTTGATGGCTGGCGCGGTCTCGGCTACCCCAACGTGCCGACCGCGCACTGGACGATCGAGAACGGTGCGATCAAGAAGATCGCGAGCGGCAAGGTGCCGGTGCAGGCGGACGGGCAGCCGAAGGAAGGGGGTGACCTGATGACCGAGGCCACCTTCCGCGATTTCGAGCTGGCGTGGGATTGGAGGATCACCCCAGGGGGCAACAGCGGCGTGAAGTACAACGTCTCGGAGGAGCTGTCGACGGCCATGGCGCCGCCGCACGCCGCGAAGGGGTTCGAGTACCAGATGCTCGACGACGATCGGCACTCGGACGGCAAGCTGCCCACGCATCGCGCCGGTGCGCTGTACGATCTCATCGCGCCGCCGGCCGACAAGCCGATCAAGCCGGTGGGAGAGTGGAATCACTCCGTGATCGTGTTCGACGGCAATCACGGTGAGCACTGGCTCAACGGCCGCAAGATCGTCGAGTACGAGCTCGGCTCGCCGGCGATGAACGCCGCGTTGGCCAGGAGCAAGTACGCGTCGATCCCCTGGTTCGCCGTGCGCCGTGCCGGCCACATCGTGCTGCAGGATCACGGCGACGAAGTGTACTTCCGCGACATCAAGGTTCGCGAGCTGCATCGCTGAGCGGCGCGCGTTCGCCCGACCACCCACCGACCACCGAGTGATCCCACCATGGCATCGAACGATCTGGATCGTCGCGCATTCCTGAAGGCCGCATCCGCCGCCGGCGTGGGCGCGTGGATGGCAGGTCGCGTATCGCCCGTCTGGGGCGCGGCCACCTCGCCGAACGAGAAGCTCGTCGTCGCCGTGGTGGGCACCAACGGGCGCGGACTCGTGCACGTGCAGGGGTTCGGCAGCGCGGCGAACTCCGAGATCGCATACGTGTGCGACGTCGACGACGCGGCGTTGGCGAAAGGCATGTCCGCCGCGTCGAAGGTGCAGAGCAAGACGCCGAGAGCCATCAAGGACTTCCGTCGTGCGCTCGAGGACAAATCGGTCGACGCGATCACGATCGCGACGCCGGATCACTGGCACACGCCGATGGCGATCCTCGCCCTCAAGGCGGGGAAGCACGTGTACGTCGAGAAGCCCTGCGGCCACAACGCGCACGAAGGCGAGCTGCTCGTCGCCGCGCAGAAGAAGTACGGCAAGGTGGTGCAGATGGGGAATCAGCAGCGCTCGGGCCCGCGCTCCGTCGAGGCGATCGACGCGATCCGTCAGGGTGCGATCGGACGCGCATACTTCGCGCGCGCGTGGTACGCCAACACGCGCGGGTCGATCGGGCGCGGTAAGGTGGTGCCCGTTCCCGCAGGACTCGACTACGAGCTGTGGCAGGGCCCCGCGCCACGCACGCCCTACCGCGACAACGTGATCCACTACAACTGGCACTGGTTCACGCGTTGGGGCACCGGTGAGGTCTGCAACAACGGCACGCACGAGATCGACGTCTGCCGCTGGGCGCTCGGCGTGGATTATCCGACGAAGGTCACGTCGACCGGTGGCCGCTACCACTTCAAGGACGACTGGGAGTTCCCCGATACACAGGTCGTCGGGTTCGAGTTCGAGGGCGACAAGGCGATCGAGTGGAACGGCCAGAGCTGCAACGGCTTCGCTGCCGAGCGGAGCGGGCGCGGCTCGAGCATCCACGGCACCGAGGGCACGATCGTCATGGACCGCAATGGCTACACGTTGTACGACATGAAGAACAAGGTGGTGAAGGAGAACAAGGGCGACGAGCAGGGCTCCGGCATCGACACCCGCTCCAACGACCACCTCAGCGAGCTGCACATCGCCAACTTCATCGCCGGCGTGCGCACCGGCGCCAAGCTCAATGCGCCGATCGAGGAAGGGCACAAGAGCGTGCTGCTCTGCCACCTCGGCAACATCGCGTATCGCACGGGGCACGACCTGCACACCAGCCCGCGCGACGGACATCTCGTCCACGACGCAGCGGCGGAGAAGCTGTGGGGCCGCACCTATCAGCCCGGCTGGGTGCCGACACTCTGATGACGACGCGCACCACATGCCCGTGACTTCCCGCCGCGCCGCCGAGCGCCTCGTCCTGCACGAGGATCGGTTCTTCGATCCCGACCCGTCGATCCGCCGCGCGGCGCGCGCCGTCTACGAGGACATTCGCGACCTGCCTCTGATCTGTCCGCACGGGCACGTCGATCCGAGGCTGCTCGCGGAGAACGCGCCGTTCCCCGAGCCGACGGCGCTGCTCATCATCCCGGATCACTACATCTTCCGTATGCTGTACTCGCGGGGCGTGCCGCTCGAGTCGCTCGGGGTCCCGACGCGCGACGGCACGCCGGTGGAGCGCAGTCCGCGGAAGATCTGGCAGCTCTTCGCCGAGCATTATTACCTGTTTCGGGGCACGCCCACCGGCGCATGGCTCGATCACGAGCTCGCCGAGGTGTTCGGCATCGAGTGGGAGCTCGGCGGCGAGACGGCACAGCGCATCTACGACGAGATCGACGCGAAGCTCCGCACGCGCGAGTTTCTCCCCCGCGCGCTGTTCGATCGCTTCAACATCGAAGTGCTCGTCACGACCGACAGGGCGACGGACACCCTCGCGCACCATCGTGCGATCCGCGAGTCCGGCTGGCCTGGGCGCGTGCTCCCCACCTTCCGTCCCGATGCACTGTTCCGCATCGCGGCGCCGGAGTGGCGGGCGGAGTTGCGGGCGCTCGAGCAGGCGCATGGCGCACCGGTGAAGGACTACGCCACGTTCGCCGAGGCCCTTCAGGCACGCCGCGCGCACTTCAAGGAGATGGGAGGCACGGCCACCGATCACGCCGTGCTCGAGCCGCGCACCGAGCGCCTCGCCGACGCCGACGCGGACGCTCTCTTGCAGCGCGCCGCGCGCGGCGAGGCCACGGCGGCGGATCAGGCGCGCTTCGAGGCGCACATGCTGATGGAGATGGCGCGCATGTCGATCGAGGACGGCCTGGTGATGCAGCTCCACCCCGGCTCGCTGCGCGATCACGACCACGTCGTCTTCGAGCGATTCGGTCCGGACAAGGGCGCCGACATCCCGATCGCCGGCGAGTTCACGCGCAATCTCCGGCCGCTCCTCAACGCGTACGGCAGCGAGCCGCGTTTCACGCTCGTCCTGTTCACCCTCGACGAATCCACGTACGCGCGTGAGCTCGCGCCGCTCGCCGGCCACTATCCGGCGCTGCGATTGGGACCACCATGGTGGTTTCACGACTCGATCGAGGGGATGCGCCGCTTCCGCGAGCAGACGACGGAGACAGCGGGGATCTACAACACGGCCGGCTTCAACGACGACACGCGCGCCTTCTGCTCGATCCCGGCGCGCCACGATCTCGCGCGGCGCATGGACGCCAACTTCCTCGGCGGTCTCGTCGCGCGACACATCGTGACTCTTGGCGCGGCGCGCGAGATGGCGCGTGCGCTGGCGTACGACCTCCCGCGGGAGACGTACAAGCTCGACACTCCCGCGCCGGCGGCGGCCCGGGACACCCCATTGTTGGAGAACGCATGAACGCATATCCCGCTGCGGCGGTCGATCCGGCGCCGATGGAAGAGGCGAGTGTCTCTCCATACCGCTGGACGATCTGCGCACTGCTCTTCTTTGCCACGACGATCAACTACGTCGACCGGCAGGTGCTCGGCATCCTCGCGCCGACGCTCCAGCACGAGCTGGGCTGGACCGAGACCGACTACGGCGCGATCGTGAGCTGGTTCACGCTCGCCTACGCGCTCGGCTTTCTATTCGCCGGACGCATGATGGACCGGTTCGGCGTGAAGCTCGGCTTCACCGGCGCAATCGTCACGTGGAGTGTCGCCGCGATCGGGCACGCCTTCGCCCGCACGGCAGCGGGATTCAGCGCGGCGCGCTTTGCGCTCGGCATCGGTGAGTCGGCCAACTTCCCCGGCTCGATCAAGACCGTGGCCGAGTGGTTCCCCCCGCGCGAACGCGCGTTCGCGACGGGAATCTTCAATGCGGGCACCAACGTCGGCGCGATCATCACGCCGCTCGTCGTGCCATGGATCACGTTGAAGTACGGTTGGCGCGCCGCGTTCATCATCACCGGGTCGCTCGGGTTCATCTGGCTGATGTTCTGGCAGCTGCTGTACCGCTCTCCCGCCGAGCCGCGCTCGGTGAACGGGCGCCCGATGACGGGCGAGCCTCCCGCCGCCGATATCCCGTGGATGCGACTGCTCGGCTATCGGCAGACGTGGGCGCTGGTCGTGGGGAAGGGGCTCACCGATCCGGTTTGGTGGTTCTATCTGTTCTGGCTGCCGAAGTTCCTCGATGCGAAGTACGGCATCAAGCTCGCCGGGCTCGCGGCGCCGCTCGTCGTGATCTATCTCGTCGCCGACGTCGGCTCGGTGGCCGGCGGTTGGCTGTCGGCGCCGCTCATGCGTCGCGGCTGGTCGCTGAATCGCGCGCGCAAGATGGCGCTGCTCATTCCCGCGCTGCTCATCGTGCCGACGATGTTCGCACCACGCGTGGAGGGGCTGTGGGTCGCCGTCGGGATCGTCAGCCTCGCCGCTGCGGCGCACCAGTGGTGGTCGGCGAACATCTATACGCTGAGCAGCGACATGTTCCCGCGGCGCGCCGTGGGCTCTGTCGTCGGCATCGGCGGCTTCGCCGGCGCGGCGACGGGTTTCGTCTTCCAGCGGCTCACCGGCCAGATCCTCGAGGCCAATCACAACGACTACCGGCCTGTGTTCGTCTTCTGCGCGCTCGCGTACGTCACGGCGTGGCTGATCATCCAGCTCCTCGTCCCGCGGCTCGACCCGATCGACGTCGACGCCGGCAAGGCCGCATAGCGCGCACGCCGAAGGTACCTCGACGATGCAGATGACCTTTCGTTGGTACGGCGCGGACGACCCCATCCCGCTCCAGTACATCCGACAGATTCCGGGCGTCGAAGGCGTGGTGAGCGCCCTCTACGACGTGAAGGTGGGCGATGCCTGGCCGAAGGCGTCGCTCCAGAAGCTCGGCGACACGATCGACGCCGCGGGACTCGACTTCGCCGTCGTCGAGAGCATTCCGGTGCACGAGGACATCAAGCTCGGCCGCCCGACGCGCGATCGCCTGATCGATCACTACTGCGCGAGCGTGCGAGCGATGGGCGAGCTCGGGGTGCCCGTGCTGTGCTACAATTTCATGCCGATCTTCGATTGGACGCGCACCGATCTCGCGATGCGCCTCCCCGACGGATCGACCGCACTCGCGTACGACGAGCAGGCCCTCTCGCGCATCGATCTCTCGCGCGGCACGGGAGATCTCCCCGGATGGGCGACGGCGTACGACGCGAAGGCGCTCCGGGCGCTCCTCGCCGCGTATCGCCAAGTGAACGAGGAGCGGCTGTGGGAAAACCTCGCGTACTTCCTCGAGCGCGTCGCGCCGGAGGCCGAGCGCGCCGGCGTGCGCATGGCCATTCACCCCGACGATCCACCCTGGTCGATCTTCGGGCTGCCGCGAATCATCACCGACGGTGCCGCCTTCGAGCGGCTGATCGACCTCGTCGACTCGCCAGCGAATGGCGTGACGTTCTGCACCGGCTCGCTCGGCGCCGATCCGGCAAATGAGCTCCCCGCGATCGTGCGATCGATCGGGTCGCGCGGCCGCATTCACTTCGCGCACTGTCGCAACGTGGCCATCACCGGCACGAAGCAGTTTCACGAGTCACCGCACCCGTCCCGCTTCGGCGACGTGCCGATGCGGGACGTGCTGATGGCGCTGCGCGACACCGGCTTCACAGGCCCGATGCGTCCCGACCATGGCCGCATGATCTGGGGCGAGCACGGCCGCCCCGGCTATGGGCTGCACGATCGGGCCCTGGGCGCGATGTACCTCCAGGGATTGTGGGAGGGACTCGGCGAGCCTTAGCTGGGAAACCCGGGGGGGTCTGCCCTAAGCGATGCGCGGTGCAGCAAAGAGTGGTGCAGCGACGAGAGCCGTCCCACCTCTCAACCGCGGGAAGCTACTCGCCGCCTCGGCGACAATCGGCGTTCCCGCAGCGCCCTCCGTGAGGACGCGCGATGCGATCATCCGCCGGATCGTCGGCAGGAGCTGATCCCATGCGTCCGCGATCTCGCCGCCCACGAAGATCTGCGCCGGACAGAGCGTGTTGATGATCACGGCGAGCCCCGCGCCGAGATAGCGCGCCGTCGTCTGCAGCGCCTCCACCGCCCGTGCTTCACCACTGCGGGCACGCGCGATCACATCCACGATGGACAACCCGCTCGAGCGAATGAGCTCGCGTGCCGTCGCCGGGGTGAAGTCCTTGCCGAGGTAGCGCGTCAACGTCGCCAGGTTGGACGTGTACGCCTCGAGGCAGCCGTGCGAGCCGCAGAGACACTCCGGCCCGTCCATGCTGAGCGGCACGTGCCCGAATTCCCCCGCCGTGTTCGTCTCGCCGCGCACCACCTGACCATTCACGACGACCCCCGCGCCGACGCCGTCCGACACGGTGACGTACACGAAGTTCGTCGGCGCGTCCGTGCCGCGCCGGCCCAGCCACATCTGCGCGAGCGCGCATGCGATCGGCGCGTTCTCCACGTGCACCGGCAGCCCGAGCGCCTCGGCCAGTTGGTCGCGCACGTCCACGTTGCGCCAACCGAGCTGGGGTGCGTTGAGCACCGTGCCCGTCTCGTCGTCCACCATTCCGGGGACGACGAGTCCGAGCCCCTCACATTTCCCCTTCGCGCCGCTGGTGCGCAGCAGCTTGCGCACATGGCGCACGATGTTCGTGACGAGCGCATCGGGATCCACCGTCGTGTCGAAGGTCTCGAGCATGATCGGCGTCCCCGAGAAATCGGTCAGCATGCAGTACGTCTTGCTGAATCGCACGTCCACGGCGACGACGAGCCGGTCGTGCGTGCGCACGTACAGCATCTGTGGCCGCCGCCCGCGCGGTGCGTCGATCGTCGCGCCCTCGTACAGCGAGCCGTCGGCGATCAGCTCGGTAACGAGCGACGTGACCATCCCGCGGCCGACGGCCAGACGGCGCGCGAGATCGGCGCGCGAGATCGGCTCGTGATCGCGCACCAGATTGAGCACGATGCGGCGATTGATGTCACGCGGCGTGGACCGTGTGGCACGGACGAAGCTGCGGGTATCGATCTTCCTCATCGCTGAAGCGGCCAGGAGGGAAGGGGACGAGGCGTGGTTAAGGCGCGCTGTCGTTTGTTCCGTGCGAGAACATGATACCGGTGAGGGGGTCTGACAAGGCTGGCGGGTTGAGAGCGCCACGGCGTACCAGCAGCCCGCGCCCCCGCATCCAGGCCTCCGCGAGCTCCGGCCACACCGAAAGGACCGCGTCGCCCGCGGCGAGCCCGAAGCCGTGCCGTCCCGTCTCGAACACATGCAGCTCCACCGGCACCGAGTCGCGCACGAGCGCGTCGTAGAACCGCAGCGAGTTCTCGACGGGCACGGTGCGATCGTCGGTCGACGCCACGATGAACGTCGGCGGCGTGGCGCGCGTCACCTGCCGCTCGTTCGACAGCAGCTCGACGAGCGCCCGACTCGGCATCGTGCCGAGGAGATTGTCGCGCGAGCCGCGGTGCACGAACGGCTCCGTCATCGTGATCACCGGATACACCAGGATCATGAAGTCCGGCCGCGAGCTGGCGCGGTCGATCGGATCGGAGGCCGTCGGGCTGCCGGCGTCGAAGTGCGTCCCGGCAGTCGACGCGAGATGTCCTCCCGCCGAAAAGCCGAGCACACCGACGCGCGCCGGATCGACGCCCCACTGTATGGCTCGTGCACGCACCGTCCGCACGGCACGTTGCGCGTCGTCCAGCATGACCGGATGATGGTACCGTGGGCCGAGCCGGTACTTCACGACGAACGCCGCCACCCCGGCCCTGTTGAGCCACCGCGCCACGGCGAACCCCTCCTTGTCCATCGAGAGGTGCTGGTATCCACCACCCGGGAAGATCACCACCGCAGCGCCATTCCCTCGCCCTGCGTCGGGCAGCATGGGCGTGAAGGTCGGCCGATCGTCGGCCGAGTCCCCGAGCGCACCCGGCGCGCGCCCTGCCCAGAGCGCGAGCGTCTGCGCAGAGTCCGCGGGCCGAGTCGTCGTCCCCACGCGCGCGTTCGTGCTGCTCGCACAGCCCGCGAGCACAAGCGATCCCAGTACGCCGAGGATGATCCGTGACATGAGCCTGTCGGGTGTGGTGGTCGTCGGGGCGCGATGCCGGGGCACGCGCTCGACGTGAACGGGCCTCGCGCTCTTCCTGCCTCTTCGTGTACAGGCGATATTGCGCTCGCACGACCCGAGACGGTAGTATGCGTGTCTCATTTTTGTTCGTTGCAGGAACATTATTCGCCCGACGCGCGATCACAAATCTGACGATGCCGGCGACCCGCCCGCGCGCCGTCGCACGGTGATGACATGAACGGTCCCGCTGCTACCGTTGGTGCCTCCACGGCCTCCGCACTCGGGCGCGTCGTGCGCGTGCACCCGACCGACGACGTCGCCGTCGCCGTCGACGAGCTGCATCCGGGCGACATCGTCCGCGTTGGCGGCCAGCAGATCGAGATCCGCGATACCGTCCCCGCCGGCCACAAGGTCGCCCTCCGCCCGATCGCCGCCGGCGATCCGGTGCGCAAGTACGGCTGGCCGATCGGACGCGCCACCGCGACGATCGAGACGGGCGCCTGGGTCCACGCACACAACCTCGCCACGCGCCTCGAGGGAACGCTCGCCTACGCCTACGAGCCGGTGGCGCACCGCGCACCCGCGCCGCCGCCGGCGATGCCGACGATGCCGACGTGGGAGGGATTCCGCCGCGACACTGGGGGCGTCGGCACACGCAACGAGATCTGGATCATCAACACGGTCGGCTGCGTGAACTGGGCCGCCGAGCAGATCGCCACCGCGGCGAATGAACGGTTCGTCGGCGCGCTCGACGGTGTGTATGCCTTCTCGCACCCCTACGGCTGCAGCCAACTGGGCGACGACCTCGGCCACACCCGTCGGCTGCTCGCCGGGCTGCTGCGTCATCCCAATGCGGCGGGTGTCCTCGTGCTCGGACTCGGCTGCGAGAACAACCAGCTCGACGCACTGCTCGACGCCGCCGGCACGGTGGATCGAAGCCGGATTCGCTTCTTCAACACGCAGGACGTGTTCGACGAGAAGCAGATCGGCCTGCAGATGGTCGGCGAGCTGGTGGAGCGCGCGTCGAAGGAGCGGCGCACCACCGTGCCGGCGTCCGACCTCGTGCTCGGTCACAAGTGCGGCGGCTCCGACGGCTTCAGCGGCATCACGGCCAACCCGCTCGTCGGGCGCATTGCGGACCGGCTCACGAGCCTCGGCGGCACGGTCCTGCTCACCGAGGTCCCCGAGATGTTCGGTGCCGAGCGCGTGCTGATGAATCGCGCGGCGAACGAGACGGTGTATGAGGACGTCGTGAGCATGGTGAACTCCTTCAAGGAGTACTTCCTGCGCCACGGTCAGCCCGTCTACGAGAATCCCTCGCCGGGGAACAAGGCCGGCGGTCTCACCACGCTCGAGGAGAAATCGCTCGGTGCGATCCAGAAGGGGGGCGACGCGCTCGTGACGTCGGTGCTGACGTACGGCGAACGCGTGACGACGCCGGGGCTCGCGCTGCTCGAGGCGCCGGGGAACGACGGCGTTTCGTCCACAGCCATGGTCGCGAGTGGTGCGACGACCTTGCTCTTCACGACGGGGCGGGGTACGCCACTCGGCTTCCCCGCGCCGACGATCAAGATCTCCTCCAACTCCCCCATCGCGCAGAAGAAGCCGCACTGGATCGACTTCGACGCCGGCACGCTGCTCGACGACGCGAGCGCGATGGACCAGCTCACCGATTCGTTGTTCCAGTACGTGCTCGACGTGGCGAGCGGAAAGAAGAAGACCAACAACGAGCAGAACGGGATCCGCGAGATCGCGATCTGGAAGGAAGGAGTGACGCTCTAGATGTCGGGCGCCTCGTCGTCCCGACCGACGCTCACCCGCGCACTCGCGACGTCGGGTGCGCTGCGTGACCGCGCCGTGCAGATGCCGACGCCGGACGTCATGGATCTTCCCGAGCGCGCCATCCAATTCGGCACCGGTGCGTTGCTGCGCGGCTTCGTCGACTTTTTCATCGACGAGTCCAATCGGCGCGGTCAATTCAACGGCCGCGTCGTCATGGTCGGCTCCACGGGAAGTGGACGCGACCGGCGGCTCAACGATCAGGACGGCTTGTACACGCTCGTCGTGCAGGGGCTCGTGGACGGCGCAGCGCGGCGCGACTGTCGCGTGATCTCATCGGTGAGTCGTGCGCTCGCCGCAACGAGCGAATGGGACGACGTGCTCCGCACCGCGGAGAGCCCGATGCTCGAGGTGATCTTCTCGAACACCACCGAGGTCGGCATCGTTCTCGACGAGGGCGACGCCGCTGCGGGTGCGAATGGCGCGGCGCCGCGCTCCTTTCCCGCCAAGCTGGCGCGCGTGCTGCATCATCGCGCGCGGCACTTCCGGTACGATGCGTCACGGGCGCCGGTGGTCATCCCCTGTGAGCTGATCGAGGACAACGGCGTCAAGCTGAAGGGGATCGTGCACACGCTCGGCGAGCGGTGGATGCTCGAGCCGGACTTCATGCGCTGGCTCGACGCGGTCCCCTTCTGCAACACGCTCGTCGATCGCATCGTCCCCGGTGCGCCACGTGCCGATCAGGCGCGCGAGCTCGACGCGGCGCTCGGCTACGACGACGCGATGCTCACGGTGTGCGAGCCCTATCGCCTGTTCGCCATCGAGGGGGACGACGCGCTGCACGATCGCCTGCGCTTCCCGGCCGCGGACGAGGGAATCATCGTCGCGCCGGACATCGCACCGTATCGCGAGCGCAAGGTGCGACTGCTCAACGGGGCGCACACATCCGTCGTGTCGCTCGCACTGCTCGCCGGATGTACGACGGTGCGCGAGGCGGTGGCGCATCCGCTGCTCGGTCCCTTCTTGCGCACCGCGCTGTTCGACGAGATCGTGCCGAGCATCACGGTGCCCGGGGCACAGGCGTTCGCGCAGGAGGTGCTCGAGCGGTTCGCCAATCCGTATCTGCATCACGCCCTCTGGGACATCACGCTTCAGGGGACGACGAAGTGGCGGGTGCGTGTCGTGCCGACGATCGTGTCGTACGGCAGGCGTACGCAGCAACCGCCGCGCGCGCTGGCGCTCGGATTTGCCGGCTATCTTGCGTTCCAGCGCGGTGAGCTGCACGAGGTGCGTCGCGCATCGGGTGGGACGGTGCCGGATGACGGCGCCGCCGAGCGTGTGCGCCGCGCCTGGAACGGTACGAGCGACGAGCCGGGCGAGCTCGCGTCGTTCGTCCGGTGCGTGGGTCGAGACGTAGAGCTGTGGGGCACTGATCTCACCGCGGTGCCCGGGTTCGCGGACGCCGTGACCGGGCACCTCGTGCGCATTCGCCACGAGGGGGCCACGGCGGCAATCGGTGCACTGAATGGAGTGACGGCATGAGCACGATCACGGAAGCGCAGAGCGGTCGGCGCCGCGCAACGCGCGAGCGCATCGAGCAGCTCGGCGCGGTGGCGGTGGTGCGGTTGCACAGCACGGACGCGGCCATTCGCGTGGCCGATGCGCTGCACGCCGGCGGCGTGACGGCGCTCGAGATCACGGTCACGGTGCCGGACGCATTCGCCGTCATCGCGGCGGTGGCCAAACGGTTCGGCGACGAGGTGTGCGTCGGCGTGGGCACGGTGCTCGACGTGGAGACGGTGCGCGGCGCGGTGCAGGCGGGCGCACAGTACGTGGTGAGCCCGGTGTTCCGCCCTGCCATCGTCGTCGAATCCCATCGGCTCGGTGTGCCGGCGATGCCCGGCGCGATCACGCCGACGGAGATTCTCACCGCGCACGAATCCGGCGCCGACGTCGTGAAGATCTTCCCCGCCGACGGCCTCGGGCCGGCGTACCTCAAGGCGGTGCTCGCGCCGATGCCCTTCCTGCGCCTCATGCCGACGGGTGGCGTGACGCCGGAGAACGTCGGCCACTGGCTCGCCGCAGGCGCGGTGGCGGTCGGACTCGGCGGCTCGCTCGTCGATCCGGCGCTCGTGTCGAAGGGCGATTGGGCGGGGATCACCGAGCGCGCGCGGCGCGTCTCGGGAGCCGTCGCCGAGTCTCGTGCGAAGCGAGGAACGGCGTGAAACGGATCGTCTGCTTCGGGGAGCTGATGCTCCGACTCTCGCCTCCCGGCGACGAACGCTTCTTCCAATCTCCATCGCTGCGCACCTGGTTCGGCGGCAGCGAAGCCAACGTAGCGGTCGGCCTCGCGCACCTCGGCACGCCGGCGAGCTACATCACGCGCCTGCCGGCGAATCCCGTCGGCGACGCGGCGCTCGCGGCGCTGCGTGCCGACGGAGTGGACACGCGCGACATCGTCCGCGGCGGATCGCGCATGGGAATCTACTTCGTCGAGCCGGGGGCGGACATCCGCCCGATGCGCGTCGTGTACGATCGCGCCGGCTCGTCGTTCAGTCAGATCGCCGCCGACGAGGTGGACTGGGCGTCGGTGCTGCGCGGCGCCGACTGGCTGCATCTCTCCGGGATCACGCCAGCGCTGGGCGACGGGCCCTCGGCCTCCGCGCTCGCCGCGGCGAAGGCGGCGCGCCGCGAGAGCGTGCCGGTGAGCGTGGATCTCAACTATCGCCCCGCGCTCTGGGCGGGGCGCGATCCGCGCCCGCACGTCGAGCCACTCGCGCGCGCGAGCGATCTGCTCATCGGCAATCCCGGCGCCTTCGCCGCGATGCTCGGCGTCGCCACGCCGCAGACCGCGGGAGACGATCTCGTGCACGCGGCGGCGCGACGCGTGAACGAGCAGCTCGGCGTCGCGCGTGTCGCGGTGACGCGCCGCGACGTGAGGAGCGCGTCGTTGCACGGATGGAACGCGTGTCTGTACGACGGCACGACGAAGCAGTTCCACGCCAGCCGTCGCTACGATGTGAATGTCGTGGATCGCGTGGGTGGAGGGGACAGCTTTGCCGCGGGTCTCCTGCACGCACTGCGCGCCAAGCGCCCGCCGGCGGAAGCGCTCGAGTTCGCAACGGCAGCGAGCGCGCTCAAGCTCACGATCCCGGGCGACGTCAATCGAGTCTCGGAAGAGGAGGTCGATCGACTGCTGGGAACGGT
>CAYTKA010000048.1:0-26276 GCA_964438255.1 uncultured Gemmatimonadaceae bacterium | reverse complement strand
GACCGTCAGACCGTCAGCACCTCGCACCCGTATCCCTTCCCCTCCCGTACGATCCGGCCGAACGCATGCTCGGCGTCGTGCTCGAAGACGACCGTCCACTTCTCCCGCTCCGCCTCCTCCCACAGCCGGCGCTTGGTCTCGAGCGTCACCAACGGCTCGACGTCGTAGCCCATGATCCAGGGCAGCGGGACGTGCGCGGTCGTCGGTGCGAGGTCGGCCAGGTAGAACATCCGCTCGCCCCCCCACTCGATCAGGATCCCCTGGTGATGCGGTGTGTGGCCGGGTGTGTGGCGCACGGAGATGCCGCGCACGATCTCGCGGTCCGCGTCGACCAGCTCGAGACGTCCCGCGCCGTGCACGGGGTCGTAGTTGTGCCCGAAGTAGCTGGCCGCCGTGCGCTCGTTGGTGTGATGCGCCCAGTCCCACTCACCCTTGCGAATCACGTAACGCGCATTCGGAAACGACAGCTCGGGCGCCCCGCTCTCGCCGCGCCGCGTGTTGCCGCCAGCGTGATCGAAGTGCAGGTGGCTGTTGATGACGAGGGTCACGTCGGCCGGCGCGAAGCCCGCCTGGGTGAGCGCGCTCTCGAGCTGCGTCGCGCCCGTGTCGCCGATCGGGGAGTTCTCGATTCCGTAGATGCCGTAGAACTTCTCGGTCTCCTTGTTCCCGGCGCCGGTGTCGATGAGCACGAGCCCGTCCGGATGCTCGATAAGCAAGCAGCGCATGCCGAGTGGAATGCGGTTGCGCACGTCGGCGGGAATCTTCCGCTCCCAGAGCGTCTTCGGGACGACGCCGAACATCGCGCCGCCGTCGAGCTGCTGGAGGCCGGCTTGGAGCGCGTGCACCCGCAGCGAGCCGATGGTGCGCGATTGAACGAGGGGAAGAAGTGGCATGGGAGAAAACTTACTGCGGAACGGTGAACCGTGAACTGTGAGCCGGTTACCAGTTGCCGGTTACCGGTTATCGGTCATGGGCTCGGTTACCGTGAACACGCGCTGTCACCGCTCACGGTAAACGCCTCACGCGGTTCAAGCCGTCGTGTCCCGACTGACCGGCTGCGGCATCCCCGGGGCGCGCCGGCCGCGACGGCGCTTCTTCACCGGACCGGCGGCGAGAAACCGCTCGAGCTCCGACCAGCGCTCCAACCCGCGATCGCGCGCGTCGTCGAGCAGGTGAATGAGACAGCGCGCCGTCGCCAACGCGTCGCCCCCGGCGCGATGCCGCATGCCGTGTGGGATCTCGATGCCGTAGTGCCGAGCGACCCAGTCGAGCGACCGCGAGCGAAGCTGTGGCAGCAGGCGACGCGCGAGGCGCACCGTGCACAGCCGCCGGCCCGTCAGCTCGCGCCCCGAATGGCGGGCGACCTCGGCGCTCACGAAGCGCCAGTCGAAGGCCGCGTGGTGCGCGACGAACACGTGTCCCTCCAGCGCCCGCAGCACCTCGCCGCACACGTCGCGGAACGGCGCCTTCTCGCGCACCATCTGCCACGAGATGTTCGTCAGCCGCGTGACGAAGGGGGGGATCGAGCGCTCGGGATTCACCAGCGTCTCGAACACGTCCGTGATGCGCCCGTCGCGCACGGTGACCACCGCAATCTCGGTGATACGATCGCCGCGCTCCGGGCGCCCACCGGTCGTCTCGACGTCGACGACCGCGAACGACAACGAGGCGAGCAGCGGCTCGTCGTGGGGACGCTGCAGGCGCCACGCGGGCGCCACCGGCTCGGCGAGACGCCACCCGCCATCCGGCGTGCGCGCGAAGCGCGGATGATCGCGGAGCAACGTCACCGCCATGTGTTCGGCGACAGCAAGCGGAAGTGGTGAGAGCTGGCAGACGCTCGCCACGAGCGACTGCGAGTCGGCCGGGCCGGCGCGCAGATAATCCGCCGCGCGCTCCACGAGAAGCGTCTGCTCGGGTCGTGACGTCACGACCGCCGGCGCGTACGGCTCCAATCGGGTCCCGCTCATCGGGTCGACTTCGGTCATCTACTAATGGGGCAGACTGGAAACACAGGCTCGGCGCAGACGGACAACCTCAGGCTCACAACTGGAGCTCACAGCTCGAGCTCACAGCTCGACTGCGACGGGCAGCAGCTCGAGTTCCGCGATGGACAACGCGGCAGACCCCGAAGATACACCGGCGGGCAAGGGCAGGCTCCTCCCCGATGTGTTTGCCAGCCATGCGGTTGCCGGCGCGGCTGGTGCAGCGCCGCGGTGCCCGCTAGTTTGTGAACGAATTCACAAGCCCCGAGACGCCGTGAAACGAATCGCCGACTCGACCGTGCGCCGCCTCTCGATCTACCTCCGCTTCCTCGAGGAGTTCGAGGGACACGGGCTCGCCACCGTGTCCAGCGAGGAGCTGGCCCGTCGGGGAGGCACGACGTCGGCGCAGGTCCGGAAGGATCTCTCCTTCTTCGGCTCCTTCGGCAAACGTGGATTGGGCTACTCCGTCCCCGAGCTGAAAGCGGCGCTCCGCGAGATCCTCGGCCTCGGCCGCGAGTGGCGCGTCGTCATCATCGGCGCGGGAAAGATCGGCGCCGCGCTCGCCCAGTACCGCGGGTTCCGGCAACGCGGCTTCAAGATCATCGCGGCGTACGACACGAATCCGGAGAAGATCGGCCGCGCACTCGAGGGGATCGACGTGCGCGACATGCCGAACTTCGAGCGCGACGTGGCGCGCGACCAGCCGGACATCGCCGTGCTCGCAATCCCGAGCGAGGGCGCACAGGCAGTGCTGGATCGCATCGTGAAGGCGGGGATCAAAGCCGTGCTCAACTTCGCCCCATCGCAGCTCCATGCCCCGGCCGATGTCACGGTGAAGACGGTCAACATGGCCATGGAGCTCGAGGGACTGTCGTTCGCGTTGACGAATCGCGAGTAAGCAGTCGCGCGGATTGCCACGCAACTGCTCACCCCAACGCGCCGAGCAGCGCCGCGAATTGGGCGGGTGTGAGTGTCTCGGGTCGCGCTTCGGGGTCGATCCCGGCTCTCTCGAGAATGTCGTCCGCTGCGGCCGCCTCCAATGCGCTCAGAGTGCGGATGACGCGCCGCATCTGCTTGCGCCGCAGCCCGAACGCCCCCTGCACCAGCACGCGATACGGCCGCTCCTTTTCCGGCGTGATCAGCGGCGTCGAGAGCGGCGTGATGCGCACGACGGCGCTCTCGACCTTCGGCGGCGGCGAGAATGCGCCGGCTGGCACCTTGAACAACGTTTCGGCGCGCGCTACTGCGGCCACGTTCACCGTCAGCGCGCCGTACTCCTTGCTTCCCGGCTCGGCGCTCAGGCGATCGGCGACCTCTTTCTGCACCAGGTACACGGCACGCTCGGCGCGCGGCGGCGTGAGCGCGTGAAAGAGAATCGGCGTCGTGATGTAATACGGGACGTTGCCCGCGAGCACGTACGGCCCCGCCGCAAGCTCGCCCAGCGACACCTCGAGCACGTCCGCCTCGGCGATGATCACGTTGCCGCGCTTCGCATAGCGCCGTCGCAGCAGCTCGGCGAGGGCGCGATCGTACTCGATCGCCACCAGGCGCCCCGCGCGTTCGGCAAGGATGTCGGTGAGCGCCCCGCGACCCGGGCCGATCTCGACCACTGTTTCGGCGCCAGTCAACCGCAGCGCGTCGGCGATGCGGCCGAGGATGCGCTTGTCGGTGAGAAAGTGCTGGCCGAGGCTCTTGCGCGTCGGCGGGAACGCGCCGCGCGGCTGTGCGGGCGCGCCGGCGTCGTCCGTCGACATCAGCTCTTGACGATGACGAGCGTCAGGTCGTCGCGGCGCGGGGTGTCGCCCGTGTACTGGTCGAGCAGCGCGAAGACGCGGCCGGCGATCTGTGCCGGCGGCTCGTCGCGATGACGCACCACGACGTCGAGCACCGGCGCCTCGTCGAGACGACGGCCATCGCGGTCGCGCGCGTCGGCGATCCCATCGGTGAACAGCAAGAGGACATCGCCGCCGACCTCCCAGCGCCGCGACATCGATGGCGGGCGCTGGTCCGTCATCCCGAGTGGGGGACCGCCCGCGGTGAGCCGTTCCACCTGCCCGTCGCGTGTGACGACGAACGCGTGCGGGTGACCGGTGTTCGCGTAGCGCAGCTCCCATTTCTCGCGGTCCACCACGGCATACAGCGCCGACACGAACATCTCCGTCGTGTTCAGCTCTTCCTTCACCGAGCCGTAGAGCCGGTGCAGCATGTCGGCGGGATCGTCCGTCCCCTGCGCGTGAATGGCCGACGCGCTCATCGTGAGCGCCATGATCAGCGCTGCCTGATAGCCATGACCACTGACGTCGCCGATCATCGCGCCGACGCGGCCGTTCGAGAGGCGGAACAGATTGTAGAAATCACCGCCGACGTCTTCCGCGGGGACGACGCGTGCGGCGACGACCGCCTCCGGCGCCACGTGCGCGGCGTCGGGGAGCAGCTTCATCTGGAGATCGTGCGCGAGCTGCATCTCCTGCTGCAGGCGCTGCTGATCCAGCGACTGCGTGACGAGCCGTGCGTTCTGGATCGCCGCGCCGATCTGCGACGCGATCGCCGTGACGAGCTTTTGATCCCCGGCGGTGAACGGCTGCCCCGAGCGGCGATCGGACAGATTCACCACGCCGAGTGGCTCGCTGCCGTCCTGCGTCGTCCAGAGAATCGGCACGGTGAGCATGGCGCCCCGGCGGAACGACGTCTCTGCGGCGCAGGGCATCTGTCCCTCTTCGGCGATCGTCGAGTGCAGCGTGCGGAACACCATCGCGCTCACGCTACACTCGTCGTCGAGCGCGATCGGGGGCGCGGGCACCCCGTCGCCGCCACGCTGTGCAACCACGACGAGCGAGTTCGAGGCGGGATCGTGCACGAGGATGGACGCGCGCCGCGCCCCCACCGTCTCGCTGACCTCGCGCAGAATCGTCGCGGCGCCTTCCTCCAGCGACACCGTGCGCCCGAGAATCTCGCTGATCGAGTACAGGAGATTGATCTCCTCGTACCGCTCGGCGAGCTCGTTCGCCGCGTGCTCGACCTCGAGCGTGTTCTGGAGATACTGGGCGACGACGGGACGCAGGAACTTGAGATAGCGATCGATCTCGCGCCGCTCGATCGGACAGGGGCCGAGCACGAGCCAGGACGGCCGCGGCCCGGGGACGGGCACGATGACGAGGCGACCACGCTCGGTGGGCTCGTCACGAATCACGCCGAGCGGTGGCAGGAGCGATTCGGGGGGTGGATCCGCGCGGCGCGTGCCGGCGATCCACCGCAGGGGGCTGTCGTCTGCACCATCACGACGCCACACGGCTGCGTCGCAACCGGTGGCCTCGTAGTAGGCGGTCAGGACCTCCCCCAGCTCGCTCGTCACGCGCGTACCATGGTGAGTCGAACGACGTTGCCGGGCGTCGTGTTCGGCGACGCGTCGAACCGCTCGACGCGATCCATCAGCGCTCGCATGAGGAACAGTCCACGGCCGTCCTCGCGCTCGAGGTTCTCCGGGTCGGCCGCGTCGCGCGTGTTGGCGTCGATGTCGAACCGGTCGCCCTCGTCCACCACGTCGAGCACGAGGCGCGACGTGTCCATCTCGGCACGGACACGGACGCGCTTGCCGGGATCCTCGTGATTACCGCGGAGGATCGCGTTGGAGAGCGCCTCGCTCAGCGCAACGGGAACGTTGAGGGTGAGCTGGCGCGAGTTGTAGGACAGCTCGGAGCACGTATGACGCACCAGATCGACGACGCACTCGATGTACGCGACGTCACTCGGGATCTCGACCTCGAGGGAGACACGGAGCCCGGGCCCCGGCGGGCCGTGCGGAGGGGTGAAGCGCGAGTCAGACGGGGGGTGCGGGGGCGGGGGCGGGGACGCGGCCATGAGGGGAGCGTGGGGAGCGCGGAGCGCGGGGCACTCGCGGCCTGGGGGCAGCGGCACTCGGCCCGCCCCGAGGGGCGGGCCGAGGCGCGTCATCAGAAGCTGGACAGCGCGCGGTCGCGCGTGTCGGAGATCTGGAAGAGAGTATCGAGCTTCGTCAGCTCGAACAGGGTCTTCAGGTCGTCGTTCAGGTTGGCCAGACGCAGCTCGCCCCCCTGCTCGCGAATCTTCTTCGAGAGGGAGACCAGAACGCCGAGTCCCGAGCTGTCGATGTACCCCGTCTGGGCGAAATCGATGAGGAACTTCTTCTCGCCGCGCTCTAGCTCGTCGAGCACCTTCTGCTTGAGCTCCTGTCGGTTGCCGACGATCAGTTGGCCTTCTACATCAACCACGACGATCTCGCCCTCTTTCTTGATCGAGAAGCTCATGTTGTCTCCTGGCGGTACCCGTTCAGTGCGGTGGCCACCGACCCCTCCGCCTGCAGGGCGGTGATGGCAGCCACGTTGAAGATGTCCTCGGCCGTCGCTCCGCGCGAGAGATCGTTGCACGGCCGGCGCATCCCCTGGAGGATGGGACCGACCGCCTGCGCGAAGGCCAGCCGTTGTACCAGCTTGTAGGCGATGTTTCCGGCGTCCAGTGAGGGGAAAACCAGCACGTTCGCCCTGCCGCCGACGGGGCTGTCCGGGGCCTTGCGGGCCGCCACCTCGCCGATGAGCGCAGCGTCCCCTTGCAAATCTCCGTCCACGGCCAGGTCCGGTGCTTTGACCAGAATTTCGGCCAGGGCGGCGCGGACCACGTCGACGCTCGGCCCCGATCCGCTGCCGTGCGTGCTGAAAGATAAGAGGGCGACACGCGGCGTGTCGCCCACGATGCGCCGCCGGTCCCGCGCCGCGGCAAGAGCGATGTCCGCCAACTGCGACGCCGTCGGATAGCGTACCACGGCGCAGTCGGTGAAGGTGAGGACTTCCTCACCCTCTCCGCGGAACTCGGGAAGGACCATGTAGAATGCACTCGACACCGTCTCCACACCATGAGCCGGCCCGACCAGCCAGACTGCAGTGCGAATGACTTCCGCCGTCGTGTGGACTGCGCCGGCGACGCAGCCGTCGGCGCGCCCCAGCCGGACCAACGCGTCGGCGACGACGAGCGGCAGTCGCGCAAGGCGCTCCGCTTCGGCCGGGGTCATCCCTCTGCCACCACGCAGACGGAGCAGCTCCTCGGCAATGCGGTCGGCGAGCCCCGGCTCTGCCGGATCGATCACCTCGCACGGCACGGGCGCGGACGCCGCGCGTCCGACGAGCACCGGCTCCACGACGCCCGTCGTCGCGAGGGCGCGCACCGCGTCGAGCACGCGCGGATCGTCGGACTCGGGGAAGATGATGCGCCGCCGCCGCGCCGCAGCGCGGGCACGAAGCGACTCGAGGAAGCTCACCGCGGGCCGAGCTTCTTCTGCAGTGCCTCGGCGACTCTGGGATGCACCAGGCCGCTCACGTCGCCGCCGTAGCGCGCCACCTCGCGCACGAGGCTCGCGCTGATGTACGTCGTGTCGAGCGACGGCACCATGAAGACCGTCTCGAGCGTCGGGGAGAGATGGCGGTTCATGAGCGCCATCTGATACTCGTACTCGAAGTCGCTCACCGCGCGCAGCCCGCGGATGAAGAGCGACGCACCGACCTCGCGCGCGAAGTTCACGAGCAGTCCGCCGAATCCGCGCACCTCGATGCGCGGCTCGTGGCCGACGGCCGCGCGGATCAGCGCGACGCGCTCCTCGATGGTGAAGAGCGGCGTCTTGCTCGAGTTGATCGCCACTGCCACGACGAGCCGGTCGACGTACTCGAGGCTGCGGTGCATGAGGTCCTCATGCCCCCGTGTGATGGGGTCGAAGCTTCCGGCGTAGATGGCGGTTTTGGGACTCGGCACGGTGCGGAATGTAATTGCAAGACGGGGGGACGGCAGGGCGGTCAATGATTCCCGTTGCCGCCCGAGAATGCGCGCTCATCACTCATCCGTGATCCGATAAAAGGTGATCGCCGTGCCCCCGTACCGCCGCGTATCACCTCCGTCCGGCATCTGCTCCCTGACCCGGTGCTCGATGCCGATGACCTCCGCAAATGGGGTGGCGAGCCAGTGCTCGGCGATCGCCGCGGCGAGACCCACGTCGTAGGGGGGATCAGCGAAGGCGACGTCATAGGCGTGCGGTGCGAGGCCGGCGATGAAGCGCAAGGCGTCGGTGCGGTGGACGCGGACGAGCGATCCGGCGTCGAGCGTCGCCAGATTGGACGCAATGGCGTCGAGGCTTGGACCCGCGATCTCCACCAGATCGGCGTGGGCGGCGCCGCGCGACACCGCTTCGATGCCGAGCGCCCCCGAACCGGCGAAGAGATCGAGCACGCGCGCCTCGGGGAGCTCGCGCTGCACGATGCTCATCCACGCTTCACGCACCCGATCGGCGGTGGGACGCACGGCCGTCCCGGATGGCGCGACGAGGCGGCGGCCGCGCCACCGTCCGGCGACGATGCGCATGTCGCGCCGCTAGACGCGAAAGTCGGCGAGCTTCGCCTGCACGCGCGAGATCCCCTGAAACTCGTCGCGCTCCAGTCGATACGCGATGTCGATCGGGCGCGTCATGTCGATCTCGCCGATGCGCGCACCGAGTGACCAGCCGATCGCGTCCAGCGGCTCGCCGCTGTCGGATTCGAGACGGAGCTTGAGTCCTCCCTGCCCGACCACGCGCGGCGGCGCTGCCAGCCGCACGCCGCGCGTCATCAGGACTGGCGCGGGGTTCCCCATGCCGCACGGCTCGAGGTGGCGCAACAGCGACTCGAAGCCCGGCGTGATGTCCGCCAGCGTGACTTCCAGGTCGATGCGAAGCTCCGGGATCAGATCGTCCGGGCCGAGCACCGAGCGCACCGACTCGTTGAAGCAGCGCGCGAATTCGTCCACGCGATCGCGCGCGATCGTCACGCCCGCGGCGCTGCGATGGCCGCCGAAGCGCTCGAGCAGATGCCGGCAGCGCGCGATCCCGGCATGCAGATCGAAGCGCGAGATCGAGCGGCCGGAGCCCTTGCCGTGCTCTCCGTCGAGGCCAATGAGGATCGTCGGCCGGCCGAACTCCTCGACGATGCGCGACGCCACGATCCCGATGACGCCGGGATGCCATCCCTCCTGCGCCAGGACGATCCCGTACGTCTCGTCGAGATCGAGCTGCTGCACGCGTTTCCGGGCCTCATCGAGCACGGCGCGGTCGATCTCCTGCCGTCTCGTGTTCAGCTCCTCGAGCTCGCGCGCGATCGTGTTGGCCTGGTGCTCGTCGGTCGCCAGCAGCAGCTCGACGCCGCGGAGTGCGCGGCCGAGTCGTCCCACTGCGTTGAGTCTGGGGGCGAGAATGTAGCCGACGCGTCCTGCGGTGAGCGTGCGGCTGTCCAAGCCGGTGGCGCGGATGAGGGCGCGCAAGCCGATGTTTCGCGTCTCGGCAAGCAGCTTGAGCCCGTAGCGCGCGAAGACGCGATTCTCACCGCGCAGTGGGGCGATGTCGGCGATCGTCGCCAGCGCGACGAGATCGAGCATCCCGTAGATGAAATTCTCGTTCCCGCCCAGCGCGCGCGTCACGGCGAGCGCGAGCTTGAACGCGACGCCCACGGCGGCGAGATCCTTGTCCTCCGACTCGCAACCGGGGCGCTTGGGGTTCAGCACGGCGTACGCGTTCGGCAGGTCGCCGCCCGGCAGGTGGTGATCGCTGACGATCACGTCGATCCCCGCGGCCTGGAGCGTCGCCACGGGGATGATCGCGCTCGTTCCACAGTCGCAGGTCACGACGACCGTGGCCCCCTGCTCACGCGCTGCGCGCACCCCCGCCTCGCTGAGATCGTAGCCGTCGACGAGGCGCTGCGGGATGAACGGCACCACGCGCCCGCCGAGTGCGCGCATCGCCTTCACGAGCAGCGTCGTGGAGCAGATGCCGTCGACGTCGTAATCGCCGTGGACGAGAACCGTTTCGCCCTCGCGAATCGCGCGCACGAGCCGCTCCACCGCACGCTCGAGATCGCGGAGCTGCTCGGGTGGGAGGAGCTGGTCGAGCCGCGGCCGCAGGTAGCGCTTCGCGACCTCGGCGGACGCATGACCGCGCGCCGCGAGCAGCCGGCAGATCGGCTCCGGGAGCAGCAGCTCGTCGCACAGTGCCCGCACGACGGCCGGATCGGGCGCCTCGGGAGGGATCCAGCGGGTGCGGGGGCGCGCGGGGGGTGCGGACGCGGTCATGCTCTCAAGCTATCGCTCGCGCGCGGATGAACACCAGACGAGACGTCGTCATTCGCCCGCGTACAACAGCGCGCCACATCCTTCGCACATCTCCAGCGAGCCCGTCGCCGCCATCGCCGAGCGGCGCTGCGTAGGGACCGCCGTGTCACACGCGCCACACGAAGTCCCGCGGAGGGGAAAGACGGTCCCGGCGCGCCGGCGCATGCGCACCTTGTCATAGCGCGCGAGCATTGAACGCGGCACCGACTTGGCTGCGGTGTCGCGCTTCGCGCGCGCTGCGTCGAGCTCGGCCTCGATGGCATGACGGTCCGCGTCGAGCGACGCACGTGCCGCGCTCTGTCGCTGCTCCACCTCCGCAAGCTGCTTCTCCAGATCGGCGACCTGATGCCGCAGCGCGTCGATGCGCGCCTGGACGTTGTCGGCGTCGCGTGCGCTTTCGTCGGCCATGCGCTTTGTCTGCTCGAGCTGCGCCATCGCGGCACTCGCCTCGCGCGGGCTCGACACGCTCTCGTATTGCCGCTGGCTGCGTTCCACGAGCTGCCGATGTATGTCGACGCGGCCGCGCACCTCGCGGTGGCGCGCCTCCTCGGCGACGACCGCCTTGCGCGCGCGCTCCAGTGCGGCGGCCGCTTGGTCTCGTTCCTTCTCGAGCGCGGAGAGGCGCGGCGCGAGCGCCGTCAGGCGCGCTTCCAGCGCGTAGATCTCGAGATCGTCGTGCTGCACGGCGAGCAGCGCTTGGACGTCAGCGTGCATGGCTGGATTTGTGAGGAGGCCCTTACCGGAACTGCTTCCATCGTCTGCTGGTGCCGAGCGTTCGGAGCTCGTCCATCAATCGCATCTTCTCGCGCAGGAGCTGATCCTTCTCGGTCGTATCGGCGAGCGGGAGCAGTCCATCGATCTCCTCCATGCGCCGGCTGAGGTCGCGCTCATGCATCGCGGCGAGGCTACCCGCGACGGCTTCGTCCACGTGATCCAGACCGCCCGGCTCGTCGAGCAGCTCCTGCATCGCGAGCACCGCATCGCCATCGAGCGCGCCGGCGAGCACGTCGGCACTGGCGTCGGGGCCATGCTCGAGCATCGCGCCAAATATCAGGCGCAGCTCGGGGTCACGAAAGCTGCCCGCCCCGAGCCGCTCCGTCACTTGCTCGAAGTATGCCGGACGGTGGAGGAGCACACGTATCAGCTCTCGTTCGGCGCCCACTGCGCGCTCGCCGCCGGCGCGCCGGCGCTCTCCACGGCGGACGCGGGCGATGTCCGGGGGGGCTGCCCGTCGTCCGCGCTGCTCGCGTGGATCGGCGTCAGGGGCGCCGGACGACGATGCGACGGCGCGTCCCCGTGCTGACGCCGACAGCTCCCGCTCCAGCAGCTCGCGCGACACACCGGCCGCGGCGCTGGCGTGGCCGAGGTACATGTCGCGCGTGAGGGGATCGCGCGTCGCACGCAGCGTGGGAAGCAGCCGGTCGAGCGCCTGCCGCTTCTTCCGCAGGTCGGCGAACCAGCCACCCCGCTCGAGCAGTTGGATCTTCCGCTCGAACACGTCGATCGACGACGCGAGCTCCTGCTCCAGCCCGCGCGCGCCGTGCGTGCGCACGAACGTGTCGGGGTCCTCTCCGTCGGGAAGCGTCACGACCTGCACCGCGGCGCCCTGCTGTAACAGCTCGTCACCCGAGCGGAACGTCGCCTTGAGTCCCGCCTTGTCCGAGTCGTAGAGCAGATAGACGCGATCGGTGTAGCGCCGGATGAGCTTCGCCTGCTCTTCCGTCAACGCCGTGCCCATCGGCGCGACGACGCTCTCGATTCCCGCCCCGATCAAACGCACGGCATCGAAGTAGCCTTCCACGACGAGCATGCGCTCGTCGCGCCGCGCCGCCTGCTTCGCCCAGTTCAACCCGTACAGCAGCTTGCCCTTGCTGAAGATCCGCGACTCGGGCGAGTTGAGATACTTCGGCTCGCCCGGCCCGAGCAGTCGGCCACCAAAGCCGGCAACGTGGCCATGCAGGTCGTAGATCGGAAAGATCAGCCGCCCGCGAAAGCGCGGCCGCGGCTCGCTCGCGCCGTCGGGCATCACGAGCAGCCCCGCCTCGGTCATGCGCGCATCGTCGAAGCCGAGGGTGGCGAGATGCGCGCGCATCAACCCGATCTCACGCGGCGCGAAGCCGAGACCCACGCGGTCCGCGAGCTCACGGCTCACCTCGCGCTCCTCGAGGTAGGCGCGCGCGTCGCGACCGAGGTCGTCTTCCCACAACGTTCGGCGGAAGTAATCGGCCGCCGCGCCGTTCACCTCCCAGAACGGCTCGCGGTCGTCCTTCTCCTCCGGATCGCGTCGTGACCGCGTCTCCACCACGTCGATGCCCGACTTCTCGGCCACCATGCGCACCGCGGTCGGCCAGTCCACCCCGAGACGCTTGGTGAGGAAGTTGAAGACGTCGCCCCCCTCGTGGCACACGAAGCAGTAGTACATCTGCTTCTTCGGCGACACGGAGAAGTTGCGGTGTGTTCCCTGGTGGAACGGACACGGGCCGCGATAGTCGCTCCCCTGCCGCTTGAGCTCGACGTAGTCGCCGATGATGCCGACGATGTCCGCTGTCTCGCGAACGCGCTCGACCGTCTCGTCGGGAATCATGCGAAAACCGCGATGGTGACGCCGGCGCCGCCTTCGTTCCACGCGCCCATGTGGAACTCGCGCACACGTGTGTCCTTGCGCAGCATCTCGTCGACGACCTGCCGCAGCGCGCCCGTGCCCTTCCCATGGATGATGCGCAGGCTCTTGAGATCCGCACGAATTGCGTTGTCGAGCGCCTGGAGGACGGCGCTCTCTGCCTCGTCCACGCGCAAGCCGAGGAGGTTGATCTCGGTGCTCGCCGACACGTCGGGCGCATCACCGACGAAGCTGACGGCCGTCTCGGCGGGGGCCGGCTCCGCGCGGTGGAGCGTCGCAACCGGGACCGTGAGCTTCATCGAGCCCACGGCGACGATCGCCTCCTGGCCGCGCACGTCGATCACGCGCCCGACTTTCCCGCCGAGGGTGCCGACTTCGACGGCATCGTTGACGGCGAGGGGTATACGTGCGCCACCGGCCGGACGCGTGCGCTTGCGCTCGACGCTGCGCTCCTCCTGCTCCAGGCGCTCGAGGACGTTCGCCTGCTTCGCGGCGAGCTCCTCGGCACGACGTCGAGCGTCGCGCCCCAGCTCCTCGATCGCCGAATCGGCCGCTTCCGCGCCGCGCCGCTTGAGGTCCCTGATCGTCCGCTCGATCTCGGCGCGCGCCTCGAGCACGTACTTGCGCGCTTCCTGACGGCTCGTCTTCTCGACCGTCCGCTCGCGCTCGCGCACGTTCGTCTCGCGCCGAACCACGTTGGCGATGCGCGCACGTGCGTCCTCGACCATCGCATTCGCCTCGCGCTCGCGGGCCTCGAGCTCCTCCTCTTTCTTCTCGAGCCGCTCGATGAGGGCCGCCATGTCGCGCTCACCCTGCGGCAGCCGCTCCTCGGCGCGGGCGACGACGGGCGCCGGAAGATTCAGCCGGCGTGCGATGCTGATGCCGTACGAACGTCCGGGCACGCCCTTGATCAGGCGGTACGTCGGTGCGAGCTGCACCGCATCGAACTGCAGCGACGCGTTCACGACACCGGCTACCTGGGTCGCCAGCTCCTTGAGCTGGCCGAGGTGCGTCGACGCGAGCGTCGTCGTCCCACGCGACGTGAGCGTCTCGAGGATCGCCCAGCCGAGTGCACCCCCTTCCTGCGGATCGGTGCCCGAGCCCAGCTCGTCGATCAGGACGAGCGAGTCGGCGGTCGCGAGCCGCAGGATCTCGGAGAGGTTCTTCAGATGCGCCGAGAAGGTCGAGAGACTCGCCTCGATCGACTGCTCGTCACCGATGTCGGCGAGGACGTCGTCGAACACGGGGATCTTCGACTCGGCACCGACGGGTGCAGGAATTCCCGCCTGCGACATCATCGAGATCAGGCCGAGTGCCTTGAGGAGCACCGTCTTGCCACCGGTGTTCGGCCCCGACACCAGGAGCGTCCGCTCGCTCGCGCCCAGCGCGAGATCGAACGGAACGACGTCCACCCCCCTCGCGACCAGCAACGGATGACGTCCCACGCGAATGCCGAATCCCGCGCGTGCCGGAACGAGCTCCGCCGGTGCGCAGCCATGTTGGATCGCGTACCGGGCGCGCGCGTGGAGCGAATCGAGCTCCGCGAGTGCGTCGAGCGAATCGCCGAGGGCGTCACGGTGCGGGCGCAGTCGGTCGGTCAGCTCGGCGAGGATCCGCTCGACCTCCTCCTGCTCCTCCCCCTCCAGCTCGCGAATGCGGTTGCCATGCTCGATCGCCGCCGGCGGCTCGACGAACATCGTGCCGCCGGTGCTCGACGTGCCGTGCACGATCCCGCCCACGCTCTTCACGCCCTCGCGGCGCACCGGAATGACGTAGCGTCCCTCGCGCAGCGTGACAGACATGTCGGGCGCGCGATGATGCGGCTCGAGCGCATTCATCGCTTTCTCGAGAATGCGAATCAGCTCACCGTGGGAGGCGCGAAGCTCGCGCCGGATACGCCGCAGCGCGGGTGATGCGTCGTCCTTCACGGCGCCGCCCTCGTCGACAGCGTGCTCGATCGCCTCTTCCTCGCTCCTCGCGGCCAGCATGCGGTCCGCGAATGGCGCGAGCACGGCGCGCACTACTGCCGGACGGCGGTCGTCGCGCAGCGCGTCACGCGTGCGTCGTGCAGAGCGGAGCAACAGGGCACCGGCGACCAGCTCGGGACCGCTCCACACGCTTCCGATCACGCGTAGCCGTTGGATCGATCGCGCCAGCTCGGGTACGGGCTCGGGAGACCACGCCGGTTCGCCGCCGAGGAGCGAGCGCACCGCGGCGACGCGCCGATGCTCGGCCTCGAGCCAGCCGAGATCGGACGCCGGCACGAGAGCGCGCACGCGCGCCGCGCCGGGCGCCGACGCGGCACGCTCCGCCACGAGCTCGAGCAGCCGTGGAAACTCGAGAATGCCGAGCGCGTGCGCGTTCACTCTGCCGCCTCCCAGGTCGTCAACCGTCCGACCGTCCGACTGTCAGACCGTCCGACCACATCGATCACCCCTGCTTCGCCAGCTCCTCGCGCGCGATCGCGTTGATGGTGCTTCCCTCCGCACGCCCCTTGAACTGCGGCAGCACCTTCCCCATCACCGCACCGATCTGCTTCGCGCCGCCCGCGATCGCGGCGCGCACCGCGGCGCGCAGCTCGTCGTCGCTCACCGCAGCGGGCAGATAGCTCTCGAGGATGGCCACCTCGGCCCGCTCCTTCTCGGCGAGGTCGTCGCGCTTGCCGGCATACATCTCGATCGATTCCCGCCGCTTCTTGATCCCCTTGCGCAGCACATCGACGACCTCGTCATCGGTGAGATCGCGCCGGAGCTCGATCTTTCGGTTCTTGGCGTCGGAGAAAATCGTGCCGAGCACGAGAACGCGCGCCTTGTCCTGCGATTTGCGCGCGGCGTTCAGGTCGTTCTGGAGCGTGTCGAAGAGGGACATGCGGGAAAGCTACCGATCGGACTGTGTGCTGTCATCCCGGCGGCCAGACCATCTGCCGCCCGCCGAGCACGTGAACGTGCAGATGGAACACCGTCTGCCCGGCGCCCACGCCCGTGTTGAGGACGACGCGATAGCCCGCTTCGGCGATTCCTTCCTCCGCCGCGATCTCGCGTGCGGCGAGCAGCAGTCGGCCGAGCATCGTCGCATCCGTCGCCTCGTTGAGGGAGGCAACGTGTGACTTCGGCACGACCAGCACATGAGTCGGCGCCTTGGGATCGATGTCGCGGAAGGCGAGCGCGTGCGAGTCTTCCCAGACGATCTTCGCCGGGATCTCCTTGCGCACGATGCGGCAGAACAGGCAGGTGTCGGACGCGGACATGGTCAGCGAATGAGCGAGCGGACGACGGCGAGACCGGCGATCCCCGCCGTCTCGAACCGCAGGACGTTGGGGCCGAGCGACGCGGTGCGCCAGCCCGCCGCTGCAAAACGGGTGCGCTCTTCCTCGTCCAGCCCTCCCTCGGGACCGAGAGCGACGGCGATCGGCCGGGACGGCGGGAGATCGTGAGCCGTGAGCCGCGAACCATTCGCGTCCAGCAGAATGCCCTGGACGTCACCCGCCGCCGCCAATGCAGCCTCCAGCGTCACCTCGGCAAATTGCGTCGGCAGCCACGCGCCGCCTGATTGCTCGAGCGCCGCGATCATGCGAAGACGGACCTTTTCGCGGAACGCGTCGCCCTCACCACGTGGGCTGACGCTGCGCGAGCGGCGGTACACGATCGGGCGCCACGCCGATGCACCCAGTTCCACCGCCTTCTCGGCGAGCAGCAACATGCGGTCGCGGTCCCCTACGGGCGCCCAGAGCTCCACGTGCGGCAGCGTTTCGACGCGCTCGACGCTTGCCGCGTCGACGGCGATCGCAAGGCGTCGCTTCCCGAGCTCATCGACCCTGCCGGTCGCGCGTCGTCCGTCGCCGCTCGTGAGCCGCACGACGTCCCCCGCGTGGAGACGCTTCACGAGGGCGTGATGCGCCGCAGCATCGTCGAGCTCGACGCGCGCGCTCCATGCCCCGGGAGCGTAGAAGGCGCTTACCGGCGCGCGATCCGCGCGCTCCACCACGTGCCCTCCACGTCCTCGTCGAGCAGCTTCCAGCCGGCGCCTTCGAGTACCGTGAGCATCGAGTCACGCTCCTCGAGGAGGATGCCGCTCAGCACCGCCTCACCGTCCGCCGTGAGCGACGCCGCGATCGCGGGGAGCATTGCCGTGAGCACCGAGGAGATGATGTTCGCGAGCACCACGCGTACCGGCGCGACGAGCGGAAGCAGAATCCCGGCATCTCCCTCGATCACGGCCACGCGGTCCGCCACACCATTGCGCGCGACGTTCTCCTCGGCATTCGCGATCGCGTCGCGATCCAGCTCGATCGCCGTCACGTGCGACGCACCCAGCTTCGCGGCAGCGATGGCGAGCACGCCGCTCCCGGCGCCGAGGTCGGCCACGCGATCGCCACGACGAATCACGGAGGGAAGAAGGCGCACCACGCCGCGCGTCGTCTGATGCTCGCCGGTGCCGAACGCCATCTCCGGTTCGATCACCACGGTGCGCGCCGGATCACGCCCCTCGGCGAGCCAGGGAGGAACGATCGCGAGCGCACCCAGCTCGTGCGCGCCGACGCCCTTCTTCCACTCCTGTGTCCAGTCGACGGCGGGGACGAGCGTCGCCGTCACCTCGGCGCGCGTATCGGCGGCCTTCACGGCGGCGATGATCGCCTCGGCATCACTGTCGCCAGGAAAGTGTGTGACGAGCTCCGTCGCGGTCTCCTGCACCCCTTCGGAGCCGAGCTCGAACAGCGCCGCCAACGCCGCATCCGGCGACGCGCCTGGCCGCACCCGTACGGAGAGCCAGCTCACGCGCCGAGCGCTTCCTTCATCTTTGCCCAGAAACCCTTCCCGCGATCGACCGGCACGCTCTGCTGGATCTCGCCGAGCTGGCGAATCAACTGCTCCTCCTGCGGCGACAGCGAATCCGGCGTCCAGAGCTGCACGCGAACGTGCAGATCGCCCGTGCCGTTGGAGTTCACGCGCGCCAATCCGCGGCCGCGCAGATGGAAGACCTGCCCGCTCTGCGTCGCCGCCGGAATCGTCAACGCGACGGTGGACGTGACCGTCGGCACTTCGACCGTCGCGCCGAGCGCGAGCTGCGGATAGGTCACGAGCACCTCGGTGTAGAGATCCTCGCCGTCGCGCTCGAAGCGCGGATCGTCGGCGACCTCGAACACGACGTGCACGTCGCCGCGAGCGCCATTGCGCACGCCGGCGTTGCCGACGCCGCGCAGCGTCATGTACTGTCCCGTCGCGACGCCCGCCGGTACCTGCACCTTGATCGTCTTCTCGGCGCGCACACGTCCTTCGCCGCGGCACTTCCTGCACGGCGACTCGACGATCTGTCCCTCGCCCTTGCAGGTCGGGCAGGGCGCGACGGTGACGAACTGCCCGAAGAACGACCGCTGTGCACGCCGCACTTCACCGTGCCCACCGCATGTCGGGCATTGCTGTACCTTCGTGCCCGGCTCCGCACCGGTGCCGGAGCAGTGGTCACAGGCGTCGAGCACGCGGAGGCGAATCTCCTTCTCCACGCCGGTCGCGACCTCGGCCAGCGTGAGCGGTAGCGTCGCCTTCACGTCGGCGCCACTGCGCGGTCCGGCACCGCTCTGCGCGCCGCCGAAGAGATCGCCGAACCCCGAGAAGCCGCCGAAGTCGCGCATGAAGATGTTGAGCGCCTCGGACAGATCGACGTGGTGGAATCCGCCACCGCCGCCGCGCAGACCGGCCTCGCCATATCGATCGTACGCGGCGCGCTTCTGCGGATCGCGCAACACGTCGTACGCCTCGGTGATCGCCTTGAACTTCTCTTCCGCCTCCTTCGACCCCCCGTTGCGGTCGGGGTGGTACGTCATCGCGAGCTTGCGATAGGCTTTCTTGATCTCTTCGTCGCTCGCGGTGCGGGGGACGTCGAGGACGGTGTAGAAGTCTGCCATGGAAAGGAGGGCGCTTGTCAGTTTTCGGTTGGTCGGCTTTCGGCCGACGAACCGAGAAACCGAGGAACGATCTTCAGTCTAGAATAACTCGCTCAACAGTCTCGACGTATGCTGCACCAACGAGATCACCTTGTCGTACGGCATCCTCGTCGGCCCGATCACGCCAATCACGCCGGCGAGCGCGCCGACGTGATACTCGGCCGTCACGACGGTGAACTGATCGAGCTGTGGATCGCCGTGCTCGGCACCGATCGTGATCGATACACCAGGCCGCTGGTCGCCGCGATGCTTGCGGCGCAGCGCGTCAGCGAGACGAGCTGGCTCCTCGGTGAGCGTGAGCAATCGACGCATGCTCTCGGCACCGCCGAACTCCGGCTGCGCGGCGAGTACGCTCGCCTGCCCGACGATCACGCCCCCGCCATCCAGCGGAAGTGCCGCGTCGAGAAGGTGCTCCCCCTCCTGCACGAAGATGTTGAGCAGCTCGCCCGCTTCCGGCTTGGTGGCCGTATCGCGCAGCCGCTCGGCGACGGACGCGCGCAGCTCGTGCAGCGTATGGCCGGCGAGTCGCTCGTTCAGCACGCGTGACACTTCGGCAATTGCACTGTCGGCCAGCGTTCCGCGCACCTCGACGAACACGGTGCGCATGACGCCTCCGTCGAGCGTGAGCACGAGCAGCAGCCGCTCGCCACTGACCTGGACCAGCTCGAGCCGCCGCAGCACGCTCGAGTCGAGACGCGGTCCGAGCGCGACGCCAAGCTCCTGAGTCAGCACGCCGAGGCTCTGCGCGGCACGGCGCAGGATCGTCTCGATCGTGGAGCTGCTGCCAGCAATCTCCTCACGCAGCCGCTCGCGCTCCGCCATCCCCACGGCGCCGCGCGCCGACGGTGCGTTGAGCAGCGCGTCGACATACGCGCGGTACGCCTTGTCCGTCGGCACACGGCCCGCCGACGTGTGCGGGTGCGAGAGGTACCCTTTCTCCTCCAGGTCGCTCATCGTGTTCCGGATCGTCGCCGGCGACACGCCAAGCCCAAACCGCCGCGACAGCACGCGAGAACCGGCTGGCTCGGCTGTTTGCACGTAGGTCTGGATCACGGCCTCGAGGATGCGCCGTTCGCGCGCGGTGAGCTCGTCGCTCAGTGGCATAAGTGCAAATGTACTAACGACTTCGGTGATGCGTCAAGGACGCGGCAAGGGCATCGAGCCGCAGCCAGCCGGCGGGAGTGCACCGCAAGCGCCCATCGCTGGCGAGCGTCGCCCAACCGGCATCGATCCAAGGTCTGACGATGGACTCGTCGTTCGGTTCCATCGCCAGCCCGCGATCCGAGCGCAAGCCGAGATACACGGACTCGGCAAGGCGATTCTCGGCGGTCAGCCGCTCCGATCCCTCGACGGGATCGGCAACCGCACGCAGCCGATCGCGCCATGTCGCATACGCCCGCGCGTTCCATCGCCGCACCGCACCGTCGAAGCCGTGTGCGGCGGGGCCAAGTCCCACGTAGCTCGCCCCCGACCAGTAGGCCGAGTTGTGTCGCGCACGCCGTCCCGGCATGGCATAGTTCGAGACCTCGTAGTGCTCGAACCCCGCACCGGTGAGCATGCGGTGCGCGGTGTGGAAGTCACTCTCATAACCTTCTTCTGATCGTTCACTGGTTAGCCCCCGACTGACCCATCTGCCCAGCGGCGTTGCGGGCTCGACTGTGAGACCGTAGAGGGAGACGTGATCGGGTCGGAGGGCGAGCAGGCGGTCGATGTCGCGAGGAAAATCGCGACGCAGCGCCTCGGGGAGCGCAAAGATGAGGTCGAGCGACAGGTTTGTGATCCCCTCATCGCGCGCCGTACGCACGGCCCGTTCGATGGCGCCGGCGTCGTGCGTCCGGTGCATCCACGCGAGGACGTCGTCGTCGAAGCTCTGCGCACCGAGGGAGAGCCGATTGATGCCGGCGGCGCGCCACGCTGCCGCTGCGCCGGGGGTCACGTCCTCCGGATTCGCCTCGATGGTGAGCTCGGCATCTCGCGCTGAAGTGAAATAGCGCTCGACGAGGGCAACGGCACGCGCCATCCCTGCACCGCCGAGCCGGGAAGGCGTCCCGCCGCCGAAGTAGATCGTGTCGACCTGCTGCGGAGTCGCCTCGCCAAACCGGACGTGCAGCTCGGCTTCGAGCGCCGCGAGGTACTCGTCCACCGGCACGTCGCGACGCACGGCGATGGAGAAGTCGCAGTACGAGCAGCGGCGAGAGCAGAAGGGGACGTGGACGTACACATGCCGCATCGGCATCGCAGTGAAGTAATGAAGTTTACAGCGTCGGAGTGGAAGGTCGCGGCCTGAGCACCAAGCACCGCCGACTCACACTCGGCGGATCTCGCCGGTCATGGCGCACTCCACCAACCCCCGCATCTCCAGCCCGCTCACCGCGGCCATCGCTTCGTGTGCGGGGAGACGCGCGCGCGTGCAGAGGGTGTCCAGATCGGCGGCGCCTTCGTGCAGCGCCTCCCACAGCCGGCGTTCGGCCCCGTCGGCGGGGAGGTCGGCGAGGCGGATCGGGGCAGTCAGACCGACGAGAGCGAGCGCATCCGCTGCCGACGCGATCAGCGCCGCCCCATCGCGCAACAGCTCGTTGCTCCCCTGTGCCTGCGGGACGTCGATCGGCCCCGGCACCGCAGCCACCGTACGATCCAGCTCGAGCGCATGCGCCGCCGTGATGAGTGCGCCGCTCTTCACCCCGGCTTCGACGACGATGGTGAGCCGGCAGAGCGCGGCGATGATGCGGTTCCGCTTCGGAAAGGACCCGCGATGTGCCGGGTCCGGGGGCTCGAGCTCGGAGAGCAGCAGCCCGCGCTCGGCAATCGTGGCCTGGAGCCGTGCGTGGCCCTTCGGAAAGACGACGTCGAGTCCGGTACCCAGCACGGCGACCGTCGCGCCAGTCGCGTCGAGCGCACCATGGTGTGCCGCCGCGTCGATTCCGCGCGCCAGCCCACTGACGATCGTCGCGCCGGCGAGAGCGAGCACGCGGGCGAGCTGGCGCGCCACGCGTTCGCCGTACGCCGTCGCTCTGCGCGTGCCGACGATCGCCACGCAGGGCGTGTCCAGCAGCGCCAGATTGCCGCGCCACCAGAGCTCGCGCGGCGCGGTCGGGCATTCGCCGAGTCGAGTCGGGTACGCGGCGTCGCCCGCGCGGAGCAGCATTGCTCAGGGCAGCTCGAGGTCTCGGACAGGCCGAGCGACCTCCTTTTTCATCTCGAGCAGGCGCCGCCACCAGGCGAGCTTGAGCTCCTCGAGCCCGACGCGTGCAGCGGCGCTGACGGCGTATACGCCGAACGCATCGGGGGCGTCGATGGGCGCCGGCTCGTTCTCACCGAGCAAGTCGGTCTTGGTGAACACCAGGCAATGCGGTTTGGCCGCGAGCTCCTCGGAGTACTGCTCGACCTCGGAGCGGAGCTGATCGTACTCGGCCTGCCAATCCTCGGAGTCGATCGGAATGAGGAACGCCAGCAGCCGCGTGCGCTCGATGTGTCGCAGGAACTGCAACCCCAACCCCTTCCCTTCATGCGCGCCTTCGATGATCCCCGGAATGTCGGCGACGACGAACGTCCGGCTGTCGCTCATCTGGACCACGCCGAGGTTCGGCGCGAGCGTCGTGAACGGATAGTCGGCGATCTTCGGGCGCGCGGCGCTGATGACGGAGAGCAGTGTGGACTTGCCAGCGTTGGGCTGTCCGACGAGCCCCACGTCGGCGATGAGCTTGAGCTCGAGCTCGAGCGTGCGCGTCTCGCCATCCTCTCCCGGCTGCCACTCGCGCGGGCTGCGATGCACCGAGGTGGCGAACCAGGCATTTCCCTTCCCCCCACGCCCCCCCTTTGCAACGACGAACCAATCGCCGGGCTCGAGGATCTCGCCGAGGATCTCGTTGGTGTCCTTGTCGCGCACGACCGTGCCCGGCGGCACGGGGAGGACGACGTCCTCGCCCGAGCGGCCGGTCTTGTTGGAGCCACTGCCGTGCTCGCCCGACTCTGCCTCCCACGAATCGCGGTAGGTGTAGTCGAGCAGCGTCGCGAGGTTGTTGTCGCCGCGAATGATCACGTCCCCTCCCTTACCGCCGTCGCCACCATCGGGTCCGCCCATGGGGATGTACTTCTCCCGGCGGAACGACGAGATGCCCGAGCCGCCGTTGCCGGCGGTGACGCGAACGGTGGCGCGGTCGATGAACATCGCGTGGTGGTGGCGAAGGTAGGGATGGCGGGCGGGTGGGTGTCACCCAACGGCGGCAAATGAGTACGAAGTATTTCAGTACTTGGTACCCGCGTACTTCGTACCCGAGTGCTTCGTACTGGTGTGCGGAAACCTACTTCCCAACCACCCTCTCGAGCAGCATCCGCACCGATCGAGTCCGTTCCGGTCCCAGCTCCGGCTCGAGCGCGTCGATCGCGGCGGCGAGCGCGGCCGGGCTCACGCCGACGTTGAGTGCGCCGTGCAGATGAGAGTGGAGCTGGCGATGCTGCATCGTCGCCGCACACGCCGCCACGATGCACAGCTCGCGGCGCGGCAGGTCGAGACCGGGGCGGCCGAGCACCTTGCCGTAGCCGTCGATCACCATGATCGCGTCGAGCGCCGGATGCAGCCGGGCGACGTTCGCCCGCAGCCTGTCGTACATCGCGCCGTACACGGCCGCGCAGGTCGCCTCGCCGTGGGCGAGCCAATCCTCGGCGTGCGAGGGGTCCGCCGAATCGTCGGCCGCCGTCGCGGGCATCGGCACGAGGCGACGCCACTCACGCGCGGCATTCAGCGCGCGCGGAAAGCCGCTGAACAGGTAGCTCTGGATCAAGAGCTCGTCGATCCACAGCGTCGGCACCTGCGCCGCGACGGCCGCGGCGAGGCGCTCGCGCACCGTCGTCTCGTCGGCGGCCGCGATCGCCGCCGCGAGACGGACGAGCGCCGCCGTGGGGACGTCGATCTCCGCGAGCTCAGACGACAGGCCGCACCTCGCCCACGATCTCGCCCCGCGTGTTGCGCAGCGGCCGGTGCATGAACTCCGCGAGGCGCGGCGGGAGATCGCGCGGCAGCACTCCGTAGTGCTGGAGCGCGCGGAGCACGGCGGGGAACTGCGCACGCTGCGCGCCGTCCTCCACCTTCACCGCGATGCCGATCCCTTCGTCGACGATCGCGACCGAGTGCACCCCCTCCGCACCGATCTTGGCGATCACCTTCCCTTCCGTCGCCTCGATGAGAGCCGAATCGAATCGGTCCGTCCCGCCGACGAGGAAGGGGCGCGTCGTCATCGCGTGCACGATGCGCGACGGCGTCTCGGCCAATTGGCGTGCCGAGTCGGCGAGGCGGGCGTACGCGCGCGCCATCGGCTCCAGCGCGAGCCCGTAGACGACGCACCCGCAGCCGTCCACCGCCTGCACGATGTCCCCCGCCTCCACGCCGCTCCACCTGGATACCTCGGCGAGACCGTCGCGCTGCACGTGATGCTCGCGGCGCTCGTACCCCACGGCGGGCCAACCATTGGTGTGCGCATGCGCGAGCATCGCGGCGTGCTTGCCCGAGCAGTTGTTGTGCAGGCGGGTCGGACGGCGCCCCGACTCGCGCAGAATTCGTTGCCCGCGCTGGGCAAGGGGATCGTGCGGGCCGCACGCGAGATCGCCCTCCTCCATGCCGATCGACGTCAGCATCCCCTCGGCGACGGCGACGTGCTCCGGCTCGCCGCCGTGCGACGCGCAGGCGAGGGCGAGCTCGTCGTCCCCCCAGCCGATGCGATCGAAGCCGCCGCTGTCGATGAGCGGCATGACCTGAAAGGGCTTCGCGCAGGATCGCCAGTACGTGAGGAGCGCAGGATCATGCGCGGCGCCGATGAGCCGTCCCGAGGCGTCGACGACGGCGGCATGCACCCGGTGGCGTGATTCCACCATCGGCCCACGGGTGGCGACGACGTCGAGGGAGAGCAGGTCCATGCGCGAGCAGCAACCGGGGTGAGATGTCGAAACATAAACCGCGCGCGGAGGCAAATGGGGCTGAGCCTGAACGCAACAGTAAGCCAGCGCGAAACCCCGACCGCCGACATGATCCAAAACCATCCTCACTCGCGTCGCGCCGTGAGGAGTATCCCTGCCAGCACCACTGCCCCTCCGGCCAGCGTCGCTACATTCGGCACCTCGCGGATCCCCGGCAGCAGCGCGGCGATGAGCGTCGCGCCAACGGGCTCGCCGAGCAGCGTGAGGTTCACGACGTACGCGGGCGAGTGCTTCAATGCCCAGTTGAGCCCCGTGTGGCCGAGCAGCATCGGGCCGAGGGCGAGACCGGCGAAGATCGCCAGCTCGCGCGGGGGTTGCGGCACCAGTGGCGCGCGCGTGACCAGCGCGAGCAGCAGCAACGTGACGAAGCACGCGCCGTAGACGAGTCCCACGTACGGCCAGAGATCGAGCGACGCACGCAACCGCCGCCCAGCGACGAAGTACATGGCCGCGGTGAGCGCGCCAAAAAGGGCGAGGAGATCGCCGGCGAGCGCATGCGGACGGGAGGCAGCGCTCGCGCTCGCCGCGCGAAAGTCCGGCACCGCGACGATGAGCGCCCCGAGCATCGCGATCGCGATCCCCATCCACTGCTGCCGCGAGGGCAGCTCGTGAAGCCACAGGGCGGAGAGGAACGCCACGACCACCGGCTGCGTGTCGACCAGCACTACCGATGCGGCGACGCTCGTGAGCGCGATGGACGCGTTCCAGCTCCAGAAGTGCAGCGCAAGGAGCGCCCCGGCGCCCAATCCGATCGCGAGCTCTCGTCGAGCGAGGCGCCGCCACTGACGCCATTCCCCGGTGACGAGCAGCGCGACCGCGATGACGACGAGTGAGAACGCCAGCCGCCAGGCGGCGATGACCAGCGGATGTGCGTGCGAGAGCCGTACGAGCGGCCCCGAGAACGAGATGCCGCCGAGCGCCAGCGCGAGGACGACTGGCGCTCGTCGATCGCGGACGGATGCCGCCGGCGCCCGCTCGGCGTTAGGCGGCGCTGGTGCCCTCGCGGCCGTAACGATCCTTGAGTCGGACCACGTCGTCCAGGTGCGGCGTGCTCGCCTCGAGGACGTCGCAGTCGGTCACGGCCTCCATGTAGTGGATCGTGCCTGGTGTGATGCGGAACGCGTCGCCCACGACGAGGCGTTGATCGCGCAGCTCGTCGGTGCCCGGCATCTGCACCCAGTACTTCATCTCACCACTGAGAAGGTAGACCGTCTCGTCCTTCACCTTGTGGTACTGCACCGAGAGCGAGTGCCCCGCCGTGATGTGCAGGATCTTGCCGGCGTACAGCTCGTTCGAGGCCCAGATCGTCTCGTGCCCCCATGGCTTGGGCACGTGCTTGACCTCGGTTCGTCCGCTCATGGATGGCGCGTGATGGCGATGATGATGGCGGTGCTGGACGCGAGGATCGAGGCCACCGCACCGACGATGGCGACGTAATCCTTCTTGTCCGCCGGATCCTTCTCCGGCACGGTGACCATGCTCCCCGGACGCGGCTGCGGCATCACGGCCGGAAGCAGGAACCGGCGGCGCACCGACTCGAGCTTTCCACTCGGCTGCACGACGTAGGCGCGATCCTCGTCCGCCATGCGGCTCGGACCGCCCGCGGCGCTGA
>CAYTKA010000047.1:11973-26553 GCA_964438255.1 uncultured Gemmatimonadaceae bacterium | reverse complement strand
CCACGCAAGAGATTATGCGGCAACCGCGCGCAGCATAATCTGCGAACGTCTCGCTAGAAACGAGAGGCCGCCTCCACCCTCTCCCCGAAGCCCCCGATCGCGCGCTAAAGCGAACGACTACGCACCGCTTGCGCCGCCAAGCGCTCCGGCCACACGCCGCGCCCACCGCTCCGGCGGCGCACCGAACACCGACGGCGAGACGATCGCCGCGATCACCTCCACCGCGTCTGCCAGCCGCGGCCCGGGCCGACTCGTGAGCGCGTTGCCGTCGATCGCCCAGCACACCTTGCCGCGCGCCCACGCCCACTCCGACGTCGCCAGCAGCGCCGCGGCCTCACGCTCGGCACGCACGACGTCGAAGCCGCAGGGGGCGAAGATCACGATCTCCGGCTCCGCTGCCCGCACGCGCTCCACGCCGATCCGGACCGAGTGCGCGCCCGGCTCCGCCAACACGTCCACGCCCCCGGCACGACGCACGAGCTCCGGCGTCCAATGCCCGGCGACGTACACTGGATCGAGCCACTCGATCACCGCGATGCGCGGTCTCGGCGCGCGCGCCGACTCGAGCCGCTCGTGCACGCGTCGAAAGCGTGTCTCGATGTCATCGACCAGACGATCCGCGCCGTCCGCGCGGCCGAGCGCCGCGCCGACGGCGCGCATGTCGCTCCACACGCCGTCGAGCGTCCGGCCGGTGAGCGGGAGGATCCGCGGCGGAACCGGCAGCACGGCGGCGACGGAGCGAACGTCTCCCTCGGTCACGGCGCACACGTCGCAGAGGGTCTGCGTGAGGATGTGCGTCGGCGCGAGTCGCACGAGATCGTCCGCGCCCACCGCGAACAGCGGAACGCCGCTCGCCGACAGCGCCCGCACCTGCGAATCGATCGACGCGGAGCTCGCCGCGCTGTCCACCACGCTGGCCGTCACGCGCGGGAGCGACGCGACCGAAGCGGGATAGTCGCACTCGTGCGTCACGCCGACCAGCGTGTCCACGGCGCCGAGGGCGGCGACGATCTCCGTGCCGGAGGGCACGAGCGAGATCACGCGCGGCGCGCCGGCGGCGAGCTCAGTCGTCACGACGGATCGGAAAGGCAGCGAAGGAGATCAAGAGGACGAGCAGCCCGGCGGCGAACCAGCGGATGTCCTCGGTGAACGCGTAGTAGATGATCCCGAACCAGGCGAGCATCTGCGCGAACAGCCACGCGATCAGACTTTCGGGAATGCCCATCGACTCGCGGCGCCGCCGCGCGAACGCGCTGTGCCAGAACCGGATGTCGAGGAGCTGGATGAGCGCGTACAGCCACGTCATGATCCCGACGACGCGAAGCTTGTGCACGAATGTCGACGGTTGCGGCGCGCGCGCACCGAGCGAATGCCACACCCACACGACGAGCCCGACGAACAACGTGATGCCGAGCAGGATGGCTCGTACCTGCGACTGTCGCTCCGGCGTGAGCCAGGGGTAGCGCTGCGTGAGGGTGCGCGATCGCGGATCGACGTCCGCCGGGTTGTGAACCATGTGTTGCTCCCGCGAGGGTGCCGCCGCGACGCCGGTCAGCGGGGCCGCTCGTACACCGCCTTTCCCCCAATATAGGTCGCCATCACGTTCGTGCCGAGGATGTCGCGGTCGGGCACGGTCATGATGTCGCGGTCGAGTACCACGAAATCGGCCAGCTTGTCAGGCGCCAGCGAGCCCATGATGCCTTCCTGAAAAGCGGCGTATGCCGGCCAGATCGTCATCGACCGCAGTGCTTCCTCGCGCGTCATCCGCTGTTCCGGCAGCCAACCGCCCGGCGGCCAGTTCTCGGCGTCCTGGCGGGAGACGGCCGAGTGAAACGAGAGCAAGGGATTCACCGCCTCGACGGGGAAGTCGCTGCCGTTCGGCACGACGACACCGGTGTTCAGCAGCGAGCGCCATGCGTACGCGCCGAGCAGACGACCGGCGCCAAGGCGATTGCCCGCCCAGTACATGTCGCTCGTCTGATGCACCGCCTGCATCGAGGGGATGACACCGAGCTGCGCGAAACGCGGGATGTCGTCGTGATGGATCACCTGTGCGTGCTCGACACGGAAGCGATGATCGGCGGTGGGATTGGCGTCGAGCGCAGCCTCGTACGCGTCGAGCACGAGGCGGTTGCCACGGTCGCCGATGGCGTGCGTGTTCACCTGGAAGCCGGCGCGTAGGGCGCGTGCCGCGACGTCCTGAATGTGCGCCGGTGCGGTGATCAGCAGCCCGCGATTGTTCGGGTCGTCGCTGTAGGGCTCGAGCAGCGCTGCGCCGCGTGAACCGAGCGCACCGTCGGCGTACAGCTTGATGGCGCGCACCCAGAGCCGGTTGTCGTACAGGCCGCTCCGCGGCCCGATCTGCATGTAGTGCGCGAGAGCAGCCGAGTCGTCCGCGATCATCACATACAGGCGAAGCGGAATCTCGCCCGCCTTTGCCATGTCTTCCATGAGATCGATCGTCGCGCGCGACTCACCCGCGTCGTGCACGCCGACGAGCCCCCAGCGATGTGACTCGGCGATCGCCGCGCGCAATGCGGCCCGGTTCTGCTCGCGCGTCGGCGCGGGGATCACGCGCTCTACGAGTTCCTGGGCGTTGTCGACGAACACGCCCGTGGGCTCGCGCGTCGTCGTGCGCTCGATGCGACCGCCGCTCGGGTCGACCGTCGCGGCGGCGATGCCGGCGATGCGCATCGCCGCGGCGTTGGCGAGCCCGGCGTGTCCGTCGACGCGTGTGAGCCACACCGGGTTGTTCGGCAGCGCGCGCGAGAGCGCGTCGTGCGTGGGGAAGCGCGTGTCGCCCCACTGATTCTGATCCCATCCGCGCCCCAGAATCCAGGTGCCGGCGGGCATCTCCTTGGCGCGGGCCACGACGCGCGCGATCACCTCGCCGTACGACTTCGCGCCGACGAGATCGACGTTGCGCAGCGACTGGCCGAGGCCCAGCAGGTGCGCGTGCGCGTCGACCATGCCGGGGATCACGGTGTGCCCGCCGACGTCCACCACGCGCGTGCCCGGACCGCGGAGTGCCATCGCCTCGCGTGTCGAGCCGGTGAACTGCACCCGTCCATCACGAACGGCCATCGCCGCGACGACCGGATGGGCTTCGTCGACGGTGTAGATGCGAGCGTTGGTAATGATCAGGTCAGCGGGGCGCGACGTCTGCGCTGACGCGGCCGCGGCGAGGAAGAGCAGAGGGAGAGCGAAGGGACGCATGCGAGTCGGTCGAGGGGTCGGAAAGTTGGCTCGGGGGGGAACCACATGGTAGGACGGTCTTACGGTCGGACGGTCGGACGGTCGGACGGTCTGACGGTCGGACGGTCGGACGGTGAAGGGCACACCGGGCTCGGTTCGGTCTGCCCTTCGTAGTTCACGGTCCGACTGTCCGACTGTCCGACTGTCCGACTGCCCGACCGTCCCCGACTCATCCGGGGATGCGCGTCCAGATCACCACCGCACCACACGTCATCGAGTTGAATCGCGACGTGAATTGTGGCGGCGTCGTCGCCGGTCCGGAGTACAGCTCCACAGCCTCGACGTCCTGTGGGACGAACTCGTCCGGGTTGCCATTCTCGATGCGCAGCCCGTCCACCCAGTATTGCGGCGGGCAGTCGATACGCCCGATGCTCCGCATGAAGCGGATGACCTTGCGGCCGTTCCTCGTCTGGATGGAGACGCTCGGCACCATGCGTACGAGATCGACGAAGTCGTGCGGGTCGCGCTTCTCGATCTCGGCGCGCGTGATGAAGTTGCCGAAGCCGCGCTCGCGGCGCTCCCAGAAGCCGGCCAGCAGACGGTGAGAGCGCGCGTCGTACTCGTCCTCCACCGTCACGCCCTCGATGGTGATAGCGACCGCGGTGAGGGAGAGCACGACGGAATCCGTGCGTCCGGCGTGCAGCGTGACGTCGGTCGTCGCCGGCGCGAAGCCCAGTCGCCGTGCGGAGACGCTCACGGCGCCCGGTGGGAGCCCCGGAAGCCGAAAGCCGCCGGAGTCGTTCGTCCGGAACAATCCCGTCGCCACACCGCGGAAGCGCAGCTCCACGCCGGGAATTCCGTGGCCGGCCGAGTCGCGAACCAGTCCGACAAGCGACGCATACGGCGTTGACGACTGTGCAGGTACGAGCACGGGCGCGAGGATCAGACACGCCACGACTACCCCATGCCGAGCAGCGCCGGACGCGAGCATCTACGTCCTCCTCGTTCCGCGCCGGCCGACCGGCCGGCGCGGGAGCTTGACGTCAACCGATGGTCTGTCGCACGCGACGGGCCACCAGATACAGCGGGACAGCGAGGAACAGCACATAGCAGACCAGCGACACGACGTTGCTGGCCCCGAATGCGCCGACGACCTTCGTCATGTTGAAAGGTTCGTCGAGGTGACGTGCCGCAAGGCCTGCCAGCACGACCCCCATGATTGCGCCACCCGCAATGAGCCCGGACGAGAAGAGCACGCCCGGACCCGAGTCGGCGTCGGCGGACTCGCGCTCCTCCCGGCTCAGACGACGGTCCACCAACCAGCGCACGATACCACCCATGAACATCGTCGCCGACGTCGAGATCGGCAGATAAACACCGACTGCCACCGGGAGTGAGGGAACGCCGACCAGCTCGATCGCGATGGCGAGGAAGGCGCCGATGAGGATGAGCCCCCACGGGAGCTTCTGCGTCAGGATGCCGTCCACGACGAGCGCCATGATCTGCGCCTTCGGCGAGTCGAGCTTGTCGACTTCACGGCCGTCGTAGTTCACGCGTTCGCGGCCACCGACGCCGGGATCGACGAGGTACTTGATCGCACCCGTATCGTCCACGAGATACTTGCCGGCGATCGCGTTGCCTGTCTGCTCGAACAGACGTCCCACGCGATAGCTCGGCGTGCCCGGAACCTGCTCCGCGGGGACCAGCCGGCCGTTGGACAGCGCGAAGCGCGCGTTCGGCTCGATCGTCGAGACCTGCACTGCCGGATAGCTCTTGGGGACGATCGTCGTCTTGGCGTCGTTCAGGAACTGGATGATGCCCCCGACGAGCAGTGCGCTCGCCGTGACGCCGATGAGCAGACCGATCTGCTGATAGCGCGGCGTTGCACCGACGAGAAAGCCCGTCTTGAGATCCTGCGACGTGGCTCCGGCGGTCGATGCCGCCACGCAGACCACGCCGCCGATCGACAGCGCCAGCACGCGATGCTCGATCCCCACCCAGCCGACGGCGAGGAACATGAGCGATGTGAGCAGCAGCGTCGCGACCGTCATCCCCGAGACGGGATTTGCCGATGAGCCGATCTGTCCGGTGATGCGGCTCGAGACGGTGACGAAGAGGAACGCGAAGAACACGGCAAGGATGCCACCGACGAGGTTGATCCCGATCTGCGGCAGCAGCACCATCGCGACGAGACAGAGCACGACGCCGACAAGGACGATCCCCATGGGGAGATCCCGGTCCGTGCGTGGCACAGTCTCGCCGCTCTTGGCACCGCCGAAATCGCCGAGTCCGGCGACGAGCGCGTGCCAGATGGTCGGCAGACTCCGAGCGAGGCTGATCAACCCCGCGGCCGTGACCGCGCCTGCGCCGATGTAGAACACGTAGTTCGCCCGCACCTGCATCGCGTTCATCTCGCGAATCGGGATGGTCGCGGGGAAAATCGGCTCGGTGAGTCCCGCGCCGAACAGCTTGATCGCCGGAATCAGGCAGAAGAACGAGAGCATGCCGCCACCGAACAGGTAGCCGGCGATGCGCGGGCCGATGATGTAGCCGACGCCGGTGAGCTCGGGCGAGATCTCCGCCTGCATCTCACCGAAGAGCTGCGTCTGCCCGTTCGCCATCATCTTCGTGAAGGCGCGCCGCGGCACCTCGAGGAAAAGGTGCAATCCGCCGTTGAGGAACTTGTACAGCACGCCGAGTCCGAAGCCCATGAACACGGTCTTGGCCTGTACACCGCCGCGCTCGCCGACGATGAGCACCTGGGCGCATGCGGTCCCCTCGGGGTACTTCAGGCTACCGTGCTCCTTCACGATCAGGCTACGCCGGATCGGCACGAGAAAGAGCACGCCGATCACGCCGCCCACGACGCCGATCGCGATGACCTTCGTCCACGGCAGCTCGTAGCCGAGCAGCAGTAGCGCCGGCAATGTGAACGCGATCCCCGCCGCGATGGACTCGCCAGCCGAGCCGGTGGTCTGCACGAGGTTGTTCTGGAGGATCGTTGCCGGTTGAGCGCCGAAGGCGCGCGAGACGTAGCGGAAGATCGTGATCGACAGCACCGCGATCGGGATCGACGCGCTCACGGTGAGGCTCACTTTGAGCGCGAGGTAGATGCTCGAAGCAGCGAACACGAGGCCGAGCAAGACACCGAGCACGATGGCGCCGGGAGTGAACTCCTTCGGCGCCTCCGTGGGCGGCACATAGGGGTGGAACGTCTCGAGAGCGGTGCGTTCGGTCAAAGCAGTCTCCAGGATGAGTGAACAGCGCCGCGAATATGGTGGGTCACGCTCCGGACACGCCAGGCGGTGTACCCGGACGGAACAGGCGCAGGCGGCGCGCCACCACGACGCCGGCCCCGAGGAGAAGTCCGAGCGGAATCAGCAGTCCGAGCGATGCGATGAGCCACGCGACGAACCCCACCGCGCGATCCCAGGCCTCGCCGAGCGCGATGACGATCGGGCCCGGGCCGGGCTGGCGCTCGAGCAGCGGCAACGGCTCGTGCAGACTGACGTCGAGCGAGCTGTAGGCGGTGCGCCGCTCGAGATACTTGAGCCGCGCATCATAGCGCTCGATCTCCTCGCGTACGCGGCGCAGCTCCTGCTCGACGGTCAACACGTCGGACAGCTTGCCGGTGCGGCTGGCGAGCATCTCGACGAGCCGGGCTTCCACGCGGCGAAGGTTGGCCTCGCGGGCGCCGAGGTCCACGTATTCCTCGCCGACGTCCTGCACGGTCGCGGACACCGTCTCCACCTTGCCGAACGAGTTGAGCGCCGCGAGCAGTGCGTCGAACTGCGCCGTCGGGACGCGAACTTCCAGCGTTGCTGCACGCTGCTCGTCTTTCCCGCTGCGCAGCGAGGTGTTGGCGACGAATCCGCCGAGCTGCGCGGCTGTCTGCCGGACCTTGTTCACGACGTCATCGACGTGTCGGACCTCGACGTTCGCCTGCCCGTGGCGGATGAGCATCGCTCCGGCCGGATCGCCGGGAGGGAAAGCGCCGCTGGTCGCAAGCGCCCGGTCGGCGGGCGCCTCGTCGTCTCGTGCGGGCGACGGGGCTGGCGCACCGACGGCGACCGCCCTCCTGCCATCGATGGACGTTGCCAAGCCGGCGGTCGGGCCGCCGTACTCGCTCTCGCGTGAATCGACGACCGCCTTCGCTGCGGCCCCGGGCGACGAGGAGCCGCCGGCACTCGGCGACCTCTCACACGCCACCGCGACTCCGAGCACGAGCACCGCTGCAGCCAGCGGAACGAGCGGGCGTGCCTTCCTGACGACGTGCTGCTTTCGCATAAGTGTACCTCGGCGTAGATCATTGGGTTGACGTGGGGCCGGCTCTCCCGGCCCCGGTTGGAGACGCCCCCGGCATCTCCACTCACACACGCTGCTCCCATGATCCGCCTCATTCCCCCCTACTCGGCGCTCGCGCTCTCGAGCATCCTGCTCGCTCCGGCGCTGTACGCGCAGCGTACCGCCGACTCGTCGGTCTCCGCTCCTCTGACCGACATCCGCTACGAAGTGAGCGCCGACCGTCCCGCGCTCACCGCGCGACGGCTGCATGTCACCACCAGCTTCGAGGTCGCCAGCGATGCACCGGTGATCCTCGCCCTTCCGGTGTGGACGCCCGGTGCATACGAGATCAGCAACTTCGCGCGGTGGGTGAGCCGCTTCGACGCCTCCCAGAACGGCGCGCCGCTCCGATGGGACAAGCTGAACTACGACGCATGGCGGATTCGCCCGGCGCGTGCCGGCCGCGTCACGGTGCAGTTCGACTACGAGGCCGACTCGCTCGACAACGCGATGTCGTGGACGCGCCCCGACTTCGTCCTGTTCAACGGCACCAATCTCTTCCTGTATCCCGAAGGACGCTCGCTCGACTTTCCGTCCACCGTCGTCGTGCGCACCGACCCGGAGTTCCGCGTCGCCACGAGCATGAGCGGGGGCGGTGCGGCGCACACCTTCCGCGCGTCGACCTATCACGAGCTCGTGGACATGCCCGTCGCCGTGGGCCGGCTGGACCTCGACAGCACGACGATCTCCGGCAAGACCTTCCGTCTCGCGACGTATCCGGCCGGAAGCGTGGCCGGCTCGGCGCGTGCGACGGTGTGGGACCAGCTCAAGCGCATCGTCCCGGTCGAGGTCATGGTGTTCAACGAGACACCCTGGGCGAGCTACACGCTCATTCAGATCGCGGACTCGACGTATCCCGGCGCGAGTGGGCTGGAGCACGCGGATAGCCACGTGGACGTCGTCAATCCTGGCTTCTTCGGCAGCGCCTTCCAGCCATCGCTGTACGCGCACGAGATCTTTCACGCGTGGAACGTGAAGCGCCTGCGTCCTGCTGATCTCGTGCCATATCGCTACGATCGTGCGCAGCCCACCGTCTGGCTGTGGATGAGCGAGGGGATCACCGACTACTACGCCGACCTCGCCGAGGTGCGCGGCGGTGTGATCCCGGCGACGGGATTCTACGCGCTCACCGCGGGCAAGATCGGTGAGATCGACGCCACGCCCCCGTTCGCGCTCGAGGACGCGTCGCTCACCACGTGGATTCACCCGAGGGACGGGACGGAGTACAGCTACTACCCGAAGGGCTCTCTCGCCGGCCTGCTGCTCGACATCGAGATTCGCGACGCGAGCGACGATCGTCGTTCGCTCGATGACGTGATGCGCGAGCTGTATCGCACGACGTACAAGAATGGGCGCGGGTTCACCTACGATGATTTCTGGGGCGCCGTGCGCCGCGCAGCGAATGGGCGGTCGTTCGACGACTTCTATCGGCGGTACGTCGACGGCCGCGAGCCGTATCCGTGGCCCGAGGCCATGCACAAGATCGGGCTCCGCATGCAGCGCGACAGCGTGCCGCGACTCGGCATAACGAGCACTCAGGAGCCGAACGGCGTGGTGCGTGTGGTCGACGTCGTGCCGGGAGGAGTGGCGGCAGAAGCGGGCGTGCAGGCCGGCGACGAGCTGGTACGCGTCGGCAGCGTGGAGGTACGCTCGCCGAACCTCGGGCCGGCGCTGCGCGACGCGTTCAGCGGTCAGGCGTCGGGCTCCCCGATGCCGATCGTCGTGCGGCGCCAGGGCGAGATGTTGACGCTACGGGGACGACTGGCGTACGCACCCGGTCCGCCGACGATAACGGAGGATCCGGCCGCCTCCGCGCGTTCCGTACGGCTGCGCAACGGCATCATGCGGGGAACGACCGAGCGATGAAGACCTTTCTTACACTCGCGCTGCTCGCCGGTGTGGCGGCGACGGCGACCGCACAGAGCCAGCCGCAGGGCACGACCGCACCGGCGACGACGATCGCCGCGCGTACGGCGGGACTCGAGCGGCGTGATGGCTTCGTGCCGCTCTACGTCGACGCGAAGCAAGGACGCCTCTACGCCGAGCTGCCACGCGAGACGACACGCGCGCTGTTCTGGGCGAGCCTCGCCACCGGGTTCGGCTCCAACCCGGTCGGGCTCGATCGTGGCGCAGGCGGCTCGAACGACGTCGTGCGCTTCGAGCGCGACGGCGATCGCGTGCTCATGGTGTTCGAGAATACACGGTTCCGTACCTCGCTCGACAACGCCGCGCACCGCCGCAGCGTCGAGGAGAGCTTTCCGACGAGCACCGTCGCATCGCTGCCCATCGTCGCCGAGGAGGGGAACCGTCTTCTCGTCGATTTGAGCGACGTCGTCTATCGCGATTGGAACGACGTCGCCGGCACGCTCGCCCGAGCCAATCAGGGCACGTACGCCGTCGCGCGCGACCGATCGTCGATCGATCGGGCGCACACGCAGGCACATCCCGGGAACAGCGAGATCGACGTCGCCCTCACCTTCGTCACGACGGGAAGGCCGGGCGGGATCGTGAACCGCACCGCACCGGACGGCTATGCCTTCACGCTGCGCCAGCACATCTCGCTGTTACCCCTCCCGACGGGCTACCGCCCGCGTGAGGCCGATCCCCGCGTCGGCTTCTACGGCGTGACGTTCAAGGACTACGGGCAGCCGATCCAGCGCGCACTCGAGCAGCGATGGATCTCGCGCCATCGCCTGGAGCGCGTGGACCCGACCGATCCGCGCTCACCGATCAGGAATCCGATCGTGTACTACGTGGACGCCGGCATTCCCGAGCCGATCCGCCAGGCCACGCTCGACGGTGTGCGCTTCTGGTCCGAGGCATTCGATCGCGCCGGATTGCGCGGTGCTTTCCGTGCCGAGCTCCTCCCCGAAGGCGCCGATCCACTCGACGCGCGCTACAACGTGGTGCAGTGGGAGAACCGCAACGAGCGCGGCTGGTCCGTTGGCGGCTCGCTCGGCGATCCCCGCACGGGCGAAATCCTGAAGGCGATGGCGCGCATGGACAGTCACCGGGCGCGCACCGACTACAACATCTACGCCGCATTGCTCGGTGCGGACGCCGCGGCGGCGGACACCGCGTTCGTGCTCGCACGCGTGCGGCAGGTGAGCGCGCACGAGGTCGGGCACACGCTCGGCATGCAGCACAACTACATCGCGTCCACGTACGGGCGCGCGTCGGTGATGGACTATCCCGCGCCGCGCGTGCGCGTGAACGCCGCGGGCGACATCGACATCTCCTCCGCGTATGCGCGCGGTCCCGGCGACTACGACGTGTGGGCCATTCGCTGGGCGTACGGCATCTTCCCGCCGGAGAGCGAGCGCGACTCCCTCGCGGCGATCGTCGCCGAAGGGTTGCGCAGGGGGTATCTGTATCTCACCGACGCCGACGCGCGGCCGGAGTATGCGAGCGATCCACGGACGAATCTCTGGGACGACGCGGAGACCCCCGACGTGTTTCTCCAGCATCAGACGGCGGTGCGCCGCATCGCGCTCTCGCGATTCGGGCTGCGCAACATTCGTGTGGGCGAGCCGGTCGCGACGCTCCAGGAGCGGCTCGTCCCGCTCTATTTCTGGCATCGCTTCGCGCTGAACGGCGTCACGAAGACGATTGGCGGGATGACCTACGCCAACGCGGTACGCGGCGACAACCAGACCGCCACGCGGCCGATCGACGGCGCGCATCAGCGCGCGGCGCTGAGCGTACTGATCGCTGCGCTTCAGCCGAGCGAGCTGGCGATCCCGGACACGGTGCTCGATCTGCTGGGGCCGCGCCCGAGCGGGTACGACGGACCGGTGAACAACAGCAGCAGTCCGGTGGGTGAGCTGTTCCGCGGTCGTACCGATCCGGCGTTCGACGAGCTGTCCGCGGCCCGCACGTTGGCGCAGATGATCGTCGACGGCATCCTCCAGCGAGAGCGCGCCGCCCGACTCGTCGCCTTCGCCAGCCGCGGCCCGAACATGCTCACACTCGCCGAGACGATCGATTCGCTCGTCGCGCGCACCTGGGAGCAGCGCGATGCCGGCGCGTCGCCCAAACTCGTCGCGCTGCGGCGGGTGACGCAGCGCGCCGTGGCGGATCGATTGCTCGCGCTCGCGGCGGACTCGGAGGCGTCGCCCGAGGTGCGCTCTGTGGTGGAATACGAGATCGCGCGATTGCGTCCGAGGGCACGGGCGAACGCGAGCAGCGGTGACGTGATGCATCGCGCGCATTGGCTGTCCATCACCACTGACTTCGCGCGGTGGATCGACCGGCGTGAGCTGCCGAAGCCGACGCTGGCACTCCAGGCTCCGCCGGGGGATCCGTTTGGGGAACCCTAGAACGGTGACCGGCCGCCGCTATGTCATCCCGCAGGAGCGAGCGCAGCGAGCGAGTGTCGGGACCTACTGTATGAATCGCGATCCCGACGCAGCGGATAGATCCCCACACTCGCTGCGCCCGCGCGGGATGACAGGGTCGTGATCGTTCACCATTGACCGTTCACCGTTCACCACCCTTTCGATTAGCTTTCCTGCCACACGAGTCAGTGATCGGAGGGAGTGTCGAGTATGCGCATTTCCAGGCTCGGCGTCGTCGGCGCCGGCACGATGGGGAGCGGGATCGCGGCACTCGCGGCGTCGGCGGGGATCCCCGTCGTACTGCTCGACATTGCCGGGCCCACTGGTGACCGCAATGCACCGGCCAAGTCCGGCCTCGAGCGCGCGAAGAAGGCAAAACCCGCGGCGTTCATGGACTCCACCCGCGCCGCGCTCATCTCCGTCGGCAATCTCGAGGACAACCTCGACATGCTGCGCGACGTCGATCTCGTGCTCGAGGCGATCATCGAGCAGCCGGGACCGAAGCAGGCGCTCTACGCGCGACTCGAGACGACGCTCAAGCCGACGGCCATCGTGGCCAGCAACACGTCGGGCATTCCGATGAAGGTGCTCACCGAGGGGCGCAGCGCGCGGTTCAAGCAGCACTTCCTCGGCATGCACTTCTTCAATCCGCCGCGCTATCTGCATCTGCTCGAGCTGATCCCGACGCCCGACACGCTGCCCGACGCGCTCGACGCGGCACGCCGGTTCAGCGAGACAGTGCTCGGCAAGGGGATCGTTCTCGCCAAGGACGTGCCCGGCTTCGTCGCCAACCGGCTCGGTGTGTATGGCATGGTCGCGGCGATGAAGGGGATGATGGAGTCGGGCCTCACGATCGACGAAGTGGATACGCTCGCCGGCCCGCTGCTCGGTCGCGCGAAGAGCGCGACCTTTCGCACGGCCGACATCACGGGGATCGACGTTCTGCTGCACGTGTCGAAGGAGTTGAGCGCGACCACGGGAGAAGATTTCTCGATGCCCGAGTGGGTCGAGAAGCTCGCCACGAGTGGGCGACTCGGCGAGAAGACGGGTGCCGGCTTCTACAAGAGGGTCGGCAAGGACATCACGACGCTCGACTGGAAGACGCTCGAGTATCGCCCGCAGCAGAGAGTCGAGGATCCGGCGCTCGCCGCGCTGATGAAGGAGCCGTTGGAGAAACGTTTGCCGATGGCGGCCAGGCTGCCGGGCAAGTACGGCGACTTCGTGCGCAACTATCTGCTGCGCATGTCGCACTACGTGCTCAGGACGACGCCGGCCATCGCGTACGACATCGCGTCGGTCGATCGCGCGATCGAGTGGGGCTACGCGTGGGAGACAGGTCCGTTCCAGCAGATGGAGGCACTTGGCGCCGACTTCCTGAAGGAAGGATTCGAGCGGCTGCGGCTGGAGACATCGGCGCTGCTCGCCAAGGCGAAGGACGGACGGTTCTACTACGACGTGGAAGGCGGACGCACCCAGCTCACCTTCGGCGGGACCTACGAGAAGCTGCCGCCGGTGCCAGGGCAGATCGAGCTGAACGCCGTTCGTGCACGCAAGGGGTCCGTCGTGGCGTCGTCGCCCGACGCCAACCTGCTCGACCTCGGCGACGGCGTGCTGCTGCTCGAGGCGCGCAGCAAGATGAACACGATGGGTGCGGGTGTGATCGCCATGCTCCGCAAGGGGCTCGAGACAGTCGAGAAGGGGAAGCACGTCGGCCTCGTGATCGGCAACGATGATCCACGCGCGTACAGCGCGGGCGCCGATCTCAGCGTCGTGGTGTCGCAGGTGCAGGCCGGCGACTGGAAGGGACTCGAGGCGATGGTGCGCGACTTCCAGCAGGGCGCACAGGCCGTGCGCCGCGCGCCCTTCCCTGTCGTTGCCGCGGCGTTCGGGCTCACGCTCGGCGGCGGTGCAGAGTACGCACTACACGCCGACCGGATTCAGGCGCATGCCGAGCTGTATATGGGGCTCGTGGAAACCGGCGTCGGGCTCATCCCCGCCGGTGGAGGAACCAAGGAGCTGCTGTTCCGATTTACTGAGCAGCTCGTGCCGTACGACGAAGCCGACCCGTTCGAGGCGGTGAAGCGTGCGTTCAAGATCATCGCGATGGCGGCGACGAGCACGAGCGCACTGGAGGCTCGCGCGCTCGGGTTCCTGCGCCCGGTGGCCGATCGCATCACGATGAACCGCGACCGTCTGATCGCCGACGCGAAGGCACGCGTGCTCGACCTGGCGCCCGACTACGTGTCGCCGCCCCCTCGCACGATCATCGCGCTGGGCAAGGATGCGCTCGGCAACCTCGGGTACGCCGGCTGGGCAATGAGGGAAGGTGGACAGATCACCGATCATGAGGTGCGCATCGCGCGCGAGCTCGCGTACGTGCTCGCCGGCGGCGACGGTCCGCCGCGCGTCGTGACGGAGCAGGACATCCTCGATCTCGAGCGCGACGCGTTCCTCCGGCTGCTGGGTACGAAGGAGACGCAGGAGCGGATCGCGTACACGCTCAAGACCGGAAAGCCGCTCCGCAATTGACGCGAGCGCAGTGAGCGTCATGCGGTGGCCGGCAACACGGTATGGAAGGTAGATCCCGACACTCGCTTCGCTCGTGCGGGATGACATAGAGGTTGCTTCGCTCGTGCGGGATGACATAGGGGTTGCTTCGCTCGTGCGGGATGACATAGAGGTTGCTTCGCTCGTGCGGGATGAC
>CAYTKA010000047.1:0-11873 GCA_964438255.1 uncultured Gemmatimonadaceae bacterium | reverse complement strand
GGTTGCTTCGCTCGTGCGGGATGACATAGAGGTTGCTTCGCTCGTGCGGGATGACATGAGGAGAGAGATGGCCGACACCAATGATGTCGTGATCGTATCGGCGGTTCGCACCGCCGTGGGGAAGGGAAAGAAGGACGGCGCGCTCAGCACCACGCATCCCGTGGAGCTGTCGGCGCTGGTCATGAAGGAAGCGATCGATCGTGCCGGCGTCGACAAGGCGACGATTGACGACGTCGTGTGGGGCTGCGCGATGCCCGAGGCGTCGCAGGGGCTCAACGTCGCGCGTCTGTCATCGCTCCGCGCTGGACTGCCCGTCGACGTACCGGCGCAGACGATCAACCGCTTCTGTTCGTCCGGACTCCAGACGATCGCCAATGGCGCGATGCAGGTGATGAGCGGCATGGCCGACGTCGTGCTCACGGGCGGTGTCGAGATGATGAGTCAGGTGCCGATGTCGGGTTATCACGCACGCCTCGATCCCGAGGCGCTCGAGTCGTACATCGGGATGGGGTTCACGGCCGAACGCGTAGCAGAGCGCTGGAAGGTGAGCCGGCAGGATCAGGATGCGTGGGCGCTGAGCAGCCAGCGCAAGGCGGCGAAGGCGGTACAGGATGGCGCGTTCGATACGCAGATCGTGCCTGTACCCGTCGAGCGCGTGAGCTGGAAGGGATCGGAGAAGCAGGTCGAGACGGTGTCGTTCGCGCGTGACGAGCTCATTCGCGCCGAGACGACGGCGGAAGGGCTGGCCAAGCTGAAGCCGGCGTTCAAGGCGAACGGGACGGTCACGGCGGGAAATGCGAGCCCGTACTCCGACGGCGCTGCCGCCGTCTTGCTCATGCGTCGTGCGAACGCGGACGCACTCGGGCTCAAGCCGCTCGCGCGGTTTGTGACCTTCGCCGTGGCCGGCGTCGAGCCCGACGTCATGGGTGTCGGCCCGATCAAGGCGGTGCCCAAGGCGCTGGCGAAGGCGGGAATGCGCATGGAGGATCTCGACCTCATCGAGTTCAACGAGGCTTTCGCGTCGCAGGTGCTCGCGGTCGTGCGCGAGCTCGGCATGCCGGAAGACAAGGTGAACGTCAATGGCGGCGCGATCGCGCTCGGGCATCCCCTTGGCGCCACGGGCGCGAAGCTCACGGTGCAGCTCGTCCACGAGCTCGGAAAGCGCGGCGGTGGCCGCGGCCTCGTCACGATGTGCATTGGCGGCGGGATGGGCGCCGCCGGGATCTTCGAGGTCTACCCCAACTGAGCGCACCACACGGCGAGACGACGAGCGTCGGCCGCGACGAGATCGTCGCGGTCGCGCTCATCACCGCCGTAGCACTCGTCGTCCGGCTCGCGGCGCTCCGCCAGCCCATCCGTTACGACGAAGCGATCACCTGGACGTTCTTCTCCGCGCGCTCGTGGAGCACGATCGTCTCATGGTATCCGTTCCCCAACAATCACGTCCTCTTCTCGCTCCTCGCCAAAGCGACGGGGAGTCTCGCGCCCTATCAGCCGTGGGCGTTTCGGCTTCCGGCGCTCGTGTTCGGCGTTGCGATCGTTCCGCTCACATGGGCGGTCGGGCGCCGACTGTTCGATCGGCGCACGGCGCTCGTCGGAGCGGGGCTCACGTCGGGATCGATGCCGCTCGTGCTGTACTCGGTGAACGCGCGCGGTCACACGATAGTCGTGGCGTTCTCACTCGTGCTCATCCTCCTCTCCGACCGCCTGCGCGAGCGCCCGTCGTGGTGGGGGGGCTGGATCGCGTGGAGCGTGGTTGCAGCGCTCGGGCTCTACGCGGTGCCGGTGATGATCTATCCGATCGGTGCCGTTTCCACGTGGATTGGTCTCGACGCGCTCTGCCGCCGACGGGGTAGCGCCGTGCGCACACTCGCCGCGCTCGCCGCCGCCGGACTTACGGCGCTGCTACTCGCCTACCTCATGTACCTGCCGATCGTCCGCTCGGCAGGACTCGGTGCTGTCACGGGCAACAAGCTCGCCCAGCCGATCTCCTTCGCATTCTTCGTGAGCCTGTTGCCGAAGTTCATCTACGAGATCGTGAGCAACTGGACGCTGCCGCTTCCCTGGTGGTGCATACCGCTGACGTTCGGGCTCGCGTTCTACGGGTTGTTCAGCCGTCGCGGCACGCCACGGGGCCGCGTCTCGCTCGCGCTGGCGACGCTGCTGTGGTCCGTCGGATTGTTCGTGCTGTCGCATCGCCAGCCGTTCGCGCGGTTCTGGCTGTTCATGTTGCCACTCTTTCTGCTCTGCGTCGCAAGCGGGCTGGTGCGTCTTGCCGAGCGCCTGCCGCAGCTCGCGCGCGCGCGCGACGCATGGGTCGCCGGCAGCGTGACGGCGGCGATGGCTTTCATTGCGCTCGCCACGCGCGCCGCCGAGGTCAGCAACGATACGGGCACCTACCGGCATGCGCGCGAGGTAGCTGTGGCGCTGGCGAAGGACCTCCGTGCAGGCGATCGCGTGCTCGCGCCGATACCCAACAACGCCCCCCTCGTCTACTACTTCGGCGAGCTCGGCCTCGATCCGGCACGTCTCGACACACCACCTCTCGAGACGCACCGCGCCTATCTGGTTCTCAATCCTGCGCGTGGCCAGACATTACAGTGGGCCGTGGCCAGGGGGATGATCGATCCACGATTCTTCGCCGAACCCGTGCTGCTCGTGGATCTCCCGGATGCCCAGCTCTGGCGGACCGACCGGCGCTGACCGAAACGCGCCCGCGACTCCGAAGCTTCATACGGCAAATCAGCGACGATACGGCTCGAGCCGCCCGCCGAACCTGTACCACGTCCGACTCCCGAACCTCTGCCGCAGGACATCGTTGCGCTCGCCGAGGTCGATCGCGTAAACGACGTCGCCGCCGACGTGGCCGGTGCTGTCGATCGTGTTGGCGGGATAGAACTGCGTGTACGACGCCACGCCGGCCGCGTCGCGGCGGAGATCGTTGGCGCACGCGGGGGGCAGCGGCGCGCGCTCGTCGAACTGCGTCGCCTGGTCGACGAGACGCTGGAGTCTTCCCTCGACACGCCGCGGCGTCTGCGATTCCTCGGCATCGATCGCCAGGCGCACCCCGCAGAGCGGTGCGGAAGCGAGTAGACGAACGGCATCGCCCTGCGTGAGGCCGAGTGCCCAGAGGCGATGCAGCGCGCGGTTTTTCGCGTCCTGATTCACGAAGACGACCGCGTCGTGCACTCCGTGCTCGCGCGCGAGCGCCTGCGGATCCACACGGGTGGCCGCCGCGGCGCGGCGGTACATGCGCATGCGGCCGGCGAGGCTCGCGCTGCTCCAGATGGCGAGCCAGGTAAACGCAACACACACCGGCACGATGAAGGGCACCATGCGGCGCATCGTCCCTCGCGGCGCGTCGAGGAGGACGAAGATCGCACGCGCGACCAGGACGATCACCGCCGGCACTGCGGTGAACACGTATCGCGGACCGCGGAACATGCCTTCCGACCAGAACAATCCCGCGGCGAGAAGTTGGAGCGCGATGAGCCCGAGCAGGAACCAGTCCCAGCGCGTGGGGCGCCGCAGCACGAGGAATGCGGCGACGACGAAGCCGAACACGGGCAGCGGCCACTCGAACAGCACCGAGTTGAGCTGGAGTACGTACTTCGACGCATAGCTCAGTGCGCGCGCCGGCGTGTGCATCACGCCGTACGGATCGACGTGGAAGCCGGGCCGATTGGCGGGTCCGTAGAGCACGTCGTACCCGAATACGAAAGGCGAGCCCGTCGTGCGCGCGTTGACGCAGAGCTGGAGCCCGACCAGCACCGCACCGACGAGCAGCTCCCAGCCGAGCGACGCGATGCGCGGGCGCGAGGGCTCCTCGCGCACCCGCACGAGCTGCATGACGCCGATCGCCGCGCCAAGCACCACTGCATCCATCGGACGAACGAGGAAGGCGAGCCCGAGCGCGAGCCCGACGAGCGATGCCGCACGCCGCTCGGTCCGTGCATCGGTTACGTCCGTCCACGCTGCGAGCGCGGTCAGCGCCAGCGTCGTCAGCGCGATGAGCGGCACGTAGCTCATGTAGCTCGCCGCCATGAAGAGCGCGAAGGGGGAGAGCGCCGTGAGCACGGCCGCCGTGCGCGCGACGTCCTCGCCGTACGCGCGCCGCGCGAAGGTGTACGTCCCCACCACGGCGAGCGCGAGGAGGAGGGGGTTGAGCAACCACGGGGCGCGGAGCGCGAGCCCGAGGGCGAGTAGCGCCGGCGCGCCGACGGTGTATTGCGCGTACCAGCGCCCGAGGAAGATCGTGTCGTCCATCACGAAGAACTCGGGAGTGGCGTCGGCGGGGAGCGAGAGCCGGCCGCTGAGGAGAATCTTCGCCTGCCAGAGCTGCGCTGCCTCGTCCACGTCCTGCGGCTGCCGGTTGAAGCAGACCGTCCAGATCACCAGCGCGGCGACGAACGCAAACAGCGCCGCACCGCCCACGATCCAGCGCGACGAGACACGCGCCGACACACGGCCTGCCGCGCGCTCGAGGCGCTCCAACCAGCCGGGCGCGCCACGCGCGACGAGGTACAGCACGAGCAGCAGCGCACCGCCCGCCACGATCCAGTACACGAGCGTCAGTGCGTACCAGGGGGCGTACCGCTTCGGCGTCAACAGGTTGGCCAGCGGGAAGAACGCCAGCACCGCGAGCCCCGCCGCGGCGAGCCGCGACGCGGCGCGCGCCGGAAACGACTCGTCTCCGGCGCGTGGGTCGTGCATCATCGGCCGCTCACCGTTTCACCGTTCATCGCGTTGTCACTGCGTTCGGTATCGCTCTACGAGCGTGGCGTCCCGCTTGGCCGGCCCGCTCGAGCCGGCCGCCATCAGCAGCTCGAGCTCCGTGATCTCGCGCGGCGCCCTGGAGATCCACTCGACGCCGTTGTCGGTGACGACGTAGTCGTCCTCGATGCGCACTCCAATGTTCTTGTAGAAGGCCACCATCGGACGCAGCCGTGCGGCGATCAGCTGATTGCGCGGTGTGTTCGGCATCTCGTCGAGCACGTGCTCGCGCACGTAGATCCCCGGCTCGATCGTGAACGCGCTCCCGGGCGCCAGCCGCGACGTGTAGTAGTACTGCTCGGGATCGTGCACTTCGAGCCCGATGCCGTGTCCCAGCCCATGCATGTAGTACAGCCTGAACTGCGGACACTGTCGGGGCACCACGCCGCTCCCGCACTCGTACGTTGCATCGGGAGACTCGATGAGCTTCAGCCGCGCCAGCCCCGCCGCGAGCACGGCGTTCGCGGAGTCGCTCATGTCGCGTGACGGAGCACCGAGCTTCGCTTGTCGTTCCCCCGCCGCCTGCGCGTCCCGCACGAGCTGATAGATGTCACGCTGCGCCGGCGAGAACTTGCCGCTCGCCGGTACGGTGCGTGTGACGTCGGCCGCGTAGCCCTTGTACGATGCCCCGATGTCCATGACGACCATGTCGCTCGCGGCGATGAAGCGATCGTCGGCGTTGTAGTGCAGGGTCGTCGAGTTCGGACCGGACCCGACGATCGTCGAGAACGACGGCCGGTCGGCGCCGTTGCGGCGGAAGGTGTACTCGATCAGCGCCTGGATCTCGAACTCGTTCATCCCGTCGCGAACCGCGGGGATGGCTTCCTTCTGCGCCCGCACGGTGATGTCGACCGCCTGGCGAATCAACGCGAGCTCGGCGGGACTCTTGGTGCCACGCATCTGCTCGACGACGTCGTTGACCGGCGTCACTTTCAGGTTCGGGTGCTTCCGGAGCAGTGCGTCGACGAGCTGCTCGTCGGGGGAGCGCGGGGTCATCAGCCCGTTCTCGTCGGGCTCGTGTCCGGTGAACTCTCCGACGACATGAAACGGCTGCCCCGTCGCGGCGAGCGAGTCGAGCACCGCGGCCAGGTCGGCGATGGAGCGCCCCTTCACGCCCGTCAGCTCACTGACGCCCTGCGTCCCGGCGCGCGCTCCCGTCCACACCTCACGGCTCGGCTGCTTGGGCAGTACGAACATGGTGGAGGAAATGACGGCGCCGTTCTTCTTGACCATCACGAGCGCCGCGTCGGGCTCCCTGAAGCCGGTGAGGTAGTAGAACGACGGTGCCTGATAAAAGGACAGGTAATCCTGCGTCGGCTCCTTCGCGCCCAGCGCGACGAGCACGCCGTCGGGGATCTTCGTCTGAAGCGCCATGCGGCGCGCCGCGTACTCCTGCCGCGACTGCGCGGCGAGAGCCGCGGGAGCCAGCAGCGCGGCCAATGCGAGACGGCGAATCACGAACCCTCCTTGAGATTGAACGCTCATGCTCAGCCCGCGAGCACGGTCACCAGATACAGCAGCAGGCCGACGAGGCCGCCGACGAGCGTACCGTTGATGCGAATGAACTGCAGGTCGCGCCCGATCTGGACCTCGATCTTGGCCGACGCATCGGCGGCGTCCCAACTTTCGACGGTCTTGGCAATCAACCCGGCCACCTCCGGCCGATACTGATCCACCACACCCAGGAGCAACCGCTCTATCGCATCGTCTACATCCCGGAGCAGCGCCTCGTTCCCCAGTACCTTCTCCGCAACGGCGCCGAGCGCACGCTGGAGCGGCTCGGGCGACGGCGCGTCGGGACCGGCGTACTTGGCGAGCGCGCTGTGCCCGGCATCGACCAGAGCGCCCGACAACTCCTCCACCGCCGGGTGGTCCAGCAGCTTCTCCTTCATCGCTTCGGCTCGAGCGATCGTCTCGGGCGACGAGTGCAGCTTGTCGACGAACTCCCGCAGCGCGCGGTCGAACTGCGTGCGCATCGGGTGCGAGTCGTCCGCCGCCACCTCCGCCAGCGTGCGCTCGATACCAGAGACGATCTTCTCGTAGAGTTTGTCATCGATCGCGTTGGGAACCCACCACGGGCTCTCCTCGGCGATGCGGACACGGATGATCTCCTTGTTGTCCTCGACGATCCGGCTGACGACCTGAACGAGCCGGTCGAGGAGCTCGTGATGCCGGTCGTCCGTCGTGACGAGGGCGAGCAGATCGCCCAGCAGGGGAGCGACGCGCATGCGCCGAAGCTGGAGCACGAGGGTTTCGTGCACGCCCGCACGCAGCTCGTCGGCGGGGACCGCCTCGGTGGCACGCGCCACGCCGCCGGCGATCGCCCGCGCGACGCGTGCCTGATGCGCGGGATCGGACAGCCACCGGGTCGCCCGCTCACCGAGTCGCATGCCGTGGAGCTGCCGAGCGATTACTTCCCGGGCGAGGAAGTTGTTGCCGACGAAGTTGCCGAGGCTGCGGCCGATGCGATCCTTCCGTTGCGCGACGATTGCCGTGTGCGGGATGGGAATGCCGAGCGGATGACGGAACAGCGCTGTGACGGCGAACCAGTCGGCAATGCCGCCGACCATGGCCGCCTCGGAGAGCGCGCGCAGCATCCCGACCCAGAGGGGATGCCAGCCGGGCCGCAGGTGCGAGACGACGGCCGCGGCGAGGAAGACCAGGGTGAATGCGGCGAGCAGCGCCGTGGCTCGGCGCCGCATGATCGCGTACTGTCGGGCCTTCTCGGTATCGTCGCGGACGACCAGCATCGGACGAAATTATCCGCCGGTGCGGTGACGCGCTCGGGCGGGCGGCCGCGTCACCGTGCGGCTATGCCTGCCCGTTGCCGTTCTCCAGCGACCGCCAGAGATACCAGCTCGCCACCGACGCATACGGCCGCCACTTCGCGCCGATGCGGAGCACGTCCTTCGGCGCCGGACGCTTCTTCAATCCGTACGCGCGCTGGATGGCCGTCTGAATGCCGAGATCGAGCTCCGGCAGCACGTCCGGGCGACCGAGGCGGAACATGAGGAACATCTGCACGGTCCAGCGTCCGATTCCCTTCACCTGCACGAGATGCTCGATGATCGCGTCGTCGGAAAGACGGCCGAGGTGCGCGAGCGGAAGCGAGCGGGTGGCGACGCGTGTCGCGAGGTCGCGCAGATAGCCGATCTTCTGCCGCGACAATCCGGCGCCGCGCAGCACTTCATCGGTCGTCGCGAGCAGCAGCTCGGCACGCGGATTCTGCCTCGGGTAGAGCGCGCACAGCCGCCCGTAGATGGTGCTCGCCGCCTTGCCGGAGAGCTGCTGAAAGACGATGGCGCGCACGAGCGCGTGGTAGTGCGTGCCCTCGCGGCGCGGCTGGAGTCGATACGGCCCGACGCGCGTGATGATGCGGCCGATGACCGGGTCGGCATTCTTGAGGTGCGCCAGCGCGGCGCGGTGGTTCGTGGCGGACATAGCGGTCTGACAGTCTGACCGTCAGACCGTCCGATCGTCAAGGTAGCGCGCCACCTTCTTCAGGTCATTGACGAACGCCACTTCGGCCTTCGCGCGTTGCTCACTCGGTCCACGGAGGATCGCGCTCGGGTGCACGGTGACGAACCCCGCGTCGGCGAGCGGTGTGCGAAGAGGCCGGCCACGCTGCATGGTCACCCGCACGCTCGGACCGAACAGGGCCTTCGCTGCCGTGGCGCCGAGCGCGACGATCACCAGCGGCTTCACGACCGCAATCTCCGCTTCGAGCCAGGGGTGACAGGCGCGGATCTCAGAGGCGATCGGTGTCTTGTGGATGCGACGTTTTCCTCGCGGGTCGGGCACCCACTTGAAGTGCTTGACCGCGTTCGTCACGTATGCGTCCTCACGCTCCAGCCCCGCACGCTCGAGCGCGCGGTCGAGCAGCCGGCCGGATGGGCCGACGAACGGGTGGCCGGCGCGATCCTCCTGATCCCCCGGTTGCTCGCCCACCAACATAATCGACGCGCTGCGCTTCCCCTCGCCGAACACCGTCTGCGTTCCCACCCGCCACAGATGGCAGGCGCGACACCCCGCCGCCGCACGACGAAGTGCGGGAAGCGACGGACGCGGCGGCAGGAAATCAGCGGCGCTGCCCGCTGCACTCGTCGTCTTGGCCGGCGCCATCGTTCGACACCATGTGTCCGCCTCCTGTTGTCCGCCCCGCCACGACGCGGGGTCGGCACTGCTGGGGCAATCGGTGGGCCAACCGGCCCATGCAAAGCAGCGTGCTCGGCGCTACCATTTGTGCATGTTCGGACCGCACTCACCCGGAGATCTTATGCCCGAGCTCACGCTTCGCCGTGCCGTCGCTGCCGCGCTCGCTGCCCTCGCGCCACTCGCGGCCTGCAGCTCCTCCATCGCCACCGCGACGACTCCACCAGCGCCTGTCCCGAACAGCGCCACGACGCTGCTCGTTCGTCTGGGCACGGACACGATCGCGATGGAGCAGTACGCGCGCACGCCGACGCGCATGGAGGGCGTGCTCGTGCAGCGCTCGCCATTCACCACGATCGCCCGCTATAGCGTCGATCTGAACGCCAGCGCGATGCCGACGCGTGCCGAGTTCTCATTGCGCCGCGGCGACGGCACGCCGATCACGGGAACGCTTCAGTCGTTGTCCGTGCGGTATCACCGCGACTCCGTGACGATGATCGGTCATCGCGCCACCGGCGACACGACGCGCACCGCCGCGGCGCGTGGCGAGCTGCTCCCATACGTGAACGGCTCGTACGGTCTCTATGAGCTCGCGTTTGCGCGGTTGCGTGCGGCAGGCCGCGACAGCATCGAGTTCGCCATCGTGCCCCTCAACTTCGCAGTGCGGGGCACGAGCGAGCTTCCCGTGAAGCTGACCAGCGCCGACATGGCGCGCATCAACTGGTTCGGCAGTCCGCTGTACATCCGCCACAGCAGCGGCAACATCCTCGAGATCGACGGCAGCCACACGACCGTGAAGGTGCGCGGTGACCGCGTGGCCACGCTCGACCTCGACTCGCTCGCACGCGCGTGGACGACGCGCGACCAGACCACCGGCGTGGCTGGTCCGGTCTCGACGCGCGACACGGCGCGCGCGACGATCGGCAACGCGCACGTCTGGGTAGACTACGGCCGCCCCGCGCTGCGTGGACGCAACGTCTGGGTGAACGGCGTGCTCGGCGACACGATCTGGCGGACCGGGGCGAACGCCGCGACACAGCTCAGGACCGACGCCGATCTCGTGATCGGCGGCGTGACCGTCCCCGCCGGTACATACTCCCTCTGGACGTGGACGACGCCGACCGGCCGCCAGCTCATCATCAACAAGCAGTTCGGACAGTGGGGCACCGAGTATCACCCCGATCGCGATCTCGCGCGCGTCGCGCTCGCCGAGAGTGTCGCCGCCGCACCGGTCGAGCGATTCACGATCGCGCTCGAGCCGCAGGATGCACGAAGTGCGGTGCTCGCGCTGACGTGGGGAACGAAGCGTCTGACCGTACCGGTATCGGCCAAGTAGGCGCGCGTGTCACGACTCCTGAACTACTTTTTCAAGGGGCTGGTCTTTCTCGCCCCGTTCGCGCTCACGATCTACGTGTGCGTGCGTCTGTTCGTGACGATCGACGGATGGCTCGGCATCCCCATCCCGGGCGTCGGATTTCTCGTCACCGTTGCGCTGATCACACTGTTCGGCTTTCTCGCGCAGAACCTCATCGCGCGCAGCCTGTTCGGGATGCTCGAGCGCCTCATGGACCGCCTGCCGTTCGTGCGGCTCCTCTACTCGTCGACGAGGGATCTCCTCAACGCCTTCGTCGGCGAGCAGCGGCGCTTCGACAAGCCGGTGGTGGTCACCCCCTATCCTGGTGGCGTCGCACGCGCAATCGGCTTCGTCACGCAGGAGTCGCTGGCCGCGCTGGGGCTGCACGAGCATGTCACGGTGTACCTGCCGCAGTCGTACAACTTCGCCGGATCGCTCCTGATCGTTCCATCGAGCGCCGTCCAGCGCCTCGACGCCGACAGCGCCGACGTGATGGCGTTCATCGTCTCGGGCGGTGTGACGGCGCTCCCCGGCCTCGGTGCCGAGCGGCGGTCGACGGGATCGATTGCCGAGGTAAAGCGACGCTCGTGAACCGCGAACCGTGAACGGTTCACGGATTTCGTAGTCGTTCCGGCGACAATTGCCGCTCCGGCGCGGGCTCCGGGGAAGGTGGGAGGGCGTGGAGTCGCGCCTGAAACTGGTGATACGACGGCTCGTCCTCGATCAGCCCGCGCAGTGTTGCCGGATCGAGGCTCGCGATCTCGTGTCGCGTCGCGCGGATGCGCTCTTCCTCGAGCGGGTGCGAGGCAAAGAAGGCCTCGATGCGCAGCGGCGCCGTACGTCGCTCCTCGAGCAGCCGCTCGAACAACGCCGGAATGCCTTCCGGCGAGATCCCCGCTCGCACGACGTTCGCCACCGCCTCCGAGTCCGCCTCCGCTTCATCGCGCCGGCTGTATCGGGCGAACAGCGCTGCGCCCCCGACCTGGATTGCCGCGCGGCCGACGTTGCTCTCGCACAGTCGCGTCAGCGTGCAGGTGAGTCCCACGGCGACGTTGGCGCCCGTCGCCTTTTCCATCTGCTGCACGGAGTGTCGTCGCACGACGTGCCCAACCTCGTGGCCGATCGCGCCCGCGAGCTCGTCGAGCTGCTTCGCACGCTCGATCAGACCGCGATTGACGTAGATGAACCCTCCCGGCAGCGCGAACGCGTTGACTTCTTTGCTGTCCACGACGAAGAAGCGCCAGTCGAGATCGGCGCGCGACGTCCGGCTCGCGATCGATGTGCCGAGCTGCTGTACGTAGTCGTTGATCACCGGATCCCGCATGAGCGGAAGCTGCGCGTTGATCTGCTCGGCGTTCTGCCGGCCGAGCGCGACTTCCTGATCCTGGCTGACGGAGCAGGCGGCGGTGCTGAGCGCGACGAGGGCGCAGAGCGCCAGCGCAACGGGTGGTCGTGGCATGTGGCGGCTACGTGCAGGGAGTGTTCCGAGCTGGCAACAGCCGCTCGGGCCAGCTTCTCAGACGACGGTTCATCCGCTCGATCCGCTCCTCTTAACAGCCGCTCGGGCGGGCTCCTCAGACGAAGGTTCATCCGG
>CAYTKA010000046.1:13601-26955 GCA_964438255.1 uncultured Gemmatimonadaceae bacterium | reverse complement strand
CCTCATGATGCTTGGTTCCGAGTCGGCACCGCTATTCGGCGCAGTCCCAAAAGCACTATCCGTCTGATCCGCCTCTCCGCCGTATCCGGATGAACCTTCGTCTGAGAAGCTAGCCTGAGCGGCTGTTACGAGGCGGATGAGCGGATGAGCCGGATCTGTGGGCTGGCCCGAGCGGCAGTTTACGCGACGCGGTCCACGACCTCCTTCACCCCGTTCGCGTGCGCGCAGTGTGCGCAGCAGAACATCTCCCCACGCGCCTCCACCCCGTGCCCGACGATCTTGCATCCACAGTGGCTGCACTCCGGGGCGAGCTTCTGGATAGCGCACTCGAAGGAATCAAACACGTGTGTCTCCGCGCCCATTGTCACCGTGAACGACTTGTCGTAGAAGTTGCCACAGGTCTCACACACCGCCATTGATCGCGCTCCGTTGGGGCCGACGCGCGACGCATCAGAAATCGCGCCACGACCGCGTGTACTGCTCGCGTCCGTCGTGCGGGGGCGATCTCAGCTTGCTGACGTCGATGTCGTGCCCGCGACCTGGCGGTCTGTCGAGGCGGCTAAACTGCGAGTAATGGTACGCGGTACTCCCAGTCCGCCGTAGCCATCCTTGCGCCCCGCGCCCGGCCACGCCATCGTCGTCCTGCTTGGCTCCGGGGACTGCCTCGAGCCTGCGACGCAGCAGCGCGGGAGCGCAATCCTGTAGCGATTGGTGAGCCGAGCTCGCACCTAGCGCCGGCACAGGAGGTACCATGGCCAGGATCAACACCCTCATCGACGAGCACGGCGGCATCCTCGCGGCATCACTCCCACCCGAGGAGCTCGACGAACTCTCGCCCCGCAGCACCATCGTCGCGTCGGAGGGCCAGCGCGTCGTCACGGTGGACGCCCCCGCCGCCGTGCTGCGACGCCTCGACCCGAATCTCCTCAAGTCGTATCACGTCGAGCTGCGAGGTGCCTCCGGCGTTCTCGTCAAGGGTGCACCGGCGCAGCACGCGGCCGCTCCAGAGACCACCGTGCCGGTGCGCCGCGGCAATGGCCCGCGGACGCGCGCACCCCTCACGATCGAGCACGGGGCCGAGCGATTCGCTGCGCTGCAGTACCGCACGAACGACAAGTCGATGTTCGCATGTCTCCGCCGGAACGAGCAGGCGGTCGTCGCGCGTCTGATGAGTGCCGACGAGGACGCGGCGTACGTCGCCGGCCGCTGGTACGAGCTGCGCCGGATGATCGCGTGCGAGGCCGCGCTGGAGATCCTTCCGCAGATGATCGAGGACGTCGGGACAGTTCCCGAGCTGGCGGACGTCGCACTCGACGAGCTGCGCGCGCATCTCGAGGGCGTCCTTCGCGCCGAGACGGCCACGGCGCGCGGCTATCGCCTCGAGGACCGCATCGAAGCGTTCGCCGACCTGGCCGATCAAGTCCTCGCCGACGAAGACGGCGGCGGTCGCATCAAGAAGGCGCTCGGCATCGGTGCGGCGGGCGTGCGCGGACAGTTTCATCCGTTCCACAGCGACGACGAGATCCAGAAGATCTACGAGACGCCGCGCACGAAGACCCGGGCCGTGCGCGACGTCTTCGACCGCGATCACACGGCGAACGACGCGGGAAAATATTGGGCGCTCTGGAGCACCGTGGAATGGCCGCACTTCGTGAACGATCCCGAGATGCTGTACTGCAAGGAGATGACGGCGCGCTTCCTCGGTGACGATCCCACGCTGCGCGAGCTACCGGGCGGTTACGTCCAGCGCGACGGTGACATCAAGATCGACGGCGCATACGTCGGCACGTGGTGGGACAACCGCGTGTACGACTACGTGCCCCGCATCGAGCAGATCCACTTCCCGAAGCAGTACGCCGAAGAGGTGTTCATCTACACGTGCGCCCTCGAGAACCCGGGCGTGTTCAAGGTGGACTGGGAGAAAGTGCGCAAGCAGCTCGAGGAGAAGCTCGACAAGTATCTGGACGGACTGGGCAGTCGCGTGACCGACATGCTGAAAGGCGCGAGCTTCCAGGGACTGAGCCTCGCGCCACTCGCCGGCGGTGTCGGTGCGGCGAAGGATCTGATCAAGACCATCGTCGCCGAGATCATCGACGTCCTCAGCAACGAGCTGAAGGGATCCAGGTATCCGCCGATCGTCGTCACCCACCGCACGATCTGGGTCAGGCAGGAGCCGTGGTCCACAGTGACATACGCGTACTCGGCGCCGAACGGCGACAAGACACCGATCCCGGGCCCACCCGATGAACCCGCGGGCGCCGACGCGGTCCAGTGGAACGGCGAATCGAAGCGACCCCCAAAGCCGGCGCGGAATCTGATGACCGTCGGCGGCGCGCCCCTGTACTGGCCACCGAGCGACGGCAACGGCGGCCATGTCTTCATCCCCATGCGCTACGAGCGCGGACACTACGTCGTCGCATTGCGCACGGAAGTCAGGTTGATCGACGTCGAATTCGCCGCCACCAAATAGCGAGACCGCCCATGCCAACTCTTCAACAGGAGCTCGTCCTCATCGGCGGTGGCTGGCTGGACGTCGGACAGTCCGTCCGCTGGACGTTCTGGTGGGAGCACACTCCTGCCTTCCCCGGTCCGAAGCTCGTGACCGCGTTGCCGATCGGGCAGGACGCCGAGATCCGCACGACGGATCCGGCGGTGATGTTCACGTCCATCGTGACGGCGGGAAGCGCGGACGCAGTGTACAAGTACTCCGTGACCGCGTCGAACGTCGGGCCGAAGGCGGCCTTCTACGAGCTGTACGTGCAGTCGTTCAACTAGCGGAATCGCGGGCGTACTGGACGAACGTGGGCGAGTGTCGGGATTGATTGGACTGGTCGAGATCGCGACGGTTTGAGCGGATTTCGACACTCGCTCGGTCCGGTCGCGCCCGCGGCATGACCAGGTGGAGCGAAGTAAAAACGACCATCCGAGCCGGTGAGGTTGATCAAGCGCACGTTCTCGTGTGTACAACCTGGAGGTCCGTCGAGGCGGCTAAACTGCGAGTAGTGGTACGCGGTACTCGCAGTTCGCCGTAGGCCATGACCGACAGCCGATCGTCCTCACGGACCGTCAGCCTTGAGGCGCGGATCGCGCACCCCCGCGAGCGCGATGCGGCCCTCGGTCAGGACGACACGAAGACAGTGCGCCGATCCGTCCAGAGCGGTCTCACTCCCCGCCACACGGACATGCGCGGCGATGAAGTCGTGCGCGTCGAGCGCACACACCACACGTGCTTCGGACGGAAGGTTCAGGCGGAGCGTTGCGGGTACACGGCCCGAGTCGACGAGACGAAGCTTCGAATCGAACGCAAGCCGATCGCAGGCGATCGCGAACGGAGCCGTGGTCAGCTCTCCACGGCCAGGATGCCGATCGCGCCCTTCTGGCCGTGGCCGAACCCATGGTTGACGAACGGGAACTCGCCGGGCACGTCGCAGAGCAGCTCGAAGCACATGCCGCCCCCCGCCGCCACGCTCCACGTCTGAACGCCGTGAATCGCGTTGCCCGGGGGCGCGCCGAGGTACACCGTGTCGAACTGCTCTCCGACGACGTGGAAGTGCGATGGATGCGTCGGTCCCGCGTCCACGACCCAGAAGCGCACGCGATCACCGGCCTTCACGCGGATCGGCGCCTTCACGTACTGATCGGGCCGCCCGTTGAACACGACGAAGTCGGGCATCGTCGAGAGCATCTTCGGGTAGTCGAACGCGCGCACGCCGCTGGCAGCATCGGCGAGATAGAGCTCGCTCTGTACCAGAACAAACTCTCGCGCGGCCGGCAATGGCTCGCGCGGCGACACGACGATCGCGCCGTACATCCCCGAGCCGATGTGCATCAGCACCGGCGCCGTGCCGCAATGGTACATGAAGGCGCCTGCGTACTTCGGCGTGAAGGTGAACGACACCGACTGCCCCTTCGGCACCGAGTGAAACGCCGTCCGGGGATCGATCTGCGCGGCGTGGAAGTCCATCGAGTGCGGGATGTCGACGTCGTTCGTCAGGGTGAACTCCACCGTATCACCCACGCGACAGTGCACGATGGGTCCCGGGATGTCTCCCTCGAACGTCCACCCGGCGACGACCGTGTCGTCGTTGATGCGCACCGGCGCCTCGCGCGCATGCCAGTGCAGTTGGACACGCCCGCCGGCGGGGCGTGCCGGAAGCGCGGGGTCGAATCGGTGGAACGCCGCGCGCGCCGCGTCACGGGTCGAGACGGCGGTCGCGGAGGAGCCAAAGTGATGCTCTCCCCTCAGGAGCGGCGAATCGAGCCGGCTGTCCGAGTTGTGCACCTGACCAGGCTGTGCGCCGGCAGATGCCGTCCCGCTCGTCTCCCCTCGTCGTCCCCCCGCGCTATCGCGGGATCCCGCCGAGCCGCTCGGCGAGCAGCCGACCAGCGCCGCGCCGATCCCGGGGATGGCGAGGGACAGCGCCGACGCCTGCGTGATGAAGGCGCGGCGATCGGTCGGGGCGCGTAACGCCTCGGCGTCCAACAGGACCGACAGGCGCGGCGGATTGGTGTCGCTCGTGGAGTCGGACATATCACCCGTTCGTTCAGGAGGACGTTCGCGTCGGCGACAGAATCGGTCCTTCGTGGCGCCGGAACAGTCGGGAGCGGCATGGAAGTGGTGTCGGGATGTGTCCGTCGACCTGGTCGGGAGTTGTCCCGACGGCCGAGGGTGCCGAAGCATTGCCGGTTCGTCGGCTTGTCGTGTCGCGCGGAATTGCTCGAGTTGCAATGCGAGGCAATCGGGCCTGAGACGCAGCTCCCCCGGCGGTCGAGCAGCTCGCGAAGCGCCGCGAAACCAGCAGCTCTCGAGCGCGTAGTGGGCGGAGTCGTCCCATTTCCACGCCTTCTCCGGATCACCTCATGCCGCGTTGCGGCAGCCTTCGCGTACCGCCGGTGCGTGTCAGGTGCACGTATTTCCGGTGCGAATGCGCGTCGCGCGCGTTCCGCCAGTCGGCGTCTCGGCGGCGCAGCCCGTTCCGGGGCGCTTGCGCGAAGCTAAGAAGTTTCTCAGCTTTGTCCGCCGCCCCGCTGCCCACCAGCCGGCGACTCGCATTGCCGCGCTGGGGGCGGTTGGCGAGGTAACCACTTCCGTCCCCCGTTGGAGTCGATGTGCGACGCCGTATATGGATCCTGTCCGCGCTGGTCCTCGCGGCTGCCGGCGCGTGCACGGGCGATCTTCCCGCCGCCCGGTTACTCGCGCCGAGTGGCGGCGCAGCCGACGCCGCGGCGCTCCCAACCCCGGTCGCGCTGGTCGACAACACGGTCCCGTACCGCAATACCAGCCAGGCCACGGCGCACGGTCGTTCGGGTTCCGCGACGGTCGCGGCGCGTGCCCTCCTCGGCCGAGACAACGTCGCCGACGTCGAGGTGGGGACTGGGGATCTCGACCTGCCCGCAGCCGAGCCGGGCTCGATCGACCGCGTCCAGGTCAAGATCTTCGATCCCTCCAACGGCCGGCTGGCGTCGACCGACAACTACCGCGCCGGTGGCCGCGGCAGCTGGTCGCACGCCTATCCGTTCATGGTGCACGATCAGCGCCTCGCGCTGCAGGTCAACGTCTCGGGGATCGACGGGCAGCGCACCGACGTCGTGAGCGTCGGGACGCTCGTGAAGTGGCGCCCTGACCTGCATCCCAGCGGCGTCGACGCGCCCGCGCGGGCGCTCATCGGCGCTCCGGTCAACGTCGTCGTCCCCGTCCACGAGCTGAACGGCGACGTCGGCGCCCATGCGGATTGCGTCCTCTACGCCGACGGCACGGCGGTGGACCGCAGCCTCGGCATCTGGGTCGACCGTGGCGACGTCGTGACCTGCCTCTTCCGCACGACCTTTCACACCGCCGGCGTGAAGGCGCTCGAGGCCCGCGTCGAGAACGTCGTCCCGGGCGATTACGACACCTCCAACAACAGCGCCTTCGCCACCATCGAGATCATCGATCCCGTGGCCACCTTCCACGGCGTGGCCGCGGCGTCCAACGTCGTGACGGGCACCGAGCAGGCGAGCGGCCGCGCCGCGCTCTATCCGCGCGTGGACTTTCTCTCGACCACCGAGCATCGCACCGTCCGCACGCTGATCGACGCCAGCATCGCCTATCCACGTCTCGGGGCGACGCAGGTCCTCGTCGCGCGCGAGAGCGACGGCGTGACCTTCGGATCGACGCTCGTCTCGCTCGACCTGAGCGGCGGATGCGACGTGCGCATCACGAGAGGACAGTTCTTTTCCGTCTGTGCGACCGGTCCCGGCACCTATCAGCTCTTCTGGTCGACCACGCAGGGGAGCATCGCCTTCTGGTCGCTGGAGAGCCAGACACAGTGGAACGGTACGCGGTACGTGTACTCCGGTACCGGCCTTCCCCCCGACGAGCCCCCGCAGCCGGAGCAGTGGGGCAGCTCGCTCACCCTGCACGTCAGCCTGTTCGCCGACGGGCGCCAGTTCGATCCCGCGCCCGTGATCGCTCTCACACCCTTCGACGCCGGCAGCGCGATTCCCTACTCGTGCACCGGCGCGGTCTGCAGCGGATCGCGCCTCATCGAGCATGGCGTCCGAGGGCAAACCGTTTTCTAAGCGCCCCATCACCCCCACGCCCGCAAGGCACGGGAGCACCTTCCCATGATTCGAGTCCGCCACTTCCTCATTCTCGGTTTCGCGCTCGGCGTGCCGATCGCGGCGCGCGCGCAGCCCGGACCGCAGAGCGCGTCGGTCACGCTCGCGGCCACCCAGCCCGAAACGTTCTCCATGCCGATCCCGGCGCACAACGGCCTCACGTCGGGGTACACCGGCGTGCCGCTCACGATCAACGGCGCCGGTACGTACTCACTCGTGAGCTCTCCCTTCTCACTGACGCCGGTCTGGAATCTCCAGTCGGCGCGCACCGTGGCGGTGGAGATCTATGCATCCGACCTCACCGACGCCGACGGGGACGTGATCGACGCCACCAACCTCAAGATCAGCTATACGGGACCGACGGTGAGCGTCGGCGGGACGGGAGGCGGGTCGGGCACGAACGTGGCCTTCGCGTTGGCGACCAACTTCGGCGCCGCGAACAACACCACGTCGAAGGGGAAGCGCTTCTTCACCGAGAGCTCGACGAACGTGCGCAGCGTCACGGGGACGACTTATCAGATCACGATCTCCGCGCTCAGCCTCGTGCTCGCCGGCACGCCGAACGCCGGTGCTTACGGCGGGACGCTCACCATCATGGGCAAGGTGTACTGATGTTCCTCGCGGCGCCGGTGCGCTCGTCGCTAGGCGCCGTCGCCGTCGTCTGCGCCCTCGTCACGAGCATCGTGGCGGGGGCGCAGACCGTCGCGCCACCGCTCGTCGAATACCGCGGGGGAGCCTTCGCGTCGTTCGCGCTGCGCAACGACGCGCTCGTCCCGATGACGGTCGTCCTCGAACCATACGGCTTCACCGTGGACTCGCTCGGGCGGCTCGCCTACGAGCCGTTCGACTCCACGCGCATCAAGCTACGCGTCTCCGCCACCTCGCTCCGCATCCCGCCGCGGGGAAGCGCCACGGTGAGCTACGAAGTGGCGAGCGATTCCCTCCCCTCGTGGTGTTCCCTCACCGCCACGTTCATCCCCCCGCGCACTCGCGGGCTGAACCTTCGCGCGCAGCTTCCGCACGTCATCTACCTATATCAGAACGAGGCACTCACGCGCGACGACGTCGCCGTGACGCGCGTCGAATGGGATTCGGCCGGCGGGCGCGCGCGCGTGCGGGTGGAGAATCGGAGCAACCGGCTGGGACGCATGCGCGACGGCTCCATGAGCCCCGCGCGCGGCGACGCGCAACCCGTCGAATCCTTTCCGCTCTTTCCACACTCCGTGCGCTGGCTCGAGCTGCCGTGGTCGTCCCCCGCGCCCCCGGTGCGCGTTCACCTCGAGTTCGACGCCTTCTCACTGGATGACGAGGTGAGGGTCTCGCGTGCTGCCCCTGCCCCGTGAGCGCCGCCGACTGATCGCCCTCGCGTCACTCGCGCTGGTCACCGTGCGCGGCGAGGCGGGAGCGCAGGACGTCGCCCAGCTCGAGGGCGGAGGCAGCTCCGGCACTGGCGGCTACGGCGCCGCGCTCCACTACTGGACGGCCGACCGCGGCAGCGGCTGGCTCGGGCTCGGCTTCCGCGAGCGCTTGCACGTTGCTTTTCTTTCGGAATTCGCCGCGGCAGGGGGCGATTCCGTCGCGATAGGTTCGGCGTACCAGCGCCTTCCCCTTGCCGCCGACCCCGCAGCGGGAGGCACGCTCGTCACGCAAGGCGTGAGCTGGCGGCACGACGCGCATGGTAGCGCGTGGTCGGCGTTCGCCGGCGCCGCTGGACTCGGCGCCGGTGCGCCGTACGTGAGCACGACCGAGGCGGAGCGTCCGCTCGCATTGCTGCACGCCGACGTGCCGCTGCGCCCGACGCTGCGCGTCGTCGGGCTCGCCGCGCTGTCGCGCACGCAGACGCTGCTCCCCGGGGTCGTGTATCGTCCGTCGCGCTCGGCGCAGAGCGTCGCCCTCACGGGAGGGATCGGAGCGAATGCGCCGTATGGCTCCGCCGTGTGGAGCTACGACACGCCGCATCTCCGGCTCGCCGCGTCATGGAGTGAGTTTCCCCCCGGCTTCCGCCGCGTCGACGCCCCCGCCGTGGCCGTCGCCGAGCCGTATCGCGAGAACCTCGCGGTCATGTACGACCTCCTGCGAAGCCTCCGCGTGACGGCCGCGCGGCAGAGCTACTACGTCGCGCCGTCGGCCGAGGCGGTGGCAGGACGCGCCGTCGTCGACCGCGTCATGGCCGGCGGCGCGCTGCGGAGCTGGACGTACAGCGTCGGCGTCTTCCACAGCCGCGGCGACCAGGGCGCGAGCGCCGTGAGCACCTACTCGCGCATCGAGACGGGAACATACCGCCGCCTCGGCGGCGCCGTGTCGTACTACACCACGTCGTCGCGGGGTAGCATCGCGGAGCGCACGATCTCGCTCGAAGCGCGCGAGCGAATCGATCTCGGCACCGAGCTGTTGCAGGTCGTGACCCACTCGTCGAGCGGAACGACCGTGGCCGCGGGCGGGCGCGTGGATCTGGGCGCGGTCGCGCTCACCGTCGACTACACGATGCTATACGTTCCGCTGCGCCATCCCGATCCCTTCCTGCGCATGATCAACCTCGGGCTGTCGCTGCGGCGCGGCAACGCGACCAGTGGCGTGAGCACCGTCGTCGATCCCACGGGGCACGTCTCGTATGCAGCGAACGGGAGCACGTATCTGTACGGCGCCGAGGGCGCCCTCCCGGTGCAGTCGGTCGTCGTGCGCCTGCAGCAGTACGTCGTGCGCGGCGTCGTGCGCGACACGGCAGGTGTCCCGATCGATGGCGCCGCGCTGCGTATCGGGAACGAGATCGTCGTCACCGACTCTCGCGGGACTTTCCTGCTGCGTACCGACAACCCGGACGCGCTCGCGCTCACGCCGGCGTTCGACGAGTTCGTCACGGCCGGGCGCTACGAGCTCGTGTCGGCGCCGGCACGCGTGACGCCGGGGCGGGAGGAGAGCGCCACGCCGGTGACGGTGGTGCTGCGTCGCGTGCGGGGGCGACCACGATAGATCGTGCCTGCCCGTCTGTCCGCATCATGCTCCCCGGTCCCGGCACACCGCTTCCATCGCACCGCGTGCCCGGGCCAGCTCCTCGGCGAGTCGGTCCAACATGGTTTCGACGTGGCGCGAATCGGAGAGATCGCCCCCTCCAGCTCGCGCGCGAGCTGCGCCACGCGCTCGGCGGCGAGGCTCCCCGCCGATCCTTTCAGTGCGTGCGCCATTGCACGCAGCGGGGCCAGGTCGCCGGCGCGCAGGGCCGCGCGCATGTCGCCGACGTACCGGGCGGCCTCCGCGCCGAACAGCCCCACGATCTCCCGCAGCAGGGTGCGATTCGAGCTGGTGACGCGAATCAGCGCATCCGCATCGAGGACACGCCCTTCGCCGTTCGCCGGCGCCACGGCCGAACCCTCGTCGGCCAGCGGGCCGATGAGCTGCGCAATCGCGGCATGGAGCTCGTCTGTGCGCAGCGGCTTGGTCACGTAGCCATCCATCCCTGCGGCGAGATGGCCGTGCACGGCGACAGCACGACGGTCGCAGGTGGCTCTGGCAACTCCGCTCACACGCGAGGAGCTAACCCACGCGAAGATCGGAGGCCAGCCCAGTCATAGTTTCTAGGAGCGCTGCCGCCATGACGCGACGGCCCATGCGAGCCCGTGGGCGACGGGACTCGTCGTCAACGGAAGATGTGTGCGGCCGGCTTACTGCACCGCGTTGATCATGTCGAAGATCGGCAGGTACATCGCGACCACCATGCCGCCGACCACCACGCCGAGGAACACGATCATCACCGGCTCCATCAACGCGAGCAGCCCCGACACCGCGGCGTCCACCTCTTCATCATAGAAGTCGGCGATCTTCGAGAGCATCTCGTCCAGACCACCGGTCTGCTCGCCGACGGCGATCATCGAGATCACCATCGGGGGGAACACCTGCGACTTCTGCAGCGGCGCGCTGATCGTTTCACCGCCGGCGATGCTGGCGCGCGATTCCATGATGGCGTCCTGGATCACGCGGTTGCCCGACGTCTTGGCGGTGATCTCGAGCCCGTCGAGGATGCTGACGCCGGAGCCGATGAGGGTGCCGAGGGTGCGCGTGAAGCGCGACACCGACGACTTGCGCAGCACGTCGCCGAGGATGGGCGCCTTCAGCATGAGGCGGTCGATGACGAGCTTCCCGTCGTTCGACGCGTAATACTTCTTGAACGACCAGAACGCCGCATAGATGCCGGCGCCCACCGTCCACCAGTAGCGCTGGAGGAACGCCGACATTCCAATCACGACGCGCGTCGGGAGCGGCAGCGCCAGGCCGACGCTGGCGAACATCTTCTCGAAGACGGGGATGACGAAGATGAGCAGCACGACGATGGCGATCGCCGCCACGCTCATGATGACGCCCGGATAGATCATGGCGCCCTTCACCTTGCGCACGAGGGCATCGTTCTTTTCCATGAACGTCGCCAGACGCATGAGGATCGTGTCGAGAATACCACCCGCCTCACCGGCGGCGACCATGTTGACGTACAGGTCGCTGAACGCCTTCGGATGCTTGCGCAGCGCGTCGGCGACGGTGTGACCGGATTCGACATCGAACACGACGGCGAGCGTGACTTCCTTGAGGGCTTTGTTCTCGCTCTGCTTCGCGAGGATGTCGAGCGCCTGCACGAGCGGCAGACCGGCGTTGATCATCGTCGAGAACTGCCGTGTGAAGATCACGATGTCGCGCATCGTGATCTTGCCGGGCTTCTTCTTCTTGACCTCCGCCGCGGCCTTGGCCTCGTCGATCTTGACGACGTTCAGCCGCTGCTTCCGGAGCTGCGCGACGACCTCGTCCCGATTCGGCGCCTCGATGGTCGCCGTCTTCAGGTCGCCGTTGAGGGCGCGCGCAGTATACGTAAATGCTGGCATGGACTCTCCTTGGTCTGACGGTCTGACGGTCTGACGGTCTGACGGTCTGACGGTCTGACGGTCTGACGGTGTGCAGTTACCGTTCGACCGTCCGACCGTGCGACCGTGCGACCATTATCGCTTCCCCGCCATCGGCGCTCCGGCGCCCGGCTTCTTCGAGCCGTCGTCGTCCGGGCTCTGCCCGATCATCCGCAGGAACTCGTTCGGATCGTGCGAGGCACGCAGGCATTCCTCCAGCGCGACGTCGCGGCTCATGTACAGGTTGTACAGCGCGTCGTTCATCGTCTGCATGCCGAACTTCTTCCCCGACTGCATCGTGCTGTAGATCTGGTGGATCTTGTCGTCGCGGATGAGCGCGCGGACGGCGGGGGTCACGACGAGGATCTCGGCCGCCATCGCGCGGCCGCGCCCCTTCGCCTTCGGCAGCAGTGTCTGCGTGATCACCCCCTCGAGCACGAAGGCGAGCTGCGCGCGCACCTGGCTCTGCTGATGGCTCGGGAAGACGTCGATGATGCGGTTGATCGCTTCCGCCGCGCTGTTGGTGTGCAGCGTGGCGAAGGCGAGGTGACCGGTCTCCGAGATGGTCAGCGCGGCCTGGATCGTGTCCAGGTCACGCATCTCACCGATGAGGATGACGTCGGGGTCCTGCCGCAGCGCGTACTTGAGCGACGCCTGGAAGCTCTTCGTGTCGCTCCCCACCTCGCGCTGGTTGACGATGCACCCCTGATGCTTGTGGATGAACTCGATCGGGTCCTCGATCGTGATGATGTGCCCCTTCCGCTCCTTGTTGATCTTGTCGATCATCGCGGCGAGCGTCGTGGACTTCCCCGAGCCCGTCGGCCCCGTGACCAGCACGAGGCCGCGCGGTCTCTCCGCCATCTTGCGGATCACGTCGGGGAGCTTGAGGTCGTCGAAGGTCTTGATCGAGAAGGGAATCTGACGGATGACCATCGAGACGCACCCGCGCTGCTTGAAGCAGTTGCCACGGAAGCGCGCGAGGTTCTGAATGCCGAACGAGAAGTCGAGCTCGTCCTCCATCTCGAACCGCTTCTTCTGATTCTCCGTGAGCACGGAGTACGCGAGCTGCAGGGTGTCCTTCGGCGACAGCACGACCTCGAGGTTCGAGCTCTGAATGTCGCCGTCGATGCGTAGCTTGGGGCGCTCGCCCGCGGTGATGTGCAGGTCGGACGCATCCCGCTCGATCATCTCCTCGAGCAGGACACGCAGGTTGACGCTGGAGGCCACTACCGGGGCAGTCATCTATGAGGCGAGGTAAGCTGTTGACGGTTTTTCGGCTCACGGTTTTCGGCCGGCCTCGGGAGGCGCCGGCGTTCCGAGGCACGCCGAGCGCCGAAAACCGGGAACGTCTCGGGGTATGACGACTCAGCCGGACGGGGGGTACGACGGTCCGCTAGGCGGACGTCTCCCGCACCACCTGCTCCAGTGTCGTGATTCCCTTCATCACTTTCATCCACCCGTCCATGCGCAGCGTGAGCATCCCTTCCTCGATCGCCGCGTCGCGGATCTCGGCCGCGCCGACGTTCATGAGGATCAACTTCCGCAGCGATGGCGTCATCGGCATGACCTCGTAGACACCCTGACGTCCCTTGAGCCCGGTCCCCGCACACGCCTCGCAGCCGCGGCCACGGAAGTACGGGAGCTGCTGGATCTGCGTGTCGAGATCCACGTGCGTGAGCTGCGCCGCCGCCTCCTTCGTCGCGCGCGCCTTCGCGCTCGCGATCGCCTCGTCGGTGAACCGCAGCTCGCGCAGCGTCGTCATCGGCTTCACCTTGGCGATCTCGAACTCCACCGCGGTCGGCTGGTACTGCTCCTTGCAGCTCGAGCAGACGCGACGGAGAAGACGCTGCGCCAGCACGAGGTTGAGCGCC
>CAYTKA010000046.1:0-13591 GCA_964438255.1 uncultured Gemmatimonadaceae bacterium | reverse complement strand
GCCGACGCCACGTTGAAGGGCTCGAGCCCCATGTCGAGCAGACGCGTCACCGTCTCCGGCGCCGAGTTCGTGTGCAGCGTGGAGAGCACCAGGTGCCCCGTGAGCGCCGCCTTGATGGCGATGCCACCGGTCTCGAGATCGCGGATCTCCCCGACCATGATGATGTTCGGGTCCTGCCGCAGGAACGCCTTCAGCGCCGCGGCGAAGGTCATCCCGATCTCGGTGCGCACGAGCACCTGATTGACCCCGTAGAGGTTGTACTCCACGGGATCCTCCGCCGTCATGATGTTGACGTCGATGTTGTTGACCTTGGACAGCGCCGAGTAGAGCGTCGTCGTCTTGCCCGAGCCGGTGGGGCCGGTCACGAGCACCATCCCGTACGGGTTGGCCACCGCCTCCATGAGGTCCTTCTCGGCCTTGGGCTCGATGCCGAACTTCTCCAGGTCGAGCGTCAGGTTCCCCTTGTCGAGGATTCGGAGCACGATCTTCTCGCCGAACAGCGTGGGGAGCGTCGACACGCGGTAGTCGATCACCTTGTTCCCCATCTTGAGCTTGATGCGGCCGTCCTGCGGCACGCGGCGCTCGGCGATGTTGAGCTGCGCCATGATCTTGAAGCGGGAGATCAGCGCCGCCTTGAGCTTCATTGGCGGCTTCATGACCTCCTGGAGCGCGCCGTCCACGCGGTAGCGCACGCGGATGTCGTGCTCGAAGCACTCGAAGTGGATGTCCGACGCGCCACGCTTCACGGCATCGGTGAGGATCGCGTTGATCAGCTTGACGACCGGCGCGTCCTCCATCTGCGCGGCAAGCGCCGCTGCGGAGACGTCTTCCTGCTGCTCCTCGACGACCTCGATCTCGCTCTCCATGTCGTCGATGACGCTGAGCAGATCGGCGACCTGTTCGGCGGCGCTCTCATACAGCTTGTCGAGCGATGTCTTGATGGAGAACTCTCCCCCGATGACGGGGAAGATGTCGTAGCGCGTGATGAACTTGAGGTCGTCGAGGACGCCGAGGTTCGTCGGATCGGCCATCGCCACGGTGAGCGTGCGTCCGTCGCGCTTGAGCGGGAGGACGAGATGCTTCACGGCGAGATCGGCCGGGATGAGCTTGGCGATGCGGGGATCGACCTCGAAGCGGGACAGGTCGATGGCGGGCATCTTGTACTGCCGCGCGAGCGCTTTCGTGAGCTCGGTTTCCGGGATGAAGCCGAGCTTGACGAGGTTGTAGCCGACACGGGTGCCGTTCTGCCGCTGCTCCTGGAGAGCCTTGTCGAGCTGCTCGCGCGTGATCAGGCCATCACGGACGAGGAGGTCTCCAATGCGTTCGGGGGAAGCGACCGGAGCGGCCATATATGCGAGCAGGGGCGGGGGCGGGGCGGGACGCGCAGCAGTGAAGCGAAAGGACGACCAGGCGAGACCTGCGCGCGACCGAAAGGGGCAAGGTTGCGGCGCGCTCTCCTGGTGTCAAGAATTTTTCGACCGCTCCCGGACGCCTCCGTTCAGCGAGCAAACGGATGATGTGGGAGCACGCCGTTGTTCGACGACGTCGGTCTACCGCTAACGACGCGTCTGACCGGAAAAGGTGACGAGGGGACGGAGGCGCTCGAGGGTAGCCGGCCCGACCCCCCGGACCCGCCGGAGGGCGTCCAGATTCCCGAACGGCCCGGCCGAGTCTCGATTGGCGACGATGCGGCGAGCGAGCGCGGGGCCGATGTGCGGAAGGGCCTGGATCTGCGGCTCGGTGGCGAGATCGAGGTCCACGGGGTCGGACGGTCTGACGGCCGGGCGGTCGCGCGCTCGGGGATCGGATGCGGCGACGGCGACGGGGCCCGGACCGCCGACGTCGATGCGCGAATAGGGCGGCGGGAAACCCCTGGCATCCAGAGGTGTGTTGGCACCAGTTCTGCCGGTTTTGGCGACACTATCGTCGCTCATTAGCGCCACTTTGCGCGATCCTCTACCCCTCCCTTGCCTGGCGGCTGCGGTGGCGACGGCGGCGCTGTTGGCCGCTGCGGCGTGACGAGCCATGGCCAGCTGCTCCCCGGCGGTCGGTCCGACGGCCGGACTCCCGCCGCGCAGGATCCGCACGGCGCCGCCGAGGGCGATCACGATGGCGGCGAAGGCGAGGGCTTTCTGCTCCGCAGGGGTAGGCACGCGCCGAATCTACGGATTGGGGGGGGAGGGGGCGGCATCGTTTTGAGGCGGGGAGGAGCGAAAGCGGAGCCGTTCAACGGCGAGAGCCGTTCAACTGCGAGTACTGGTACGCGGTACTCGCGGTTCGAGACCCCGCTTCCAGTTACATCCCCTGTATGAGCGCCAGCCCCACATCCCCCACCACCTGCAGACTCCTGGCCGATACCTTGTCGATCGTGTCCTGCATCGTGTGGTGGTAACTCGGGTTCGCGATCCCGTCCGGCCCCAGCGGCCCGTAGTCGATGTCGATCACGTCGATCACCCGCAGACCCTTGTCGAGCAGCGGCACGTGGTCATCCGTGATCTCCTGCCCCACGCTCGGGATGAAGTACTTCGAGTATCCGAGCTCCTTTGCCTTGTCCCACACGCGGCTCACCACCTCCGGTGCCCCCTGCACCGACTTCGCTTCCTGAAGGATGTTGAGGTCCTTGTCGCCGATCATGTCCCACAGGATGCCGAAGACCGGCCGGTAGTCGGGGGATGGCGGGTGCTGGGCGAAGTACTGTGAGCCGAGCAGTACGTCGGTGTAGGGAGGATTGAACGACTTCCCGTAGTCCTCGCCATCCACGAACAGCAGATCGACGCCAACGTTCGGCGGCGTCTTCTTGAGGGCATCACCGAGAGCAATGAACAGCCCGACGCCTGACGCGCCGTCGTTCGCCCCGGGGATCGGCAGGTTGCGGTTGCCGAGCACTGGATCCTCGTCCGCCGTGGGACGCGTGTCCCAGTGGGTGAGGTAGAGGATCCGCTGCGTCGCCTGCGGGCGGAAGCGCGCGAGGATGTTCCGCAGCGGGAGGAGCTTGCCGTCTTCCGTCCTGTGCGTCCAGCGCTGCTCGATCACCGTATCGGCGCGCTGCTTCATCATGGCGACGATCCAGTCGCCCGCCTTCTGCGCCTGTGGCGTCCCGGGGACGCGCGGCCCGAAGGTGACCTGCTGCCGCGTATATTCGAGCGCCGCCTTTCCATCGAACTCGGTCCTGGGGCGCGAGGCGCCGGGCAGCTCATCACACGCCGTGAGAGCGAACAGCGCAACGCACGCGAGGGTAATCATCCGCACAGGCGGCCTTTCTTCGTTTCGGGTGGGCTTGGTTGCGGCGGAAACTGCGGGCCGAGCGAATCGAGACTTGAAAATTCCGTTTCGCGGAGCGGAATTTATTGCTCGTGACGCAACGTACAACTCCGTGGGAGTCTTGAAGTTCCGTCTTCCCTCTCCGACGTGAAGATCCTCAGCAAATACGTACTCCGGGAGCACGTCGGTCCACTGACGTTCGCGCTGACGGCGCTGACGTCGCTGATGCTGCTCAATTTCATATCACGCCAGTTCGGTGAGCTGGTCGGCAAGGGACTCCGCTGGATGGTCATCGCGGAGTTCTTCGGGCTGTCCATCCCCTTCACCGTCGCGCTCACGGTGCCGATGTCGGTGCTCGTCGCCGTGCTGTACGCGTTCAGCCGGCTCGCCGCCGAGAACGAGGTCACCGCGCTCAAGGCGAGCGGCGTCAGTCCATGGCGGCTCGTCGGTCCCGCACTCGGCGGGGGTGTCGTCGCGTCGCTCGTGCTCCTGGCCTTCAACGACCAGATCCTGCCGCGCGCGAACCATCAGTTGAAGACCCTTCAGGACGACATCTCGCAGACGAAACCGTCGTTCCTGCTCAAGGAGCAGGTGATCAACCCGATCGCCGAGGGGAAGTACTACCTCAAGGCCGGCAAGGTGGATCACGGAAATGGCCGCATGCGCGAGGTGGTCATCTACGACATGGCCGATCCGAATCGCCGGCGGACGATCTACGCCGACAGCGGCCGCATCCGTATCGCGGCGAATCGCACCGACCTCGACCTCGATCTGTTCCATGGGCAGATGCAGGAGATCGCCAGCGATCGGCCGGGTCAGCTCAACCGGCTGTTCTACGATCACGACCGTATCCGCATCAAGAACGTCGCGCGCGACTTCCGGAAGAGCGATGCCCAGACGACGTCGAAGAGCGATCGCGAGATGGGCGTGTGCGAGATGCAGAGGCGGCTCTGGCAGGCCCAGGCCGGCTATCTCCAGGCGAAGCACGAGTACGACGACGCCGTCCGTCCGCCCACGCAGGCCGAGCTGGAGCGGCGAAACGAGTACTCCCGCACGGCGTACGTGCCGACGCCCGAGCCGCGCGGACTCGGCTGGCTGTACTGTCGCGCGCTCGATCTCTTCTCGGTGCGCAAGGCCCACGCGGCCGACGTCCGCAGCGCCGCCCTGCATGCGATGATGCAGGTGCCGAGAGCGCCGACGACGTATACACCGTACGTGCCTGCGCCCGATCCGACGAGCAAGGCGCTCGCCTCGGCACGCGTCACGGAAGCGAAGCTGCGGCTCGAGATGGCGGAGCGCGCGCGCAACCGGTTCGACATCGAGATCAACAAGAAGTTCGCGCTGGCTGCGGCGTGCCTGATCTTCGTCATCGTGGGCGCACCGATCGCCGTGCGCTTCCCGCGGGGCGGTGTGGGGCTCGTGATCGGCGTCAGCCTCCTCGTGTTCGGGCTGTACTACGTGGGGCTGATCGGGGGTGAATCGCTGGCCAACGAGGCACTCGTGCCCCCCTTCTGGGCGATGTGGGGGACGAACGTGATCCTCACTGTGATCGGACTCGTGCTGCTCTACCGGATGAAGAGCGACTTCACGTCGAATCGCGGCGGCAACTGGGGTGACCGGATCGACGCGCTCAAGGCGAAGCTCCGTCGTGGGCCGCTGGCCGTGCGGAGGACGACGTGAGCCGTCTCGTGCGCCCGCTCGACAAGTACGTGTTCCTCGAGTGGTTCAAGGTCTTCTGCTCCACGGCGATCGGGCTGCCCGTCCTGCTCATCATCATCGACCTGACCGACCATCTGCCGACGTATCTCGAGCGCAACATCCCGCGCGCCGACATTGCGCTGAGCTACGTCTACTGGATCCCGCAGTCGATGTTCATGGCGCTCCCGGCGGCGGTGCTGTTCGCCACGGTGTTCTCCATCGGCACGTTCACGCGCCACTCGGAGATCACGGCGGCCAAGGCGTCGGGGATCAGCTTTTATCGCCTCATCGCGCCGATCTTCCTCGGTGCCCTCCTCGCGGCGGGGCTCGACATCGCCATCGCCGAGACGGTGCCGATCACCGACGCCAAGCGGAACGATCTGCTGCGCGAGACGAAGGAGGAGTCGGGGACGACGCGCTACAACTTCGTGCATGCGGGGGAATACGGGCGTGTGTACAAGGCGCAGGCGCTCGACGTCGCCGCCGGGACACTGGACAAGCTCCAGATCGAACGAAAGGGATCGGGGCGGGATTACCCGACGGTGCTCATCTCGTCCACCGGTGCGCGCTACACCCCTGCGGCCGGGTGGATGCTGGGCGCCGGTGAGATGCACGTCATTCCCGACAGCTCTCCCAGCTTCGATCTCACGTTTGAAAGCATGCGCGACCGGCGGATGACGGAGCGGCCGTCGGATCTCATGGCGAAGCCGCGCTCGCCGCAGGAAATGCGATTTGCCGAGCTGTCGCGGTTCATCCGGTCGTTGGAGCGGTCCGGCGGTGATGCGAACGAGCTGCGCGTGGAGCGGGCGCTCAAGATCGCCATCCCGATCACCTGTCTGGTCATCGCGTTGTTCGGCGCGCCGCTTGCCACGAGCACCCAGCGCGGCGGCACGGCCTTCGGTATTGGGCTGAGCCTCGCGACCACGGTCACCTTTCTCATGCTCATTCAGCTCACGAAGGCCGTCGGCGGGAAGAACATCATCACGCCCGACCTCGCGGCGTGGCTGCCGAACGTGCTGTTCGCCGCGGTCGGACTCGTGATCCTCGCCCGCGTGCGCACGTGAGCGAGCTCGATCGCCCGATCGAAGAACGGCGCGCCACGGAGACGTTCCCGATCATGCAGCGGAAGGGGATCACCTTCTTCCGCCGGATGACGCGGGGGTTCATCGGCTTTTTCCGGGAGATCGGCGCGCGCGGCTACTTCCTCCGCGACATCGGGCGTGCGCTGGGCGATCCGGCGACGTTCGTCCCCGAGACGATCCGCCAGATGCGCAACATCGGCGTGGACTCGCTGCCGCTCACGATGATCGTGGCCGCGTTCATCGGCGGCGTCATCGCGATCCAGGTGCGCTATCAGCTCTTCCCCGGCGTGCAGCTCTCGATCATCGGGTTGTCCGTGCGACTGATGCAGGTGCTGGAGCTCGGACCGCTGCTGACGGGGCTCGTGCTCACGGGCCGCGTCGGTGCGCGCATGACGGCGGAGATCGGAACGATGCGCGTCACGGAGCAGATCGACGCGCTCGAGACGCTGTCGTATGATCCGGTGGCGTTTCTCATCGTGCCGCGATTGCTGGCGGCCCTCATCATGCTCCCGGCGCTCGTCATCGTGGCCGACGCGACCGGGTTGCTCAGCGGCTACGCGGTGGCGGTGTACGCGACGGAGGTGACGAAGCAGGATTTCGTCGCCGGCGTGCGGCTGGGCTTCGGCACCTTCCAGGTCGTGTACTCGCTCATGAAGGCGACGTTCTTCGGCGCCGCGATCGCGTTCATCTGCTCGTACGAAGGGTTCGTGACCGAGGCAGGTGCCGAAGGGGTCGGGCGGTCGACGGCGAAAGCGGTGGTGCTCACGTCGGTCGCGATTCTCATCCTCGATACGTTGACGGCGGCGATCTTCGCCCCTTACCTACAGACATGAAACGGCGCGACGAAGTCCTGGTCGGGATGTTCCTCACCGCGGCGCTGGCCATCCTGCTCCTCGGCACGCTGTGGCTGGTGCGCGGCGGGCTCTCGTCGGGCTATCCGCTCTACACCAAGTTCGCGTGGGGACAGAACCTCAAACCGGGGCAGCAGGTGCTGCTGGCCGGGGTGCAGGTGGGCGCGGTGGCGGACGTCAAGCTGCGCGACGACGGCTTTCTCGACGTCGTCCTTCGCGTGAACAACGACGTGAAGGTCCCGAAGAGCTCGACGGCGAGCGTGAAGCCGATCGGCATCTTCGGCGACGCGGCGGTGGCGCTCAACCCGAAGGGACCGAGCAAGACGTTCTACCAACCGGGCGACAACGTGCCCTCAGCGCCGAGCGAGACGGACATCCAGGCCATCGAGAACAAGGTGGACTCGATCGCGAGCACGGTGCACCAGATGACGAAGGTGTTGAACGCGGAGCTCGTGGCGAGCGGCGGGATTCGCGACATCCGGCGCTCGCTCGCGAACGCGGCGGTGCTGTCCCAGAACGCGGCGCGTCTCTCGGCGCAGCTCAACCTGATCGCGGCGGAGCAGAGCCGGAACCTCACGCTGACGATGGCGTCGTTTCGCCGCGCGGCGACGGCGATCGACTCGGCGAAGATCGACTCGGTGATGAAGAACTTCCAGACGTCGAGCGCGAGCCTGACGCGCATCGCGGCGAACCTGGATCAGACGAGCAGGCGCGCCGACAACGTGATCGCCGGCATCGAGCGCGGCGATGGAAGCGCTGGAAAGCTCCTGAAGGACACGCTGCTGTACAACGACCTGCGCGGGCTGGTGACGCAGGCGGATTCCGTGCTGGCGGACCTGAAGAAGAATCCGAGGAAGTACATCAATCTGTCGATCTTCTAAGGACGTGGATCGATGCGTAGGGCTCAGGGCCGACGGCTACAGCTGTAAGCCTGGGCCCTGTCAGCTCGGCGATGATGCACGGTTCGCTCCTCGCCCGACCGTCGCATAGTACACGGGAATGCCCAGCACGATCACGCCGAGCACTGCCACCGTCCCCCCCCGGCTCGACGGATCGAGCAATGCATTGCCGAGCAGAAACAGCGTCGCGAGAATGAAGAGCGCCGGCACGATCGGATAGAGCGGCGTCCTGAAGGGTGGGCTCCACGAGGGGCGGCGGCGGAAGACGAAGATCGCCGCGACGGCGAGAGCGTAGAATGGGACGACCGCCGTGACGAAGGTGTCGGCGAGCTGCTCGAAGGTTCTGAGAAGGACGAACAGCACGCCGAGCCCGGTGGTGAGCAGGATCGAGACGAAGGGAGTGCCGAAGCGCGGATGCACCGCGGCGACCGGGCGGAAGAACAGGCCGTCGTCGGCCATGGCGAAGAAGATGCGCGGCGCGGTGAGCAGCGTCGCGTTGAGCGTGCCGAACGTCGACAGCATCACGGTGATCGCGACGAAGATCACACCGGGTGCGCCGACGAGCCGTTGCGCAACATCGGCGGCGACGAGCTTGGAGTGGCGAATCTCCTCCACGGGCATCACGGCCATGTAACCCACGTTCGCCAGCAGATAGATCGCGATCACCGCACCGGTGCCGATGAGAATCGCGCGCGGCAGGGTGCGCTGCGGATCCTTCACCTCACCCGAGACGAAGCTCAGATCGGCCCAGCCGTCGAACGCCCAGAGGACGCTCACGAGCGCGAGGCCGAACGCGGCGATGTGGAACGAGCCGGGCGGTGCCGCGGGCGTGAAATATCCGCCGGTGCGCGGCAGCCCGACGGCCAGCGCGAGCAGGATGATGAACAGCAGGCCGCCATATTTGGCGAGCGTCGTGAGGTTGAGGACGAGAGCGCTCCATCGCACGCCGACGTAGTTGAACGTCGCCGTGAGCGCGATCGCTACCGCGGCCACGTAATGCACGTATGTCCGATACGGCTCGACGGATGGATCGTAGCCGAGCACGCGCAGGAGATACTCGGAGAAGGTGGTGCTGATCGCGCCGAGTGACGCGGCGCGGATGAGCGACAGCTCGGCCCAGCCGAAGAGGAACGCCGGCAGCCGTCCCCATCCCTCGCGAATGAAGACGTACGCGCCTCCAGTCTCCGGAAAGGCGCCGGACAGCTCGGCCAGGGTGAGGGCGCCACACAGCGCGAACAGGCCGCCGGCGATCCACACGGCCATCATCGGCATCGGACCGGGAAGCTTGTCTGCCACGCCGGCGGGGGAGCGGAAGATCCCCGAGCCGATCGTCGAGCCGACGAGCACCGCTACGGCACTCCACAAGCCGAGCTGGCGCCGGAGCGAGGCGGTTCGTCGGGGCAACGGCGCGGCGCCGGACTTCGGTGCGAGGACGGGAGAGGTGGCCATGTCGGAATGGTACGGCACGAACACGATGCGGGCGAGCCTGAAGACCACCGATCGAGCGCGAGCTTCCGGTAAGGGATTGCCCGGTTGACCCCTCGCTGGTCCGTGGTGAGCTTTCGACTCCGCCATATATCGTTGTCCCCGCATTGCCGCACATGCGTCTCTCCTTCGCCGACGGGCTGTTCTGGACGTCCGTGGCGTGCTGCGCGCTCGCTCAGCTCATGATCCTCCGCTCGGTCGGTGGCCGTCGCCATCTCCCGGAGCCGACGGCCGGGCTGCCGCGCCGGCACGGTGCGATGGAGGTCGTGTGGGCCATCGTGCCCGCGGTCGCGCTGGCGGTGTTGCTCGCCTTCACCTGGCGGGCGATGCACTCGGCGCCGGCGACAGCCGCCAGCGCGCCGGCGGCGGAGCGTACGTCGTGAGATCGGTGCGGCGGCTCGCGCTCGTCGCATTCGTCGTGGCGTGCCTGCACCTCGTGTTCGGCGCGATCGTCCGCATCTCCGGCTCGGGTATGGGGTGCGGCGATCACTGGCCACGCTGCTACGGACGCTGGTTCCCGCCGATGAGCCGCCCCGATCTCGTGATCGAGGTGTCGCACCGGTATCTCGCGTCGATCCTCCTGCTCACACTCCTCGCCCTCCTCGCAACGGCATGGCGTCGCCGTGCGGAGCCTGGGGTGGGAGGACGCCGCGGCGTGTTGCGGGCGGCGGCGCTCGCGGTGGGGCTCGGCGTCTCCGCCGCGCTGCTCGGCGCGGTCACGGTGAAGCTCGGAAACACCCCCGTCGCGACGCTCGCCCACTGGACGGTGGCGATGAGCCTCGTCGCCACCGTCGTCGCCGCGGCCATTCGCGCCGGAGCACTCGGCGGTGCCGCAGCACGATGGGGCGGGGGAGAAGGGCGTGCATCGGGCAGAACGCGTCGCGCGACGGTCGCGGGTGCGGTGATGGCGCTCGCGACGGTCGTGATGGGGGGGCTCACGGCGAAGTATCCCGGCGCCGCGGTATCGTGCCGCAGCGTTCCGCTCTGCGGGCGCAATCCCGACGTCGGCGCTGCGGCGGTGCACATTCAGCTCACGCATCGCGTGCTCGCCGTGCTCGTCGTGCTGCATCTCTGCGGCGTGCTGATGGGAGTGCGCAAGCGCCGCGAAGCACCGATCGTACGTCGCGCTGCGGCGGTCGCGGCGTCGCTCGGTCTGCTGCAACTGGTCGTCGCCGGCGCGATGATCGGGATGCGGCTGCCACCCGTCCTCCGCTCACTGCACGAGGCGATGGGAGTGAGCGTCTGGATCGCCGCCTTCACCCTCGCGTATCTGGCGCGCATCGCGAGCGAGGGAGGGACGGTCACCGAGCTGCCGGTCGAGGTCTCGCCGAGCCCTCCGGCCGAGCCGCCGCGCGCGAGGCGCGGCGTCCCGCACAGCGTGGCCGTGATCGTGGCGCGCGGGGCGGATCATTGAGCAACGTCGCCGGAACACCAGTGCGCCGGAGCTTCGCGAGCGATCTCGTCGCGCTCACGAAGCCGCGCATCATCTCGCTCCTCCTCGTGACGACCATCGCGCCGATGTTCGTGGCGGGACGCCCCGACTGGACGCTGGTGCTCGCCGTGTTCGTCGGCGGCTATCTCATGGCTGGTGGCGCGAACGCGGTGAACATGTACCTCGATCGCGACATCGACGACCGGATGTCGCGCACGCAGCGTCGCCCGATCCCGAGCGGCCGGATGCGTGCCGAGGCCGTGCTCGCATTCGGTGTGTTGTGTGCGACGACGGCGACCTTTCTGCTGGCGCACGTGGCCAACGTGCTCACGGCAGCGCTCGCGCTGGGCGGGTTCTACACCTACGTGTTCGTGTACACGCGCTGGCTCAAGCGTAGCACGCCGCAGAACATCGTCATCGGCGGCGCAGCGGGGGCGTTTCCCCCGCTCGTCGGATGGGCGGCCGTGACGGGGCGGATCGATCTGCTCGCGGTGTATCTCTTTCTCATCGTCTTCTACTGGACCCCGCCGCACTTCTGGGCGCTCGCGCTCAACAAGCAGCACGACTACGGGCGTGCGGGGGTACCGATGGCGCCCCTCGTGTGGGGCGAGCGCGAGACGATGCGCAACATGCTGTGGTACACGCTCATTCTGCTCCCGCTCACCCTGCTGCCGGTGGCCTTCGGCGCGCTCGGACTGCCCTATTTCATCGCCGCCGCCCTGCTCGGCGCCTGGCTGCTCGCCGGGGTGATTCGCCTGATGCGCGCATCCGACTTCGCGAAACCCGCGTGGAGCGTGTACAAGTTCTCGCTGTTGTACCTCGCCCTGCTCTTCGCGGCGATGGTCGTCGATCGCGCGGTTGCGTGACGTTGTCGCGCGGACCTGCACGCTGACGACCGGCTGGAGCCGCTAACGTGACGACTGCCGCAATTCCCGCTGCGACCGCGACGCCGAAGTCCCGGCGTCTGGTGAATCCCGCGCCGTTGAGCGCGCTCCTGCCACGCGTGCGGCCGTACGCCGGGCGGCTCTTCATCTGCGCGATCTGTCTGCTGATCGCCGCGGGCGTCGGACTCGCCTTCCCGGCGATCGTGCAGCGGCTGCTCGACGCGGCCTTCCAGCAACACGACCGGGCGCTGCTCGACCATGTCGCGATCGGGCTGGTGCTCGCGTTCGCGCTCCAGGGCGCGATGAACTTCGTGCAGGTGTACCTGCTCACGGGCACGTCGGAGCGGGTGGTGGCGGGGCTGCGCGAGGACGCGTTCGCGCACCTCGTGCGACTCTCGCCGGGCTTTTTCACCGAGCAGCGTACGGGTGAGCTGACAAGCCGCCTCTCGGCCGATCTCGCGATCCTGCAGACGCTGCTCGGGACGTGGATCTCGGAGCTGTCGCGGCAGTCGCTGTTCCTCGTGGGGGGAGTGATCCTGCTCACCCTCACGCATCCGCGCCTCACGACGACGACGCTCGCCGTCGTCCCCGTCGTCGTCGGCACGGCCATTCTTTTCGGTCGTCGACTGCGTCGGGCGAGCACCGGATTACAGGATCGCGTGGCCGACGCGATGGGGATGGCCAACGAATCGTTCGCGCAGATCCGTACGGTGCAGAGCTTCGTGCGCGAGGCCGAGGAGACCCGGCGGTATCGCGCATTGCTCGGCGACGTGGTGACCGCGGCGCTCACGCGGGCACGTCAGCGCGCCGCGCTGTTCGGCGTCGTCGGCTTCGTCGCGTTCGCCGGCGTCGTGGCGGTGCTGTGGCAGGGTGGGCGACTGGTGCTCGAGGGGGCGCTGACACCGGGTGCGCTCGTGAAGTTCCTGCTGTACGCGATCACGGTGGCGGCCGCCGTCGGGTCGCTCGCGTCGCTGTTCGGCAGCTATCAGGAGGCGGTCGGTGCGGCGCAGCGGGTGTTCGAGCTACTGCACATGAAGCCGACCGTTGCCGAGCCGGTGACGCCGACGCCGCTCGCGCGGCCGGTGCGTGGTGCGGTGTCGCTCGAAGGGGTGCGCTTTCGCTATGCCCCCGAGCTACCGGATGCGCTGTCGGACGTCTCGTTTTGCATCGCGCCGGGCGAGGTCGTCGCACTCGTCGGGCCGTCGGGTGCCGGGAAGACGACGGTCGCGTCGCTCATCCCGCGCTTCTGGGACGTCACGGACGGCCGCATTGCGCTCGACGGTGTGAATGTGCGCGAGCTCTCGTTCGCCGATCTGCGCGGCTCCATTGGGCTCGTGCCGCAGGAGCCGGCGTTGTTCAGCGGGACGATCCGCGAGAACATCGCCTACGCGCGGCCGCAGGCGACCGACGAGGAGGTGTACGCCGCAGCGCGCGCTGCACACGCGATCGAATTCATCGATCGGTTGCCCGACGGCTTCGAGACGCGCGTCGGCGAGCGCGGGATCAAGCTCTCCGGCGGTCAGCGTCAGCGGATCGCACTCGCCCGCGTGTTCCTGAAGGATCCGGCTGTGGTCGTGCTCGACGAGGCGACGAGCAGCCTGGACAACGAGAGCGAGCGGCTGGTGGAGCAGGCGATGGAAGAACTGCTACGCGGCCGCAGCACGCTGATCATCGCGCACCGGCTGCGCACAGTCCGCCGCGCCGACCGCGTGCTCGTCCTCGACCATGGCCGCATCGTCGAGGAGGGAACGCACGAGAAGCTGGCGACGGGAAGCGGGGTGTACGGAAGACTCTACAGGGCGGAACTCAGGGACTGATGTAGGAAGTCGCTTCTCGCTCGCAGTGGACAATCTCGTCCTCCGCGGGACAGTCTCATCCGCTGGACGAGGCCCCACAGATCCGGCTCATCCGCTCGATCCGCTCCCCTCAACCGCCGCTCGGGCCGGCTCCTCAGACGAAGGTTCATCCGGATGCGGCGGAAACGCGGATGGGGCGGAGC
>CAYTKA010000045.1:25714-27793 GCA_964438255.1 uncultured Gemmatimonadaceae bacterium | reverse complement strand
CCGAACTTGATCCCGTACGGCGGATCGAGGTAGATGCACTGCACCTTCCCCTTCAATCCCTCCTTCTCCGCCAGGCTCGCCATCACGAGCAGCGAATCGCCGAGGATCATCCGGTTCGTCCAGTGACCCTCGTGATGATAGAAGTCGACCTTCTCCTCGAAGTCGCCTTCCACCCCGTTGAAGTCCGAGAACAGCGTCAGCTCGGGCTCCAGCTCCCCCGGCTTCGCCGTGTCACGCAGGTTCTCCACCAGCGCCTGCGGATGGATCTTCTCCTGGATGTAGATCGGCACCACCGGCACCGAGAGATCCTGCCGGTCCTGCTCGTCCTTTCCCTTCCATACCAGCTGCGGGTCGAGCGACGGGTCGCGCGGATAGAGCAGCGCGCTCGGCGCCGCCTCGTCGGCGCGCACGAAATCGCGCAGCTCGTGCGTCGGGATGTTGACCCGCGCATCCTTGTGCTTGATGGCTCCCACCGGTGTCGCCTTCGAGGAGGTTCCCTTCACACTATCCGTCTTCGCCCGTCGCTTCGCCATGCTCTCCATTCGCTCCGTATCAGTCCATTCCGCCTACGCCGCCGCCCGAGCTCCCAGCGCCGTCCGCAACGATGATTTCGCCCGCCATGGATCGGTGATCTCCACGAACATCCACCGCCCGAACCCGGCATGGTTGTTCACCGCCGGCACCCAGAGCCGCTGGGCCGTCGCCACCTTGGCCTCCTTCTCGGGCTTCATCTCCCCCGTCACCTCGACGATCACGTTCAGGTAGTCCGTCGGGTCACGCATCCGCCCGTCGTCCACGCGCGCCACGAAGTCGGGATAGTAGTCGTGCTCCTCGCCGTGCACCGTGTACTTGATGCTGAAGCCGGGGCGCTGGCGGTCGTTCTTGACGTACGAGAAGATCTCCGGCAGCTCCTCGAGCGCCTGCGCGACCTTCTGCTCCCAGCTCCCGGTGTCGCAGACGATGTGCGACACCGGACACTTCTCCCGCGTTGCGTACACCGGCCGGGTCGTGTCGAAGTTGACGTGGTCGGTGGAGAGCTCGGCGTCGTACGGCGCGAGAATGGGCCGTAACCGCGGCGAGCCCTCGGCCGCCGCGGCTATGCTGCGATAGATCCGGTCCGCCGCGTTGTGCGCCGGCTGCGCGAAGTAGAGCAGCTGCGGGAACGCGTCGTCCTTGCAGTCGACACATTCGTCGTACCACCGCCGCGCGATCTCGACGAGCTGCGGAAAGAGCCAGCTCTTCGGCGCCTCTCCCTCCTCGGGGCGGTAGTACTTCTCCAGCACCAGCTTGGCGAGCAGGAACTGCACCTGCTGCGGACGGATGCGCTTCAACTCATCAAGCGTGTGGATCTCGTGCGGTCCGATCACCGGCGCCATCTCCGTCATCGTCGGGATGTCCTGCGGCGACAGCACGACCTGCGATTCGCTCGAGAACCGTGCCGAGATGCGTTCGTCGCCCAGCTCATAGCGGTAGCCGAGCACGCGCGGAAAGCGGATGCCGCGTCCGGTGCGCTCGGGGAGCGACTGCACGTGGGTGGGCACCGGGCCGTTCCGCGGCTCGCGCGACGAGCCGGCGCACGGGATGAACGAGAAGGGGACGCCGTAGATCTCGGCGTACTCGGGAGCGAAGCCGGTGAACTCGACGTCCTCGCCGTTCACCGGCACGCGCAGCGTCTCCGGCGCGTAGCTCCGGCGTCGCAGCGCGCGTCCCACCACCTGCTCGCACAGCAGCTGGGTACCGAAGGCGCGCACGCCGAGCACGTGCGTCACCGTGTTCGCGTCCCATCCTTCGGTGAGCATGGAGACGCTGACGACGCACTTGACGTGCTCGCCCAGCTTGCCCGGCTTGCCGACGGTGTTCATCACCTCGCGCAGCAGGTCCTCGTCGGTCAGGTCGTCGGTGTCGCGGCCGGGGAAGCGTTCGCGATACTCCTGCTTGAACTCCTCGATCTCGCGCGCGGCGATCTGCTTGAAGTCGGCGCTCATCGCGTCGCCGCTCTCGAGCTGCGAGCTGTCGACGAGGATCGTCGTCGGCCGATCGCTCCATCGGTCGTCGACGACATTGCTGAACAGCTCCAGC
>CAYTKA010000045.1:0-25614 GCA_964438255.1 uncultured Gemmatimonadaceae bacterium | reverse complement strand
CGATAGGTGGGCAGCGTGCCGCTCATCTGGTTGTCATCGACCGGCACGCGGGGGACCTTCACGATCCCAGACTCGATCGCGTCGATGAGCGAGAAATCGGAGGCGACCCACGGAAACAGGGTGCCTTCGGGCCACCCGGAGCCGCGCAGGAAGAAGGGCGTGGCGGAGAGATCGTAGACAGTCTTTACGCCGATCTTGCGCTGCACCGCCTCGATGCCCGACAGCCAGACGCGCGCTTCCTCGTCGCGCTGCTCCGCTTCCTTGCGCTCGTCACCCTTGAGCTTGAGGTCCTCGCCATCAGGGCGGCCGCGATAGCAATGGTGTGCCTCGTCGTTGATGACGATGACGCCCCGCTTCGTGCCCAGCTCCCGGCAGACGCGCCGCACGACCTCGTCCGGGGACTCGGTGAACGCGCCGGTTTCCTTCGCGCCCAGCAGCGACTTGGTCAGCCGTGCAGCGTCGCCGCGTTCATGCGGGAGAAAGGCGTGATAGTTGGTGATGACGATCTTCGCTCGCTCGAGCCGCTCGAGCAGCTCGCCGGGGAGGAGGTCCCGTTCGCGGTAGTAGTTCGCCGGGTCATTGGGCAGGAGGACGCGCAAGCGGTCGCGGATCGTGATGCCGGGACAGACGAGGAGAAAGGCGTCGCTGAAACGCGCATCCTGCGGATTGGCCAGCTTGTTGAGCGCCTGCCAGGCGATGAGCATCCCCATGACGACCGTCTTGCCGGAGCCGGTGGCCATCTTGAGGGCGACGCGAAACAGGTCGGGGTTGCCTCCGGTGGCGTTGGCCTCGCGCAACGCGTTGGGGATCCACGCGTCGCCGTACTTGCCCGCCACCTCGGCGATGTAGATCGCCGTCTCCATCGCCTCGATCTGGCAGAAGAACAGCTTCCGTTCGCGCTCGGGGTCGGTCCAGTACGCGAGCAGTCGCGCCGTCGTCGCGGTAACACCGGTGTGGCCCCCCTGCCGCCAGAGCGCCACCTTCTCGCGGATGCGGTTGACCAGCTCATTGGCCCGCAGCCGGTCCTTCGTCCATTCCGCTTCGAGAGAGAGCTGCGCCGTCTGCCGGCGTCCCTGGGGAATGGGGACGAAGTAGCTCGACTCCCGCCGGCCGTCGAGGATTTTCCCCGTGATTCCACGCACACCAAACTCGAAGTGGCGAGTCGCCTCGACGAAAGGCGAGTTGATGACTGGATTCTGGATGATTACATCTGCCATATCGGCACAATCTGGAGGGCGACGACGGCGAGCGGGAGAGCGTGGAATTTACCGCGCATGGCTTCTGCGGAGACGGAAGATGCCCGTGAAGTCGGGAGCAGCTCGCAGACTTATGTCCACTACTGACTTTCCGTGTGAATCTCGCAAGTCCTAGTTGAGGCGGGGCTCACTTCTACCTCCTGCACTCCTCGATCCGGCACCACCCACTCACCAGCTGCATCTCTTCCACCGACCGCACCCGGACGTCGCCAAGCTTCGCTGATCCAACGACCAGCGCGAGCGCCTGCGCCCTCGATATCGCGACGTTGAGCCGGTTGCGCGAGAGCAGGAACTGCGGCCCTCGCGGCGCATCGTCGAGCGTCGACGCGCACATCGACACGACGACCACCGGCGCCTCCTGCCCCTGAAACTTGTCCACCGACCCGACGCGCGCCGCGCTACCGAGACGCTGCTTCAGCGCCCGCACCTGCATGTTGAATGGCGCGACGATGAGGATGTCGTCCATAGTCATCGCCCGTGCCGGTGCACCCTTCACCACCACCGAACACCCGAGCAGCGCCTGCACGAACGTCTCGATCGCACAGACTTCCTCGTCGCTGTCTTGTGTACAGCCGAGGTGCTCGACAGGTATGAAACGCACGCCGGCTTCCACGCCGATCGCGGTCACGGCTGCGCCGATGATTCGGTTCAACGCCGTGTCCGGCGCGCTCGCGAGCCGACTGTCGTAGTACGCCTCGGAGATGATGCGGCAGACGTCCGGATGCATCCGGTACGAACGACCGAGGAAGATGCCGAGCTCCGGCGGGACGGTCGCGTGGCCCTGAAGGAGATACTCCAACGCCGACAGCCCGCTCTCGCCGGGATGCGAGCCCTGCATCGGCTGGGCGAGCTGCATCTGGTCGCCGAGCAGGATCAGGTTCGCCGCCGAGGCGCCCACAGCGACGGCGTTGGCAAGTGAGAATTGTCCCGCCTCTTCTATGAAGAGGTAGTCGAGCGCGCCGGCGAGCTCGGGGCGCGAGAAGAGCCAGGCGGTGCCGCCGATGACGAGCGGTCCGTCCGCGATGATGGAGGCTGCCTCCTTGGACTCGATCTGCTGCGCGCGTCCGCTCGTGATCAGCTGATGGTCGCTCTCCCCGCCCACCTTCACGATGGTGGGCCGCGCGCCGATCTCGGCGCCGCGCGTCGCGATCCTGGCCAGCAGGTTGAGGATCACCTGGTGACCGTTGGCCACGATGCCAACTCGCCTGCCATCGGCGACGAGCGCGAGAATGATCTCAGCGGCCGCCGTCGTCTTGCCAGTGCCGGGCGGACCCTGGATACACAGTGTCGAACGGTCGAGACGGCGCGCGACGTCCACCGCCTGCGCGGTGAGATCGCCCGCATCATCGATGTGCAGCGTCGATGCGATGCCGGTGAGACGGGGTGGCCTCCGTTCGAGCAGGTCGGCAAGCGCGGGCTGACCGCTCGGGTTCTCGGTCCACCCGGTAACGAAGCGCAGGATCGACTCCCGCAAGCCGGTCGTGCTGATGAGACTCGCCGGAAAAATCGACAGTCGATCGGGCAGGGTTCTCTTCGACCCGACCTTCAGCTCGACGAGCCCCGCATCCCGATCGACGAACCTCTCGATGACGCACGTCTCGTCATCCGTGCCGGCGATCGCGCAGGTCTCCCCATCGCGGAGCTTGGTCTCTTGATCCGGATCGAACCGGTACTCGTAGCCCATGGACTTCTTGATCGCTCGTAGCGGCGTGGTGGTGCGCACGAGCCCCGCCAAGCATTCCGTATCGTCGTAGAGCTCCTCCTCCGACGCGTCCCGCCGCTCGAAGTACCGCCACCACCACGGCTTCTCCTCGCGCCGATGAAACTCGAGCAGCCAGGCGAGCAGGCTGGTGATGCGCCGCGCCTCCGAGTCTTCCTCCATCGTCTCCGCGCGCTCCAGCAGCGCGCGCGCCAGCACCTCCGCCGGCGATTGCCCGGGCGGTTGCTCGGTGTCCTCGTCGGGAGGCGTGGGAGGAACCCACGGAATGCCGGCGTCGCGCTGCCGATCGAGCAACCAGTCGCGCAGGCCGACGGTCGACTCACAGTCCACGATGTTGTAGCTGCGGATGCGGCCGAGAATCGGAGACTGCGCGGGGTCCGGCGATTCATCCTCGTCGAGCCACCGCTGGTACTCCACCACCGAGCCACCGGCGCTGGTCACCTCACCGCTCCGCCGCGCCATGTACAGGCGCTCGACCTGCTTGAGCGAGTAGCTCGGCGTGCCGATCACGACGCTCTGTGTCACGATGGGATAGAGATCGACCAGCACCTGATGACGGAAGAGCTGGTCCACTTCGTATTCGCGCGTGGCGTACTTTCCCATCAACTTGCCGAGTGCCGAACGTTCGTACGCGGCGTAGTGATAGATGTGGAGCGTCGGATCCGCCGTCCACCGCGCGTACGCCCAGTCGATGAACTGCTCGAACGAGTGCTGCTCCTCCACCTCGTCGTGCGCCCACCAGTCGCGGAACTGCGGCGTCCCTTCGTCGACCGTGACGACGCCGAGCAGATACTCGAGCCCACCCGGCGCGAAGGGGAAGCCTTCGATGTCGAAGAAGACATCGTTCTTCGACGCCGGCGGCAGCAGTGCAAGGCCTCGGCGCGGCCGCGCGGGATCAAGGGCGCGGAATCCCCACTCGATCGTCCCGCGCGTTCGACTCGTGAGCTGCATCGCCGCCTGTGCGCGCAGTGTACCGAGCGTCGCTGACGTCATGCGCGGAACTGAGGCGACGTCTGACGTCGCCAGCGCCATGAGGGTGTCGATCCCGCCGTCGCGCAGGCGGACGATCTGGCTGCGCGTGATCCCCGCCACCAGGCTCAGGTCGTCACGCTGCTCGAGCAGCTTCTCCGCCGCGGTGGCCCAGCGCCCGTGCGTGCGATCGAGCGCCGGATCGGGATGCGCATCGGCCGTCCATTCGCTTTGGAACGTCTCGAAGGAGCGCTTGAGACGCCGGTAATAGTGCCAGACGTCCGCGCTGCGGAAGAATTTCTCCGACTCGTCGCCGAACACGAAGCCGAACCGGTCGGGGCGGCGGCCCTGCATCGACTCCAGCATGTCGACGTACGCGCAGAGTTGGAGCAGGAAGTAGGGTTTGGCCGAGCGGGCCAGCTTGGTGTCCCACGGCTCGTAGAAGTGAGCGCCGAGCGCGGATGGGCCGTCCATGCGGTGCATGAAGTCGGCGATGCCCATCCACGAGTCGGCGCGGAGCTCGCCCTGGAAGATGACCGGCGCGCCGTCGCGCATCGCGCGCACCGTCGCCTCGTGCGCATCGTCGCTGTGCGTGTGCCCGTTATGCAGGATCTCCACCAGTCCCGGTACTCGTGCGCGGAGCGACGCGAGATGCGCCGCCTCGTGCTCGAGCCCTCGGCGGATGACGAGCTCCATCTCCTCGTCGGGAATATCGGGCTGGTAGGTTCCGTTCGCGGCGTGGCCGTTGCCTCGGCCGTCGCCATGCTCCGCATGCTCGGCGTGATTCCGCTCGCACCACGCGGCGAAGTCCCCTTCGAGGTAGGCGATCAAGTCCTTGGGCGAGAAGCGGAAGGAGCGATCGGGGAGTCGCTGCATCAGAGCATGTTGGGTGGGGGAGGGGCAAACCTATCATGCCAGCATGTGAATGACGACCTCCGGCTCTGTTGCGTCGCTCGACGCCACTGCATCGGGCTCCCCAAAATGAGATTCCTCGCAGTGGCAGGCCTCTGAGGTGTCCCCACAGAGGCCGAGCGAGAGGCGCTAACGCCAACTGCTGCTTGATCGTAGCTTCGGTCGCTGCTCCGTGAACCTGGGCTTTCGCAGCTAATGCCTGATCTCCTCACTGACGAAGAGCTTCGCGCTGTAACCTTTGCCCAAGTGCAGCGGCTCCGCGTCCGGTACGGAGCACGTATCCCTGCGCACGAGCTGAACGCCGGCGTCCAATTCCGCGGCGAGCGCGTGCCGATCTGGAACTACCAGAAGGGCATCTTCAAGCCCGCCGCCCTCGGGCGAGACGGCGCTGCGCTGAGCGTGCAAACGTCCGCCGAGTCGCCCTATGAGGACGAGCACGATCCCGACGCCGGCCACTTCGTCTACAAGTATCGGGGCACCGACCCCGATCACCCCGACAACGTCGCCCTGCGCAACGCCATGCTCTGGCGACGTCCGCTGCTATACCTGGTCGCCGTCGATCCGGGGGTCTATGACGCGATCTTTCCGGTCTACCTCGTCGGCGAGGAGCCCGGTCGCCTCCAGTTCACGATGGTGGCGGATCAGACAATGACGCTTGAAGGGGAGGCGCCGAGCGCGGTGGCGGAGGCGAGGCGCGAATACGTTACACGTGCGGTGATGCAGCGGCTGCATCAACAGCACTTCCGGCGCATCGTACTCCGAGCCTATCGAGAGCGCTGCGCGATCTGTCGGATCGGCCATACCGATCTTCTGGACGCCGCGCACATCCTCGCCGACCGTCATCCGCAGGGCGAGCCGATCGTGACCAACGGCCTGGGGCTCTGCAAGATCCATCACTCGGCGTTCGATGCCAACATCATCGGAATAGACCCAGACGCCAGGGTGCACGTGCGCCGCGACATTCTGGAAGAAGTCGACGGCCCGATGCTGAGGCACGGCCTTCAGGAAGCGCATGGCTCCCAGCTCATCCTTCCCCGCGATGCAGGCTCGCGGCCGAACCGCAACTTCCTCGCGGAGCGATTCGCCGATTTCCTAGCTGCCTGAGTTCAGTGCGTCCGCCCATGCGCCTGTTCGAGCCAGGGCGAAGACGTCTCACCCAAGCAGTGCCACAGGCGGTCCCTGAAAGCGCAGGAGGCGCGCGCGCGTTCTGGCGTAAATTAAAGTTAGGCGCTAACCTTAACTAGAGGTCCGGCCAATTCAACAACTCTAACTAGCCTTTTCCCGCTTCCTCCCGATGCGGCGAGGACCCACCGGTACCTATTTGACGGTCTCGACCGCAGGCGACGAGCGGGTCAAGGCGTTCGTGCCCGCTCCGCTCCCGCCCGCGCCGCCCCTGGCCGTCGACCCTGACACGCGTGAGCGCCTCGACGCGACGCTCGTCGCGCTCGGCCGCCTGGACGGCGTCACGGCGCTGCTCCCCGATGCAAGCCTCTTCCTCTACAGCTATGTCCGGAAAGAGGCCGTGCTCTCCTCGCAGATCGAGGGAACACAATCCACGCTCTCCGATCTGTTGCTGTTCGAGGCCGAGGAGCTGTCGGGCGTCCCCATGGACGATGTCGTCGAGGTCTCGAGCTATGTCGCCGCACTGGAACACGGTCTGGCGCGCATTCGCGCCGGCTTCCCTCTCTCCAACCGGCTCATCCGCGAGATTCACGGCGTGCTCCGCTCCCGTGGGCGGGGTGCGGAGAAGAATCCAGGTGAGTTCCGTCGTTCCCAGAATTGGGTCGGAGGCTCACGCCCCGGGACCGCGATCTACGTCCCACCTCCCGCGAACGAGGTGCACTCCTGCATGAGTGCGCTCGAGCGGTGGCTGCACGACAAGCCCCAGCGCACGCCCCCCTTGATGAAGGCGGCGCTCTCGCACGTGCAGTTCGAGACCATTCATCCATTCCTCGACGGGAACGGCCGCGTAGGCCGGCTGCTCGTGACGCTCATCCTCTGCGTCGAGGGCGTGCTGCAGGAGCCACTGCTGTACCTCAGCCTCTATCTCAAGCAGCACCGGGACGAGTACTACGATCTCCTCGACCGCGTGCGTCGTGAAGGAGACTGGGAGCGATGGCTGACGTTCTTCGCAGCGGGCGTCGAATCGATGGCGACGGAAGCGGTCGACACGGTGAAGCGCCTCGTCGTGCTGTTCAAGGATGACCGGGAGCGAATCGGCGCGCTCGGACGCATCAGAGGTTCAGCGCTCCGAATCCATGTCGCCCTGCAGGAGCGACCACTCGACACCGCTGCGCGTCTTGCCGAACGCACCGGACTCTCCGTTCCCACCGTCCACTCGGCGCTCGCGAGTCTGGCCTCGGCCGGAATCGTCCGCGAGCTGACGGGCCGCAAGCGGCATCGCGTGTTCAGCTATGACCGCTACCTTCGCATTCTGAGCGAAGGAACGGAGCCGGTGCGCACGACGTAAGCTGCGGCGCGACGGTCGGCACAAGTCGCGCATTGCACGCAGCCGTCATTCCCTCCGCCGAGGAAGAGGATGCATTTTGGAGCGTGGATTCGCTGTGATGCGTGGCGGGTCCGTGGTCTCACCGGGCTCACGGCCAACGCCGCCTCGGCGCAGGACTCACGCGCGCTGCGCCATCGCTTCGTCGTGACGGTGACCGCCGAGCGAGTCGATCGCGCTCGTGAGTGCGTCAGGCTCCCTTCTGGCAAGCGCGAGCCGGTGGTGGGGCGAGGCGCGCCACACGATCGTCGGGCAGCGGCTTCTACTACTCGGCTGGACTGAGTGTGTGGCCGTGAAGCTTGCGATGATGGCAGGCTACCTGCCGATCGCGTCGCGAAGGCGCAACCATGGTTCCGCGAACGCTCCGCCGTTCGTAGCCGCGGGTTTGCTTCGAGGTACGCGACGTCTTCTCCCAGAGGGGAGTCATTCAGGTGAGAGGGTGAGAGCGTATGTCATCCCGCACGAGTGAGCGAAGCGGGCGAGCGTCGGGATCTGCCGCAACGGTCGCGATCTCGACCCAGTGAGTAGATCCCGACACTCGCTGCGCTCGTGCGGGATGACACGCGATCTGACGCCGTCCCGCCCGGCGCCTGCCACCGTCCAGTCTGACCGTCTGACCGTCTGACCGTCTGACCGTCTGACCGTCTGACCGTCTGACCGCGCGAAGCGCCCTACACCGTGCAGATCTGCACCGCCTCGCGGAGCGATGTCAGCGGATCACGCGTCGGCACGAACTCGTGGGCGACGAAGCCGGTGAAGCCCGTGTCGGCGATCGCCATCATGACAGCGTGCCAGTTCAGCTCCTGACTCCCGTCGATCTCGTGGCGGCCCGGCACACCGCCGGTATGGTAGTGCCCGATGTACTGCTGGTTCTGGCGAATCGTGCGGATCACGTCGCCCTCCATGATCTGCATGTGATAGATGTCGTACAGCAGCTTCACCCGCGGCGAGCCGACCCCCTTCATCACCTCCGCGCCGAACCAGGTGTGGTCGCCGGAATAATCCTTGTGATCGACCTTCGAGTTGAGCAGCTCCACGCAGATCGTCACGCCTTCGCTCTCGGCTAGCGGCGCGATCTGCTTGAGCCCATCGATCGCCGCCGCGATGCCCTCGGCGTCGCTTCGCCCCTGCCGATTGCCGAACATGGCGATGACGTTCGGCACGCCGGCCGCCTTCGCGGCGGGAATGGCGCCCTCGAGCTCCTTCAGCAGCATGGGATGGCTCGCCCGGTTGGTGAAGCCATTGCTGAGGAAGTCCCGCCGGTCGTTGGCGTATCCCATCGAGCAGGTGAGCCCGTGGTCGCGCACGACGGCCCAGTCGCTCGGCTGGAGCAGATCGATGCCGGAGAGCCCGATGGCCTTGGCCGCCTCACAGAGGTCGGGGAGTGGAATCTGGCGGTAGCACCAGCGAGAGGCCGACTGCTTGAGCCGGCCGCCGCCGCGGCGGATCGAGGACCTGGCGTCCTGGCGCCGCACCGCCGGCGTGGCGGCGACTGTCAGCGCTCCGAGTGCGACGGCGGAGAGCATCTCGCGTCGCGTGATTGGCGTCGTCACACCGTTGGTCTCCTCGTGTCGTGGCACGTTCGTGTCAGGCTGGCTCGCAGTCTAGGATGTGCGCCGGGGCGAGGGTGTCAAGTGAAGCGCTTGCACGCCCGCTACATATCGTGCTGTTCGTTCCTTCTTGCCACATCGATCGTTCTCACGACATGTGCGATCCCCGGTGTTCCCAGGAGGGCTATGCGTCCAACTGAGCTTGCCCCGATTTAGTGGACGCGTAAGCCATAGGCACTATGCCGCCGCCTGCAACTGCTCTTCGTACGTCGCTGGACTGACGTAGCCCAGCGTGGAGTGACGGCGCTTCCGGTTCTACCACGTCTCGATGTACCGGAAGATCGCACACCGGGCCTCTTCGCGCGTGTGCCAGTCGTTCTTCATCAGCAGTTCGAACTCCAGTGTCGCGAAGAAGCTCTCCGCCACCGCGTTGTCGTAACAGTCGCCTCTAGCGCTCATGCTCGCAATCATCCCGTGCGCGACCAACTCGGTGCGATACTCCCCGACGCGTACTGGCTCCCGCGATCGGAATGACAGATCAATCCGGCCACGGGGTGCCGTACCTCGTGCGCCATGCGGAGCGCGCTCAGCACCGGCTCTACCTCCATCGTGTCCCGCATCGCCCAGCCGACGCACCGGCGCGAGCCGAGATCGAGCACCGTTGCCAGGGACAACGGCCCGTCCCGCGTCAGGAGGTAGGTGATGTCTCCGATCCAGATGCGATTGATGACAACGCCGTTCACGTCGAACTGGCGTGCCAGCAGGTTCGGAGCGATCGGATCGCTGTGATTGGAGTCCGTCGTCACGACGCGACTCCGCCTCCGTGGCCGCGCTACTAATCCCTCCTCCCGCATCAGCCGAGCGACGCGCTTCGTGCTGGTCGGGAAGCCGGTCTCCCGCAGCTCGTGGAACACCCGTGGCGCGCCGTACGTCTCACCGCTCTCCGCGAACACGTTTCGGACGTGCGCCATCAACACCTCGTCGATCAGCGCGCGCCAGCTCACCGGACGCTGAAATACGTGTAGAAGCCCGCCACCGAAACCTCGAGCACTCGGCACATGAGTCGCACGGGGAACTCGCCGCGATGGCGAGCGATCACGGCGCACCTCAACGCGACTCTCTCGCGAAGTACGCCGCCACTTTTTTGCGAAAGCCTGCTCCTGGCGCAGCGTGGCGTTTCTCCCGCCGCCGCCGCCGATTCTCTGGCTCCAGCGATTCGCCGGGTACGGCGGATACTACTTCATGCCCACCGCCCAGGAGGTGAAGCTCTGCCAAGGCAAGCTGCGCATCCGTCACTCCGTCTAACCCTCACCGCAGAAGCGAATTACACACCTTTCTGCACTTGACCCGCGTCGTCTCGCATCTGCCTTCGTGGTTGGACTAGTACTCACGTACTTCAGTCGTCGTAGCACTATTGCGTATCGAGCTTTCGCCCCGCGCTGAGATTGTCATAATTGAGGAGCGTGTTCAGCACGAGTGCGTAGCTGCCGATCGTCTCCCCGCGCCAGATCGGGTTGTTCGCGAACAGCACCACGTGTCCCTTCTGCAGCGGCGAATCCACCACCACCGGGCGTTGCGCGATGTCGCTCCCGCCCTCGAGCAGCCCCGACGCCAGCAGGTTGCGCTGCTCGCTGAACCGCAGCGCCACGCGCGGGCGCTGATCGGGCGGGATCACGGTGAGTGGATTGCGTAGCTGCTCGCGCAGGATCGGCGCTGCCTCCCACGGCTGCACCGGCGCGTTCTCGGGTGCCACATGACTGGTGTCGAGCTGCGGCCGACCCTGCACGACGTCCGCATCGTCGACCGCGCCACGCCCCGTGGGACGGTCGTTCGTCGACCCGAAACGTGGACCACGCCCGCCGCCGCGCGTGTTGCTCACCGTGAAGCTCTCGCCGCCGTCGCTGTACACGGCGAGGCTGTCGGGGATGCCATAGACGATCGGGCTCGTGCCGTCTACCACCGTCGTGCGCAGCAGACTGCCGACCACGCGGCTCTTCGGTGACGACGTGTAGCCCACGCCGCTCGTGAAGCCGGTGTTGACCGCGAGCTCCGACGTGCCGATCACCGTCACGAGCACACCGCCGCGTGCGACGAACTGCTGGAGCTTCTCCAATCCCTGCCAGCCGAGTCCCGGACGGATGTCGTCCGTCTGCGCCCAGGTGCCGATGTTCGGTGTCTCCGGCGTGTTCTTCCACGGCATCGGGTTGCGCCACCGCGGCAGCCCGTCGATGATCGCCTGCGTGCTGCCGCCGGCCGGCGGGAAGAGAATGACGTCGTACTTCGCGTTCAGATCGACTGACGTCGCGATGTCCTGCGTGCTGATGTAGTCGTATGGAATCGCAAGCTGGTCGAATGCGTAGCGCCACCACCCTTCCGTCTGCGTGCTGAGCCAGGTGTGCAGGATGGCAACCCGCGCGGCGCGCGCTGGATGTGTCTTCACCGAGGGCGCGGCGCCGGCGTATGCCGTGAGCCCCAGCTCACGCGTCGCGCGATCGAGCTCGCTCTGCCGCAGGCCACGGATGACGAACGAGCCTCGCCCGAACGACTGTCCACTTGCCGAGAACGGCTCCTCGGCGATCTGAATGTCGGCGGACTTGAGACGGTAGCGCAGCGTGGCGAGCGCGTTGTCGCCGTTGTGCTTGATGACGTACACGTCGCCGCTGCCCGTCACTCCTCCCGGCGCGCGAACCGAATCGGTGACCCGCTGCATCGGCGCGTCGAGCACCTTCGCGTCCATCACGCGCACCGCCTGCACGGCGAACCCTTCGGGGAACGACCAGCCGGTGTCGTCGTACGGCGTCTTCTGCGGATCGTTCGGTGACCAGTACTGGCGGTCGAGCAGGGCGTCGGCGATGCGCGAGTATGGTTGGTCCATGCGAACGACGTAGCTGCCGGCGGGGAACTGTCGCCGCTCCGTGCCGATGCTTTGCGAGCGCTCCACCAGTGAGTCCTGCGCCGCGCGCAGCGCGCGCACGAGGCGCGCCGGTACGCTCACGCTGAATGATGCCGTGGCGCGCGAGATCTCTACGTGCTGCTTCTGGAGGATGCGCAACAGCTCAGCCTGCGCTCCGGGGCGCGTGTCATTCGCCGGAAACACGTACGCTGCCGGCCCCTCGGTACGTGGCTTGAGGATGGAGCGCTTGCTCTTCTCGTAGAAGTTCTGGAGGAAGAGGTGACGATTGTTGGCGAAGTAGTCGAGCGAGACGAGCAATCCCGTCTGCTCGTAGTTGTTGTTGTTGCGCAGCGACCACTGTACGCGCGGAAGGGGCGGGTTCTGCCGCCACCAGGTGCGCTGCGTCTCGCTCGGGCTCAGCGTCCGCTCCACGGTTTCGGCGGTGCCGCCGTTGCCGAACGTCTCGTACAGACGGCTGATGCCGTTGTGGGTGGCGGCCATGAACATGAGATAGCCCGGCGACCAGGTGTCGAACTGGCCGTGCGCGAAGACACCGGGCATGCCAAGCCGCGTCATCTCCTGCACGTTGTGCCAGCCCATCATCTGCCACTCGTTGGTGAGCAGTGGGTCGAGCCAGGCGTTGTAGGGGCCGTCGCCGATCGTGTTGTCGTACAGATACGGCACCGACTCGTGCAGGTCGTGCAGCACCTGGGCCTTCTGGGCGACATAGGTGTTCAGGACGTTCTGGGACAGCTTGAGCGTCAGCGCCATGGCGTCGCGATTGTTGTCGTGCGCCACGTAGTGTCCCCAATACACGAGATTGGGATACGTCTCGCCCGGGTGCGCCATGTGCCAGCGGAAGATGTCCACCATGCGGTCGCGGCCGTCCACCTCGACGATCGGGGTGATGAGCGTGATGAGATGGTCGCGGATGTTCTTGATGTACGGGCTCTCGTCCACGGCGAGGCGATACGCAAGCTCCATCAACGCGGTCGGCGCGCCCGACTCCGGCGAGTGAATGGTGCCGGTGATGTAGTACACGGGTACTGATTGCGCGACGATGCGCTCCGCCTCGGCGTCATTCATGCCGATCGTGCGCGGATCGGCGAGCTTGGCCAGCCGGGCCCGGTTCTCGTCCAACCTGGCGATCAGCTCCTCCGACGCGACGGCGACGGCGATCATCTCGCGCCCTTCCTCCGTCGTGCCGATGGAGAACACCTTCACACGTGGGCTCGATTTCTCGAGCAGCCGCATGTAGGCGTAGACGTCCTTCGAGTACGGAAGGTTGTTGCGCGCACCGGCAATGTCGCCGAGCACGGCTTTCGGCGTCGGAACGGTCCGGGACGCCGGCAAGTAGTCGACGAGCGGGGAGAGAAAGAACGACTCCGTCGTGTATTCGTGAATCTTTCTCGTGTACTCCTCGTCGATCGGCTGATTCGGATCGCGGCCGGGCCGCACCACGGAGGGTTCAGCGCCATTGCCCGTCGAGCCACGACTCTGGGCACCGATCGGAGCGGCGAGGGTGCCGAGTAGAATGAGAGCGGAGAGGAGTCGAGGAGCGGAGAGCCAGTGCTGCATGAGCGGCGTATCGGTCAGAGGAGAGGATCGGCAATCATCGAGCGTGGTCCGGAGCCGGTCAAGTCCTCGATCGAGCATCCTCGAGCGCCACCCGCATCGATCACCGCAGCAGTGGTGGCACCTCGTCGAGCAGCTCGCGGGCCAGATATCCAATCCGGCCAATCCGCTGCGCGAGCACTCGACCCGCACTGCCGTGCACATACGCACCCCATACGGCCGATTGTACCGCCGAGGCACCGCGCGCCGCGAGTCCGGCCACGATGCCGGCGAGCGTGTCGCCGGAGCCCGACGTCGCCAATCCGACGGAACCCTGCGCGTAGTGATATAGGGCGCCGGTCGGCTCTGCGATCCAACTCTCGTGCCCCTTGAGCGCGACGACGGCACCGAACCGCGCCGCGGCGTCACGAGCGATGGTAGCGGGATCGCCTTCGACGTCCCGCTTCTCCATCCCGAGCAGCGACGCCATCTCACCCGCGTGCGGCGTGAGCACCGCACGGCCGCCGAGTCGGCGTAGCACGCTCGGATGAGCGCGCAGAGCGAGAATGGCCGGCGCATCGAGCACGAGCGTCGCGTCATCGGGCATCCGCCGCACGAGCGCGCGCACCAGTGCGGCGGCCGATCGCTCACTCGACATCCCCGGACCGATCAGCACCGCGTCGGCTGTCTCGACGCATGATCGCAGCGTCCGCGCACCCGTGCCACTGATCTCGCCGGCTCGCGTCTCGCCGAGCGCCACGACCAGCGCCTCGGGCACCGCCACACCGAGCGCGGCAGTCGCACTGCGTACCGTAGCGAGCTGCAGCTTACCCGCGCCGGCGCGGAGCACTGCAACGCCGGCAAGGAGAATCGCACCCGGCGTCCGTGCGCTCCCGCCCACGGCGAGCACGTGACCGCGGCCATCCTTATCACTCGTCTCGTCCGGCTGCGGCAGCGGCATGTGGCGCAACAGCGCCCGCGTGATCTCGTACGCGCGCATCATCGCGGCGCCACGGATGGGGCGGGCTCCGACGTCACCGGTGCACCCGCTTCCTCCAGCGGCGCGACGAAATTGTAGGTGCGAAGCTGCAGCGCACCGCTCTCTCCAGCCTCCGGGTTGAACGTGTACGCAGTCACACCGCAGTTCGCCACGTCGGCGGCGCGGTCGATCGCCAGGATCTGATCCTCTGTCAGCCCTTCGAGGAGATAGCGCGCGCAGAGCACGGTCACCTGATGCGCGACGATGAGCACGCGCGTGCCCGGCTCGCTGCGGTGGAGGCTGATTGTGTCGAACGCGCTGCGCAGACGGAGGATGACGTCGCACCAGCTCTCACCGCCGGGCGGCCGATAGTAGAACTTCCCGAGCCGGAAGCGCAGCGCAGCCTGCTCGGGGTACCGCTGCTCGATGCCCAGCTTCGTGAGCCGGTCGAGCATGCCGAACTCCTTCTCGCGCAAGCGTTCGTCGATCGTCGTCGGGGATCCCGGCTCGGTGCCGCCGACCTCTTCGATGATCGACGCGGTGTGCCGTGCTCGCAGATAGGGTGACGTGAGCACCACGTTGGGGCGCGCACCCACCGGCATGGCAGCGAACCATCGGCCAAGTGCTTGGGACTGCCGCTCGCCGGTGAGGCTGAGTGGCACGTCCACGTCGCGCTGATCGACGTCGATCAGCGCGAGTCCCGCCGCCGTCGCCGCATCGCGTGCGACGTTCCCGGCACTCTCGCCGTGTCGAACGATCCAGAGTCTGTCAGGCCAGCGCGCTGCCATGCGTCGTGGACGCCTTACCGGCCACCGTACGAGATGCGATAGATACGCCGCGACGCAGCGGTGAACGAGCGCTTGCGCACACCAGGCTCTCCCTGTTCGAAGACGGGCGCGACGAGGGCAAGTTCTACACCGCCTCATGCGCGCATGCACGCCCCTGAAGCCAGCCTCAAAGCGCGGTAGACTCGCCGGGACAGATCCGAGTCCACGTCTTGCATTGCGAGGGGGTATTCACCCTCGGGAGGGAGTTTCATGAAAAGCCAGGTTCATCACGCGGTCATCGCCGCTGTGCTTTCGCTCTTCGTTGCAGCATCGATGCAGGCGCAGGAGGAGCACAAGCCGGGTGGCCTGAACAAGGTCGCACACGACGTCAGCAACACCGTGAAGAAAGCTGGTCGCGACACCAAGGCCGAGGTGAAGCGCGACGCCAGCAAGACACACGGAGCGCTTCAGAAAGCCGGCAACGATACCAAAGCCGAGCTGAAGCGGACCACCGGCATCAAGGGGTCGCAGAGTGAGCACCCGGGCGGGCTCAACAAGGTGGCGCGTGACATCAGCAAGACGGGTAAGAAGGCCGCGCGCGACGCGCGCGCCGAGAAAGATCGGACGAAGAGCAACGCCCACGCAGATCTGAAGGAAACGGGCGTCTCCGTGAAGGACACGCTGCTCAAAGGCAAGAAGCCCTGATCCCACATCACAAAAATCTGCACGGCCGGCGGTGATCCGCCGGCCGTCGTGCGTTCTGCTACGTTCTTTCGCGAAACGCCACAAGCGTCGGTCCGCTCAACAGATACGATTCGGGCCGATTGACCGGAGCGCTCCGGACAAGGTGACGTAACGTCGCCTGCAGAGCTTCCTCAGCGGACAGTTTGACGTCCTGTCGCGGGTCGCGACTCATGGCGCGGAGGGTGCCTCACGGCAGCCGCTCAGCAAATGAGAGCGCTCGCATGATCGACCCGCTCTCGGCTTTTCGTCTCTCGGATGCCCTGCGGAACGAGCGCCATCGCTCATTCCCGAGGACCCCATCACAATGACTAGCTCGATTAGCCGGCTCGCCGCGCTCGCCTTCACCCTCGTCGTGACAGGCTAAGCTCGGCTACTACTCCGATCCGAGCCTCCTGGGGCGCTCGGTGGTTTCGTCTCCGAGCTGATCGGCGGATCCGTCGACCTGCTGAGCTGGCGGTTCAATTCGAGCATTCCGCATTTCTCCGGGTACATCCTGTCGTGTGGACGCGGAGGCGGGATGTGATCGACGAGCCCAATGCTCGCGGGTGAGCAGTAGAATGGACAGGTAGAGTGAGCGGGGCGCGCGTCGTTGCACACGCCCCGCCCACGTGCGACCGCAGCACGTAAACGATGTAAACGCGAACGTCCTCCCACCGCTCGATCCCGCTGTCTTCCGACGATGGAACCGACACTCCCACCCGCCGCTGACGTGCTTCGTTCGTCCGCAGCCTCGGCTGCGGCTCCCTTGCTGCCGCCGCTCGCCGTGGTGATGGCGGAAGGGCAGGCGCTCGAGCGTCGTGGGCAGCGCGAGGACGCGCGCCGGGTCTATGCGGAGGCGCTCGCGAGCGGCACGATCACCGATGCCGGTGGCACCGCTCAGCTCCACCGCTGGATCGCGCGCACACACACGCAGGATTCCGACTACGCCGCCGCGGAGACCGCGGCGCGCACAGCGCTCGCCGTATCCGAAGGGGCTGTGGACGAGGTCGGGCGTGGCCACGCAATCAACATGCTGGCGGTGATTTTCTTCCAGCAGGGCGATCTGGACGAGGCAGAGCGGCTGTGGGTGCTCGCGCGTGCCAGCGCCCAGCGCTCTGGTGAAGCGCGACTCGCCGCGATGACTGCCACGAACCTCGGTAACGTCGCGAGCGTGCGTGGCGAGTACGGAGAAGCGTTGCGTTTCCACGAATGCGCGCTCGTCGACGCACGGGGCGCAGGGCTGGCCGACCAGGTGATGCACGCGCTCAGCAACGTCGGCATGCTGCACACGCAGATGCACCGGTTCGATCTCGCTGAGCGCTCGTACGCCGAGGCGCTCCAGATCGGCGGCGTGCTGGGTGAGCACAGCCTCTGTATCACGATCGGGCTCAACGTCGCGCGACTCCGATTGCGGCAGGGCGATCATCGCAGGGCCCGCGCTGCGTGTGACGACGCGACGGCGCTCGCCGCGCAGCTCGGCGACACACATGCCGAGGGCGAGGCGGAGCAGGTGTACGGCATGATTGCACGTGGCATGGGTGACGTGGCATCGGCCGAGCAACATTTCCTGCGCGCGGAAGCGGCGGCGGTGCGCCGTCGCGATCTCATCCTGCACGGCGAGATCGCACGCGAGCTGGCGGATCTCTATCGCTCGCAGGGACGCAATCGGCAGACGCTGCAGCGCCTCAATCAAGCGCACCGACTGTTCACCCACCTTCGTGCGCGCCGCGATCTCGCCGACGTCGATCGTCGCACCGCGGTCCTGGAGAACGACTTCCTCGACGTCGTGCGGAAGTGGGGCGACTCGATCGAATCGAAGGACGACTACACCCAAGGGCACTGTGTGCGTGTCGCCGATCTCGCGTGTGCGCTCTGGATGCGCGTCAACGCCGGCGACTCGACGTCGCTCTTCTGGTTCCGCATCGGCGCCCTGTTGCACGACGTTGGCAAGCTCATGGTGCCGGCCGAGGTGCTCAACAAGCCGGGGAAGTTGACGGAACAGGAGTGGGCGCTCGTGCGGCGCCACCCGACTGCCGGTGTGGAGCTCCTCGCCGACATCGAGTTTCCCTGGGATGTGCGCCCGATCGTCGAGAGTCACCATGAGCGATGGGACGGTCGGGGGTACCCGCACGGCCTCGCCGGCGACCAGCTCCCTCTCACGGCGCGGGTGCTCTGCATCGCCGACGTGTACGACGCGCTCACCTCGCAGCGCAGCTACAAGGCGGCCCACTCGCATGACGAAGCGATGGCAATCATGTGTGCCGACGTCGGCACGCAGTTCGACCCAGCGCTCTTTCCCGTGTTCGAGGAGATCGTGCGGGCGGGCGGATCGGGAACGACGGCGCCGCTCAAGCTGATCGCATGAGCGGCGCACCGCCTTCCGTTCACCGTACACCGTTCACGGTTCCACGCCTAGAACGTGTACCGCGCCCCCAGCTGCACCTGGAACTGCTGGCTCAGCCCGAACGCCGACGGCTCTTCCTTGGCGAAGTTCGTGTTGAACTGGTAGACGTATCGCTGTGTGGCGGCGTTGAAGCCGCGTGAGGTGAGCGCGTTCGTGTTCACGTTCTGCACCTCGTTGCGCTGGCCCCAGCTCGACTTCAGGCCGTTGAGCAGGTTGAAGAAGTCCACCGAGAGTTCGAGTCCCTGGCCACGCGTCGTTTCGAAGCGCTTGGCGATGCGAGCGTCGAGAATGTTCTGCCAGGGGTTCTGACAGACGTTGCGCGCGATCACCTCGCCTCGATGCTCCGACAGGCACACATTGTTCTGGATCGCTGCGGCGAACTGCTGGCGTTGCACGGCGCTGTCCAGCCCCTGCGCGGGGTTGTGATAGAAGGTGATGAAGTTCGCCTGCGTGATCTCCGCGTCCGTGGGGACGTAGAGGCGGTCGTTGGCCACGCCGTCACCGTTGATGTCGCTGCCATAGATGGGCGTCCAGGGTAGGCCCGAGTAGCCACGGTAGATGCCGCTCAACTGGAAGCCGTACGGCAGGCTGACCGTAGGCGCGATCACGACGCTGTGTGTGCGCGAGTATGCAGCCCTCGCGTACTGCCCCGAGAAATCGTTCGGGTTACCGAATGTGCGCCCGCTGTTGAACAGGTCGCCGCCGGCGATGCAGCAGGAGGAGGAGTTGAAGTCGAAGGTGTGATCGTAGGTGTAGCTGGCGAGGAGGCTGCCCCAGGCCGTCACGCCGTTGACTTGCACGATCCCCTGCGCCGATTTCGCCTCACCCTTCGACGACTGCACGAACACGTTGTTGAAGCTTGCGTCGCGGCGGGTGTTGTTGATGTTCGGCCGTCCTGCGGCGGTCCCTGTGGTCGGGATCGTGTTCGCCGGCGCGAACACGGGGATGTTCCCCTCGATCGTGAAGCGCGTCGTCGGATCGAGGTTCGCGTCCTGCACCACGTAATCGTCCGTCGTGCGCGTGTACACGCCCTCGAGCGTCAGCCGCCAGTTCGGTGCGATGAGTCGGTCGTAGGCGAGGTTGGTCTTCCAGGCCCGCGTCTGCTGGAAGTCCGACGCGAAGACGACGGGCGACGCCTTCGACGCCGCAGCGCCGCCGCCACCCATGCACGTCGTGGGAATGGTGCTCGGGTCCTGTGCGTACGACGCGAGGTTGGGCTGCGGCGTGGCAGCCGCACCCTGGCAATTCAGATCGAGCTGGGTGAGGCCCGTATTTGACAGCGTGTTGCCGTACAGCACGTAGGGCGCGCGGCCGAAGAAGAGGCCCGAACCGCCGCGGATCACCTGATGGCCGTTCCCCTCCGGATCGAAGGTGACGCCGAAGCGCGGCGCCACATAGTTGTTGTTCGACGGCTGGATGTCGTTCCGGATGCCGAGCACACCTGACGCCAGCGTCGGATTCGGGTTCGGCGTCGTGGGGAACCGGCTTCGGTCATAGCGCAGCCCGTATGTGACGAAGAGCTTCGGCGTCACCTGCCATTCGTCCTGGGCGTACAGGGCGTACTCATGCACGTCGAAGCGCGCGACGGGATTGCCCGACGTCGGCGTGTAGGGGAGGGCCCGCGTGAAGCTCGCCGGGAGCCGATTGTCGAAGTCCGAGAGGCTGTTGTAGCTGAACGAACCCAGCCCGTTGAAGAAGAAGTCGTTGAAGACGTGTATCTTGGTCAGGTTCGTCCCGAGCTTGATCGTATGGTTGTCGCGCATGTAGCGGACGTTGTCGATCAGCTCGTAGGTGTCCTGCTCCAGATTGTTCGCGTGCAGCACCGGATCGGCGCCGAAGAACACGGTCGTCGTCACGTTCGCGCCGCCGTCGCCCGGGTTGGCGACGATCCCACCCACGCGGACCTGTGGGACCGGACCACCGAGCACCGACGGGTTGGACGGGCGCGGCTTGCGGTCGTTGGCGACCTGCACGCGCAGCTCGTTCGAGAAGCGCTGCGAGAGCACCGACGTGAGCGCGACGACCGCGCTGTTCGTCTTCTCCTTGTACGGGCCGGCGTTCGACGTCAGATCGTTCGTCGACGGGGAAATGGTGAGGCGGTCGTTCGTCTGCTGGAAGTTCAGGTAATTGTCACGGACGGTCAGCGTGTGCTGATCGTTGATCTGCCAGTCGATGCGACCGAACACCGCCGACTCGTCGATGTTCTGCTTGAACGGCCCGATCTCCTGCGCGAGGTCATAGCCGTACTTCGTCTTCGCGATGTTGATCAACTTCGCCAGCGTGTCCGGGCTGATCCCCGACGCGCGGATCGACGCGGCGTCTGTACCCGTCTGCAGCACCGGCTTCGGCTCGTTGCCGACCTGGCGGTCGAGCGTGAGGAAGAAGTGCAGCTTGTCCTTGACGATCGGTCCGCCGATCGAGCCGCCGTACTGCTGCCGCAGGTAATTGCGCGGCGGACGGCCAAGGAAGTCGTTGCCCGTGAGCTTGACGCCGAAGCGCTTGTCGCCGCGCTCGTAGTCGAAGATGCTGCCGTGGAACTCGTTGGTGCCCGACTTGGTGACGGCGTTCACGGTGCCGCCGGTGAATTGGCCCCGCTCCACGTCGTAGCCAGCGGTGATGACCTGGATCTCCTTCACGGCCTCGATGGAATACGAGAAGGGGAGTCGATCGCCGCCACGGGCGTCGCCGCCGAAAAAGCTCTCGTTGTTGTTCACGCCGTCCATGAGCAGGTTCGATGACGCGGTGCGTCCGCCACCGATCGACTGCCCGCCGCCGGCGCCCGTGGCGCCCACATCGCTCGAGCCCGGAGTGAGCACGACGAGGTTCTTGAAGTTGCGGTCCGAGGTTGGGAGCTGGCGTAGCTGCTCCTCGAGAATGCGCGTGCTCGTCCCCGACTTGGTCGTCTCGATCAGCGGCGCGACTTCGCCGGTGACGACCACGGCGCCGAGCTGCGTCGGTGAGTTCTGTAGATGGAAGTCCTGCGTCTCCACCTGACCGAGGCTCAGGCGAAGCGCGGGACGCTCGACGGGGCGATAGCCGATCCGCTGCGCGCGGATGGTGTAGACGCCCGGTTCGAGGAAGGGGATGGTATACCGGCCGCGCTCGTCGGTCTGACCGCCACGCCGCGCGCCGGTCGCAGCATTGGTGGCGACGACGGACGCGCCGGCGATGGGCGCATCGTCACCGCCGGTCACCGTGCCGCGCACGGTCGCCGTCGTCGTGGCCTGCTGCGCGGCCAACGGGCGCGCGCAGAGCGACGCCGCCAGCGCGGCGCACAGGACCGCCGCCGCTGGAATGCGGGCGCAGGGGAAGAAACGCATACAGTCTCCGGAACGCAGGGATGGCGAATCGCGACGAAGCGAATCGCGGAAGGGCGAAAAGGCGTCTATAAGCTAGGCGCGGCGGAGAAGTTCGTCACGCCCCGTGCTGTCACGGTTCGGCCAAGACGATCGTCTCATTGCGCGCCCGCCCTCCGTTGCCAGATTGGTGACGGCGCGGACCTGCCCGCATCCATTTCCAGGAGGACCGATGTCCCTCGGCGATTTCCTGCGCAAGCAGCTCATCGACGTCATCCAATGGACGGAAGACGGCGACGGCGTGCTCGCCATGCGCTATCCCATGCGCGACCTGGAGATCCAGTACGGCGCGCGCCTCACGGTGCGCGAGTCACAGATGGCGTTGTTCGTCAATGAGGGCAAGGTCGCCGACGCGTTCGGGCCTGGACTCTATACCCTCGAGACGCGAACGCTCCCCTTGCTGACGGATCTCAAGCATTGGTATACGGGCTTCGAGTCGCCCTTCAAGAGCGACGTCTACTTCTTCTCGACGCGCATCCAGACCGACCAACGCTGGGGCACGCAGCAGCCGATCACCGTGCGCGACGACGACTTCGGCATGGTGCGCCTGCGCGGCTTCGGGTTGTACAGCTATCACGTCGCCAACCCGGTGACCTTCCACCAGAAGGTGAGCGGCACACGCGACGTCTACACGGTGGGCGACCTCGAGGGACACCTGCGCAACACGATCGTGAGCAAGGTGTCCGACGCCTTCGCCAAGTCGAAGATTCCCTTCCTCGACATGGCGGCCAATCAGTCCGAGCTCGCCACGGCGATCCGCACGCAGCTCGAGCCTACCTTCACGGACCTTGGTCTCGCGCTGGATTCGTTCGTCGTGGAGAATCTCTCGCTTCCCGAGGAGCTGCAGCGCAAGCTGGATGAACGGATCGGCATGAACATGGCCGGCAACCTGCGCGATTACGTCCAGTATCAGGTCGCGCAGGCGATCCCCAACGCGGCGGCCAACGAAGGGGGCGGTGGTGCGGGGCTCGGTGCGGGCCTTGGCGCCGGCATGGCGATGGGGAAGGCGATGAGCGACGCGCTCAATCAGGTGGCCACGGGGGGCGATGCGGCACAGAAGTCGTCACCAGGGTCACCGACCGCACTCCCTGACCAAGGCGCTGCGGCGGTAGGGGCCACCAAGTTCTGCGTTGCCTGCGGCAAGTCCATCCCGCGGTCCGCCAAGTTCTGTCCCGAGTGTGGGGGCGCGCAGGGGTGACCACCGCGCATCCGGCATTCGTGTGTGGCGAGGAGTGGATCGTCGAGGCCTTCGGCTGCGACGCCACGCTGCTCGCCGATCGGGCCGCGATGATGCGGCTGGGCGATCGCATCGTTCGCGAGCTCGCGCTCAACCCGATCGGCGAAGGGTTGTGGCACGTGTTCCCGCCGCCGGGCGGGATCACGGGCATGCTGCTCCTGGCCGAGTCGCATCTCACCATTCATACCTTTCCGGAGCACACGTCGCTCTGCCTCAATCTGTTCTGCTGTGCGCCGCGCCCTGCCTGGCCCTTCGCCGACCGCCTCCAGCAGATCGTCGGCGCGCGCTCCGTGGACGTCCGACGCGTGGAGCGGGTGTACGGCCGACCCGCGACGCTGTCGCTCGTCTGACGCATACCTGAGCAACGCGTGATGGCGCAAGCAGCCAACTGCCCGAACTGCGGTGCCGCCATTCAGTTCCGCTGGTCCGGCGCGGTACAGACGACCTGTCCCTACTGCCGAGCCATCCTCGTCCGGCGCGACATCGATCTCCAGGCGGTCGGCGCGATCAGCGGCATCCCCGAGAGCACGTCACCGATCCAGCTCGGCACCGAGGGGCGCCATGGCAAACTGCCATTCGTGGTGGTCGGGCGGATTCTCTACGAGTATGACCGCGGCCGGTGGAGCGAGTGGTATCTGCGCGGGACAAGCGGCGAGAGTGCGTGGCTCTCCGATGCACAGGGCGACTACGCCGTGACGACGCGTGTCGAGCAGCCGGGCCTACCCCCGGCGGAGCATCTCAAGGTTGGGCAGTCGTACGCCATCACCGGCACACTGTTCACCGTCGCCTCGCTCACCCATGCGCGCTATGCAGGGGTCGAGGGGGAGCTGCCATTCGAGTCGTGGAGCCGGAACGAGGCACTCTTCGCCGATCTCGACACCGATGGCGATCGCGATGCCGGCCGCTTTGCGACCATCGACTACTCGGACGACGTCCCTGCCGTGTACGTGGGGGAGTACGTGTCGCTGGATGAGCTGTCGCTGCGCAACATGCGCGCGCTCGACGGATGGTGAGCGCACCCACCGTCAGCGCGCTCAGCTGCCCGCAGTGCGGCGCGGCGATCACGCTGCGCGCACTCGATCAGGCGCAGACCGTGGTCTGCTCGAGCTGCGGGAGCATCCTCGACGCGCGCGATCCCAACCTGCGCGTGCTCCAGGAATATCAGCAGCGGCAGAAGTACACGCCGCAGATTCCGCTCGGCACGCGCGGGACGCTGAAGGGCGAGCAGTGGGAGGCCGTCGGCTTCCAGGTGCGGCGCGCACGCATCGACGGCCAATGGTACTCCTGGGAGGAGTACGTGCTCTTCAACCCGTACAAGGGCTTTCGCTATCTCACGCAGTCCGACGGTCACTGGAACGACGTTCAGGTCGTGAAGGCCGCCCCGACGGAAAAGGTGAGTGGGCGTCAGCCGTACGTGGAGCTGCACGGCGAGACCTTCAAGCATTTCCAGACGTCGACTGCCGACACGGCGTTCGTGCTGGGGGAGTTTCCGTGGCGCGTGCGCGTGGACGATCGCACGGTCGTACGCGACTTCGTCGCGCCGCCGCGCATGCTCAGCGAAGAGCAGATGCAGGGCGAGACGACATGGTCGCTCGGCACCTATACGCCGCCCGAGCAGATCTGGAGCGCATTCGGTCTGAAGGGGCGTCCGCCCGCTCCGCGTGGCGTGTACGCGAATCAGCCGGACCTGTATCAGCCCGTCGCGACGTCGATGTGGAGGCGGTGTCTCCTCTTCCTCGCGCTGTTGGCCGCGTTTGGCCTGGTGCGTCTCGCCACGGCGTCGAACGCCAAGGTGTTCTACTGGTCGTCCCTCTTCTCACCGGCGCGCCCCGCCGACTCACTCGCGTTCGTAACGCCGCCGTTCATCGTGCCAGGGCACACGTCCAACCTCGCCGTCGAGACGACGGCCAACGTGGACAATAGCTGGGCATACTTCGACTACGCGCTCGTGAACGAGACCACGGGCACGACGTACGAGTTCGGGCGGGAATTGAGTTACTACCACGGGTACGACTCTGATGGCTCGTGGAGCGAAGGCGCGACGCGCGACCGTGCCATCGTGCCGAGCGTGCCGCCGGGCCGCTACTTCCTGCGGGTTCAGCCTGAGGGGCAGACCAGCGGCAATCCGTACATCAGCTACACGATCACGCTGCGCCGCGACGTGCCGCGGCTCTCGCTGTTCGCGGTCTGTCTCGGGCTGCTGCTCCTTCCGCCGCTCCTCGTCACCTTCCGCGCCGCCTCCATGGAGAGCGCGCGGTGGAAGGAGAGCGACTACGCACCGAGCGGCGGTTCCAGCTCTGGCGACGACTGAGATGCGACACCCCGTCTACACGACGTTCGGTGCGCTGGTACTCTTCCTTCTCGTGGCGGCGGAGGTGCGCGGCTGGAGCTTTCTCCGACCGAACGAGGTGAAGAACGTCCCGCGCTCGATACGCGACAACCCCGGCGCGTACCGGCCGCACTACCACTATTTCGGGACCGGGCACTACATGCGAGGCAAGTGAGATGACACCCGACGTCTACCCGGCGATGCTCCACAACGTGCTGGCGGCGATCCTGTTCACGGTGATCGGCGTCGTGCTGTTCATTCTCGCGTTCATGCTGTTCGACAAGTTGACGCCGGGATCGCTGTGGAAGGAGCTGATCGAGGATCAGAACACCGCCCTGGGCGTCCTGATGGGCGCCGTGGCCATCGCGCTGGCCATCATCATCGCGGCGGCGGTGCACTGATGGGGTCTGACGGTCTGACGGTCTGACGGTCTGACGGTCTGACGGTCTGACGGTCTGA
>CAYTKA010000044.1:0-27890 GCA_964438255.1 uncultured Gemmatimonadaceae bacterium | reverse complement strand
AGTGCCATTGACGGTCAGCGTACGATTTTGACGGCGGTCTGACGGTCTGACGGTCTGGCGGTCTGACGGTCTGACGGTCTGACGGTCTGACGGTGAAGGGCACACCGAACTGAGCTCGGTGTGCCCCTCGTAGTTCACTGTCCGACTGTCCGACTGTCCGACTGTCCGACTGTCCGACCGTCCGACCGTCCGACCGTCCGACCGTCCGACCGTCCGACCGTCCGACTGTCCGACCGTCCGACTGTCCGACCGTCCGACCGTCCGACCGTCCGACCGCCCGACCGTCAGACCAGAACGTTCAACAACCGTCCCGGCACGAAGATCACCCGCTTTGCCGGACCCGTCACGAACTTCGCGATGTTCGGGTCCTTCATCGCTTCGGCGAACGCGTCGTCCTGCGTCACGTTCCTCGGCGCGGAGATCGTGCCGCGCGTCTTGCCATTCACCTGCACCGCCATGGTGATCCGGTCTTCGGCCACCAGCGCCGGATCGTAGCTCGGCCAGCCGGCGTCGAACACGCTCGTCGTGCCACGCTCGCTCAGGAGCGCCCAGAGCTCCTCGGCGATGTGCGGAGCGAAGGGGCTGACGATCTGCACGAGCGGCCGCACCTCGTCGATCCGCGGCGTACGCTCGCCGGCACGCATGGTGTTCATGTACTCCATCATCGCCGCGACCGCCGTGTTGTAACTCAACCTCGGGATGTCCTCGGATACCTTCTTGATCGTCTGGTGCAGCTTGCGCAGCACCTCGGGATCCGCAGGCGCGTCGCGCACCGCGTCGTGCGCCGACTTCCAGAGACGATCGAGGAAGCGCTTCACCCCGGAGATCCCCTTGTCGCGGAAATCGCCCCCCTCCTCGTACGGTCCGAGGAACATCAGGTACGTCCGGAACGCGTCGGCACCCCACTTGTCGATGTACTCGTCCGGGTTGACGACGTTGCCGCGGCTCTTCGACATCTTCGCGCCCTCGCGCACGATGAGCCCGTGCGCGCGGAAGCGTGTGAACGGCTCCTCGAAGTCCAGCAAGCCGGCGTCGTGCAGCACCATCGTCACGAAACGCGAGTACAGCAAGTGCAGCACGGCGTGCTCGTTGCCGCCGATGTAGCTGTTCACCGGCAACCACTTGCGCGTGAGCGCCGCGTCGAAGGGCACGTCGTCGCGGTCGGTGCTCGGATAGCGCAGGAAGTACCACGCGCTGTCGAGGAACGTGTCGCTCACATCCGTCTCACGCCGCGCCTTGGCGCCGCATTGCGGACACGCCGTGTGATACCACTCCTCGTGTCTCGCGAGCGGGCTCACGCCGGAATCGTCGGGACGGAAGTCGTCGATCAACGGCAGCAACACGGGAAGCTGCGATTCGGGCACCGGCACGGTACCGCACGCGTCGCAGTAGACGATGGGAATCGGCGGACCCCAGTAGCGCTGCCGCGAGATGCACCAGTCATGCAGTCGATAGTTCACCACCGGCACGGCGGCATGGCGCGCCGCCAGCTCGGCGACGATCGCCGCCTTCCCCTCGGCGACGCTCATGCCCGAGAAGCGGCCGGAGCTCACGAGATGTGCCCCCTCGGCCTCGGTGTACGCCGCCGCGCGGATGTTCACCGCATGCACGACCCCGTCGTCGCGCGACCGCGGCGCGACGACCTGCACGATCGGCAGATCGTATGCGAGCGCGAACTCGTGATCGCGCTCGTCGTGGCCGGGCACGGCCATGATCGCGCCCGTGCCGTAGTCCATCAGCACGTAGTCGGCGATCCAGATCTCGATCGGCTTTCCGGTCGCCGGATTCGTCGCGTACGCGCCGGTGAAGACACCGGTCTTGTCCTTCGTCGTCTTGCGCGTCACGAGATCCTGCTTCCCCGCCGCCCGAACGTATGCCTCGACGGCGTCGCGCTGGTCGTCGCTCGTGATCTGATCGACGAGTGGATGCTCCGGGGCGAGCACGAGATAGGTCGCGCCAAAGATCGTGTCGGGGCGCGTCGTGAACACACGTACGCCGGACGGCGCAGTCGTCATTTCGCCGGTGACGACAGTGCTCGCCGTCGACGTGCCGTACACGATGGCGTCGAGCACGGGAAAGACGATCTCCGCCCCCTCCGACTTGCCGATCCAGTTGCGCTGCGCCGTCGTGGTGCTCTCGGACCAATCGAGCGTGTCGAGATTCTCGAGCAGGCGCTTGGCATAGTCAGTGATGCGGAAGAACCACTGCTCGAGCAGGCGCTGCTCCACCATCGCGCCGCAGCGCTCGCACGCACCCGCGATGACCTGCTCGTTCGCGAGGACGGTCTTGTCGACCGGGCACCAGTTGACCGCCCCTTTCTTCTTGTAGGCCAGCCCCTGCCTGTAGAGCTGGAGGAAGACCCACTGGGTCCACTTGTAATAGGCCGGATCGGTGGTCGACAGCTCGCGACGCCAGTCGATCATCAACCCCGTCCGCTGCACCTGGCGGCGGAAGTTGTCGATGTTCCGCGGGATCAGCTCGGCCGGATGGAGGCCGACTTTGATCGCGAAGTTCTCCGAGTGGATACCGAATGCATCGAACCCGAAGGGCTGGAAGACGGTGTGCCCCTGGAGGCGCTGAAATCGTCCATAGATGTCGTTCCCGGTGAACGCGAACAGGTTGCCCACATGGAGCCCCTCCGCGCTCGGATAGGGGAACATCATCAGGGCGTAGAACGGCCGCGGGCCGGTATGGAGATCGGTGTGGTTCGTCCCGCTGGTCTCCCAACGAGCCTGCCACTTCCGCTCGACGGTGGCCGGATCGTAGCCGACCGGCTCATCGCTGACGGAGTAGCGGTCTTCGGCTTCTGTCATGGTCTAACGGGTAGGCGCTCGGACCTCGGCACAGCGAAGCGGCGCCTGCGGTCGTAAGTGGGTCTCAGGTCACAATTTAGTTCGGTGGGAAGGGCATTCAAGCACGAACGTCGCCTTCCCACCCCTCCCGCATCACGCTCCAAACTGGCTGGCCGCGCTCCAAATGCCTTTCCCCCTCTCGGTCTCACCGCTGACGCACTCTCCCGTCGCCACCTCCCTGCACCGCCGCTTCCTGATCGCGGTCGGATTCGGCGGAGCCGCGACGATCGGTCTCCTGGCGTGGGCAACCAATGCGGCGTTCACGGCCGCCGCACAGGGGAAGGTGGACGCGGCGCGGACGGGGATGCAGATCGGCGTGGGTATCCTGCTCCTCGCGCTCGCCGTGCTGGTGGTCGGGCTGCACCACCTCCTGACGCGGCGCATTTCCGGCCCGGCGACGCAGCTCGCCGAGGCGGCCGAAGCGGTGGCCGGCGGCGATTTCTCGGTGCAGTTGGCGCATACGTCGAACGACGACGAGATCGGGCGGCTCAGCCGCGCCGTCGGTGCCATGGTGCTGGAGCTGCGGCGTCTGGCCGGCGCGATCACCACCTCGGCGCGCGAGACGACCACCATGTCGCACGAGATCACCGCCGGCTCGGAAGAGATGGCGGCCGCAGCGAGCGAGATGGCGACGACGGCGGGCGAGCTCTCCGGTCAGGCGACCGGCATGGCCTCGACGATCGCCGAGCTGGCGAGATCGGCGGTAACGTTGCGTGAGCTGTCAGCGACGCTCGAAGAGGGCGCGCACGAGGGCGTCTCACGCAACCGCGCGCTCCGTGCCCTGGCGCTCGAGAACCGTGCCGGGCTCGACGCCAGCAGCACGTCGCTGAGCACACTCGGCGAGGACGTGCGAGCCAACGCGCAGGCCGTGGAGGCGCTCGGCGAGGCCTCGCAGGAGATCCGTTCGTTCGTCACCCTGGTGCGCAAGCTCGCCCGGCAATCCAAGCTGCTCGCGCTCAACGCGGCCATGGAGGCAGCGCGCGCCGGCGAGCACGGCGAGGGGTTCGCGGTCGTGGCGAGCGAGGTGCGCCGACTCGCGTCCATGTCGTCCGATGCCGCGGAGCGCACGGAGCAGATCGTGAACGGCGTGCTCAAGGGCATCGCCGAATCGCGCGAGTCGGCGGGGCGCGCGGTCTCCACGGCAGAGGACGTACGTGCGGCCACGGCGCGCGCATCGGCGTCGTTCGCCGAGATCGAGCAGGCGGTGGCCGGCGCGGAGGAATGGAGCGCCTCGGTCGAGGGCACGTCAGCGGCGACGCGCCAATTGGTGCTCGAGATGACGACGCAGTTCGACTCGCTCGCATCGGGGACGGACTCGTTCGCCGCGGCGATGGAGCAGGTCGCGGGCTCGAGCGAGCAGCAGAGCGCGAGCACGCAGGAGATCGCCGCCGCCGCCGGGGCGCTCGCGGCCGCAGCAGAGCGCCTCACAGGGCTGGTCGCCGGGCTCAAGCTCGGCACGACGAGCGCACCGGCGACACCACCGCCGGAGCAGCCGGCGACCGCCGCGGGTCGTGCGACGGTTGCGATGCGGCCGGTCGCCGTCGCCGGCTAGGTCAAGTCGGGCGCAGGGTGCCCGAGATCGGCTTCCCCGTCGGGCGCTCGCTGCGCTTGAAGAGATAGGCCGCCGGCACCAATCGCGCGCCATTCGCGTCGGCGACGGCGTACTGGCTCCCCTCGTACGCGCACGCGCCCGCCCACTCCCCTTTCTTGTTGATCGCGTAGTAGTTGAGGTCGAAGTACGGCCGGCCGCGGTCGTCGAGCAGGCGCTTCTCCGTCATGGCGATCACGCGCTCCATCACCCGCATGAGCGCCGCCTCGGGGCTCGTCCCCTGGCGCATCAGCTCCACCGCGAGGAAGGCGCCGCAGACCTTCATGTTCGCTTCGCCGCGCCCGGTGGAGCCCGCGGCACCGACTTCGTTGTCGCAGTACTGGCCCGCACCAATGATCGGCGAGTCACCCACGCGGCCGGGGATCTTCCACGACAACCCGCTCGTCGTCGTCACCGAGCCGATGTCACCCGAGCTGGTGACGGCGTTCATGTTGATCGTGCCGTACGTATGCGCGATGCCGTGCTCGTCGTAGAACACGTGCGTGCCGCTCTCCTCGGCATCGCGACGGAACGCCGGCTGACGGCGCGACGTCCGCGGTGGTTTCGCGGGCGCGGCGATCTTCACGTCGCCGTGGTAGTCGAGCCAGTTGTCGTCCGGATTCAGGTTGGCGCGCCAGCGCAGCCACATCTGCCGGCTCTTCTCGGTGAGCAGGTTCTGCGGCGTGAATCCCATCTCGATGGCGAACCGCCGCGCGCCCGCGCCGACGAGCATGATGTGATCGGTGTAGTCCATCACCGCCTTCGCGACGAGCGATGGCGTGGCGATGTCCTCCAGCGCAGCCACCGATCCTGCGCGCTTCGTCGGGCCGTGCATCACGCTCGCGTCGAGCTGGACGACACCGTCGGCATTCGGCAGCCCGCCGAGCCCCACTGACTGATCGTCGGGATCGAGCTCCTGGATGTTGACGCCGGCGATCGCGGCATCGAGCGGATCCGCCCGGTCGTTGACCATCTTCTCGTACGCCAGCTTCACCCCGCGCAGCCCGTTCGCGCTGGCGATGACCGTGGGGCGTCCAGCGAGGGACTTCGGCGCGTGCGCAGCGCGGTCGACGACATGAATGAATGGCTCGGCAGCAGCACGACGTGGTAGCACGAGACCGGCGGCCGTGAGCGCGCCGGCGCCGAGGAAATCACGGCGGGAGAGTGACATCGACGGGTGGGGTTGAGGGTGTCGAGACGACGCTGAACTATGCCGCCGAATCGGCGCCGCGCCAGTCCGGCGCGTGCCCCCGTGCCATGCGCAAGGCACGCCGAGTCGGTATTCTTGAAGCCTATGTCCCATCCCGTCCGCGACCATCTCAGAGCCCTCGCGTTCCTCGAAGGGCTGACCGACACCGCAGTCCACCAGCTCTCCCGGCTCGTCCAGCCGGTGGAGTTTCCGTGCGATGCCGTGCTCTTCCAGGAGGGGGAGCCGCGGCGGATGCTGGCGCTCGTCGTCTCCGGTGCGGTCGCGATCGAGAAGGGGCAGAACGAGCGGCCGATCCGGTTGGCCACGCTTGGGCCCGGCGAAGCCGTCGGCGAGGGATTGCTGCTCGACGACTCACCACACGGCACGAGCGCCCGCGCGATCGTCGCCACGACGGCGTACGTGCTCACGCGCGAGCAGATCGACGCGATGCTCAAGGAGTCGCCGACGCTGTACGCGGCCCTCATCGGGCGTGCGGCGCGGGCGATCTCGCAGCGACTCTCCGCAGTGGACGCGACGCTCGTCGGGCGGGGGCGTGCGCTCGGCTTCGGCGGTGCGCGCACGCGCAAGGAGCATGACCTCCTCGGCGAACGCGAGGTGCCCGAGGATGCGCTGTACGGCGTGCAGACGCTGCGCGCGCTCGAGAACTTCCCCATCACCGGCGTGCCCCTGCGCGAGTTCCCCGCGCTCATCGAGGCCCTCGCGTCGGTGAAGGAGGCAGCGGCGTTGGCGAATGCGGAGCTCGGCCTGCTGCCGCGCCCGGTCGCCGACCTCGTCGTGCGCGCGGCGGAGGAAATGCGCGCGGGGCGGCATCACGAGCACTTCCTCGTCGACATGATTCAAGGGGGCGCGGGCACGTCGACGAACATGAACGCCAACGAAGTGATCGCGAACCGCGCGCTCGAGCTGTCGGGGCACCGGAAGGGTGACTACCAGCAAGTGCACCCGAACAATCACGTGAACCTCAGCCAGTCCACCAACGACGTCTATCCGACGGCGGTGAAGCTGGCGCTGCACCGGGTGATCGAGGAGCTGCGGCTCGCGCTGCGGGATCTCGCCACGGCGTTCCTCGCCAAGGGCGACGAGTTCGCGTCGTACATCAAGATGGGTCGCACACAGCTTCAGGACGCGGTGCCCATGACGCTCGGTCAGGAATTCACCGCGTTCGGGCATACGATCCTCGAGGACGTCGAGCGCCTCGGCGAGGCGCAGGCGTTGATTCGCGAGATCAACATGGGCGCCACGGCGATCGGCACCGGGATCAACGCCCCGCAGGGCTACGCCGAAGCCGTGCGTGCGCACCTGTCGCGCATCACGGGCCTTTCGCTCATCACGGCGCCGGATCTGGTGGAGGCGACTGCCGACACCGGCGCGTTCGTGCAGCTCAGCGGGGTGCTCAAGCGCTCCGCCGTGAAGCTCTCCAAGATCTGCAACGATCTCCGGCTGCTCAGCTCCGGCCCGCGCGCCGGACTCGGCGAGATCAATCTACCGCCCATGCAGCCCGGCTCGTCGATCATGCCCGGCAAGGTGAACCCGGTCATCCCCGAAGTGGTGAATCAGGTGTGCTTCGACGTGATCGGCGGCGACATGACGGTGACGATTGCGGCCGAGGCGGGGCAGCTTCAGCTCAACGTGTTCGAGCCGGTGATCGCGTATCGACTGCTCGCCGGGATGCAGTCGCTGACCAACGCGTGCGTCGTGCTGCGCGAGCGGTGCGTCAACGGCATCACCGCGAACCCCGATCGCATGCGCCAGTTCGTCGAGCACTCGATCGGCATCGTCACGGCGCTCGTGCCGGTGATCGGGTACGAGGCATCGACCGAGATCGCGCGCGCCGCGCTGCAGAGCGGGCGCGGCGTGTACGACCTGGTGATGGAGCGTGGGCTCATGACGCGCGAGCAGCTCGATCACGCGCTCAACCCCGAGGCGATGACCGCGCCGCGCGCTGCGAGCGCAGCCGCGAAGTCGGCGCACGCCGCGAAGCGCTAGCGCGATGCCTCCGCGTCGCAAGCGGCGGATCGACCCCGCGCTGTTCGAGCTGCCCGTCGAGCGCATCCGCGCCGGCTACTACTCCGACGTCTACTTCAACCGCGCACGCGACCTGCTGCGTGCCGAGGGACGAGCCGCGCGCGTCACCTGGCAGGTATCGGCCAAGCGTGGCGGTTGGCTCGGCGGCATCGACGAGACCGTCGCACTCCTCAAGCTCTGCGCCGACGACTTCCCCGCACTCGACGTCCAGGCGCTGTACGAGGGTGACCGCGTGGAGCCGTGGGATACCGTGCTCCTCGTCAACGGCGAATACGCGAGCTTCGCGCACCTCGAGACGCTGATCGTCGGCACGCTCGGGCGACGCACGCGCGTGTGCACGAACGTGCGGCAGCTCGTGGACGCAGCGCGCCCAAAGCCGATCTACTTCTTCGGTGCGCGAAGCGACCATGCCCTGCTTCAGCCCGGCGACGGGTTGAGCGCACACGTCGGCGGCGCGGCGAGCGTGACGACGGAGGCACAGGGTGCGTTCACCGGCAAGAAGGCCGTCGGCACGATCCCACACTCGCTCATCGCGGCACACGGCGGCGACACGGTGGCCGCGGCGCTCGCCATGGCGAAGCTGCTGCCGCCGGAGGTGCCGCTGATCGCGCTCGTGGACTACGAGAACGATTCGGTGACGACGAGCCTCGCCGTCGCGCGCGCGCTCGAGGGGCGACTGTGGGGCGTCCGTCTCGACACCGCGGAGTACATGGTGGACACGTCGGTGACGCCGCTGATGGGCACCTTTCCGCCGACGGGCGTCAACCCGGCGCTCGTCTGGGCCGTGCGCAACGCACTCGATGCGGAGGGGTTCGGCGACGTGAAGATCGTCGCATCGGGCGGGTTCGACGTGAAACGCATCCGCGCGTTCGAGGAGGACGGCGTCCCCGTGGACGCGTACGGCGTGGGTGCGCGCGTCCAGGATGGCCGCTGGGACTTCACGGCTGACGTCGTTCGTGTGAACGGCGAACCGCAGGCGAAGGCCGGGCGCGAGTACCGGCCGAACACTAAATTGGAAAAGGTGAAGGGCTGAAGACGTTCTCGGCTCGTCGGTTCATCGGTTGTCGGCCGACCTCGGGACGCACCGACCTCCCGAGCGGCCTGCCGAGAACCGAACACCGACAACCCGACGAACCGGGATTCTCATGGCAGCAGGCCCGAAGCTGGATGGCGCCGGCATTCAGAAGATGAAGACGCTCGATGAGGCGTTCACGCAGCTGCAGAGGCTGCACGGAATCGTCGAGACGTATGCGCTCGCGCTGAAGCGCGCGCAGCCGACGTCGCTGTATTCCATGCAGATCAAGCGCGCGCTGTCGCCACTCGTCGGATTGCTCAAGCCGCAGTTCGGGCTGATCTCCGATCAGATCGCGGCGCTCAATCTCGTGGCCGGCCGCGGCGGGAACGAGCAGACGAAGGTGCGCATCCTCCGCGAGGGCGTCGGGTTGGTGCGGCAGGCGCTCGAGATCGCCGTCGTGCGCGTGAAGGAGCATCACATGGTCGAGGAAGAGAAGCCCGCGCCGCCGGCGAGCTGAAACGGCGGCCAGCAGTGCGCGGCGCATGCGGTTGACACGGCGATTGTGCGCGCGCTGTGGGGGAAAATCCGACGGCGGACGCGTGGTGATCGCGTTGCTTTCACCCTGTGCCGCCGGTACTTTTCTCGGATTGCCACGACCACGTGGAGCGCGCGTCGACGTCGCGCGGGCGCGCTCCTTCTGAACCTGTCCGAACAAGGACCTCGCATGCCCGTGACCTCCCGACCGCGCCGGCTGCTCGCAGCCGCGCTGCCGGCCCTCATCGCGGTCGCCCTCACCGCCTGCAGCGATGCGCGCCATCCGAACTCCGTCTTCACCCACTACACGGAGTTCAATCGCTACATCGGCAGCCTGTTCAACATCCTGATCTGGCTCGGATCGTTCGTCTTCGTGTTCGTGGAGGTGATCCTCCTCTACACGATCTGGCGCTATCGGCGGCGCAGCGACGCCGACCGACCCGAGCACGTGCACGGCAACACGACGCTCGAGATTCTCTGGACCGCGATCCCGGCGATCATCCTCGCCTTCATCGCCGTCCCCACCGTCCGCACGATCTTCCGCACGCAGGAGAAGGCCAAGGCGGACGCGCTCCAGGTCGAGGTGATCGGGCACCAGTGGTGGTGGGAGTTCCGCTACCCGCAATACAAGGTCACGACGGCGAACGAGCTCTATCTCCCCGTGGGCCGCACGGTGAGCTTCACGCTCAAGAGCCAGGACGTGATCCACTCGTTCTGGGTCCCCCAGCTCGGCGGCAAGCGCGACGTCGTGACGAATCACGCGAACTACCTCTGGTTCACGCCGGACTCGGTGGGCGAGATGGCGTGGAACGGCATGTGTGTCGAGTACTGCGGCGCCTCGCACGCGAACATGCGCTTCAAGGCATTCACGGTCCCGGCGGCGGACTTCGAGGCGTGGGCGGCGCATCAGGCGAGCCCCGCAGCGTTCGCTGCATCGGCCGCGGCTCCGGCTGCTGCGCCAGCGGGTGGACCGGCCGCGGCGACCCCCGCTGCACCGGCGACGGCCGCGCCGACGAGCCCGGTCACACCGGGGCACGACATGGCGGCGATGAACGCGCCGACGGTGCACCAGGCGGGGTTCATCGCCTTCCCACACGAGAAGCTGCCGTCGCATGTCATCCCGAACACGCCGGTTCCCTCGGGCATCTCGTTCAACGAGTCGCTCCTGGCCAAGGGGGATGCGGCGAAGGGACTGCAGCTCCTCTCGTCGGGCGCCGGCGCCTGCGCCGGCTGCCACACGATCGCCGGCAACCCGACGATGGTGGGACAGATCGGACCGAACCTGACGCACGTCGGCAGCCGCACGACGATCGCCGGCGGGATCTATCCCAACGACGGGAAGCACCTCGCGCTCTGGATCAAGAACGCGCGCTGGATGAAGCCCGGCGTGCTCATGCCGACGCTGGGCGCCTTCCAGCGCGATCCTCTGACGAACACCACCGTGCCGAAGACGGGCCTGAGCGACGAGCAGATCGCTGACGTCGTGGCCTACCTGCAGGCGCTCAAGTAACCGCCGATCCCGGAGAATCACAGAGCAATGGCAACCACGGCTACCGCACCGGCCTACGCGCCGGCCGAGAGCTACGTCGGCGAGAGCGGCGTCTGGAGCTGGCTCACGACCGTCGATCACAAGCGCATCGGCACGCTGTATCTCTTCAGCTCGCTGTTCTTCTTCCTCCTCGGCGGCCTCGAGGCGGGGATCATCCGCGCGCAGCTCGCCGGACCGAATCAGCACCTCGTCTCGGCCGAGCAGTACAATCAGCTCTTCACGATGCACGGCACGACCATGATCTTCCTCGCGATCATGCCGCTGTCGGCAGCGTTCTTCAATTTCCTGATCCCGCTGCAGATCGGGGCACGCGACGTCGCCTTCCCGCGGCTCAACGCGTTCAGCTACTGGGTCTTCCTGCTCGGTGGTCTCTTCATCAACGCGTCGTGGTTCTTCAACGCGGCCCCCGACGCCGGGTGGTTCGGTTATGCGCCGCTCACCACGCTCCAGTACTCCCCCGGCCTGAACATCGACTTCTGGGTGCTCGGCCTGCAGATCCTCGGCGTCAGCTCGCTCGCTGCAGGGTTCAACTTCATCACGACGATCATCAACATGCGCGCGCCGGGGATGAACCTCATGCGCATGCCGATGTTCACGTGGAACGCGTTCGTCGTGCAGTTCCTGATCGTGCTCGCCTTCCCGGTGATCACGATCGCCCTCGTGTTCCTGCAGTTCGATCGCTTTTTCGGGACGAACTTCTACACGCCGGCTGCGGGCGCCGACCCACTGCTGTGGCAGCACCTGTTCTGGATCTTCGGCCACCCCGAGGTCTACATCCTGATCCTGCCGGCCTTCGGGCTCGTCTCGGAGATCGTACCCACCTTCTCGCGCAAGCCGATCTTCGGCTACCCCGTGATGGTGTACGCCACCATGCTGATCGCCTTCCTCGGCTTCGGCGTGTGGGCGCACCACATGTTCGCCGTCGGCATGGGCCCGATCGCAGACACGTTCTTCGGCGTGACGACGATGCTCATCGCGATCCCTACCGGCGTGAAGATCTTCAACTGGATCTTCACCATGTGGGGAGGCTCGGTGCGCTTCACGACGGCAATGAAGTTCGCCATCGCGCTCGTCGCGCTGTTCACCATCGGCGGCATCTCGGGGGTGATGCACTCGTCACCCCCGGCCGACCTCCAGCAGACCGACACGTACTTCATCGTCGCGCACTTCCACTACGTGCTGTTCGGCGGCTCGATGATGGGCATCTTCGGCGGTCTGTACTACTACTTCCCCAAGATGTTCGGCCGCCTGCTGAGCGAGAAGCTCGGCTCCTGGCACTTCTGGCTGACGTTCATCGGCATGAACCTCACCTTCTTCCCCATGCACTTCTCGGGGCTGATGGGGATGCCGCGCCGGATCTACACGTACGATGCGGGCCAGGGATGGGAGGTCTACAACCTGATGAGCAGCGTCGGGACGGCGATCCTGATCGCCGGGACCGCGGTGTTCGTGTACAACTTCTTCCGCAGCCTGAAGAGCGGTGCGGTGGCCGGCAATGATCCCTGGAAGGCGCCGACGCTCGAGTGGGCGATTCCCTCGCCGCCGCCGGAGTACAACTTCGCGCGCATCCCGCGCGTGACGTCGCGCGTGCCGCTGTGGGATCTCACGTCGCCGCGGCTCGCCGCCGACGTGCCGCACACCGAACGGGGTGACAGGCGGCTCGACGTGGAAACGGCCGGCAAGCACGTCGCGGCCGGACATCCGAACCCGACGGCGAATCGTCCCCGCCAGGCCGCCGAGGCGGGGATGCACATCGAGGAAGCGACCGGCAAATCGGCGAAGGACCTCGGCATCCCGATGCCCAACCCGACGATCAGGCCGATGATCTGCGCGATCGGCATGACGGTGATGTTCATTGGCCTCCTGTTCATCCACAAGGACAAGATGCCCCTCGCGCTCGCCACCATGATCGGTGGTGCGCTCATCATGACCCTGAGTCTCTATGCGTGGGTGCTGACCCCGCTCGAGGACGCACACTAATCCCCGAGGACCGATTCCAGTGACACACGCATCTGCCATCACCCACGGGCACAGCGCGCACAACGATACGCACGGGCACCCGCCGACGTCGACAGGGCTCGACAACAAGAAGATCGCGATCTGGATGTTCATCGGATCGGAGTGCATGCTGTTCGCCTCCCTGATCTCGACGTACATGATCTACAAGGGACGCAGCGTCGTCGGACCGTTCCCACACGAGCCCTGCAACCCCCCGCTCTGCGCCACGCCCCATCCCGCCATCCTCAACATTCCGGTGACGTCGGCGTCCACCTTCGTGCTGCTCATGTCGTCGCTCGCCATGGTGCTGGCGCTCGCCGCGGTGGAGACGAAGGATCAGCCCAAGCACACCGTCGGCGAGCGCGTGCTCGGCTCGTCCAAGCTCTGGCTGTGGATGACCGCGGCGCTCGGCACGCTCTTCCTCTGCTTCCAGGCGTACGAGTTCACCTCGTTCGTGCACGAAGGGCTGACGATCCGCACGAATCTGTTCGGCAGCTCGTTCTTCACGCTCACCGGCTTCCACGGCGCGCACGTCACCGCGGGCGTCCTGTGGCTGCTCACCCTGCTCGCGATCGACTACCGGCGCGGGCTCGGTCCGAAGGATGCGATCAACGTCGACCTCGCCGCGCTGTACTGGCACTTCGTCGACGTCGTCTGGATCGCGATCTTCACGCTCGTCTACCTCATCAAGTAGGTCGATGCCCATGGCACACGACACGTCTCACGAGCCCCACGCCAACGTCGACCACACGTCGATGGGGATCAAGCACGAGCACCCGACCTGGTCGACGTACTGGAAGGTCGCGACGGTGCTCACGCTGATCACCGTCGTCGAGGTCTGGATCTACTACATCCCCGCCTTCGTCGCATCGCGGCTGTTCGTCCCCACGCTGCTGGTGATGTCCGCCGTGAAGTTCGTGACGGTGGTGCTGTTCTACATGCACCTCCGCTACGATCACAAGCTCTTCAAGGCGGTGTTCACCGGACCGCTCATCATCGCGATGTTCACGATCATCGGACTGCTGTTCCTCTTCGGTAAACTCTCCATCCGGGTGGGAGCGCTGGTGGGCTGATGTATCCGCTGCTCGCGCTGCTGCTGCATCCGGCAGCGCGCATCGCCCTCACCGAGTTCACCGTCCACTGGAGCACGGTGATCGGACTGGCCGGTCTGGGCGCGCTCTATCTCTGGCGCGCCCGGAAGGCCCCGCCGGCCGACGCCCGCTCCCCCGCGCCGGCACAGCGCGCGCGCTTCTTCACCGGCCTGGCGCTGATCTTTTTCTCGCTCAACGGCTGGCTGCACGACCTGAGCGACTACTACCTGTTCAGCGCGCACATGGTGCAGCACCTCGTGCTCACCCTCATCGCGCCGCCGCTGCTGATCATGGGGACGCCGGGCTGGATGTTGCGGCCTGCGCTCGCGTGGCGCGGCGTCGGCCGCGTTGCGCGCTGGCTGACCGCGGCACCACATGCGTTCCTGATCTTCAACGTCGTGCTCGCGGCGTGGCATCTGCCGCTCCTGTACGGGGTGGCGATGGCGCATCACTCCGTGCACATCGTCCAGCACCTGTGCTTCATGGTCGCGGCGACGCTGATGTGGTGGCCGATCCTCAGCCCCCTCCCCGAGCTGCCACGGCTCCCCTACCCGGTGCAGATCCTGTATCTGTTCCTGATGTCGATCCCGATGGCCCTCGTCGCCGTGTGCATCGCGTACTCGGGGCGAGTCCTGTACCTCGCGTACGCCAGCGCGCCACGGCTATGGGGGCTCACACCGCTGCAGGATCAGATGCTCGGCGCGTTGATCATGTGGATCCCGAGCGGGTTGTTCTTCTTCGCGATCATCTCGGTGGTGTTCTTCAAGTGGCAGCAGCGTGGGGAAGACAGCGCCGAAGCGGCCCAAGTCGGGTGGGCCAGGACGTTCTAGCGCCGGGGGGGCCGGCCGGCGCAAAGCCACTTCGTGGTCTCGGCTCGACAAATGCCGTTTCTCGCATTCACTTTCCGCGTCGCCTTCGTCGCGGCCGAGTCCGCCACCTCGTATGACCATTACCATCAGCTCCGCATCGCGAGCTCACCTCGCTCGCCCCGGAGAGGCTGCCGCGCCAACGCCGGCACCGCCCCGTGAACGGCTGCTCTCCCTCGACGTCTTCCGCGGCCTCACCGTGGCCGGGATGCTCCTCGTGAACGATCCGGGGAGCTGGGAGCACATCTACCCACCGCTCGAGCACGCCCCGTGGCATGGGTGGACGCCGACCGATCTCGTCTTCCCGTTCTTCCTCTTCATCGTCGGCATCACGACCCATCTCTCGCTCAGCGCGCGCCGCGCCCGCGGTGACGACGAGCACGCCATTCGTGCGCAGATCCTCCGGCGCGGGTTCCTGATCTTCCTGTTCGGGCTCCTCATCAACGGCTTCCCGTTTTTCACCTGGGGCGACATCCCCGGCGTCGCCGATCCGACCTTTCTCCAGCGAGTAGGCGACCGGCTGCTGCACTGGCGGATCATGGGCGTGCTGCAGCGCATCGGGCTCGCGTATCTCGTGGCGGCGCTGATCACGCAGCGCACCACGCTCAAGCAGCAGATCGGTATCATCGCGACGCTGCTGCTCGGATACTGGCTCATCATGACCGTGCTCCCAGTGCCCGGCGAGGGAACCATTGGCGCCCTGCTGCTCGACGTCCCGTCCCGCACGATGGCCGCGTGGAGCGACCGCTTCCTGCTCGACTGGACTCGCTTCGGGCTGGGGAATCACATCTGGGTGGGCGGCGTGACGTTCGACCCGGAAGGACTCCTCTCCACGATTCCGGCGATCTGCACCTGCATGCTCGGCAACATGGCCGGCCGGTGGATCGCTCAGCGACATCCGCTGACGGAGCGCCTGGCCGCGCTGTCGTCGGTGGGCGCAATCGGGATGATGGTCGGCATGATGTGGAACTGGGTCTTCCCGATCAACAAGAGCATCTGGAGCAGCTCCTACGTCCTGTTCACCGCCGGGCTCGCATGCGTCGCGCTGTCGACTGTCATGTGGATCGTCGACTACCAGAAGGTGCGGTGGTGGACGAAACCGGCCGTCGTCTACGGGGTGAACCCGATCATCGCCTTCGTGGGCTCGGCGGTGATGGCGCGGTGTATCTACTCCATCTTCAAGGTCACCGTGAACGGCAAGCAGGTCTCACTGGAGGCAGGGATCTATCAGACCCTGTTCGCCTCGTGGCTGAGCCCCATCAACGCCTCGCTGGCCTTCGCCGTGGCATTCGTGCTGTTCTGGTACGGCGTTTTGTATCTGCTATACCGCCGGAATATCATTCTGAAGGTCTGACGGTCCGACGGTCTGGAACGCGAGTTGCCTTTCACCCATTCGATGCTGCGTCCTTCCTTGAAGCCGAGCGCTATTCGCGCCGCGGCGATTGCGCTTTGCGCGCTGCTGCTGGGGCCGATCGGCGAGACGGCGCTTCCAGCCGGTTCCACCGCGTGGGCGGCGCCAGCCGCGTCCGTGGGAACGCCCGGTTCCAAGGTCAAATCCCAGAGGCGCGGTAAGACCCGGCGTGGCAAGCGGCCCCTCACGCGCCGGGCCCGGGCTCGGCGCGCCGCCGGGCCGCCACCGGCTGCCTGGACGTCGCCACGTGGCCTGTCGGCGCTGGCGACCGATCTGTCGGACATGATCGACACTCATGTACGCAGCGGGAAGTTCGGCGTGATGGTCGTCTCACTCACCCGCGGCGACACGCTGCTCTCGCGCAATGCCGGCGACATGATGCAGCCGGCGTCGACGATGAAGCTGTTCACGACGGCGGCGGCGCTCGACCGCTTCGGCCCCGAGCATACCTTCTCCACCGACGTGCTGCGCGACACCGCCGGCGCGCCGGGTGGTACGGTGAATGGGAATCTCTATCTCCGCGCCGACGGTGATCCGTCCATGTCGTCGCGGTTCTGGAAGGATCCTGACTACCCGATGACCACGCTCGCGCGCGCCGTGACCGCGGCGGGGGTGAAGCACGTCAAGGGCGATCTGATCTACGACGCGACGGCATTCGACGATCAGAAGATTCCAGACGGATGGAAGACGAAGTACCTCGGGGCCGCGTATGCAGCGCGCGTGTCGGCGCTGTCGCTGAATGAAAACGTCGTGTGGGTGGTGGTGCGTCCGGAGAATGGCGCCGCGAAGGTGGAGCTTCAGCCGGCGACGTCGACTATCCCGCTGACGAGCAACGTGCGGCTGGTGCGCGGGAGCGGGGGCCGCATCGTCGCACGTCAACGTGGCGACGGGATCGAGGTGAACGGCTCGATCGGCGCCAACAGTGGACCGTTGCGCTACTCGCTCGTCGTCCCGGATCCGGCGCTGTTCACTGCGGGCGCGCTGCACGCCGCGCTCGAGCACGCCGGCGTCACGGTGGACGGTGCGGTGAAACCCGGCAAGACCCCCGCGACGGCAGCAAAAGTCGCGACCTTTCAGTCGCCGCCGCTGTCACAGATCATCTCGGACATGAACCGCGAGAGCATCAACATCGTCGCCGAGCTGCTCTATCGTGATGCGGCGCGCGCCGTGGCGCCGAATGGCGTGAGCTCAGCCGAGGTCGGGCTCGCGAACATGCGCGACTTCCTGACGAAGAAAGTCGGTGCAAGCCGCGATGCGATCAAAGTCTCCGACGGCTCCGGTCTCTCGACCTTCGACTACCTCACGCCGCGCACGATGATCCAGCTGCTGAGCTGGGCGCATCACGGCCCCTGGTCATCGGCGTTCCACGGCTCGTTGCCCGTGGCCGGCGAGTCCGAGCTGCTGCGCCGCCGCATGCGTGCGACCCCCGCCCAGGGCAACCTGCACGCGAAGACGGGAACGACCGACACGGTCATCGGGCTGGGTGGATACGTGACGGCGAAGGACGGCGAGATCATCGCCTTCTCGTTCCTCTACAACGGCACCGACCGCTGGAACGCGAAGGCCACGATGGATTCCATGGGCGCAACGCTCGCGAACTTCCTCAGGGAGTGAGCTAGGCGCTCGTCTCCACGACGTTCATCCCCCGCTTCCGCAGCTCCTCGATGTACTTCGCCGCCGGGATGCACTCGTCCGGCGTCCACACCCCCGGCGGCCCGACGTCACCGCGTGCCTGCATCTGACCGGTGATCGAGAGCGAGTAGCCTGTCGTGCGCATCATCGCGCTGATGCCATGCTGCTCGTCGTAATGGTCGATCAGATCGAACTGCCGCGCCGCCGGCGTGCCGGCCTTCGTCCCCTTCACCGTCACGCGCAGCGCGAGCACGTCCCTCCCCTTCGGCTTCGTGAGCTTCGGGCCGACGATGCTGACGAACAGCTCGCGCGGCACCACGCGCTGGCCCTTCACGTCCACAGGCTCGAGCTCGAGCAATCCGAGGTCGCGAATGGCTTCCATCTTCTCCGCGTGCCCCGGGTAGCGCAGCGTCTTGTACTCCATCGTCGGGATCTTTCCCTCGTACCGCCACGCCATCGTCGACAGTCCCCCCGCGGTGTGAAACGCCTCCAGATCCCCCACCGGCGCGGGGAAGCTCACCGTCTCGCGCTCCGACAGCGCCTTCACCTGCGTGCGCCTGCCGTTGCGGACGACCCATGACAGCGTGGTGTAGTAGTCGAGCACTCCTTCGAGCGAGTACACGATCTGATAGTTGAGCGGCGGCTCCGGATGCTGCGGCAGGCCGCCGACGAATATCCGCACCGAGTCCACCGTATCGAGCTGCTTGATGCCGTGTTCGGCGAGGATGTTCACCATCCCCGGCGCGACGCCGCAGTCAGGGACGACCGTGATCCCCTTCTGCGCCGCGCGGGACGTCAGCTCCTTTTGCTGGAAGACGATCTCCGTATTGCCGCCCAGATCGCAGAAGTGCACCCCTGCTTCCACGGCGCATTCGGCGAGCTGGAGGTTGAAGTAGTACGGGATCGCGCTCATCACGGCGTCCGATTCACGCATGATCGCGCTGACCGCCTCGTGGTCGCGGACGTCGAGCGGCGTCGGGAGCAGTCGGGGCCCCGAATGCGGCCTCAGGAACTCCGGGAGGTGGTTGAAGTGTATGTCTGCGAGCCGCACCTGGCTCACGTCGGGGTTCTGCAGCAGATCATACGCACACGCGGAGCCCTGCAGCCCCGCGCCGAGAACGAGCATTCGCATCAGCGCACTTTCTCTCCGTGATGGTCGTACGGCGATCAGCCGGGAAATCTAAGCGGCTGACCGGACATCCTCGCAACCGAGCGCGCCTCGCACGCTCCCTGCACAGGTCGCACGCATGACGACACCCGCTTCCACACCCCATCCCAGCGCCGCGACGTCCGACGAGAGTTGGCGGGCCCACCTCATCGAGGACGACGCGGGCATCGCGCGACTCCTCGATCGCACGAGGCGGATCGCGGTTCTCGGTATCAAGACGCCGGAGTCGGGACAGCCGGCGTTCTACGTCCCCCAATACGCGAAGCGCGGCGGCTACGAGATCGTCCCGGTCCCCGTGTACTATCCGGAGGTCACCGAGATCCTCGACCAAAGGGTCTACCGCAAGGTGGCAGACGTGCCGGGGCCGGTCGACATGGTGAACGTCTTCCGCCGCCCGAAGGACATCGACGCCCATGTGGACGACATCCTCGCCAAGAAGCCGGCGTCGGTGTGGTTCCAGCTCGGCATCCGCAACGCCGCAGCCGCCGAGCGATTCGCGCGGGCGGGGATCGACGTGGTGCAGGACAGGTGCCTGATGGTCGAGCTGCAGCACATCGGCCGGTAGTCGAACGCGGCGAGCTCGGACGCACCCGCAGCGCGCCACGCCCGCGGCAGGCGCTACCTCACCACGAGGACTCCGTGCGGCAGATCGAGCTGCCACCACTTCGCCCCCAGCTCGCGCAGGGCCGCCGGGAGCGAGAGCGTGCGTCCCGCCGTCATCAGCACGCGAACGTCGCGCGCGTCACGCAGCACGGCGTAGCGCTGGCCCCTCGCTTTCCCTGCCGCTTTCGCGTCGGCATGCAGAGTGAGCCGACGCGACGCCGTGTCGTAGGCGGGAATGAATGCTTCGAGTAGCTCGATGCCGATGCGGGGCGTCTTGGTGTACAGACTGTCCGAGCCGATGGCACGGGGGACGACCTCGGCCCACACCGTGTCGCGGAAGCGGCTTCCGACGATGGCCCCGCGCAGGGTCGCGCTGCGACTCGTTGGCAGCGGGAGCTGAAAGAGCGCGCTGCTGTCGCCCGGTACCCGCACGTTGATGACGGAGTCGCCATGGAGCGTGGCGATGGACCGCCAGCTCAGCACCGCACGCCATGGCTTGAGCATCCGTGCCGCGATCGCCGAGTCGAGCCCGAAGCGCTGCGCCTCCTCGATGAGGATCGTTCCGGGAAGCACGGCACCCTTCATCGCGAGATAGCGCCCGAGCGCGGCACGCGGCGCGGGATCGCGCGGACGCACGCGGGCCTGTGCATAGTACGCCTCCTCCGCCTGCGGCCACAGTCCCGCGTCGAGCAGGATGTCGGCGCGCGTGCGCGGCAGCGGTGACTTCTCCCACTGCGCGCGCGCGACGTGAGGCACGATCAGCAGCACCGCCGCTGCGACGAGACCACACCGTCTACCACTCACGGCTGCGAGATTCGCCCGAGCAGCTCGGCATCGGGGTCGAAGGTGATGGACGACGGGCGCGACGCGAACGTACCCGGCAGCACGACGGTCGCCCGCGATCGCGCCGGCAGCGTGACGTCGACACGCCGCGTCGCTCCATCAGCGCCGGTCACGAGCACGGCCAGCGACAGCTCGTAGGCGCCACGCGGAGAATCCTGCACCGCGTGAAGCGTGACGGTCCCGTCCTGCGCGTCATACGTCCAAGCGATCTTCGGCTCCGCCACGCCGGGGCGGCGCAGCCACTGATCGAAGAACTGTCCGAGCGATTGCCCGGACGCGCGCTCCAACTCTCGCCGCAGGTCGTCGCTCATCGCGTTGCCGTCACGGTAGCGTGCGTAGTACGACCGCAGTCCGGCAAAGAATGCGCTGTCCCCCAGCCGGCGATTGAGCATGTAGAGGACGTATCCGCCCTTCTGATAGCTGTTCGCGTTGAGCAGGGCGAGATAGTTCCTCTGCGCCGTATCGAGCACGGGCCGCTGCGCCACGACGGAATCGACCAGGATCTGGGTACGGATGCGGTGCATCGCGTCGCGGAACGCGCCCTCGCCCCGCGAGTGCTTCGTCCACAGTGCGGCGAAGTACGTCGCGAATCCCTCCGACAACCAGAGGTGGCCCCATTCGCGCTCCGTGACGGCGTCGCCGAACCACTGGTGCGCCGTCTCGTGCGCGATCAGCTCTTCCGTCATCCGTCTCTCGGGGAAGAGATCGTATGCGTAGAAGATCGCCGTCGCGTTCTCCATGCCACCGAACCGCGTGGCGGATTGCAGATGCGCCAGCTTTTCGTATGGGAACGGTCCGACGAGCCGCTCGAACAGCGCGACGATCGGCTGCGCTGCCGCGAACGGGCCGGGGAGATAATCGAGGTTCTCCGGCAGCACGTACACGGACTGCTGCACGCACCGCGACGGCTCGGGGCGCGCGCATCCGGTCGTCGGCAGATCGAAGCGGGATAACGGGCCGGCGGCAATGACCATGACGTCCGTCGGAATCGGATGCGACTCGCGCCACGTCGTCTCGCTCCGTCCCGCGTCCGTCCCGTCGAGCGGTCGCACGCCGATCAGACGACCCGTGGCGACGACCGTTCGTCCGGTCGGCGCGCGCACTCGCCATGTCACCGTGGCCTTGTCGCTCGGATGATCGACGGTCGCGAGCCACTGCCGGGCGCGATCGGGCCAGTTGTCGCCGAACCAAGTCCATCGTCCCTGCGCGTCCTTGCGCACCACGAGCCCGTCGGTGACGACACCGTCGTAGCGCACGCGGACGCTGACACTGTCGCCACGCACGTCGCCGATGGCCACACCGATCTTGCCGCGTGTGCGCGCGGCGGACACAGGCCGGCCATCGACCTCCACGCTGCGCACGGTGAGCCCCTCGACGAGATCCAGCGCGAGCGTGCGCACGTCTGCGTCGCGTCGCGCGGTGATCGTCACGTCGGCGCGCAGAAAGGCACCGGTGTCCGGCAGATCCAACCGAAAATCGTAGTCGAGGACGTCGATCCCCGGCTGGTACGTCGACCGCGCCGGCGCCGCAGGCGATTGCGCCTGTGCGACGGCGGCGGCGGCGGCGGTGATCAGAGGAAGCAGCGCTCGCAAAGGTCGAGACCTCGACTGGTACCTCAGTGTGTCACACGATAGATCGACCCGCCCATGTCGTCGGAGATCAGCACCGATCCGTCGGGCGCAACGATCACGTCGACCGGACGACCCCAGCGACGCCCATCAGGGCCCTGCCAGCCGGTGATGAAATCCTCCGCGCTCACCGGCTTGCCATTCTGCACGTGTACCCGCACCACCTTCGCGCCCGTCGGCACGTCGCGGTTCCACGAGCCGTGGAAGGCGACGAGCAGATCGCCGCGCCAATCCGCCGGAAAGGTCGTCGCGCGATTCAGGAACGAGAGCCCGAGCGGTGCCGAGTGCGCCTGCATCTCGAGCGCCGGAGGAATGGTCCGGGCGCAGCGAGCCGCGTCGTCGTACTCCGGATTGGGAATGCGGTTCCCATAGCAGTACGGCCAGCCATAATCGCCGCCGGGAACCAGGATGTTGATCTCCTCCGGCGGGAGATCCTCGTGGCTCGGCGTGATGTTGTCGCGCTCGTTCTGCGTGACCCAGATCTGGCGCGTCGTCGGATTCACGGCGAGGCCGACGGCGTTGCGCAGTCCGGTGGCAAAGATGCGCTTCCCACTGCCGTCCTCGTTGAAGCGCAGCACCGTGGCACGCTCGGGATTCTTCTCTACGCAGATGTTGCACGTGGAGCCGACGGCGACGTACATCGCGCTGTCCGGGCCGAAGATCACGGTGCGCGTCCAGTGGCCGCCGCCGCCCTCGAAGTGATTGACGTACACCGGCACGCCTCTCGGGATGCCGTTCCCGCCAAGCGGCACGCGCACGACGCCGTCGGTATTCGCGACGTACAGGAAGCCTTTGTGGAAGGCGAGGCCGTGCGGCCGATTGAGGCCACTCAGGGCGACGATCATCGTGTCGGCGACGCCGTCATGATTGTTGTCGAGGAAGCGTACGACGCGACCGGCACCGGGCTGGCTGACGTAGATCGAGCCGTCCGGTCCGACGGCCATGAACCGAATTCCCTTGATGCCGTTCGCGAAGTAGTTGACGTGGAATCCGCTCGGCACGGTGAGACGTCCGCCGAGCGCCGTATCGGCGGCGTGGGCCCGTGGGTCGAGCGCCGCGCTCCCAGGCGCGGCGTCGGAGGAGCGAACGTGATACGCGGCGAGCACGGCCGCGGCAACAACGCTGGTCAGGATGATGCGGCTCGATTGCATTGGCTTCCTCTGGTCGTCATCGCCGCGGGGCGGTCCCGGCGGTCACGGGAAAGCTACGATACGGCTATCGCTTGAAGAAGCGCGAGAGTACCCCGGCGTCGCCGGCGTTGCCGTTCGCCGCCTGCGCGAGGGCGGCGGCGAACTCCGGCGCGCTCTGGTAGCGGGCATCCGGATCGCGGTTCATCCCCTTGAGCAGGACCTTCTCCACCGCCTCCGGATAGTTCAGCTCCGGGCGCGCCTGACGCAGCGGCGTGGGCTCGTTGCGCAGCCGCGCAATCATCATCTCCTGCTGTGTGCGGCCGGCAAAGGGGAGCCGCGCCGTCAACATCTCGAAGGTCATCAGCGCGAGCGAGTACACGTCCGTGCGCCCATCGAGCGGCTTGCCGCGCAGCTGCTCGGGGCTCATGAACTCGGGGGTGCCCAGGATGATCCCCGTCGCCGTGAGCTTCTGCAGCTCGGCATCGGCGCGACGCTCCTTCGCCAGGCCGAAGTCCATCACCACCGCGCGCTCCACGCCGGCCGCGTCCTTCGCGATCATCACGTTTTCGGGCTTCAGATCGCGATGCACGATCTTCAGCTCGTGCGCAACCTGCAGTCCGGAAGCGATGTCGCTCACGAAGTGCACCACCTCGTCGAGCGGCAGCGTCCCCTTCCGGTTGTTGCGGTCGGAGAGGATCTCCCCTTGCACGAACGGCATGACGACGTACACCAGCCCGTCCTGCGTCTCGCCGAGCCGGATGATGTGACAGACGTTGCGATGGGCGAGGCGCATGCCGAGGCTTGCCTCGCGCTTGAGGCGCGCCATGGCGTTCTGATCGCGCGACAGGGCGGCCGAGAGCACCTTGATGGCGAACTGCTCCTTCGAGGAGATGTCGGTGGCGAGGTACACGAACGACATTCCCCCTTCGCCGATCTTGCGTTCGATCTGATAGCGCCGGTCGAGCACCCGCCCGACGAGATTGGTGTGCGTCACCGGCAACGGCCGTTCTGCGCGACCGGCCAGCGTCGGGCTGCCGCGCGCCGGTGTCTCCGTCTTCGGCGTCGGCATCGCGACGAGCTTGGAGCCGTCGCGCGTGCAGAACCGCGCGTCGTCGGCGTACGTGGTGCCGCAGGTCGGGCAGCGGTTCATGGCGTCACTGGTCGGCGAGAAGCGGTACGAGGCCCGGCCATTCGATGTTTCCGCCGCTCAGCACGACCACGGTTTTCCCCGAGGGCTTCACGATGCCCTCCATGAGCGCGGCGACGGTGATCGCGCCACTCGGCTCTGTCACGAGCTTCATTCGATCGAGCAGCAGTCGCATCGCGCAGCGCAACGCCGCGTCGTCCACCTGCACCACTTCGTCGACGTACCGCTCGTGGTGTGCGAAGGTGAGGCTGCCCACCTCCACGGCGAGCAGCCCGTCGGCCAGTCCAGCCGACGACGGAATGCGCACCGGCTTCCCCGCCTCGCGCGCCTTCGACAGCTTCGGCGCCCCGCTTGGCTCGACGCCGATCACGCGCGCCCTCCCTCCAGGCGTGCGCAGCTTGATCGCCGCCGCAACGCCGGCGCTCAATCCGCCGCCGCCCACGGGCACAAGCACCGTCTCGACGTTCGGCATCTGGGCGGCGATCTCGAGCCCGACGGTGCCCTGCCCCGCGATGATCCACTCGTGATCGTACGGCGGCACCATCGTGAGCCCCTCCTGCTCCACCAGCTCGACGGCGCGCTCGTAACGATCCTGGGTCGTCGTGCCCGCGAGCTCGATGCGCGCGCCGAGTCGTTCGGCGCCGGCACGCTTGGCAGGTGTAACCGTCGTCGGCATGACGACGACTGCCTTCACGCCGAACAACTGCGCCGCCAGCGCCACGGCCTGCGCGTGGTTCCCGGACGACGGTGCGATCACGCCGCGCGCGCGTTCCTTGTCGCTGAGCTGCGCGAGAAAGTTGTACGCGCCGCGAAACTTGAACGCCCCGCCACGTTGGAGCATCTCCGGCTTGACCCAGATCTCCGCGCCCCGCCTGCCGCCGCCCAGCTTCTCCGAGGCGGCGTCGAAGGGCAATAGCGGGGTACGCACGGCGACAGGGGCGATGCGGGTTGCTGCGGCGTTTAGGTCGTCCAGGGTTACTAGGGTGCTCATTGGCACGTTATGGCGTTTGAAGTTTGTCGGGGCTGAGGTTGGTATGAGGTACGGGTACTCGGTATTGCGTACTGGGACGCCTTATGCGGCTCGATGTAGCTCAATCCGGCCACCTGATCTCGCCCTGTACCTTGTACCAACCTGGCACACCACCAAACCAGTTCAACCCTCGACAGGAAAAACCAGGTCAAACCCTTCGCCCCGGTCACGCAAAGATCCTGTTCCGCCCCCCGCTCTTCGCCTTGTACAGCGAGCGGTCCGCCTCCTGAAGCAACATCTCCGGCGAGATTGGATCCGTCCCGCGCGCCAGGGCGACGCCGACGCTGATCGTCAGCCCGATCGCGCCCGTCGCCGAACCGAAGGAGAAATCATCCACCTTGCGGCGCAGCCGTTCGGCAAAGGTGAGCGCGCCCTGCCATCCCGTGTCCGGCAGCACGATCACGAACTCGTCGCCACCCAGTCGCGCCACCGCGTCGGTGTCCCGCGCCGTCGACTTCATGATCCCCGTCAGCTCCTGGAGCACCACGTCCCCGAACGGGTGTCCGCGGGTATCGTTGATCTCCTTGAAGTGATCGAGGTCGATCGCCAGCACCGCCACCGTCGAGCCGCGGCGCTTCGCCTGCCGCCACTCCACCCGCAGCCGCGTCTCCAGCGCGCGACGATTCAGGCATCCCGTCAGCGGATCGGTGCCGATCTGTTCGGCGAGCCGCGTGCGCATCGCGTCGAAGCTCTTCGCGAGCAGCGTGAGATCATCCGGCCGCTTCTCCATGCCGAGCGGGAGCGCCGGCGTGAGATCCCCCTCCTCGACGAGCTTGCAGAAGAGACGCAGGCGATTCATGCGCGCGCGGAAGCCGCCGTACGCCGTGATGAGCACCCCACACACCACGGCGAAGAGCCCGAAGGTGAACAGCACCTGCGAGACGTCCGGGCGCGGACCGGGCATCCGCTGCGGCAGCAGCAGTGCGATGGCGACGTATGCGATCCCGACGATCACACCGGCGTACGTCCCGAGTCCGCGCCCGAAGTAGAACACCGCGAGCTGGACGACGAGGAGCGCAGGCACGAGGAGGCGGTTCGCGTCGACGGGTCCGCCGCTGAGCCAGATCAACCCGGTGAGGGCGAGCACGTCCGCCGTGACCAGAAACGCCGGGAGCCGTGTCTCGTGCACCGTGTCGGCTCGCCGCACCACCGCCGCCGTCAGCGCCACGCACAGCACGTAGCCGAGCACGACCGCCACCATCGGCAGCAGCATCCTGGCTCGGTCGCCGCCGAAGACGAACGCCATCGCAACCAGCGCGATGAATCCGACATAGCGAATCCACCGCTGCCAGAGGATCGCCTCGCGAACCAGAACCTCGCGGTCGTGACGAAGCGCCTCCACCAGCTCCGGGGTGGAGACGGGCATCTCGAGCGTCGGACCGCTGGTCTGAGCTACAGCGGGCGCCTGCGGGTCCGGATCGACGGGCCAGCTCACGGGGTGACAGTGATGGACTGTGACCGCAATTCGCTAAGGTAGCGCCGAAGGGGACAGGCGGAAAGGCAGGCCGAATGCGGCGAGGCCCCGGTGCAGCTCGCACCGGGGCCTCGGAATCGTCGGAGGAACGAAGGTTACTCCTCGCTCCCGTCGTCTGCGCCGACCGACTCGGGTTCCCCCTCCACCCCCTCGTCGGCGTCGCCCTCTTCCTCCGGGACGACGCGCGCCACCGCCATCACGAGGTCCTTCGGGTCGAGGTTGACCAACTTGACCCCCTGGGTGTTGCGGCCGGCCACCCGAATCCCCTTCACCGGCATGCGAATGAGGACGCCCTGCTTCGTCATGAGCATCAGCTCGTCCTCGGGCAGGACCTCCATGATCGACACCGCATCGCCCGTCTTCTCGGTCCGGTGGATCGTGATGATCCCCTTCCCGCCGCGCTTCTGCACGCGGTAGTCGTCGATCGGCGAGCACTTGCCGATCCCCTTCTCCGCAACGACGAGCAGCGTCGCCTCGCGCTTGATCACCACCATGCCGATGACCTCGTCGCGGGGTCCGAGCTCGATCCCCTTCACCCCCGTCGTGTCGCGGCCCATCTCGCGCACGTCCTGCTCGTGAAAGCGGATCGACAGACCGTGCCGCGTGGCGAGCACGATGTCGTTCGTGCCGCTCGTGATCTGCACGTCCATCAGCTCGTCGCCCTGCTCGATCTTGATCGCCTTGATCCCGTTGCTGCGCGGGTTGGCGTAGGCGGAGAGCGCTGTCTTCTTCACCGTGCCCTGCTTGGTGGCGAAGAGCAGAAACTGATCATCGCGAAACTCGCGCACCGGCAAAATGGCTTGAACCTTCGTGTCGGGCGACACGTTGATCAGGTTGACCACCGGCTTCCCCTTGGCCGCGCGGCCGGCCTGCGGGATCTCGTGGACCTTGAGCCAGAAGCAGCGCCCATCCTCGGTGAACACGAGCAGGTACTCGTGCGTGCTGGCGACGAACAGGTGCTCGATGAAATCCTCGTCCTTGAGCGCCTGCCCGTTCAGCCCGCGACCGCCGCGCCGCTGCTTCTTGTACGACGACACCGACGTGCGCTTGATGTAGCCCGAGTGCGAGATGGTGACGACCATCTCCTCGTCGGCGA
>CAYTKA010000043.1:17124-28151 GCA_964438255.1 uncultured Gemmatimonadaceae bacterium | reverse complement strand
GGATGTACTGGTTGATGACGCGCGTCAGCGCCGACTTGAAGCCGGTGAGGTGCGTGCCCCCCTCGTGCGTGTTGATGTTGTTCACGAACGAGAAGACGGTGTCGTTGTAGCCGTCGTTGTACTGGAGCGCCAGCTCGATCCCGACGCCGTCCTTCTCCGTCTCGAGGTAGATGACCTCGTTGTGCAGGGGCTTCCGGTTCGTGTTCAGATGCTGCACGAACTCCCGCAGCCCGTTCTTGGCGAGGAAGGTCTCTTCCTTCTCCTGCTCGGCGCGCTCGTCCTTGAGCGTGATCGTGACGCCCTTGTTGAGGAAGGACAGCTCGCGCAGGCGCGACGCCAGCGTGCCGTAGTTGTAGACCAGCTCGGTGAAGATGAGATGGTCCGGTTTGAACCAGACCTTGGTGCCGGTTTGCTTCCTGGGGGCGTCGCCGAGCACCTTGAGCCTCGTCTGCGTGTCGCCACGCACGAAGTCCATGTAGTATTCCTTGCCGTCGCGCTTGATCCACACCTTGAGGCGCTCGGAGAGCGCGTTCACGACGGAGACGCCCACGCCATGCAGTCCGCCGGAGACCTTGTAGGTGTCCTTGTCGAACTTCCCGCCGGCGTGCAGCACGGTCATCGCGAGCTCGACGCCGGGAATCTTCTCCACCGGATGGATGTCGACCGGAATGCCGCGGCCGTTGTCCTCCACGGTGATCGAGTTATCGGCGTGGATGATGACGTCGACGCGATTCGCATAGCCCGCGAGTGCTTCGTCGATCGAGTTGTCCACGACCTCATACACGAGGTGGTGCAGGCCCCGCTCCGAGGTGGAGCCGATGTACATGCCCGGGCGCTTGCGTACCGCCTCGAGGCCCTTGAGCACGGTGATCTGTCCTGCGCCGTACTCCTTGATCGCAGGCTGTTCGGTCGTCTTTGCCATGAACTCCGCTCGGGTATGTCGCTGAAACCGCTACCGAATACGAACCGAAAGTAGGGTAGCCCCTAAAGGTTTGAATGTAAGCCTTTTTGGGCTGGAACGCAACAGGCCGGTCACGCCGTAACCCTTTGTCCTTCAATGGGTTATCGATATCACAAATCGTCGCACGATGAGGGGCGTGTCGGTCGTGCGAGGCGCCACGTCATCCTTTGCGATGACGCAATGTCGCTGCACGTCGCCCTACCGTCTCAAAACCCATCGGATCTTCTTCACCGGCGCCCGCCCCTCCTTCACGTTCACGGCGCGCAACAGCTCGGGCTCCAACAGCGACAGCTCGTTCATCCAGGCGTTCGTCGTGACCGTCACGAACAGCGTTCCATCCGGCGTGATCGACATCGGCTCCGTCACGCTCGCGATCTGTGCCCCGACGAGCGACGGCCACTCTGGAATGATCCCCGCCTGCTCGACGCGCGCTGCGATCCCGGTGTCCTTGAGGACGCCGGCCAACACATCGCTGATCGGTGACGGTTTCTTCTTCCGTGCCGGGCTCACGCCGCACCTCGATGCGCACCGTTGTCCGGGCGCACGACGCCGTCGGCGATGCGCCAACGCTCGAGTCGTGTGAGCGCCGGCGGGATATCCGTCTCGCGCGGCACCGTGAGCAGAGTCTGTCCCATCCCATGCTCGGCAAGCAGCTCGAGGATCCTTGCCGAGCGGCGCACGTCGAGCTCGGCGAACGGATCGTCGAGGAGCAGGATCGGCGCAGCGCCAAGACGCTCGCGCAGCGTGTCGCGCTCGAGTAGACGCAGCGCGATCGCTGCGGTGCGCTGCTGTCCCGCCGAGCCGAACGCGCGCAGCTCGCGCCCGTCCAGAGTCAGTGTGAGATCGTCGCGGTGCGGCCCGGCATGCGTGAGCCCGCGGCGAACGTCGAGCGCTCGCTTCTGCTCGAGCGCGCGCGCGAGCGCAGCCGCCACGTCGGCGGCGTCGCGCGACGCCGGCTCCAGCGCCGTCGCATAGCGCAGTCCGACCGGCGCGCGCTCGCCGATCGCCGCACATGCGGCGGCGAAGCGGGGACTCGCCTGCGACGACCATTCCACGCGCTCGCGCCAGAGTACGGCGCCATGCTCGGCAAGGGGCGCCTCCCACACCGCGACGCGCTGCGCCGTCTTGCTACCGCCGGCCCCGCCGCGCACGGCGTCGCGCAGGGCGGCGTTGCGCTGCGCCAGGGCATGGCGGTAACGCTGGAGCGCTGCGAGATACGGCCGCGACGAGAGGGCGAGCACGATGTCGAGGTAGCGACGCCGCGCGCTCGGCGCGCCGGCGACGAGCTCGACGTCGGCCGGCGAGAAGAGCACGCACGGGAGCGCGCCGAGGGCGTCGCTCAAGCGCGACGGTTCGGCGCCGTCCAGCTTGACGCGCTTGCGCCGCCCCTGCCGCTCGAAGCCTGCCGAGATCTCATGGTGCGCGCCCCCCTCGGTGCGCGCGGCAACGTGAAAGCCGGGCGCGCCGAACCGTGCGACGTCCACGTCGCGCGCGCCACGCACGGAACGGAGCAGGTGCAGATAGTAGATCGCCTCGAGCAGGTTGGACTTCCCCTGCCCATTCTCACCGACGACCGCGGCGCCCGCCGAAGGAAAGGCCAGGTCGGCGCGCGTGAAGTTGCGAAAGTCGCGCAGCGCGAGCGAGCGGAGCACGACGCGCGCGTCGCCGGGCATCACTTGCCGGTGAACTTCGCCGGCCGCTTCTCGAGGAAGGCCTTCATTCCTTCCGCCTTGTCGCGCGTCGCCGACAGCATGCCGAAGTACGCTGTCTCGAGCGCGGTGGCATCTTCGATCGCCATGTCGAGCCCGCGGTCGACGGCCTCGATGCAATGCGCGACGGCGAGCGGACCATTGGAGAGAATCGTCGTCAGCATTCCGCGCGCCGTGCTCATCAGCTCCGCCGCCGGCACGACCTGGTTCACGAGGCCGATTCGATACGCTTCAGCGGCGTCGATCATCTCGCCGGTGAGGAGCAATTGGAGCGCGCGTCCCTTGCCGACGAGCCGCGGCAGTCGTTGCGACCCGCCATATCCGGGCGTGATGCCGAGCTTCACTTCGGGCTGCCCGAACTTCGCCGTCTCGGACGCGATGCGGAGGTGACACGCCATCGCCAGCTCGCACCCGCCGCCGAGCGCGAAGCCATTGATGGCGGCGAGCGTCGGCTTGGGCGAGGTCTCGAAGCGGCGGAATACCTGCTGCCCGCGGACCGCGCGCCGCTTGCCCTCGAGGGCGCTCTGATCGATGAGCTCGCCGATGTCCGCTCCGGCGACGAACGCACGTCCGGCGCCGGTCAACAGGATGGCGCCGACGTCGTGTCGGCGGCGCGCCTCGGCAATCGCGATGCGCAGCTCGTCGACGAGCGCATCGTTCAGCGCGTTGAGCTTGTCGGGGCGGTTGACCGTGATCGTGGCGATCCGGTCGGCGACGTCGAAGGTGAGGAGCTCGTAGGCCATGGTGAGCGCGTCGGACCAGGGAGTTGGTGACCACGCAATCTAAATGGGCGGACCGCGTTTTGCCTTGAGCCCGCTTGCCATGGCCGAATGGATCAGACGCCTCGGGTCCAAGACCCGCTTCCGCTACGTGCATGCCGATGGGCGCCCCGTGCGCGACGCGCGCACCCTCGAGCGCATCCGCGCGCTCGTGATCCCGCCCGGCTGGACGGACGTGCACATCGCGCCGAGCGCGCGCGCGGAGATCCAGGCCTGGGGGATCGACGTGAAAGGGCGGAAGCAATACCGCTATCACGCACGCGCCGTGCAGCGGGGGCAACTGCGCAAATACTATCGCATGCGGGAGCTGGCGAAGGATCTGCCCGACCTGCGCGCACGCATCCGCTCACATGCTGCGTCGCGCACCCCGTCCAAGCGCGCCGTGGCCGCGGCCGTGGTGCGGCTGATCAGCGAGAGCTTCTTTCGCGTCGGCGGCGAGCGATACGCCGAGGAGAACCGGACGTTCGGCATCGCGACACTGCGCAAGCGCCACGTGGCGGTGGAGGACGGGTGTGCGGTCTTCACGTACGTCGGCAAGCGTGCCATTCGTCAGCGCCAGGTCGTGACGGATCGCGAGCTGGCGCGACTGGTGAAGCGGCACCTCGCGTCTCCCGGTGCGCGGCTCTTCCGCTACTGCGAGGGCACGCGCTGGTGCAACCTCGTGGCGCGCGACGTGAACGCCTACCTGCACGAGACGCTCGGCGTCCAATACAGCGCGAAGGACTTCCGTACCTGGGGCGGCACCCTGCGCGCCGCGACGGTGCTCGCCGAGCTGGGACCCCCGCGCAATGAAACCGAAGCGAAGCGCAACGTCGCGACGGCGATGCGGCTCGTTGCGTCGGAGCTGGGCAACACGCCGGCGATCTGCAGGAAGTCCTACGTGCACCCCATCGTGGTGGCGCGATACCTCGACGACGGGGAAACGATCCGCCTGAGCGCGCGACACAAGCCGGGGGCGGATGGTTACGCGCATTCACCCGAGGAGAGGGCCCTGATACGCTTTCTCGACAAGCATTTTCCCGAGCGCCGGCGGAGGAGCCGAGAGTCGAGAGCAGGGAGTCCGGCGGCCGCACTCATGGCACGCCACCGCCGCGACGAGGTAGAATAACGCATGTCCCACTCCTCACTCGCCCGCGCGCTGGATGCACATTCTGCTCGGCTCGCTGCGTGCCGCCGCTGCGCGCATCCGTCGGAGGTCGTGCCGATCGTGTCGTCGTCGCGCGCGCCGCGGGCCATGCTCGTCGGGCAGGCACCGGGACAGACGGAGACCGGCGGTGGCAAGCCGTTCGCCGGCCGAGCAGGAAAGACGCTGTTCCGTTGGCTCGAGCAGGCGGGAATGGACGAAGCGACGGCCCGCGACTGGCTGTACATCGCCGCCGTGACGCGCTGCTATCCCGGGCCGCACCCGTCCGGCCGCGGCGATCGCGTGCCGACGCCCCGCGAGCGCGCCCTGTGCGGCGGCTGGCTCGACGACGAGCTCCGGATCATCAGACCGGCGATCGTGATCCCCGTCGGCCGGCTGGCGATCGACCGCTTCCTCGGCGCGCGGCCGCTCGATGAAGTCGTGGGACGCGAGCATGGGATCGCACACGAGGGGGGACGGTCGGTCGCCATCCCCCTGCCGCACCCGAGCGGTGCGAGTAGCTGGATTCATGCGCCGGGGAATCGCGCACTGCTCGATCGGGCCCTCGCCCTGATCCGTGCGCGGCTCCAGCCCGGCGCCAGGCGGAGCGTTGCGTGACGTGCGCGGCTTTCTCCTCATCTTCTCGCTCAACGGCAACACGCCCGCCGTACCCGCCGGTGATGGTTGGCTGAGTCCCGACAAGCTCCAGCACTTCTTCAGCTCCGCCTTCGTGCAGAGCGTCTCGTATGGCGCGCTCCGCGGCGCCGGCGTCTCGCACAGCGCGGCGCTGATCGGCGCGACAGCGACGACGGCAACGGTAGGGGTGGGGAAGGAGCTGTACGACGCCACGCACCAGGGTGACCCGAGTGCGAAGGATCTCGTGTGGGATGCGGTGGGGGCTGGGGCGATGACCATCCTGCTCTCGCGCACGGCGAGGTGAGTGGTCGGACGGTCGGACGGTCGGACGGTCTGCAGTGCTGTCATCCCGCACGAGCGGAGCGAGTGTCGGGATCTATTCACTGGGTCGAGATCGCGATTCATAGAGTAGATCCCGACAGTCGCTCGCTGCGCTCGCTCCTGCGGGATGACGTGGCAGACATCGCTGCGCTCGCTCCTGCGGGATGACGTGGCAGACATCGCTGCGCTCGCTCCTGCGGGATCACCGTCCGACCGTCAGACGCTATATATTGCAGCATCTCTCTCCCTCGATCGCTGTATGACATCGGCGCGAACCAGGTTTCTCATCGGCGGCGCCCTCGTGCTGGGGACGGCCGGATACTTGATGGCGACGTCCATCAAGGATACCGGGATGTACTACCTGACCCCGACCGAGCTCTCGGCGAAGCTCGCTGCCGATCCATCGTTCAGGAACACCGGCGTCAAGCTCGGCGCGCGGGTCGTGCCCGGCTCCATCCAGCGCGTCCCGGGTGGACGTGAGTATGCGTTCCGCGTCACCGACGGCGCGCAGGCGTTCCCCGTCGTCTATCGCGGCATCGCCCCCGATACCTTCACCGACGGCGTCGACGTCGTCGTCGAAGGGCGCATGGGCGAGGATGGGACCTTCCGCGCGACCACGCTGCTCGCCAAATGCGCGTCGCGCTATGAGAACGCGCCCGGGCAGGGCGACAAGTACAAGCGGACGCCGGGCTACAGGGCCGGCGCGGGAACGCGCGCGTGATCCTCGTCGGTGAGCTGTCGCTGTGGGTCGCGCTGCTCATGGCGGCGTGGACAGTCGTCACGTCGTTCGCCGGCGGCGCCATGGGACGCGAGGATCTCGTGGCGAGCGGGCGCCGCGGCCTCTACGCGACGTGCGCCATGATCGTGCTCGCATCACTCGGGCTGTGGACCGCGCTGCTGACGCACGACTTCTCGCTCAAGTACGTCGCGTCGAACACGAGTGCGAACATGCCGAAGATCTACGTGTTCGCCGCCTTCTGGGGGGGGCAGGCGGGCTCGATGCTCTTCTGGGCGCTCATCCTCTCCGTCTACTCGGCGCTCGCCATCTGGTCGGTGCGCGACAAGGCGCGCGACCTGGCGCCCTGGGCCTGCGGTACGCTCGCCGCCGTGCTGGTCTTCTTCATCGCGACGACCTGCTTCAAGGCGAACCCGTACGAACGGCTGAGCTTCGTCCCCGCCGACGGCCGCGGGATGAACCCGCAGCTCCAGAATCCCGGGATGGCGATCCATCCGCCGAATCTCTATCTCGGCTACGTGGCCACGACGATCCCCTTCGCCTTCGCCATCGCCGCCCTCGTCACGCGCAAGCTCGACGCCGAATGGCTCGGCATCGTGCGACGCTGGTCGCTCGTGTCGTGGTTCTTCCTCACCGTTGGCATCACGCTCGGGATGTGGTGGGCGTACGTCGAGCTCGGCTGGAGCGGCTACTGGGCGTGGGACCCGGTGGAGAACGCGAGCTTCCTCCCCTGGCTCACGGGGACGGCGTTCCTGCACTCCATCATGATCCAGGAGAAGCGCGGGATGCTGCGCAAGTGGAACGTCGTGCTCGTCGTGACGACGTTCCTGCTCGCCATCTTCGGCACCTTCATCACGCGCAGCGGCGTGATCGAGAGCGTGCACTCCTTCGCGCAATCTCCCGTCGGGACATGGTTCGCCACCTTCTTCTTCCTCTGCACGGGTGCGACGATCTACTTCGTCGCCACGCGGCTGAAGGACCTCGAGGCGAAGGCGGAGCTGGAGAGCATGGTGAGCCGCGAGGCCGCGTTCCTCTACAACAACCTCGTGCTCGTCGGCATCGCCTTCTCGGTTCTGTGGGGCACGCTCTTCCCGATCCTCAGCGAGTGGGTACGCGGGTCGAAGATCACCGTCGGTCCACCGTTCTTCAACACCGTCAACATCCCGCTCGGCCTGCTGCTGCTCGGCCTCACGGGCGTGGGGCCGCTGATCGCGTGGCGCAAGGCGTCGACGTCGAATCTGCAGCGACAGTTCGCTGCGCCGGTGATGTTCGGGCTGGCCGTCGGCGTCCTGCTCGCGGCGCTCGGCATGCGCAACTTCCACGCGCTCGTCGCCTATACGTTGGCGGGGTTCGTGGCGGGCACGATCGGCCAGGAATTCTACAAGGGCATCGGCGCGCGGCACTCGATGCACGCCGAGTCGATTCCCGTCGCGACGATGCGGCTCGTCGCGCGCAATCGCCGCCGGTACGGCGGCTACATCGTGCACGCGGGGATCGTCATTCTCTTCTGCGCCTTCGCCGGCCTCGCGTTCAAGCGCGATCACGACGTGCAGCTGAGGGCAGGGGAGACGAAGGAGCTCGTCGATCCACTCGGGCACAACTGGAAGTTCGTCAGCCAGGGCGTGTCCACCTCGGAGACGCTGAATCGCTTCGTCACCGCCGTGGGCTTGGAGGTGTGGCGCGACGGCGTGCGGCAGGGAATTCTCACGAGCGAGAAGCGCCAGTACTTCGACAGCAACAAGCAGCCGCAGTTCGAGCCGAGCACCGAGGTCGGCATCCGCACGTCGGCGGCGATGGATCTCTACGTCGTGCTCGCCGGTGTGCGCGACGAGACGGCGGAGCTGCGCATCAGCTTCAACCCACTCGTCGTGTGGGTCTGGATCGGCGGCATGATCATGGCCCTCGGTGGATTGATCGTGATGTGGCCGCAGGCGGCGCGGCAGCGCGCGGGCGGCTACGTGGCGACGCTCGAGCCGGCGCGCCGGCCGGAGCTCGCGGGAGCGCCGTGATGCAGCGTCGGGAGTTCCTCGCCCGCCTCGCGGTGAGCGGGCTGGCGGTGCTGGCCGCTCCTCGCGCGCTCGCGCAGAGCGGCGCACCGGCACAGGGGACGACGTCGAACCTGTTCGACATGAACCAGGGGGCGGCGAGGTCGGTGCGCCGCGCGCCCAAGCCCGGCGCGGTGCGGTCGATGAGCGCCGACGAGCGCGACGCGCTCGAGCACCAGCTCCGCTGTCAGTGCGGCTGCACGCTCGACGTCTACACCTGCCGCACGACCGACTTCTCCTGTCAGGTCTCGCCCGCCATGCATCGCGACGTGATGTCGCTCGTGGATGGAGGCTACTCGGCGCAGGAGATCCTCGACGCCTTCGTGGGCACGTACGGCGAGCGTGCCCTGATGTCGCCCAAGCGCGAGGGATTCAACTGGGCGGGCTATCTCGTGCCGTTCATCGCGGTCGGGGCAGGCGCGGCGGGCATCGCCGTCGTGCTGCGCGGGATGCGGCGCCGCGGTGCGAGCGCGCGATCGGCGCCAGCCCCGACGTCGCCCGGCGACGTGCGCGCGACTGCCGAGGAGCTGGCGCGGCTCGACGCAGCGATTCGGCAGGACGACTGATGCAGGCGTTGATCGTCGGGACACTGCTCGCCGTGCTGGCGCTCGCGTACGTGCTCTACCCGCTGCTCGCGGGTGAGGCGCCGGCGCCGGTGCGTCGTACTCCGAGCGGGGCACGATCGCCCTCGTCCGAGCACGAAGCGATCGTCGCGCTGCGTGAGATCGAGTTCGATCGCGCGACCGGTAAGCTGTCGGACGCGGACTACGCCGATCTGAAGGCGCGCTATACCGAGCGTGCGCTCGCGGCCATGCGCGCGGCGAGCACCACCGCCGGTGATCCGGAGGACGAGGCCGAAGCGGTGGTGCGCGCGTACCGTGCGCAGCTGCGCAGCTGCGCGCGCTGCGGGCCGCGCCCGGAGCCGGATGCCGCGTACTGCTCGACGTGCGGGCTCTTCCTCGCCGGCGCGTGCGCGAGCTGCGGCGCCGGCGTCACCGAATCCGGCGCGGCCTACTGTACCAGTTGCGGACACGCGCTCGCCGCTTAGAAGGGATATTCATCCGGTAGACCGAGCGCAGCGAGCTGCCCCCTCTTGTCATCCCGCAGGAGCGAGCGCAGCGAGCGAGTGTCGGGATCTCCTTGTCGACCAGCCAGTCGGTGGCGAACTCAGGATGGCTCGGCAGGAGGAATGCCACGGTCTCGCGATTGACCGCGCCCAACAGGCCGGCGATCGGCATCCGCCAGGTCGAGCGCGCGGACGCGGAAGTATCCGCGGACCAAGGGTAGATCGCGTACCAGTGGAATCCTTCGCAAGGCGGGGACTCCTTCAGCAGCCAGCGATTCACGATGCCGAGTAGGTGCATGAGCACTGTATTCGGTGGTCAATCGGCGGTCAGTCGGGCTCGCTTATGAGAGAATTGAAGACTCCTGCTTTACTTAGCTGACTAGACTGACTAGCTTCCCAGAACCCTCTGGGAGGCTCGATGCTCTCTACAGCCCTCACTCGCTGGTCTCTCCAGGACGCCAAAGCCAAGTTCAGCGAGCTCGTTCGGCGAGCGCTCGCGGCTGGTCCTCAAGTCGTCATGCGCGGCCGCGAAGAGGCTGTCGTCGTGATGTCGGCTCGCGAGTATGCTAAGCTCACTACGCCGGAACAGACGCTCGTTGACTTTCTCCGGCAGTCGCCACTCGCTGATACCACGCTGCAGGTGGCGCGGCCGCGTGATGTCGGACGTGCTGTCGATCTCTGAGCACCTCCCAATAGGAGCTCTCGCGCGTGCTCTTCCTTCTTGACACGTGCGTCCTCTCCGACGCTGCGCGGCCGCAGCACTATCCGAAACTCACCGCCTGGCTGAGCGCTCAGGCGTCGAATGGCCTGGCGATAAGTGCCCTTACGCTCGGTGAGCTGCGCTACGGAGTCGAGCGGCTCCCGTCAGGCCGGAAGCGCGTCGAGCTGATGACATGGCTCCAGACGGCACTCCCGCGTCAGTTCCAGGAACGCGTCCTTCCCGTCAACGACCGGGTCGCTGACGCATGGGCCGTGCTGCGAGCCACAGGCGAGGCAAATGGCCGTCCCCTGCCGCTCGTTGACGGGCTGCTTCTCGCCACGGCGCAAGTCCACGCGCTCACGTTCGTCACCAGGAATCTACGCGACGTGGAGCATCGGGGAGTGAGTGTGCTCGATCCGTACTGAATCGGTTCGAGTCGCGGATGACAACTTACCAAAACATCCCTGCGGCTCACCTGCGATCAGGTGTCGTCACGCTCTGGACCACCGCCATGATGTTCCCCTCGGTGTCCTTGAACCACGCGCTCTTCGCACCGCCGCCGGTGGCGATGCCGTTCTTGGTCTTGAGCCCCGGCATGTCGTACTCCTCGAACGTCACGCCGCGGGATCTCAGCTCCGCGACCTCACGCTCCACGTCGTCCACCTGCCAGAACGCCTGGCTCGCCTTCGACGTCCCGGCGTTGGGTGTCGGATACAGGAAGCATGCGGTGCCACCTCCGAACTCGTAGATGACACCGCCGGCCGCCTCGCGCGCGGGCTTGAAGCCGAGCTTCTGCTCGTAGAACTGGCGCGCGCGAGCCACGTTCGCGACGGGGATGTAGGCGTACATCGGGAATTTCTGCAGCATGGATCTCCTCGTGAGAGTATGCGCGTCGTCGTCGCCTACGGCGGCCACGCGCCGAGCAGTCGTCGTACGGCGACGATCTGCCCG
>CAYTKA010000043.1:0-17024 GCA_964438255.1 uncultured Gemmatimonadaceae bacterium | reverse complement strand
TCTCTACGCTAGGACCTCGTCGTCGCTGCGGAACCGCGGATGGTCACAGCTGCGATCACGCTTCCCGCCGCGCAGAGTGCGGCGCAGATCATCATGCCGCGCGCAAAACCGCCGGCGAACACGCTGCCGCGCAGCTCCTGCACGCCGCCGAGTCCCGCCGCCAGAGGAAGCACCGCGACAGCCAGCAATCCGGCGAGGCGCGCCACTGCATTGTTCACGCCGGAGGCGAGCCCGGCTCTCCTCTCACCGAGCGCACCGAGCGCCACCGACGTGAGTGGCGCGACCAATGACGAGAGCCCGACGCCGAACACGATCGCCGCCGGCAGCACGGACGTCGCATAGGGAGCGCCGGGCTGCACGCGCGTGAAGAGCAGCATGCCGGCCGCCGCGACGAGTGAGCCGCCCGTCATGAGCGGGCGCGGTCCGATGCGCTCCGCCACTCGGCCGGCAATCGGCGACAGCGCCAGCATGAGCACGTTGATCGGCAACAACGAGGCGCCCGCTCGCAGCGCGCTGTAGCCGAGAACGCTCTGGAGCTGCAGCATGAGCAGGAAAAACAGTCCATTCAGTGCAGCGTACACGATGAGCGTCGTGGCATTGACGCCGACGAACTCCCTCTCGTGAAAGATGTCGAGCGGCACGAGAGGCGACGTCGCGCGTCGCTCGACGGCGACGAATGCAACCAGCAGCGCTGCGCCGCCGATGGCGGCAGCCGGCACAGCGGGGCGGGTGAAGCCGCCATCCGGTCCAACGATCAGCGCGCCGACGATCCCCGCCAGGCCGAGCGTCACGAGCGCCGCGCCGGTGTAATCGACGTCCGGCTTTGTGGCGGCCGACTCGCGCTCCTCATGCCGCCAACCGACGGCGACAACAGCCGCGGCGGCAAAGGGTGCGATGCACACGAACACCCAACGCCATGAGGCAGCGTCGACGAGCCAGCCGCCGACGAGCGGGCCGAACGCGCTCGATACAGCCGACCACGCGGACCAGTGTCCCACCGCCGCGCCGCGCTCCTCACCCGAATAGGCGGTCTCGAGCAGGGCGAGGCTGTTGGGCACGACGAGCGCGCCGGCTGCACCCTGCAGCGCGCGCGCCGCGACGAGGAGCATCAGGTTCGGCGCGAGCGCGCATGCAAGCGACGCAACGGAGAATCCGGCGAGCCCGAGGACGAACACGCGCCGCCGCGAGTAGTGATCGCCGAGCGCTCCGCCGAGGAGGATGAGGGTGCTGAGGGTCAGCAGGTAGCCGTTGAGCACCCACTGCAGCCCGGCGATGCCGAGATGGAAGTCGCGCGCGATCGCCGGCAGCGCCACCATGGTGACGGATCCCTCGACGAAAACGGCGCCGGATCCGAGGATCGTGCCCACGAGAATCCAGCGAGGCGATCGGTCACGCATCCACGAATTCCGTGCTCCGCGTTGAAACAGAGCTGCGTCCGGCAGCGAATCGCGTCCTTCAGCGAAACGTTCCCGGGCTCACCTCGTACACGACCTGCGGCACTCCCGCTTCCTCGTCCGCCGACCAGAACCCTAGCTGCTCCGCCCATCGCGTCGTCTGCAAACGACGGCCGCCGAGGGTGAGAAAGCCGGCAGCGCGCGATGTCACCACGCCGAGCCGCCGCAGATCCGCGAGCCCGCGCAGGATCGCCGTGCCGCGCTCTTCCACGATCCGCCGCGCCGTCGCCAAACCGATGCCCGGCACTCTGATCAGCGCGCTGCGCGACGCCGTCCGTATCTCCACCGGAAATCGCTCCGGGTGCGACAACGCCCACGCGATCTTCGGCTCCAGCGCCAGCGGAAGATTGCCGCCATCGTCGTACACGAGCTCCGACGCGCCGAATCCGTAACGACGCAATAGATAGTCGGCCTGATACAGTCGGTGCTCGCGCAGCGCAGGCGTGGCGCGCATCCCCTCCAACGGCGTGTCGCGAATGGGGCGGAAGGCCGCGAAGTGCGCGTGATGGATGCCACCGCGCGCGTACAGCTCGGTCACGCGCGAGATGAGCGAACGATCGGAGTCGGGCGTCGCGCCGACGACGAACTGCATCGTCATCCCCGCCGTGCCGCCGGGATGAAGCTGGTCGCGCGGACGTCCATACGACTCCGCCTCGCGCTCGCTCACCACATGCGTGCGCGCCTGCTCGAGCGTGGCGAGCGACGTGTCGAAGCTCTTGTCGGGCGCGATACGCGCGAGGCTGTCACCACACGGCGCCTCCAGATTCAGCGACACCCGGTTCGCCAGCGCGGTGATCCGCTCGACCTGCGCCGCCTCGGCACCAGGCACGATCTTCACGTGGATGTAGCCACGGAAGTGGTGACGCTCGCGCAGCAGCTCGAGCGCGTGAATGAGGTCGTCCATCACCTTCACCGGGCGCCCCGGAATCCCCGTCGTCACGAACAGCCCCTCGCACCAGCCGCGGCGCAGCGCGCCGAGGAAGATGCGCACCAGCTCCTCCGGCTTGAGCAGCGTACGCGGCATGGAGCGGTCGCGCCGCATGGGGCAGTAGTGGCAGTTGAAGCTGCACGCGTTGGTCATCAGCACGCGCAGCAGCGACATCCGCATTCCCGGCAAGGGGCGCAGCGAGCGGATGTTGAGGGGCCGCAGCGCACCGACCGCTTTCGTGTGCCGGAGCCGTGGCGGGAGAGAAGTCGGTGCCGCGGGCATCCCCTCGCGGTCATCGGTGGCCAACGACATCAGCAGGTCGAGCTTTCGCTCCAGCTCCATGTTCCGCTCCATGACCGCCCTCCGGTGATCCGTTACGGGATATATCCCGAACAAACACCGAAAGCGCAAGAGGCGGATGGCCTATCGCTCCACCGCCTCCAGCCGCCGGCGCGCCACGTCGATGGGCACCAGCGTAGCGATCACGCACAGGACGCCCGCCGCGCCGAACCCGAGCCACATCTCCATCGGCGACGTGGGTGTGTTGTAGAACTGCGCCGAGAGGTAGCCGTACACCGGCCGCGCCTCGAGCACGATCACGGCTGCGATCAGCGAGATCGCGGCGATCATGAACACCAGCCCGCCGAACGACGTCGGGATCTGCGCCGCGTTCTCCGTCTCGAACTGCGGGAAGAGCGTTCCGAAACCGAGCGCCATGCCGCACAGCGCGAGCGTCATCAAGGCGATCGTCATGACCGACACGGCGAACATGAAGTCGCTCACCTGCAACAGTGCATCCGTCACCCCGACGATCCCGAGCGCGAGCACCAGCAGCGGCGTCGTGCCGACCCAGAACTTGGCCCACAACAGATCTCGCACGGGCATCGGGCTCGAGCGCAGCAGCCAGAGGGTACGGCCCTCGAGGCTCACGCTCGGAAAGATGAAGCGCGCGGCGATCGACGCGAGCACGAACCCGGCGAGCACGAGATTCAGGAAGGGAATCACGTTCACGAGGAAGAAGGTGATCCCTTCGCCCCGCAGCGGGAGGTACTTGATGTTGAACACGTACACGACGACCAGCACGGCGAGCAGGATGAGCTGCGACCACTGCGTGGTGTCGCGGAAGAAGAGGCGCAGCTCCTTCAGCACGAGCTCGCGCTTCAGGCTGCCGAGTGGGTGCATGCCGCGACGTGCCGCACGGCCAAGCGCCGAGCCGCGAACGAAGCGCTGGCCGCTCTCCTGCGCCTTGCTGAACCCGACCGCGTACAGCCGCCGGTGCAGCAGCGCGCCGAGCACGAACGCGGCGGCGGCGGTGGTCCAGAGCAGATAGACCGACACCCAGTCGGGCCGGTAGTTCAGCCATCCGATCACCGAGCGCTGCACCCATTCGCTCGGCAGGAAGGGCGACGTGGGCGTGCGGAGGATGGTCACGAACTCCATCAGCGAACGGAAGCCCTCCGGCCGCGCGAGCCGCTCCGGACGCACGATGCGGAACAGCAGCACGATGCCGCCCGCCGCGAGCACGGCGATCACGCTGAGAATGTCACGCGTCCGCCGCGCCGGAAAGATGTTCACGAGCAGCAGCGTGATCGCGCTGCCGATTACCGCCGGCACGACGAGAAATGGAACGAACACGGCGAGCACGATGAGCGGAAAGAGCGGCCCGCCATTGTACGCGACGCCGAACGCGGCGAACATCGGGATGGCCATCAGCACCACCATCCAGCTCGCGTTCACACCCGTCTCGAGCAGCTTCGCGCCGTACAGCTTCAGCCAGTCCACCGGCGCGGCGACCAGAAGATCGAGATCGCGCGCGAGGAAGAAGCTCGAGAGCGCCGTGATGATGCTCGACAGCAGCAGCAGCGAGAAGAAGCCGACGAGAATCAGCCCGAGCAGCTTGCCGGCGAGAAAGGGCCCCAGATCGGGCACGCCCCGGAAGTACACGAGGAGCCGGTACAGCACGGTGTAGATGAACACCCAGAACAGAATGCCCATCGTCGCGAGCAGCCCGAAGCGCGCTGCGCGCCCGCGCTCGTTCGCCATGGCGCGCGCCCGCGCCGTGAGCCACTTGGGGAGGAGCAGCCAGCCGAGCGATGGATCGGGGCGCGCCGCGACGGCCGCGGCCGACTCAGGCATCCAGCACCTCGACGAGCTCGCGCGCTGCATTCTCGCCGGTGAGTCGGAGGAAGATCTGCTCCAGTCCTTCCGTCCCTGTGTCGGCGCTACGACGCAGCTCGTCCATCGTGCCGGAGGCGCGGATCTTCCCCTGCGCGATGATGGCCACACGGTCGCACAGGGTCTCCGCCACCTCGAGCGTGTGCGTGCTCATCATGATCGTGTGCCCGCGGCGTGTGTACTCGCGGAAGAGATCCTTCAGGATCCTCGCTGCCTTCGGGTCGAGCCCGACCATCGGCTCGTCGACGACGATCACGTCGGGGCGATGCACGAACGCGCTGGAGATGATCAGCTTCTGCCGCATGCCGTGGCTGTAGCTCTCCACGAGCTCGTCGCGCCACTCGTCGAGATCGAACAGGGCGAGCAGCTCGCGCGCCCGATGCTCGACCTCGGCGCCTTCCTGATCGTACAGACCGGCGACGAAGCGGAGGAACTCCGCGCCGGTGAGCTTCTCGTAGATGAAGGGGCGGTCGGGGATGAAGCCCAGCTTCATCTTCGCGCCGACGGGATCCGCATGGAGGTCCACGCCTGCAATGGAGATCTCGCCGGCGGTTGGACGCAGAATGCCGGCGATCATCCGCAGCGTGGTCGTCTTTCCGGCGCCGTTGGGGCCGAGGAAGCCGAACAGCTCCCCGCGTGGGACCTCGAGGTTGATCGCGTCGACGGCCGTGAAGCTGCCGTACCGCTTGGTGAGCCGGCGGAGGCTGATCATTTCTTATGTGGTCGGAGGCGCGTGCACGGCGCTCTAATGAGCGGAGAGGACGTCGATCTGGAGCGCGCCCATCAGTCGCAGCAGCTCGGCCTGACGGCCGAGTCCACCCACGGTGAAGCGCAGATGCGACGCGTCGGCGGGGAACTGTCCGAACGTCGGATCCACCGCGACCCACCGCTCGAGAAAGACTTCCGGCCAGGCGTGGTAGTAAAATTTTCCGTCCAGGTAGGCGAGTCCGGACGCCACACGGGCCGGAACGCCGGCGGCGCGTGCAAGCGCCACGTAAAGCTGCGTGTGCTCGTTGCAGTCACCGACGCGCGAGTGGAGGGTCCTGAGCGCGCTCGGCACGCCGACGGTGATTTCCTTGCGCAGAGAGTCGTAGACCCAGCGGTTGATGCGGTCGGCGACGACGCGCGGATCGGTGTCGGCGCCGCGCAGTCGCGTTGCCAGTCGCACGATCTCGGGACTTCTGACCTCGAGCAGCGGCTCCGGGTCGAGGAAGAGCGCCATCAGCCCGTGCGTCGCGCCATCGGGAAGCTTGTAGGCGGCCTGCAATGCCGCCGGAGCCTCGCGCGTGATCGTGAGCGTGTCGCCGCGCAGTCGCTGGCGATAGCCCTTTACATCGAACCCATCGAGATCCACACCGGTGAGCGTCACGCGCAGCTCCCGAAGATTCTCCTTCAACTTCTTGTTCGCGCTGATCGCGGTCGTCTCGTAGATGTCGCGATCGGCGGTGACGTTGGTGCCACGCCGGGCGGCGTCGGCCTTCCAGTTCTCGAACGCCACCTCGTACGGACGGCGCTCGAGCGTCAGGCCAAGGAACTCCCTGGCGAGCACGACGCGCCCCTGCTCGTCTACCCAACCGGAGAACCCGGCCGCGCCGCTGGCCTCGGTGCCGAGCCGCCATGCACGCACCGTATCGGGGAGCGCACCCACCCAACGCTGTTTCGACGCGTCGAAGGTGCTGCTGTCCTCGAGCACGAAGAGGCTCTCCGCGTCCACCTTCACCTTCACGTCACGCGGTGCCATCGAGACAGGGTCGAAGACGGGCATGGTGTACGACCCGCCCGCACGGGGCCGCTCGCCCAGCGCAACGGCCATGGGCACGAGTGTCGGCAGGAGCACGGGGCCGTTGAGGCGGACGCGCTGTGTATCACTGGGCTGGCCCGGTGCGCCGCGCACGGTCAGCAACATGAGCGTATCGCCCGACACGGTGCCGGACGCCTTGATCGGTGCCAGATCGGCGTCGACGTCGAGCACGAAGCTCGTGAGGTGCAGCGCTCGCGTGAGATGAACGGTCGTCCGCGCACTGGCGCGGTGCAGCTTGCCGGCGATCGGTAGGTCGGCGACGAGATAGTCCTTCACTGTGATCGCGCTTCCCGCGGTATCGATCGTGGACGACGCGAACCCGATCTGCTCGCCGTTCTGCAGCACCGCGTAGAAGGCTGCGCCGGGTGACACGCGCAGCCCCGCTTCGGCGAGACGCTCCGTCTTGGGCTGGAACAGCTCGCGCCGCACGAGGACGCCGAGCCCCCCGAGCCAGAGCGCGAGCACGGCAATCGCGAGCAATGTACGCTTGCCGGGGCGCGCCATTCAGGCCATGCTCCGCGTCATCGCCTGCTCGAGCGTGCTGGCTTCGTCGGGTGTCTCTGCCACGAGTGTCACGTTGCGAGGGAAAGGGGAGATGCGCGCATGTCGTCCCAGCTCCTCGATCATCAGCTCGGCGCTCGTCTCGAGGTCCAGGTTGCCGGCGCCGAGGCCGAGTGGTGGGATGGCGACGTCGGTGAGCTGCCACTCGCGCACCCGCTCGAGCGCGCTGCGCAGTGCACGGCGCACGCCATCACGTGTCACGCGCTCCGTCGGGCTGCTGACGATCGCGTGCACGAGCAGCTCGACGGACAGCTCGCCGGCGCCGGTCACGACCGCCGAACCGACGGGGAGCGGCTCGGAGACGCGGAGATGGTCGAGCAGCGTCGTGCCTCCGGCCAGCTCCAGTCGCCGCAGCAGCGGTGTGGTGGCGCCGAGCGTCGCGGTGGCGGGCCGAATGATCGCGTTACCGGAATAGAACGCGAGATCTTCCACCCGCACCTCGATCATCGCCGCTGTGCGTCTCGTGCCCGCTGGTACGCGAGCTCGGCCTCGTTGGGTCGTTTCATCCGATCAAGGACGACCCCGATGGCCTTCAGGGCACGGTGATGTGTCGGATCGAGCGACGCTGCCGTCTGGTAGGCGTCGAGCGCCGCCGGCAGGTCGTCGATGCTATTGTACGCGTCGCCGAGATAGTAGTGGGCGGCCACGCGCGTCGGATCGATCGCGACGGCGGCGCGTAGCGGCTCGATCGCCTCACGCCAGCGCGCCCGCTTGCAGTAGAGCACACCGAGCTGCGTCTGCACGTCGGCGCTCGCGTCGTCGACGCGTACCGCACGGCGCAGATCCGCCTCGGCCTGATCGTAACGGCCGCGCGCCGTCTGGAGGGATGCCCGGGAGAGCAGGAGCGACACGTCGTCCGGTGCGACGTCGATCGCGCGGCTGAACTCTGCGAGCGCGCCGTCCGCGTCGCCGCGGGCTGAAAGGATCTCGGCGAGCAACGTACGCGCGCCGACGTTCTTCGCGTCGCGCGCGATCGCCGCGCGCAGCGTCGTCATCGCCGCGGACCCCTCACCCGCAGCGAGGAAGTCGCGCGCCCGCTCCATCGCGTCATGCAAGCGCTCCGCCGACCGCTCGTCGCGCCGTTCGTCGGCGGCAGCAACGGGGCGCTCGAGCTCGGAAGAAGCAGGAGTAACAGTTGGTGCGGCGGATTCCGCGGGGATCGCGGGTGTGGCGGATGTGCTGGCGGCCGCGTCGCCGGCGCCGGTCGAAGGGGGGTGCGTCATGCTGCGGTTCGTCTCCTACACGGTCTGCTCAAGCGAGCGCGAGCGTCGTCTCGCTGTTGATCCACTCCAGATACTTCTCGTTGCCGGCGGTGACCGGAACGGCCAGCAGCTCCGGCACCTTGTATGGATGCAGCTCCTCGAAGGCGAGCTTGATCGTCTCCAGTCGCGCCGAGCGCGTCTTGAGCATGACGACCGCCTCCTGCTCGTCGGCGATCTTGCCCTGCCACCGGTACAGGGACCGGGCGCCCGGCATGACCTGCCCGCAGGCAATGAGGCGCCGATCCAGCAGCGTCTGCACCAGCTTCACCGCCTCGTCCGCGGAGGCGAGCGTCGTCATGATCACGATGGCGTCGGTGTGCGGCATGTTGGGCGAGCGCGGCGGTAAAGGGAGGGACGTGCGGGCTCCGCAACGGGGCGGCCCGCGGTGAGTAATCTAACGCTCCGGTCCCGTGACTTGTCTCCCCCCGGTCCTGAAGCGACTTTACCCTGGTTATGGCAGAAGACGCACTGATCGTCCGCGGGGCACGCGAGCACAACCTCCGCAACGTGGACGTGACGATTCCGCGCGACCGCCTCACGGTCATCACGGGGCTCTCGGGCTCGGGCAAGTCCTCCCTCGCCTTCGACACGATCTACGCCGAAGGGCAGCGGCGCTACGTCGAGTCGCTGAGCGCGTACGCGCGCCAGTTTCTCGGGCTGATGGAAAAGCCCGACGTCGACGCGATCGAGGGACTCTCCCCGGCGATCTCGATCGAGCAGAAGACGGCCGGCCACAATCCGCGCTCCACGGTCGGCACGGTGACGGAGATCTACGATTATCTCCGTCTTCTCTACGCGCGCGCCGGTACGCCGCATTGTCCCAATTGCGGGCGTCCAGTGCAGCGACAGAGTCCGGCGCAGATCGCGGAAACCGTGCTCGGCTGGAAGGAGGGCACCAAGGTCGAGGTGCGCGCGCCGCTGGTGCAGGGACGCAAGGGGGAGTTCCGCGAGCTGTTCGAGTCCGTGCGCAAGCAGGGATTCATTCGCGCCCACGTGGACGGGGCGCTCGTGGAGATCGCCGATCCGCCGAAGCTCAATCGGCGCCAGAATCACGACATCTCCGTTGTCGTCGATCGATTGGCGGTGCGCGCGGACGACCGCGCTCGCCTCACCGACTCGATCGAGACGGCGCTCAAGCTCGCCGAGGGGCTCGTCGAGGTGTTCAACGCGGATGCCGGAACGCTCGAGACCTTCTCCGAGAAGTACGGCTGCCCGACGTGCGGCATCTCGATGCCCGAGCTCGAGCCGCGGCACTTCTCCTTCAACTCGCCCTTCGGTGCCTGCACCAAGTGCGGCGGGCTCGGCACGCGCCGCCGCGTGAGCGAGGAGCTCGTCCTCGGCGATCCGCGCATCTCCATTCTGGAGGGCGTCGTCCTTCCATGGGGCGAGCCGACGGGCTACCTGCGCAAGGTCGTGCTGCCCACGCTCGCACGTCAGTTCAAGTTCGACCTCAACACACCGTGGGGTGAGCTGCCCCAGTCGGTGCGTACGGCGCTGCTGTACGGCGACAGCGGCGCGCCCAACGGAAAGAAAAGGAAGTCGTCGACCGAAGGCGCGTGGGAGGGAATCATTGCCAACGTCGAGCGGCGGTACGAGGAGAGCGACTCCGACATGGTGCGGATGGAGCTCGAGGCGTACATGCTCGCCGTGCCCTGTTCGGCGTGTCATGGGCAGCGGTTGAAGCCGGCGTCGCTCGCCGTGACGATTGCGGGGCGGAACATCGGCGACGTCGTGGACCTGCCGATCACCGAATCGCTCGAGTTCTTCGACACCGTCCCCGTGCGCGGGAACGGGCGCGCCAACGGGCTCGACGCCGAGATCGCCGCGCCTATTCTGAAGGAAGTGCGCGAGCGCCTGCGCTTCCTGGTCGACGTCGGGCTCGACTATCTCACCCTCGGGCGCAGCGCCGAATCGCTCAGCGGGGGCGAAGCACAGCGCATCCGGCTGGCGACGCAGATCGGCTCGCGCCTCGTCGGCGTGCTCTACATCCTCGACGAGCCGTCGATCGGACTGCATCAGCGCGACAACTCGCGCCTCCTTGCCACGCTCGAGCAGCTGCGCGATCTCGGCAACACCGTGATCGTCGTCGAGCACGACGAGGAGACGATGCGCGCCGCCGATCACATCATCGACATGGGGCCGGGAGCCGGCAAGCATGGCGGCGAGGTCATCGCCAGCGGTACCGTGGACGAGATCGTGCGCAATCCGCTGTCGATCACCGGCAAGTTCCTCAGCGGCGAGAAAGAGATCGCCGTGCCCTCGGCGCGGCGACCGACCGACATGAAGAAGGCGATCCGCATCGAGAACGCACGCGAGCACAACCTGCGCAACGTGAGCGTGGAGATTCCGCTCGGGCTGTTCGTCGCCGTCACGGGCGTGTCGGGGTCGGGGAAGTCCACGCTCATCGAGGACATCCTGCATCGGTCGCTGGCGCGGCACTTCTATCGTGCACGCGTGATTCCCGGCGCGCACGATCGCATCACCGGTCTCGAGCACATCGACAAGGTGATCGACATCGATCAGAGCCCGATCGGCCGGACGCCGCGCTCGAATCCGGCGACGTACACCGGGCTGTTCACGCCGATTCGCGAGCTGTTTGCCGAGCTGCCCGAGGCGAAGATTCGCGGCTACGGGCCCGGCCGCTTCTCCTTCAACGTGAAGGGGGGCCGCTGCGAGGCGTGTCAGGGCGACGGGCTCGTGAAGATCGAGATGCACTTCCTGCCGGACGTGTACGTGCCCTGCGAGGTGTGCAAGGGGAAGCGCTACAACCGCGAGACGCTCGAGGTGCGCTTCCGCGGGCAGAGCATCGCCGACGTGCTGGAGATGACGGTGGAGGACGCGCTCGCGTTCTTCGAGAACCAACCGCGCGTGCGGCAGAAGCTCGAGACGCTGAACGACGTGGGGCTCGGCTACATCCATCTCGGCCAGAGCGCGACGACCCTGTCGGGCGGCGAGGCGCAGCGCATCAAGCTCGCGACCGAGCTGTCCAAGCGCGACACGGGCCGCACGTTCTATATCCTCGACGAGCCGACGACCGGCCTGCACTTCGAGGACGTGCGCGTGCTGCTTCACGTGCTGCATCGTCTGGTGGATCGCGGCAACACGGTGCTCGTGATCGAGCACAATCTCGACGTCATCAAGACGGCCGACTGGATCCTCGATCTTGGCCCCGAGGGGGGAACGCGCGGCGGGACGATCGTGGCGTCCGGTACTCCGGAGGACGTCGTGCGCGTCGACGCGTCGCACACCGGCCAGTATCTGAAGCCAGCGCTGGCGAAGAAGCCGGAACAGCGCAGAAAGGCTGGGTGACGGTGTGTCATCCCGCACGAGCAGAGCGAGTGTCGGGATCTACTGTACCGGTCGGGATCTCGACCCAGACGGTAGATCCCGACACTCGCGGCCTCCGGCCGCTCCTGCGGGATGACACTGCACGGCCCTACGCTCCTGCGGGATGACACTGTAAGGCGCTACGCTCGTGCAGGATGACATTGTTCGACGAGGATTCGCATGGTTTCGCTGCTCGACATCATCGGCCCGGTCATGGTGGGACCCTCGTCCTCACATACCGCGGGTGCGTGCCGGCTCGGCCTGCTCGCACGCTGTCTCGTCGGCGGCACGCCCGAGCGGGCGAAGATCGAGCTGCATGGCTCCTTCGCCCGCACGGGTGAGGGGCACGGCACCGACAAGGCGATCGTGGGCGGTCTGATGGGCTTCCGGCCGGACGACGAACGGTTGCGCACCGCCCTGGAGATCGCCGAGCGCGAGTCACTCGACTACACGTTCGAGAAGACGACGCTCGCCGACGACGCGCACCCGAACACCGTGCGCCTCACGCTCGAGCGCGGAGACCGGCACGCCGTGATGATCGGCTCCTCCCTCGGCGCCGGCCGCGTGCTCGTCACCGAGATCGACGGCTATCCCGTCGAGGTCACCGGCAATCTCCACACGGTCGTGCTCGTCGCCGAAGACGTGAAGGGCTCGGTCGCGCGCATCGCGAGCATTCTCGCCGAGCACAATCTCAACATCGCCACGCTGCGACTCACGCGGAAGGAACGGGGCGGCGATGCCTTCATGGTGATCGAGATCGACGATGTGCCCGGCGAAGAGGTGCGCGACGAGATCCGCCGTCTACCCTGGGTGCGCTGGGCGTTCCGCCTCGACAAGGTGAGCGCCTGATGTACAAGTCGCTCGCCGAGGCCATTCACGACGCCGAAGAGCGGAAGATCTCTTTGGCCCAGCTCGCGCTGGAGACGGAGGCGAAGGATCAGGGGCGTACGGTCGACGACATCCGCGCTGCGCTCAAGCGCGCGCTCGACGTGATGCGCGGCGCGGTCAGCCAGGGGATGACGGGTGAGCTGTACTCGACCTCCGGGCTCGTCGGCGGCGACGCAGCGAAGCTGCGCACTGGTCCGGACGGCCCCCTGGCCGGCACACCGTTCCGCGACATTCTCGCGCGGGCGCTCGCCGTGCAGGAAGTCAACGCGGCGATGGGAGTCATCGTCGCCGCGCCAACGGCGGGCGGAGCGGGGGTGCTGCCGGCGGTGCTCACCGGTCTCGCCGAAGCACGCAGGATCGGCGACCCGGCCGTGGTCAGCGCGCTCGCGGTGGCGGGACTGATCGGCGCGGTGATCGCCGAGCGCGCCTCGCTGTCCGGCGCCGAGGGCGGTTGTCAGGCGGAGACGGGCGCCGCCGCCGCCATGGCCGCCGGCGCGGCCACGGAGATGCTCGGCGGAACGCCGAGCCAGGTCGGTCACGCTACCGCGCTCGCCATGCAGGGCACGCTCGGTCTCGTCTGCGATCCACTTGGCGGGCTCGTCGAGCTGCCATGCGTCTTCCGCAATGCGACCGGCTCGGCGATCGCGCTCACCGGGATCGAGCTCGCCATGGCCGGGGTGGAGTTCAAGATCCCCGTCGACGAGGTGATCGACGTGATGGGCCAGATCGGCAAGGAGATGGACGTGCGCTACCGCGAGACTGCGGGTGGCGGGCTCGCTGCCACGCCGACCGGTCGCCGGCTGGCGAAGGAACGACTGGTGCAGATCAAACGAGCGTAAGGTATGTCATCCCGCAGGAGCGCCGCCGAAGGCGGCGCGAGTGTCGGGATCTACTGTCTGGGTCGAGATCGCGACCGCTACGCTGGATCCCGACACTCGCTTCGCTCCTGCGGGACGACAGAACGACGGAATGACAATCTTCCCTGCGGCCTCCCACGTCCGTAGCTTGCGCCAGTCCCGCGCCTGCTGAAACGAGCTGAGCGCTGATTCCGTAGAGAAGGGCAACCAGTTCGCAGGTGCGCCGATGCTCACGAAAGACGACATCGAGAGCTTTCTCGTCCGACTCGCCGCCACGGGTGCGACCTACTCCGAGGTCGAACCGGGATTCTGGATCGTGCGTCCGAGCCCGGACAGCGAGCTCTCCATCGCCGTGAACTATTCGCCGCCCGTCGTGCTGCTGCGCGTCGACGTCATGACCCTCCCCAAAGACGGCGCGCAGACCGCCACCCTCACCCGCCGCCTCCTCGAGCTCAACGCGAGCGACCTGCTGCACGGGTCGTACGGCCTCCAGGACGAGCAGATCGTCCTCACCGAAGCGCTCGAGCTGTCGGCGCTCGACTTTGAAGAGTTCCTCGCGAGCTACGAGAGCATGACGCTGGCGCTCGCGTCGCACCTGCGCGAGCTCGGCTCGTTCCGCGAGGCACGCTAAATCCCATGGGCATCTTCGATCGTTTCTCGGCGCTTTTGAAGTCCAACATCAACGACCTCATCTCCCGGGCCGAAGACCCCGAGAAGATGTTGACGCAGATCCTCGTCGACATGCGCGGTCAGCTCGTGAAGGCCAAGCAGCAGGTCGCATCGGCCATCGCCGACGAGAAGCGGCTCCGCGATCAGGCCGACGCCGAATACAAGCAGGCACAGGACTGGGAGCGCCGCGCGATGCTCGCCGTGCAGGAGAATCGCGACGACATGGCCAAGCAGGCGCTGGTCCGTCAAGCCGAGCACATGGGCCACGGACAGCAGCTCGAGCAGACGTGGGAGCAGCATCGGCTCGAGACGGAGAAGCTCAAGAACGCGCTGCGCGACCTCAACGACAAGATCGAGGAGGCGAAGCGCAAGAAGAACCTCCTGATCGCGCGGCAGCGTCGCGCGCAGGCGCAGCAGCGCATCGCCGAAACGATGTCGTCGCTGTCGGAGAAGAGCGCGTTCGAGGCGTTCGCCCGGATGGAGGAGCGCATCGAGACGAACGAGCGGCAGATCCGCGCCCACGCCGAGATCGAGGAGGAGTTCACCGGCGACACGCTGCAGCGCGACTTCAAGCAGCTCGAGCGGGGCGCCATCTCGGTCTCGGTCGACAATCAACTCCTCGCGCTGAAGCAGAAGATGGGCATCCTGCCCGCCGGCAGCGCGGCGTCGAACAAGGCGCTGGGCGCCGGCCAGAAGAACGAGGAGACGGTGCACGCAGAGGTCGAGCCGCCGAGCGACGAGAAGAAGCGGTGAGCGGGCAGCCGCAGAAGCGTTTCAACTTCGCGCCGATCCTCACCGCGACGGTCTTCACCGTTCTGTTGCTCTGGCTGTCGTGGACGGTCGTCGAGGTGTTCCTCCTGCTCTTCCTCGGCATTCTCATCTCGCTCTACCTCGGCGCCCTTTCCGACGTCCTGCATCGGCGCCTGCGACTCCCGGAGCGACTCGCGTTTCTCGGCGCGATCGTGCTCAGCTTCGGCGTCGTGACCGTGGTTGTCTGGGTTCTCGTCCCGCCGCTCATCGCGCAGACGCAGGAGCTGATCAAAGTCCTCCCCGCCTACATCGGCGGCTGGGAGGCCGCGATCGACCGCATGGCGGACCGTGTGCCCGCGTTGAAGTCGGTGTACACCCCCGGCCAGCACCGGCTGCTGCTCGCCGTCTACAATCAACTGTCGGGGCAGTTCAGCAACGTCGTGCCGAAGGTGCTGACGCTCGTGGAAGTGCTGGTCAGCATCTTCTCGGTGATCGTGATGGGGCTGTATCTCGCGCTGCATCCCGCGCTGTACCGCGAGTGGCTCATCGCGCTCTTTCCACCGATCCACCGCGATCTCGTGCGCGACGTGCTCTCCGACTGCGCCAGCTCGCTGCGCGCATACATCGTCGGCTTGCTGCTCACGATGACCTTCCTGGGCACGTTGACGGCGATCGGCCTCACGATGCTCGGTGTGCCGTACGCGCTCACCTTCGGTGTGTTCACGGGGTTGGCGACGATCGTTCCATTCTTCGGCACGCTGCTCGCCACGACGCTTCCCGCGTTGTTCGTGCTCACCGGCCCCGCCGGGGGAACGCGCGCGCTCTGGGTGATCGGGCTCGGCATCATCGTGCACCTCATCGAGGGGAACTTCGTCTCGCCGTACATCATGTCGAGGCAGGTGGACCTGCCGCCGGTGCTGACGATCGTGTTCGTCCTCATCGTCGGGAAGCTGCTCGGGCCCCTCGGTCTGCTCGTGGCGGTGCCCGCGCTCGCCGTGATCATGGTGATCGTGCGCCGCATCCTGCTCACGCGCATCTATGAAGGGCAGGGATTCCGTCGCACGACGCGCGAGCGGCCGATGGTGCTGCGGCTGCCGGCGTCCGAGGGGGGCGTGATCGTCCCGCACACGACGGTGGACGTGATCACACTGCTCGAGCGTCGCGTGACCGCAGCGCCGATGTAGATTACCGCGCTCGCCCCGCCGCACCGCCCTCTCCATCTCACGCACGACGCACCACGCATGACGCGCGCTCCGCGGTATCTGATCCTGGCCGACGGCAAGTTCGGCGCACAGACCTCCAAGACGGCCAACGCCTGCATTCGCTACACGCCCGACCGCGTCGTCGGCGTGATCGACGCGAGCCTGGCGGGCAAGACTGCCGGGGAGGTGCTCGGCTTCGGGGGTGACATTCCCGTCGTCGCGACGCTGGAGGAGGGGCTGGCGCTCGAGCCGACGGCGCTGCTCATCGGCATCGCGCCCCCGGGAGGACAGCTCCCTGCGGAGTGGGTGCGGCTGCTCGCGCACGCGATCGAGCAGGGGCTCGACATCTGGAGCGGGCTGCACAGCTTCGTCGCCGACATCCCCGGGCTCGCCGCGCTGGCGACCAGGCATGGCGTGACGATCCATGATCTGCGTCGGCCCCCCGCGACGCTCGACGTGGCCAATGGGCGCGTCCGCAACGTCGATGCGACGGTCGTCCTCACCGTGGGGACCGACTGCAACATCGGCAAGATGACGACGCAGCTCCAACTGCTCGACGCAGTGCGCGCGCGCGGGATTCGCACGCGCTTCGCCGCTACCGGGCAGACGGGAATTCTGATCGAGGGCTCGGGGATCGGCGTCGATGCCGTGATCGCCGACTTCATCGCCGGCGCGGCGGAGAAGCTGGTGCTCGACTGCGCGAAGGACGCGGATCTCGTGCTCGTGGAGGGGCAGGGCTCGATCATTCACCCGAGCTACTCCGGGGTCACGTACGGCCTGCTTCACGGCTCGCTGCCGCACGCGCAGATCATGTGCGCCCAGCCGACGCGCGTGGCGATCAACCGCTGCGAGTGGGTGAAGATCCCGCCGCTCATCGAGTTCATCCGCATGAGCGAGGCGGCGACGTCCGCGCTGCGGCCGGCGCCGGTGATCGCCGTGGCGCTCAACACCTTCGATCTCGACGACGACGCGGCGCACCGCGCCGTCGAGACGGTGCGCCGCGAGACCGGCTTGCCGGCGACGGACCCGGTGCGGTTCGATCCGACGCCAGTGGTGGACGCGATCGAGCGGTTCCATCGGACGCGCCCGCGGTAGGGGTCGGACGGTCTGACGGTCTGACGGTCTGACGGTCTGACGGTCTGACGGTCTG
>CAYTKA010000042.1:0-29677 GCA_964438255.1 uncultured Gemmatimonadaceae bacterium | reverse complement strand
GCCTGCCCCGGGACGGCGGCGTCGCCGACTGCAGCGCAAAGGCGATGCATGCGAGACTCCGGCGAGAGACCGTGAAGGAGCTCACACAGTCGAGCTTCGTCGTCCTCGCGGGCCGGGCGCACGTGGATCGTCGAGCCGTCGCGAAGGACGACGTCGTGTCCGGCGGAAACCGGAGGCGCTGCCGCCGTGCTCACGTGCCGACCGGTGGAGCGATCAACGTCGAGCGCCGTCCGTCGCGCGCGAGATCGGCGCTCACGCTCCCGAGCAGGACGCGATCCAGACGTCCGTGCCGCGCACTTCCCGCCGCGAGCATGTCGATACCGGCACCGTCGGCGTAGTCCAGGAGGAGCGACGCGATCGACGCGGGGCGTTCGTGTCGCAGGACGACGTGATCGACCGTCCTGGCACCGTCCTCGAGCCACTCCGTCAGGAGCGCGAACGCGGCCTGGATACCGAGGGTGTGAACGACCGCCTCGCCGTCGTCGGGGCCATAGGGGATCATCGACTGGACGTACGCCAGCGTCAGCTTCCCTCCGTCGTCCAGCAGGGCCTGCGCGGCCATCGCGGCCCGAACGCTCGCGCTGCTGAAATCCATCGCCACCAGGATGCGCTTGGGCAGGCCGGCCGCGTCGGCGGCGACCCCGAGTACCGGGCACGCGGCGTGTCGCATCACGCCGATGGTCGTCTCGTCGTGCAACGCGCGATCGAGCCGCCCGTGCGACCGCAGCCCCATCACGACGATCGCACTGTGTGCGCGGCGTGCTTCCCTCGCGATGGCGTCGGCCGGCGTGCCGAGGACGACGCGCGCCGTCCAGTCGACCGGATGACCGAGTATCGCCGCGAGCCGACGTCGGATCGCCTCTTCCTGTCCGGCGTGCACGGCCCGCCCGATCGTCTCATCGGCGAACGCGAGGGCGAGATCGATCGGAGGAGGAATCGGTGCCGAGCGCGTGTCGATCACATTGAGCGCCTCGACGCGCGCGTGGTCCCGCTCGGCGATGCACGCGGCAAGGCGTGCCGCCGCGGCAGAGGCGGGCGAGTCGTCACTCGCCAGCGTCACCACTGCGCCGGCAAGCGACAACCGCGCGGCCGTTGCGTCGCTGTAGGGCCAACTGTGCGCTCGGTGAGGTGCGCGGCGCTGGCTCTCGATGGCGTTCGGCGTCATGGCGTCCTCCGCGGGATGGCAGGGCGACGGCATGAGTCTCGTCGGCGTCGGCGGGGGATGCTGTCAGGCAAAGGGGGACGGAAATGACGCAGCCGCTCGGAAAATTCGGGTTATGCGCACGCTCGAGAGTTCCATCGCTGCGGCGGCGTCGATCAACGCGTTGAGCGTACCCTGGCATGCGGATGCCGCCGCCGTGCTCAGCGCGCTCGACTCCGGACCGGCCGGGCTGAGCACCACCGACGCGACGGCGCGGATCGCTCAGGTAGGCCGCAACTGGGCGGGCGACGTCGAGATGGAGTCGGCGTGGCGAATCCTGGGTCGCCAGCTCGCCAGCGTCGTCGTCTGGCTTCTGTTCGCGGCAATGGCGCTCGCGGTGGTGATGGGCGAGCGCGTCAACGCGGTAGCGATCGCTGCGATCCTCGTACTCGACGTGGCGCTGGGCGCGGCTACGGAGCTGCGCGCGCGGCGCGCCGTGGAAGCGCTGATCGCGCTCCAGCCGCGGCGCGCCACGGTGCACCGCGACGGACATCGCGTCGAGCTCGATGCCGAGCTCGTCGTGCCAGGCGACGTGATCGCGCTCGAGGCAGGGATGACCGTGCCCGCCGACGCACGACTCATCGAGACCACGGAGCTTCAGACGAATGAAGCGGCACTCACCGGTGAGTCCACTCCTGTCGCCAAGCGAGATACTCCCGAGTCGGCCGCGGACGCGCCCCTTCCCGACCGATCGACGATGGTGTACGCAGGGACGAGTGTCGCCACCGGAACGGCTCGTGCCGTCGTCGTTGCCACCGGCGAAAAGAGCGAGCTCGGTCGGGTCGGTGCGCTGACACGCGGGGTCAGCGTCCGCCCAACTCCTTTACAGCGTCGCCTCGATCGGATGGGCGCGCGGCTCGCGTATGCGGCCGTTGCGATCGCCGCGGTGATCGGTGCCCTCACCTGGGCGCGGGGTGAGTCGCTCACGAACGTCGGGCTGCTCTTCATCGCCGTCGCCGTCGCTGCGATCCCCGAAGGGCTGCCCGCGGTGGTGACCATCACCATGGCGCTCGGCGCGCAGCGAATGGCGCGGCGCCACGCCATCGTACGGCGATTGCCGGCGGTCGAGAGTCTCGGCGCCGTGTCCGTCGTGTGCTCGGACAAGACGGGGACGCTCACGCGCGGCGAGATGGTGGTGACGGTGGTGTGGATCGAGGGTCGCGAGTACCGCATCACGGGATCGGGCTACGCTGCCGATGGAACGGTCTTCCTCGACGGGGTGCCGTGCTCGGCCAGCGATGATCCGGCGTTGGCCCGTCTCGCCGTCGCCGCTGCTCTTGCCAACCGCGCCGAGCTTCGTGCGAGCGGCGCTGCCCGCACGGCGGTGGGCGACCCCACAGAAGCGGCTCTGCTGGTGTTTGCCGAAAAGACGGGAATCCACCGCGAGTCCATGCTCGTCGAGGCGCCGCAGATCACCGAGCTGCCCTTCTCGAGCGAGCGGATGCTCATGGCGAGCGTGCACCGCGAGCGGGACGGTCGCGTACGTGCCTACGTGAAGGGCGCCCCGCAACGCGTGCTCGCGCGCTGCGCGCTCGACGAAGAAGCACGCGCCGAGCTGCTGGCGGCAAACGAGGCGCTCGCGAGTCGCGGCCTGCGCGTGCTCGCGCTGGCCGCGGGGGAGCTGGAGCCGGGCGGATCATGGCACGATCCGGCCTCGCTCGATGCCGCGCTCGAGCACCTCGTCTTCATGGGCTACGCCGGCATGACCGACCCGCCGGCGCCGCATGTCCACGCGACGGTGGCCGCGTTGCGTGCGGCAGGGATCAGGACGGTCATGCTCACCGGCGATCAGCGGGGCACAGCCGCAGCGATAGCGCGCCAGCTCGGAATCGCGGACTCCGAGGACGACACGCTTGATGGCGGTCAACTCGACACGCTCTCCGATGCGGAGCTGGCGCGGCGGCTGCCGCGCGTCGGTGCCGTCAGTCGCGTCAGCCCGGAAGGAAAGCTCCGTGTGATTCGCGCCTTGCGGGCCCGGGGCGATCTCGTCGCCATGCTGGGTGACGGCGTGAACGACGCGCCGGCGCTGCGCGCCGCGGACGTCGGCGTGGCGATGGGACGGCGCGGCACCGACGTGGCGCGCGAAGCAGCGGACGTCGTGCTCGAGGACGATGCCTTCGAGACGATCACCAGCGCGGTCGAAGAGGGGCGTCTCATCTTCGCGAACATCAGGCAGGTCGTGTTCTACCTGCTCGCGTCGAACCTCGCCGAGCTGGCGGTCGTCATGGGCGCCACCGTCGCGGGCTTTGCGGCGCTCACGCCGCTGCAGATCCTGTGGATGAACCTCGTCACGGACAGCCTTCCTGCGCTCGCGCTGGCCGCCGAGCGCGCGGCGCCGGGCATCATGCGGCATCCACCCCGCCCTCGCTCACAGCCGATCCTGCCCCCACGACTCGTGGTGACCGCCCTGTTGTCCGCGGCACTTCTCTGCACGGTGACGCTCGCGGCCTTCGCCATCGGAACCGCCGGCGGCGGCGAGGTCCATGGGCGCGCGCTCGCCTTCATGACGCTCGCGCTGGCACAGCTCCTCTACGTCTGGGGCCCTCGCGCCGACCTCGGCGCGCCCGTGACCCGCCCGAGCGCGCGGCTGGGGGTGACCGTGGCCGCCAGCGTGGCGGTTCAGATCGGCGCAGCGTTCGTGAGCCCGCTGGCGGCGGCGCTCGCAGTGGAGCGGCTGACGCTTGTCGAATGGAGCTGGATCATCGCGCTGTCCGTCGCGCCGGTGGCGATCGTTCACGCCGCGCTGCGCTCATGGCGGCGATATCCGCGCGCGCTCAGCGACTGGTGCGCAGCGCGTTGAGGATGACCGCGACGTCGAGCGCTTCCTGCAGCAGCGCGCCGGAGACCGGCGGAACGTAGCCGGCCGCGGCGACGAGCATCGCCACGCCGCTGAGACCGAGTCCCACCCAGATGCTCTGCCGCGCGATGTGGAGCGTGCGGCGGCTGATCCGGATCGCCTCGCTCAGGTGCGTCGGATCGTCCGACAGGATGACGATGTCCGCCGCTTCCGCCGTGATCCCCCCGCCATGGCCGGCGAGCGCGACGCCGACGGTCGCCGCGCTCAGCGCGGGCGCATCGTTCGTCCCGTCGCCGAGCATGACGACGCGCTCTCCCTCGCGCACGAGCCGGCGCACGACCTCGACCTTGTCCGCGGGAAGGAGCTCGCCCCTGGCGTCACCGATCCCCACCGCCGCGGCCACCGCGGCGGTATGCGCGGCCGTGTCGCCGGACAGCAGGATGACGTGCTTCACGCCGAGCGACCGCAGCGCGTCGAAGAATTCGCGCAGGGCGGGTCGCACCCGATCGGCGAACTCGATCGTGCCGATCACGTTTCCGTCGACGCCGACGTATGCGCGCAATCCGCTGGCGGCGTCGAACGACTGTGCGCCGGCAACAAGGCGCGCCCCACAGTCGGCGACGAAGCTCGGCGCACCGACGCAGACGCGATGGCCGCCTACCTCTCCGCGCACCCCTCGCCCCGCGGCCTCCTCCACGCGTGCCGCCGGCTCGATGGCGTAGCCTGCCTCCGCCGCGGCACGGACGACGGAGCGGGCGAGAAGATGGCCCGAGCCCTCCTCCACCGCCGCGGCCAGTCGCAGTATGTCATCGGTGGAGACGCCGTTCCAGGGGACCACACGGCTCACGCTCGGCATACCCACGGTGAGCGTCCCGGTCTTGTCGAACACGGCGGTGGTCACCCCTCCGAGCTGCTCCAGCGCGCCACCATGCCGCACGACGATGAGCCGCCGCGCCGCGCTGTTCATGCCGCCGATGATCGCGACGGGTGTGGCGAGAATGAGCGGACAGGGCGTTGCCACGACGAGCACCGAGAGCACGCGGCCAGCGTCGCCGCTGACGAGATACGCCGCGGCGCACACGAGCAGCGTGACGGGGGTGAACCACACGGCGTATCGCTCGGCGAGGCGTTGGAGCGGCGCCTTGCTCGCCTGCGCGGAGCGCACGAGCTCCACGATACGCGCGTACTGACTCTCGCCCGCCGTCGCCGTGGCGCGGATGACGAGCGGTCCATCCACGTTCAACGTTCCGCTCGCCAGATGCACACCGGGTTCAGCTCGTCTCGGAATCGGTTCGCCGGTCAGCCGCGAGGTATCCACGTGCGACGCTCCATCGACCACGTCGCCGTCGCAGGGCACCATCTCGCCCGGACGCACGAGGAGCAGGTCGTCGACAGCGATCGACTCGACCGCGACCTCCACGGCGAGCGAACCGGGACCAGGAAGGATTCGATGCGCGAGCCGCGGGGCATCCTGCTCGAGGGCGCGCACCGCCCCCGACGCTCGTCCCTCGGCATAGTCCTCGAGCGCCTCGCCGCCGCTCTGCATGAGGACGACGACGAGTCCTGCGAGCGGCTGTCGCTGCGCGACCGCTGTCATCATGGCGAGCGCAGCGACGAGATCGGTCGCGAAGTGCCCGCTGAACGCCTCCCGGATCGTGCGCCATATCACGGGAGCGCCGCCGGCGATGAGCGCGATCGTCCAGAGCCGCTGCTCATCGCCTTCGCGGCCGGCGAGATGGAGCCATGCGCCGGCAGCGAGCGCGGCGAGCACGACTCCGGGAAGGAGGAATGCGCGCCGTCGGTCGGTCACGCGTCACCCGTGCCGCGGCGGCACGATCAACAGCGAATGCCCTGCGTCACGCACGAGATCCTGCGTCGCGCTTCCGATGAACATCCGGTCGGTGAGACTGTGCCTGCGGCTACCTACGGCGATGACTGCGGCATTGACGCGATCCGCGAGGGCGGCCAGCGCGGCACCCGGCGTTCCTTCCACGATCGCCGTCTCGACGCGCACGGTGGCCGGCGCATGGAGCTCTTCGCGGAAGCGAACGAATCCTCCCACGACGCCCTGCGCGTGAATAATCGCCTCGCCCTCCGTCTCCTCTGTGGCGGCGGCGCCGGGCGCCTGGACGTACGCGAGCACGAGCGTACCGCCGTCGGCGATGATGGCGAGTGCGGCACGCGCCGCACACAGCGCCGCGCGTGCAAAGTCGACGCCGACGACGATGCGACGCGCCAACCCGCGCATGGACGCGGTGGTGGCGAAGACCGGTGTCGTCGCTTCACGAAGGACCGAGAGGGTCGTCTCCGGACGGAGCGCGCTGGGGAGCGCGGCGCGCTTCCGTAGCCCGAGGAGAATCAGCGCCGCCCTCAGCTCGCGCGCCGTGGTGGCGAGCGCGCTCGATGGCGCGCCGGGTACGACGAACACCGGCCAGTGGGCGGCATGCGGAATCGTCTCCACGAGGGCATCTCGGGTGTCGCGGCGCTGATCATCCAGCTCGCGGGTCACGGCCTCGGGGGTCGCCGGCGTCGACGGAAAGAGCTCGGGACTCGGATAGTACGCACGGAGCACGGCCGGCTGCGCGCCCTTCGCCTGCGCCAACGCCGCCGCGGCGTGCGCGGCAGCTCGCGCTTCGGCGCTGTCGTCCATTGCCACGACCACGGCGCGATCGCGCAACGTATACTCGTCCGGCGCGATCCACCTCTCGGCCATCGCGGGTCCATCAGTGAGCGGTGTCATGGTCGTTCTGCCCCCCGTTGCTCGTCGATACGCTGGTCGGCTCGGTCCCGTAGCCATCCGCACTCGAGCGCAAATCGGACGTACGCGCTCCGATGCGTGAGCCCGATCTTGTCCTCGATGCGCTGCTTGTACGTGTCGACCGTTTTCGCCGTGATGCCAAGCTGCTCGCCGATCTCCGGGCCGTTGAAGCCCTCGGCGGTCAATCGCAGCACCGTCTGCTCGCGCGCGCTGAGGCGCTCGGTGCGTGACACGCACGCGCGCCCCTCCGTCCGCGCGGCCGATTCGCCGAGGGCCGCCAGCCGGCGCGCGACGCGGGGACGCAGATACACGTCCCCGCTGGCGACGACCCGAATGGCGTCCACGAGCTCCTGGTCGGCGGCATCCTTGGTGAGGTATCCGCGTGCGCCGGCGCGCAGCAGCGGCAGCAGCCGCTCCTCCTCGGCGTGAACCGTGAGCACGAGCACCCGCGCGGCGGGGAGTTGCTCTCGCAGCACGCGGGTGGCCGTCTCGCCATCGCCCTCGGCCATGTCGAGATCCATCACGACGACGTCGGGGGCGAGGCGCACGGCAATCTCGACCGCTTCGCGTCCTCCCGATGCCTCCGCGATGACCTCGATGTCAGTTGCGGCGTGCCGAAGAAAGCAGTGCAGCGCGCGCCGGACCACGGTGTGATCGTCCACGATCAGAACCCGAATGCGCCGATCGGTGAAGGCGATGCCTCGCCGAACGTACGGTCGGTTGGCGAGCGCCGTACCGGCGGCGGCGAGGCTCGTGTCGGGGATCGCTGGCGGGGTCGAGGGAAACGAGGATGCGCCCATGGTATCGTGCTGGCTGATGTCCACCTCGAGGTTAGCGCACGCGCCGCGAGCAGCCATCGGGGATTTCATTGATCCAGCTCCTGATTCTTCCCTACACTCGACTCTCTCGAAGTCCGGACCAGGCGCCCTCGTTTGCGCGGGCGCCGGCCCCAAGTGAGACGAAGGTCGTATTCGTTCGGCGCTCGTACTGACGCGCTCGCCAACGAATGTGTCCGCCCGCACCTGACACCCCATCGCGCCTCGCTGCGGCAACGTGAGCACCGACGGCGCCACGCGAGCGCGACGACCGCCGTCACGACGGCCGTCTTCAGCGTCGCGCCTCGGAGAGCCCATGCGTCCCAAGACCGCTCCTGTTGCCACGACAGCGTCTTCAGCCACCAAGGCGCCGGCCTATACGCGCAAGTCGACCACGACCATGCGCGCCAACGTGTTTCTGGGTCCGGGAAAGATCGAGGTCCGCGAGGTCCCGCGACCCGTGGCCGGCGTCGGCGACGCCATCATCCACGTCACGCTGACAACGATCTGCGGCACCGACGTGCACATCCTGAAGGGCGAGTACGCGGTCCGGTCGGGGCTGATCATCGGACACGAGCCCGTCGGCGTGATCACGGAGCTCGGTGCGGGCGTGACCGGCTACGAGGTCGGCGACCGGGTGCTCGTCGGCGCGATCACGCCGTGCGGGCAGTGCCTCGCCTGCCTCTCCGGTCATCTCTCGCAGTGCGGGCATGGCGGCGGATACGAGGCGATCGGCGGGTGGCGCTTCGGCAACACGATCGACGGCGCGCAGGCCGAGTATCTGCGCGTGCCGAACGCGCAGGCGAACCTCGCCAGGATCCCCGACGGGCTCACCGACGAGCAGGTCGTGCTCCTCGCCGACATTGCGTCCACGGGACTGTCGGGCGCGGAGTCGGGGCAGATCAAGCCGGGTGACACCGTCGTCGTGTTCGCGCAGGGGCCGATCGGTCTGTGCGCGTCCGCCGGTGCGCGCCTCATGGGTGCGAGCCTCGTCATCGGCGTGGATGGCGACGACGCACGTCTCGCCATGGCCAGGCAGATGGGCGTCGACGTCGTCATCGACTACCGGCACACCGACGTGCTCGCGGAGATCCGCCGCCTGACCGGCGGTGGCGCCGACGTCGCCATCGAGGCGCTGGGCACCCAGCAGACGTTCGAGAGCTGCCTCCGTGCGCTGCGCCCCGGGGGGACGCTATCCAGCCTCGGGGTGTACTCGGGCAAGCTCGCCGTCCCGTACGACGCGTTCAGCGCCGGTCTCGGGGACTATCACATCGCGACGACGCTCTGCCCCGGCGGGAAAGAGCGCATGCGCCGGCTGATGGAGCTCGTACGCAACAAGCGGCTCGACTTCACGCCGCTGCTCACGCACCGCTACCCGCTCGAGCGCATCGCGGAGGCGTACGCCCTGTTCGCCGAGCGCCGCGACGGCGTCATGAAGGTCGCGATCACGACCTGACGCTGCATCGTCACCTGATCAGGAGAGTGCGCCATGGCACAGTCGACAGTTCCAGCGACCGAGCTCCGTCCGTTCACGCCGGGCTCGACGCGCACCGGTCCGATGCTCGTGGCGGTCGGAGGAAGCGATGCCGCTGCGGTCGTGAAGGCCGCGCACGCGCTGGCCCCGCACTCGTCTGCCGGTGTGCTGGCGATCGCCGTGCTCGAACCGCTGTCCGTCTTCACCTTCGGCGGCGAGCCGGGGCTCATCCCCGATGGGTTCGAGCTCGAGCGTGAGGCTTCGCGACTCGCGCAATTGCGGCAGCTCCTGACCGATGCCACCGGCGGTGATCCTGGTTGGCAGACGCGCGTGCTCTATGGCGATCCGCCGAACACGATTGCCCAGATGGCGCGCGACGCTCACGCGCCGCTCGTCGTGATGGGCATCGGGCGGCACCGCCCGCTCGACCGCATCCTCGGCGTGGAAACGACGCCGCGGACGATCCGGCACTCGCCCTGTCCCGTGCTTGCCGTGCACGACGGGCTCGCCATTCCATTCGGGGCCGTCGTCGTCGCGACCGACTTCAGCCCCACGAGCGCGCGCGCGACCGAGGTGGTCCTTCCGCTACTCGCGCGGGGTGCGAAGGTGCACCTCGTGCACGTCTGGCAGCCGATGCGTCTCATGGACGGCGTCCTCGCGCCGATCGACGAGCAATACCGCAAAGGATTGCCGGAACGCTTCCGTCGATTCGAGCAGGCGCTCGGTGTGCCGGAATACGTGAGCGTCATCTATCACGCCGAGGAGGGCGAGCCGGTGCGGCGCATCCTCGCGTACGCCGAGGCGACGCGTCCCGATGTCATCGTCGCCGGCCGGCACGGCCGGCACATGCTCGGCAGCCTGCTCGTCGGACGGACGACCACGGCGCTCCTCCGCGGCGCGCGCACTTCGGTGCTCGTGGCGCCGGAGCCGGCGTTCGCCGACGTCGACCGATTGCAGTTGCTTCTCACCGGCACGTCGGAGAGCCGTGACGCGAGGACGTGGGCAAGCCAACTGCTCACCTTCACGCGTCGCAATCGCGGACGGCGAACGGTCGTCGAGATCGATGATCCGGCGCTCGGCGCCCAGGTACTCGAGCGCGGCTACATGCTCCTCGGTGCCGCCTACGATCCGCGCGACCGTCGCGTCGAGCTCATGTTGGGGGAGAAGGACCCTGCGTCGCGGCGCGTGACGCGGAGCCTGAGCGACGTGGATGCGGTGGCGGTGGCGGCAGACGCGCGGGGACGCGACGTCGGCCTGCGCATTCGCCACGACGCCGGTCAGACGCTGCTCACCTTCCTCACGGACTGACGGGCGACGCGGCTTCGGCGAGCGGAAGGGTGAAGTGTACCTCCGTTCCGCTCCCGACCGCGCTGTCGATCCAGATCAGCCCACCGTGCGCCTCGACGATGCCGCGCGCGATCGGTAGACCGAGGCCCGCGCCGTGACGCGCGCCCTTTCGCGCGTCGCCGAGCTGGTAGAAGCGATCGAAGACACGCAGGAGCTTGTCGGCCGGGACGCCGATGCCGGTGTCGCGCACCGAGAACTGGGCCTGGCCACCCGTTGCGTGCACGGAGATGGTCACCGTGCCGCCGGCCGGAGTGAACTTGATCGCGTTGCCGATCACGTTGGAGAGCACCTGCAACAGGCGATCGGAGTCGACGTGCAGTGTGACAGGGGGCACCCCCTCCGAACGCAGCGTGACCCCGCTTGCCGTGGCGAGCGGCCGCATCGCCTCGACGCTGCGCGTGACCAGCCACTCCGCCTCGACCGGCCGCGGTGACACGGTGAGGCGTCCGGCGTCGATGCGCGTCATGTCGAGCAGATCCTGTATCAGCGCGTCCATCTGCTCCGCCGCCTGACGGATGATCTGCACGCGCTCTGTCACGTCGCCTGCGAGCCGTCGCTCGCGATCTCCCTCGAGTATGCTGCGCGCGAGCATCTTCACCGCGTTCGCCGGGTTGCGCAGGTCGTGGGAGACGATGCCCATCATGTCGTCGCGCGCCTGGATCGCCCGGTGCAGTGTTTGCTCGGCGCGTTGGCGCGCGCTGATGTCGCGCAGCACGGCGGCGTACACGTCCTTCCCCTGCACGACGAGCCGCTGGATCGCCGCCTCGGCGGGAAACTCCTCTCCCGACTTGCGGAGCCCACTGATCTGCTGGCGCTCCCCCATCAGGCGTGCGCGTCCGTGCGCCGCGGCGAAGCCACGTACGTGCCCTTCGTGCGCGCGGCGGAAGCGGGCGGGCAGCAGTACCGCGAGCGGCTTGCCCACGACTTCGGCCGCCGTCCACTCGAAGATTCGCTCCGCTCCTTCGTTGAAGAAGATGATGCGCTGCTCCTCATCCATGGCGATCACCGCGTCGACCGCGATGGCGAGAAGCCCCGAGAAGAGCTCCGGTGGGAGCGTACGGTGCATTGCCGCGCGCGCGGCCGCTTCGAGAGCGTCCTTCATGATCGGTGAATATGAGCGCCGATCGTGCAGACCGGCAGAGCGGCGCGTCAGCGGGCCTGTCGGGAGTTTCCCTCGACATGTGGTCGGGAACACCACGAAAAGATTCCCGCTCCCTCCCGACGGCTCCGGTGTTCGCCGGACATGACATTCAGGCGCGTTCAACCTTCCATTCACGCCAGAGCCCATGTCCACCGAGACCACCCCTGAACTGATCGGCGCGCTCGCCAACGCCAACACTTCGCGACGCACCTTCCTTCGCAACGCCTCCTTCACGGCGCTCAGCGCGGGTGTCCTCGCCGCATGCGGCAAGGCGGCTGCAGGCGCCGACAAGCCGCCGACGGGGGGGCAAGCCCACGGTGCACCGCCGGCCGCCGCTCCGATCGATCCGGGCGCCGCCGCGGACGCGATGCACGAGAAGGGCATCAAGGCCTTCCCCGCGAAGACCGCGGGCAAGGGCAATCAGATCCTGGCGCCCAAGGTCGTGGGCGGTGTCAAGGTATTCGAGCTCACGGCGCGCGAGATCCAGTGGGAGACCGAGCCGGGCAAGCAGGTCATGGCGCTGGCGTACAACGACCAGGTGCCCGGGCCGCAGATCCGCGTGCGCGAGGGCGACCGCGTGAAGATCGTGCTGCGGAACGAGCTGAAGGAGTCCACGGCGATCCACTTCCACGGGCTGGAGCTCTCCAACGACGTGGACGGCGTTCCCTTCATCACGCAGCCACCGGTGAAGCCCGGCGAGACGTACACCTACGAGTTCACCATTCCGCGCGGCAACGCCGGGTCGCACATGTATCACTCGCATCATAACGCGACCCGTCAGGTCGGGCTCGGGATGCTCGGCGCCTTCATCGTCGAGCCGCGGGTGCCACGGCGCATCGAGAGAGTGGACCGCGAGTACGTGTTCATCCTCAACGACGGCGCGCACGGCTACACCTTCAACGGCAAGAGCTTCCCCGCCACCGAGCCGCTCACGGCGAAGGTCGGCGAGCGGATCCGCATACGCTACATGAACGAAGGGATGATGATCCACCCCATGCACCTGCATGGGATGCACATGACGGTGATCGACAAGGACGGCTGGCCTCAGCCGCGACCCTGGAAGTGTGACACCCTCAACGTCGCGCCCGGCGAGCGCTGGGACGTGATCGTCACCTGTGACAAGCCGGGCACCTGGGCCTTCCACTGCCACATCCTTCCGCACGCCGAGAGCGAGCACGGGATGTACGGCATGGTGACGGCACTCGTGGTGGAGAAGTAGAATGAAGCTGCCCCTGACTTCGCGTGCGGCCGGTCCGGAGGTCGCCGCACGCTCCCCGAGCTCCTGGCCCGCCTCCCGCATGCCCCCTGTGTCGCGCCCCGACGTGATTCGCGTCCTCCTCGCCGACGATCACCTCGTCGTGCGCGCCGGGCTCAAGGCGCTGCTTGGCGCCTCGAAGGACATCGACGTCGTGGGCGAAGCGACGAATGGTCGCGACGCCATCTCGCTCATCGAGCGCCTCGCGCCCGACGTCGCCGTGCTCGACCTCGACATGCCGCAGATGGACGGTCTCACCGCGACGAAGCATCTCGTCGCCGGCCACTCGTCCACGCGGGTGCTCATCCTCACGATGCACACGGAGGACGAGCGGCTCGTCGGCGCACTGGAAGCGGGAGCGGCGGGATATCTCGTCAAGAACGCGGCCGACCGCGAGCTCGCCGACGCGGTACGCGCCGTCGCCTCGGGGGACGTCTACGTCCAACCCTCGGCCTCACTCGCATTGGCGCGCGCCATGGCGCGCCGGTCCGAGCATGCGGACGAGCGCGAGAAGTACGAGGCCCTGACCGAGCGCGAGCGGGAAGTGCTCGTGCTCGTGGCCGGTGGCTACTCGGCCTCCGAGATCGGCGAGCGGCTCTTCATCAGCCCGAAGACCGTCGAGACGTACAAGCAACGCATTACGGAAAAGCTTGGCCTGTCGCATCGTGCCGATTACGTACAGTTCTGCCTCAGGCTCGGTTTGCTGCAGCCCAAGTGAGGAGGGAGCCATGGTCGCCATCGAGAAGCCGTACTTCCGTGAGCTCAGCCCCGGCGAGGCGCGCAAGCTCCTGAAGCGGCAGCACGTCGGGCGCATCGCCTTCACGCTGCACGATCGTGTGGACATCGAGCCGATCACCTACGCGAGCGACGGGCAGTGGGTGTTCGGCCGCACGAGCCCCGGCACGAAGCTCACCAAGCTGCTCAAAGACCCGTTCTGCGCCTTCGAGACGGACGAGGTGCGCGACCAGTTCGACTGGGAGAGCGTGGTCGTGAAGGGCACCTTCTATCTGCTCGACCCGCAGTCGGGATCCCCGGACACGTATGATCGCGCCCTGAAGATGCTGCGCGAGGTCGTCCCCGGAACGTTCACGCCCGGCGACCCGGTTCCGAAGCGCGCCATCCTGTTCGGAATCTTCGTGCACGCCATAACGGGGCGTGCTGCCGCGCACTCGGCACCGCGGCGCGGGCGCTCGCGTCGCTCGCTCGGCTCTCACCCGCGCGGCGAGACGCGCACCCCCGGTGTCACGCGGTCGGAGGGGAAGACGATCACCAAAGCGCCCTCGCGGACGCCGCCGCGCAACTCAGCAGCAGCTCCGTCGCCCAGATGACCAAGTTCCACGCGCTGCAGTCGGGCGCGGCCGGCGTCGACGAGAAATACGCCCCAGCGCTCGCCGATGCGCACGAGCGCGCTCGAGGGCACGGAGAGGACGTCGGGTTGCGCCCACACGACGATCCGCGCGTCCACGCGGAAGCCGTCGCCCAACGCCGGCGGTGGGTTCGCGACGTCGACGAGCACGTTGACCCGCTGCTCCTCGACGCCGAGCGCCGTGACCCGGGTCGTCGCTGCCGGCTCGACGAGTCGGACGACGCCGCGGACGCCCTGCTCCCCCCCCAGTTCTCGAGTAGCACGGACATCCCCAGCTGTATGCGCGCAGCGTCGGTGGACCGCACGTCGACCACGACCTCGAGGGCGCGCGTGTCACCGATCTCGACGATCGGCGTGCCGGGCGCGATCACGCGGGGAGGCCTGCGGCACCAACGGAATGAAGGTGCTCGTGGACGGCGGGCTCAATCTCTCCTCACTCGACGGATGGTGGGCCGAGGCGTTCAGCGTCGAACGCGGCTGGGCGTTCGACGCCCCGGGCGACCACCCCGAGCGTGACGCCATCGAGGCGAGTCAGCTATACGACCTGCTCGAGCGCGAGATCGTGCCGGCGTTGTACACGCGCGACGAGCGCGGCATCCCGATTGAATGGGTGTCGCGCATGCGCGCGAGCATGGCCACGCTCACGGCACGCTTCAGCACCAGCCGCATGCTGCGCGAGTACGTGGAGGCCCTGTATCTGCGCGCTGCGGCACGGTTCCGCGACCGCTCGTGCGACGAGTGGCGGCTGGCGCGTGAGCTCGCGCACTGGAGTGCCGCGCTCACCGCCGCATGGCATTCACTCGCCGTCGGAACGCTCGGCGTCCGCGCCGAGCACGGTGGGCTCTCCTTCACCCTGCCCGTCCGTCTCGGCGCGCTGACACCCGAGATGGTGCGGGTCGAGCTGTATGCAGACGCGATCGGCGACGAGCCGGCGCGGCACGTCGAGATGCTCGCCGATCGCGGCAATGGCGAAGAGATCACCTATCGCGCGTTCATCGCCACCGCCAGGCCGGCGTCACACTTCACCCCGCGCGTCGTCCCCTTCCATCCCGCAGCACTCGTCCCCGCCGAGGCATGGCAGATCCACTGGCCGCGGTGAGCGCGAACCAGCGCCCGCCGCGCGGAACGCTACGCTACGGCGGACACACTCGCGACGTCGAGTCGGGTGCTCCGGAACCACCAGCGGATGAGCGGCTTTCGGCGCGAGGTGTCGCGCCGAAGGCCGCTCTCTTTTTCCGTGCACGCGATGGCTCAGATCCAACCGCGCCGATGCAGCAGGTTCTTCATTTCCTGCGTGGCAAGCGCGTGGAGTACAAGCGTCGTGGCGAGCAGCGGCCAGCACGTGGCCGGGAGCGCCACGAGGCCGAGCGCCGGCGCAAAGGGAGAGACGGGTGGAGCGCTCCGTCCGCACGGATTCTCGCGGCGAAGCGCGCATCCCGCTCCCGACGAAGGGAGCGTGGTACGTGAAGTTCATCCACATGGAGCCGGTGCCCGCCGCGGTGCGCGACAGCGTCAGCCGCGAGTCGAAGGGGGCGACGCTCACCTTCGCCGTGCGATAGCCATGCGATAGCCCTGCGATAGCCCTGCGCTCGGTCAGCGTCCCTCGAGATCGCGCTCGCCGAGCACGTGTCGTTTCGCGCGCCCGGTTCCCGGATGCAGCATCGCGTCGTAGAAGCGCTCACCTTTCAGCCGCAGCTCGAGAATGAGCGCCTCGAACTCGATCGGCGACAGCTCACGCGCGACCCCCGGGATCAGGCCTTTGAGCATGGCGCGCCGCTCGCGGAGCGGCAGTGCGCCTCCCTCCTCCACGAGACGCCGGACGGTTGGATGATCCAAGCCGTCGGTCTCTTCGCTGGTCGTCATGGTTTTCTCCGATTGTTGGCCAAGGACGAGGGCGGAACGCCTCCTATCTGTCGCTGACGTCGTTCGCGCTGCGCACGACGCTATCGCCGTGCGACCGCCGGCGCCACCGCCCTCCTCGCATCGTCGGCGTACTCTTCAGGAGAAACCACCGGAGGATGCTGCAGAACCCGTGGTGGGCCGCCGGTTACAACGAGGTCGCCATCCTGCTTGCAGCCAGTCTGCTGGCGCGGTGGGGATTCATGCTCTCGCCCGCCGCCGGTGCCGTGCTCATGTCGGCCGACACGTGATCGGGGCGATCAACGCGCAACCACTGCGTCGCGTGAGGCTCTTGATGAGGCACCGAAAATGAAAAGCCCGGCGACACAGTAACGCGTCGCCGGACTTCTCGTTGCCCCACCGTGCACCGACGGCGCATCAGTCGGCGAGCGCGCGCGACGAGGTCTCGAAGAAATACCAGCCATCGCGCAGCGGCAGAAGGGCCGTCACCGGCTCGCCGAAGAACAGGATGCCCAGGCGCGGCGTCCCGCGTCGCTCGGACACGTGCACGAAGCCATAGTTCGTGAACCATCCGGAATTCCTGTGCTGAAGGGCCACGTAGCCCGCTCGCGCTTCGACCATTCCGGCGCCCGCAGCGGCGAGGTCGCTCGCCAAGACGGCCGTGCTGTCACCGCACACGCTCAGCGCCGCCACGCGCGCCAGCGCCTGCCGCCGCAGAAGGAACTCGACCCACGGACCCGTGGTGCGATGCCAGAGCAGCGCCGGTGGAAAGAGCAACGCGAAAGCGGCGGGCAGGAGCGCAACGGCGATCCACCGGCGCCGCGCCCGCCCACGGAGGGTCGCGCCCAGGAGCACCACCCACGCAACGGCGGCGATGAGAACGGCGAGGACGACCGCCGCGATGCCCGGGAAATCCGGGACCGACAACCAGGCGACGGTGATTCCTACCGCGACCGCCACGCCGAGCACGCCAATGAGCGCGGTGCTCCGGGCAACGGTCATGGCGTTTCGTGCTCCCGCGCGCCGCGAATGCGGAGCACTCCGGCCGCGCTCACCAGCCCCATGCTGCCAGCGCGGATGTGCGCCGACGTGCTGCCCGCGGACCATCGCGAGTCGCGCACCTCACGGCATGCATGGCAGCGGGCCACTGGGGTACCCGTCCAGATAGGGCGACGTGTTCGCCTCGCCGGTGGCGAAGATCGACACCACGTATGTCACCGAGCTGAACCCGTTGAACCACCAGTGGATCGTGAGCTGTGCGTTGGGCGTGGAGGGGTGCTGCTCGACCAAGAACGCATCCGCCCCCGTGTGGCCATCGAAGCTCGCATCGAAGACGACGCGATCCACCAGCCAACCATTCTTGAGGGTCACGCCGTGGAGCAGGATATCATCACCGCTGCCACCTGCGCCGACCAGGCCGGCGACCGAATGGGTGAAAACGGTCGGGTCCCCACCGAGGTAGCCCTGGGCGGTCTCGTTGGGCAGAATCCCCGTGGCGGATCCTCCGAAGAGCTGCGACGCCGGCGGATAGCACTTCGACTCGAACGACAGCTTCATGGTGGTGAGGGTCTTTCGATAGTCGAACACGTAGACCGACGACTGATCGGGCGAGTTCGGCGCGCCGAGCCAGATGATGCCCGGCTGGTCCGCCATACCGTGCAGGTCGGGTGGCACCTGCACGGTCACCACCGCGTCCGTCCACAGTGAAGCAGGCGCGAGGATGTCAGTGTTCGCCGTGATGAAGCCCAGGTGGGCCTGCTGGGCGATCTTCGAGAAGTCCGATCCGGTGATTGTCAGGACGTCCCCGGAGTGGATGGTGCAGAGCGCATTCACGCACGGCGCCGTGGAGATCCCCGCGTGCCTGTCGACGCTCGCCACCGTGATACCGGTGATGCGTGGAACGATCGGCGCCGCGCCGCCGGTAGTACTCGCAGACCCGGCAGTGGTGGGCGGAAGCAGCGTGCCGGCGGGTATCGATGGATGCTCGAATATCACCCCCCGCGGCAGCACGTGACCGCGTACCTGCGCGCCGGTGCGCATGAGCGGCGCACCGATGGCGCCGGCATTGGCGCGACCCCGCGTCGACGCGACCGCGATGGCCATGTCGTTCATCATCTGCACCGTGGGCGGACGCTCCGGAAACGGGGGGCGTGCGGCCTGAAGCGCGGCGACTCTCGCGGCGCGCTTCGCCGTCGTCCCGCGCACTTCCGGGAATGTCGCGACCTCTGCTGCTCCATAAATGCGACCCGGATGCGTGACGCTCACTTCCGCCCTCGTCGGCACGTCGGACGTCACGATCACACCCCACAGCCGGGACGCCGCGACTTCGGCGGCCGACACCGCGTGTGTCAGGTCGATCCTCCCGCTGCCACTAGCCGAGGCGGCGATGCCCTGCGCCCCGCGAAGGACGACTTCGACCTTGCCTGGTGTGGTGACGATGATCCGGATGGGACCGGGCGAGTCATTCACGAATGCCATCGCACCAGGTCGCCGGGGACTCACCGTGACTACGCGCACCGGTTCCTGGGCCAAAGCCGTGCCCGCTGCGGCGACCGGCAAGAGGAGGATGGCCCCGCAGCGCCATGAGGCAAGCAGGCGGCGGGCGGTCGAGCGGCGGATCGACGGACGGAACACGCGGATTATTCCGGGATGCGGGAAAGAGGGGCGCCGGGCGAGTGTGGCGCAGCCAACGAAGCATAAGGATGGATTCCAACCTCAAATGGCACTCACTTCGTCAAACGATTGCGCCCGATGGCGTTGTGCGCCGCGGCCGACCGGCGGTCCACGCCAGGTAACGCACCTCGTTCGCCAGCGCGCTCGCCATGCGCGACGGCCCATCAGCCCGTCACCAATTGCCGAAACAGCCAATTGACCATTTGAGCATCAGGTGAGGACGCGTCGTAGACTCCGCCGTGTCGCTCGGGGCCTCCGCTCCGTCACTCTCACTCGCCCATCGACATATGCGAGCAACTCGGATGTCACTCGCCGCCGCCGTGCTGATCCTCGGCGTCTTTCCCGTCCTTCACCGCGCAGGCGCCCAAGGCAGGATCACCGTGACGGCTTGCATTCCCTCTGCAGGCTATCCCTGCAATACGTCCCCGTCGGGAGGAGTCGTACAGCAGCTACCGACAAACCCGCAGCAGGCCACCGTGCATAGCGTGGGTCCGATGACGTTCAACTCCAACTTCGTCACGGCCTACTGCCCGGTCAACGTGACCGTGAAGCAGCAATTCAGGGCGAGCTATACCGGCGTGCAACCTGAGTATCGACTGGAGCGCTGGGTTGCCGGCGTTCCGTGGCAAGCAGTCGACACACAGAAGCTCCGCACGAGAGACGACACGACCACCGTCGCCTTCACCTTCCCACAGACGGAAAGCTACAACGGGCTGCTGCGCATCGTGACGATAACGCCGGAAGTCTTTACAAAGCCCAATCCTCTCGTTGACAGCACGACCACAGTTCCCTTCAGCGTCGTCTGCCGTCCGCGTCCCCAGCAAGTGACCGTGCGGGCCGTCTCGGTCGCGGCCAACCCCGCAAGCACGGCCACGTGGAGTGGAGACTGTCCGCACGACGTCCACTTCACGGTGACCGTGACCACCGAGCCGTTACCGGCCGGGATCGACGGCGACGTTCGCGTGATCGTCACCACCGCCGATCCGCACTCGCATCCTCAGGCGCTTCTGCAGTCGTCGACCTCCACGTCCCGAATTTACGATGTGCTTCTGTCTCCGCTCACAAGTCAGAACGGGGTGCTGACCGCCGTCGCCACGTCTGTCAACCAGATGAGCGGCGCCACCCCTATCCATCTCACCTGCAAGAACAGTGAGGGGGCGGAGACGAAGCTACCCCCGCGTTCACACTGAGATTCGCCCGAGGAGTGACGTTCACGGTGCACGTCACGTTGTGACAATCGCGATACGTTCGCCACGCGGCGCGGCGATGATTCGGCGTCGCCTCGCACGGGTCGCGTGCACGGGGTGATTCCCGTGTTCCTCAACCTCCACCGTGCGGCACCCGTGTCACGGTCATTCCTCAGCGGACCAGCGCGCTGAGGGCAGGCCAGTCAAGGGTTTCGAGCACCTCGAGAATGAAGTGCGCGTGAAATGCATTGGGCGGATTGGACGGGGCAAGCAGCGGCCCGAGTGAGATCGTCACCGCCTGCACCGTCGCGAGGCGTGTCCGGTCGTAGAAATCCGGATTCGGGACGACGAGCTGCTGCGCGCCCTCCTCGGCCGGTGTCCCGAAGCACACGACCGCGTCGCACGCGTGGCCGGAGAGATAGGCGTCGCTCGCGCGTTCGTCCGGAGACATTCCCGCGAGCAGCGCGTCGAGCGCGTGCGCACGCTCGTGCATCTCGTCTCCCGGGGGGAGCTGGGCGAGAATCTCATCAAGATTGCGGCGCAGCGCCGTCACCACCCGGGCACGGCTGACGGGCAGGCATGGTGGGGCGGTTCGGTGCGTGATGACCACCACGCTGTCCAGCATGGGGAAGCCATGAAACCGGCCATCGAACCGCGGCGCGCGGCGGAACCCAACCCCATACGTCCGCTCCTCGGCGGGGCAGAGGTCAGGGTTGACGTTCAGTTCCACCCTCGCGGCAGAGGAGTAGCCCAACCGCCCCCCCACCACGGCGAACGGCCAGCTCCTCATCGACACGACCCCTGTGAGGCGCCGCCCAGGCCCCGCCGTATCCACGGCGAGATCGTTCCGGAACACCAGCGCTACGCCGGAAGCGCGCTGGACCGCAAGATCATTCCGCAGGAGCGCCGACAGCTGGACGAGCGCCGAACTCATTGCCGCTCGCTCGGGACGCGTCACGTCGAGCGACACGTTCAAGGGATCATCACGGCGCTGCGCCGGCAGCTCGTGCACCAGCGCGGTATCGGCGAGCACGCGCCGCACAGACGGCGCATCCGCCGTGATGGACGGTTGTGCCCCCGCAGCGGCCGGCGGCGGGCCGATGAGCGCGGCCGCGATCAGGATGCGACTCAGACGCATGGATTGAATGGTGACTGATCCGATGCTGGCCCGCGCGGTGATTGCCAGGACATCCTCATAGCGTGAGCCAGTCCTTGAGCTTCTGCCACAAGGTCCGGGTATCCGCCGTCGCGGCTGGCGCTTTGGTGCCATAAGTCTCGATCTTGTGAAGCTGCGTTCGATAGGCACGCGTGAGCGCCATGGAGCCGCTGACCGTGTTCGTGGCGCCGGCTGCCACGAAGGATCCCGTTGCTCCCGCCGCGGTCGCTGTGGCCGCGATGGACATGCTGATGCCGGCGCTGGATCCGCTGGCCGTGATCGAGCTTCCGTGCATGGTGCCTCGAAGCGTGTCCTTCGGGTTGTCGGAGGTGATCGTGACGGCATTTCCCGATGTCGTCACTTGGACGTCGAGCGTCCTGGTGACGGTCTGGGTCGAGTCGCCATCCGGCACGACGTACAGCCGAAGCTGGTATGACCCCGTCTGCAGGAAGCTCGCGGCCGGCACTGGAAGGGCCGGCGTCGCCACGGCCGGCGGCATCGTGATCGGCCTCGGTCTCGGGTTGGCGATCGTGACGCCGCTTTGGGCGGAGAGCGCGGGCGTCCACGTGATCGCGATCAGCGTAAGGGTGCGGCGCAGGAGGATGCGGGACATGGCGAGGAGTGTGATTGGGTTGACCGGAGGTGAAACCTTCGAAGGTGTCTATTGCTTCACCAGCTCGACGCGCCGGTTCTGCTGCCGTCCTTCGGGGGTCGCATTGGACGCGACCGGCTTCGTCGCGCCAAATCCCTTTGAGCTCAGGCGAGACGCATCGATCTGGAACGTGTCCACCAGATACTTGCTCACCGCCGCCGCGCGGCGGCCCGACAGCGTCATGTTCGACGCGGCTGCACCCACATTGTCGGTGTGTCCGTCGATCTCGACGCGCAGTTCGGGATGCCCCTGCAGCATCGTCCCGATCTCCGTGAGGGTCGCCGTGGACCGTGGGTCGAGCACCGCGCTTCCGGTGGCGAACAGGATGTCGTGCGTCGTGAAGCGCCCTTCCGTGGTCAGCGCCTCGTACATGTTCTTCCCGCCCGCCGCCACGCGGATGTTGCCGAGGTACGCCGGCATCTCCCGCTCGGCGGTGACGGTGAAGAGGATCCGGTTGGCCCGGCCGAGATCCGCGTTCGGGACCTGCGCCGTCCGCACGCCGTTGATGTAGGTCTTGACGTACCGTCCGTCGGCCATCACCTGGCAATGGATGAGCTGTCCCGTCATGTCGCCGAGGTTCGATTCCGCGGATACCGAGCTACCCCGGATACCGGCGCTCCCCGAGGTGCTGAACCAGGTGACGGGACGCTCCAGCTCCTCGCTGAAATGGACCGTCATGTCCCAGCCCGCGCCTCCCGTGTAGTCGAACTCGAGGGTGAATTGCTGAGGCAGCACCTCGGGAAGTGGCACGATCACCGTGCCGCCTCCCGTGCTTCGGAGGAAGTGCCGGCCCTGCCACTCCGCGGTCTCGAAGCTTCCCGCCTTGAGCTCCAGCGAGCGCGGAAAGTCGCCAATCGGATCGCGGGCGAAGTCCGTCTGCCAGAGCACGCGCGTGCCCGGGGTGAAGTCCTGGTTCAGCTTCACGCCGCCGGCTGGTGCGGCTGGTGCGGCCGGGACGCTTTCGCCAGCGGCCGGCGAGGCCAGCGACTTTGTGGCCGACGTAACGGCGCGTGCCGAGTCGGCCGTCGACACCGGCACCCCTTGCGCGTTCACGATGGCGACGGATTTTCCGTCGGCTTCCGCCTTCCGGATGCAGGCCAGGTTGGTGACGACGCACTTCACGGCGTCCTCGGCCCGCTTGGCGGCTGCCTCGGCGAGGCTGTCCGTCGCCTCGTCGGCATCCTTCTGGAGCTTCTCCTTCGCCTTCTCTTTCGCTCGATCCAGCCAGCCGCCTTGGGCGGAGGCTGGTACGGCAACGCACACCAGCAGAACGGTGGCGAGGAATGTGAGCAGGAATAGGCGGTGACGCTGTTCCATAACGTGCTCCTCTCTGACGGTGCGGGCCGGTCGTCCGCCGACGTTGCGGCATCTTGCCGCCATTTCCATTCGGCGTACATTGACGCTAGCGAGAAGGCTAAACGTCCGGATCAAACGGGCCTCACAAAGTCAAATAGTTGACACAGCGTGAGTTAGGTGCTGAATGGCCGTCGCGCGCGACCACGCCGGGCGCTAGCCGACTCCTGACGCTCGGCAGGCTCGTCCTGGAGCGCGGACAGGACGGTACGCGCGTCGGGGTGAGCCAGCGGCGCAAGCTCGTGGTGCTCGCCTATCTCGGGCTGGCCGCGCGGCCGGTTTCGCGCGACGTGCTCGTCGAGATGTTCTGGGGTGACGAGGATGAGGAGCGCGCGCGTCACTCGCTCAGCAACATCCTCTCCTTCCTGCGCGGCTTTCTCGGCGCCGACGCGATCGCCGCAAGGAAGTCGGACGTCGCCATCGACAATCGTGCCGCGCTGGAGATGGACGCGCAGGAGCTCGCTGCGGCCGCCCGCGCCGCGCGACACGACCGGGTAGTGGAGCTATACCAGGGCCCGTTCCTGGACGGGGTACATGTGCGTGATTCGGCGAGCTTCGACGCATGGGTCAGCCGCGAGCGCGCGCGACTGGAGTCGTTGTTCACCGCCTCGTGCAGCGCCGCCTGCACGTCGGCGGCGGCCGCGGCCGATTGGACGCGCTGTGCCGACGTCGCCCGAAGATGGCTCGACGTCGCCCCTCAGGCGACAGAGGCGGGACTGCACCTGCTCCACGCGCTCCGGGCTCACCGCACGCCCGCGCATCGCCGGCTCGCGCTTGCCGAATACGATCGGCTGCGCCTCCGGCTGGCTCGCGAGCACGACGCGGAGCCACACCCTCACCTGGTGGAGCTCGCCCGACGGATCCAGGAGCGCGTTCAAGCCGACGATGCTGCCGCCGCGGCATTGCTCGTGGCGGCGGAGCCGGATTCCCCTGCTGCTCTCGCTGCGACTGGCACGACCGCGGCTGGACCCGCAGGGGCAGATCCCGTGTCGAAACCAGCGCTGCCAGAAGCGGCGTCACCTCCGGGACCCATTCACTCGCCGCCTGGCGGTGCTGCACGGGCGTCCCGCCCGCCGGTCGGCCTGGGCGTGTCGCGTCTCCTGGCGGCCGCCGCCCTCGCGGCCGGCGTGTTCGGTGTTGCGCTGATCGCGCGACGCGCGCCCGCGCACACCGTGCCACGTCGCCCGCTCGTGGCCGTGACGGACATCGCGAACGTGCGCGGCGACACGGCCGCCTCGTGGCTCGAGGACGGTCTCGCACAACTCCTCGCCTCGGATCTCGCGCGGAGTCCCGCAGTGGAGGTCATCACGCCGACGCGCATCCGCGAGACCCGGCGACGCGAGAAACTTCCGATCAGCGGGGCGCTGGACCAGCACGCGGCACTCGACGTAGCGGGCCGACTGGGCGCAACGCTCGTCGTGCGAGGCGGTTTCACGCGCGGGGTCGGTGGCTACCTGCTCGACGTCACCGTTCGCGATGTTGCCACCTCGCACGACATCGGCTCGGTGACCGTGAGCGGCCCGGATCCGACTGAGCTCGCCGACCGCGCCGCCGCTCGCCTGCTGCAGTCGGCGATCGGGGCAGAGACGCAACCGCGATACACCGACCCGGAAGCGGCCAACCTCGCCGCCTATCAGCACTACATCCGGGCGCTGCAGGCGCGCACGGAGGGACGGCTGGTCGACGCGCGACGAGAGGTGGATGCGGCGCTCGCCATCGATTCCGCGTTTGGCAGCGCGCTCACGGATCGCGCGGCGATGGCACGGGAGGAGGGAGACACCCTGGTGCTTTCCCGGCTCGCCGTTGCCATGCGTCGTGCGCATTTCAGCCAGTGGGACCTGACACTCGCCGCGCTCGATTCCGCTGAGCACAACGGCGAGCAGTCGCGCAGCGAGGCCCTCGCGCGCCGGCTGGTGGCCACCTATCCGCACGATCCGCGCTCGTACTCTCGCCTGGCTGCACTGCTCGAGAACCGGGGTGAGTGGGCGAACGCCGAGCGTGTCACGGCGGCGCAGCTCGCTCTCGATTCTCTCGCCGTGGAGGCGGGCAACGGCCCCTGCGTGCCCTGCTCGGCGTATCGCGCGCTCGTCGACCTCCAGCTCACCCAGGGGAACTTGGCGGGCGCCGAGCGTACGGCACGCCGATGGCTCGCCTTGCAGCCGGACCTGCCCGCTGCGTGGGCAGACCTCGGTGAGGTGCTCGAGGCGCGACGCCAGCACGGCGCGGCGCTCGAGGCCGACCGGCGCGCGCTCGCGTTGAGCGGTGACGACCCCACGTATCGGCTGCTCCTGGCGCGCACCTTCGTGATGGCAGGCCGACTCGATGCCGCAGACTCCCTGCTCGCCACGACGCATGACCTGAATGCCGCACAGGAGGAGACCCTCGGCGACATCCGCGTGCTGACGCTGCGGGAGCGTGGTCGGTATCGCGCATCGATCGCCCTCTCGGAGGAGCTCGCAAAGGCCCACCTCGGCGGCGGGGCCGTGCTCTACGAGGAGATGGATGCGCTTGGCCGCGTGGGCGAGTTTGCCGCCGCGGAGCAACTCTTCTCCAAGCGTATTGCGCCGCCCGCTCGCACGAGTGCCATGCCGACGTACGCGCGCGGCGACGCCGCGAGGTGGTTTGCCTGGACGCGCGCTCTGGAAGCAAACACGCTTGCCGGCGCGCGCGACACAGTGCGGCTGCGCGCGATCGCCGATTCCCTCGAGCGGATCGGACCGCTGAGTTACTATGGTCGCGATTGGCGCCTGTTTCACCATGTGCGCGGCCTGCTCGCCATGCTTCGGGGAGCCCCGCTCGACGCCGCGATCGAGTTCGAACGCGCGCGATGGGGGGTCGCCGGATGGACCACCAATCTGACGTGGCTCGCACGCGCCCAGCTCGGAGCAGGCCGCCCGGACGCGGCGATCTCGACGCTGCGCCACGGCTATGAGAGCCCTCTCGACGCTATGGGTCGGTACGTACCGCGGAGCGAGCTCGATTACCTCATGAGCGTCGCGTTCAGGCAGGCCGGCATGCGCGACAGCTCCGCCGCGTATGCCCAGCGCCTTCGCCATGCGTGGGCGGGCGCGGACGCCGAAGTGCGACGCCGGCTCGAGGCGCTGGACGGGGGTCCGGCCGGTCTTCACGGGGTGAGACCCGAACAGCGTAGCTGCGAGAGAAGTTGCGGCGCGGTAACGTGGTAGTAACGTCGAACGAAGCAGCCGGGCGGTTCGCGGATGCATTTGCGGTCTCGAGGATGCGCCGCCAGCCACTAAGCGCCTAGGGCGCTTAAGACGGGGGGCTGAGCGCCGCCTGAGGAGCCCGCGGATGATGCTGAGCTGAAGGAAACCGAGGTCGTGGATCGCGAGCTTCTCGTAGCGCGTGGCGACGCCGCGCGCCTCCTTCCCCCAACCGAAGCAGTTCTCGATGACGTAGCACTGCCGCTAGGCGACGCGGTCGAAGGCCGGCTCTCGCATGCATCGGCATGCACGCGGACGCGTCACCGTGTGAGGGGTGGGACACGCGGGGCGAGAAAACACAACGCCCCGCACCACGGAAGTGATGCGGGGCGTTGGACTTACTCGAGTTGCCCCTCCTGGGATCGAACCAGGACTCTCCTGATCCAGAGTCAGGCGTGTTGCCAGTTACACCAAGGGGCAGCAAAATCCGCCAAACGGACGTCCCGTGTCCATTTGCCGGAACCCGTGTAAGATACCCAAGTTAAAACACCCCTTCAACCCCTCCGCACCCCACCCGGAGTTGCTTCTGCGCGCCCTGCGATCCTGCCGTCCACGCCACTTGCTCGCCCTTCTTCGAGGGCCATCGTGCATCGCCGCTGCGTCGCTCGCGCTGGCTGTGTCCGGATGTCGAGATGCGTTCGTCGCCCTGAACGGGAGCGGCCGCGCGCAGGCCGACGCCGAGCAGGCGTTCACCGCGCTGGCTGAGCGACACGGCGAGCAGGCACGCAATGCGAAGTACGACTACGCACGGCTGCACGTGATGCGCGCGGCGCTCTCCCCCTCGCGCGTGTACGACGACACCGCGGCGTGGACGACCTTCGGCACGCCGACGCGCAAGCTCGAGACGCACGGCAGCGTGGTCGACGGACACTATGCGCTCGTCGCGCGGGCCAATGCGCCTGCACCGGTGAAGCCGGCGGACGGAAAGCATATCACCGCGCTCACGCGCGTCAGCGACAACGAGTATCGGTGGGACGCGAGCGTCGACTTCGCACTCGGCAACGTCCGTCCCGGCGAGGTGGCGGCGCTCATGTCGCGACTCATCGCGTCGGCGGAGGGGCGCACGGAGCACGACGTGCTGACTGACATCAGGGCGAGCGCGCCACGGACGTCGGCGGTGATGGGAACGGTCTTCTCGCTCGACTCGGTGCGCCCCGTGGTGCACGCCGACGGCTCGACGGCGGTGACGTTGGGGATCGGCGTGCACTCGGACGCGCTGCGGCGCCGCTCGCCGGCGTTCGCCGAGTATGTGAGGAAGTACGTCGAGCCGGCACGCTATCGCTTCGTGCTCACCGATCGCGCCGGCGTTCCTTTTCTCGAGGCGTCGCAGCGCGACCGCGTGTTGGTGATTCGTGCGCGCACGCAGCACGGACGTATGGTGCCCCTCGCCGGTCCGCCGCGTCCGATGCCCGACTCGCTGCTGCTCCAGGCCGACTTCAACGTGAAGATCAGGATCTTTCACGTCGGCTTTCACAATCTCGTGATGGAGTTCGTGAACGGGGGCGTGGGGGATCACGAGCGCGAGTGGACGGTGGTCGCGCGACGGGAGCCGCAGTGGGATCTCCCCTTCATCACGGCGCGGTTGATCCGTGCTCCGCTGCGCCGCCCGTTCGCCGGCGACGGCTCGATGTTCCGGATCGGCGTGCGCAGCGCCGATGGCGCCCCGACGGTGCTGGCGCGCCAGTCACGCCTCTACGTACAGGAGAGCGCGCTCCTCAACTTCCTCAACGGACTCGGCAGTACGGCAATGGACGAGTTCGGTGGGCAGGTGGAACGCGAGGAGAACGCGTGGCTGCACGAGCTGTTCACGGCGATGCGGGAGGACGCTAGGACGGTGGGACGGTGAAACGGTGAGACAGTCAGACCGTCAGACCGTCCGACCGTCCGACCGTCCGACCGTCCGACCGTCCGACCGTCCGACCGTCCGACCGTTGCACCGTCTCGCTGCCGTCCCCAAATAAAAACGCCGCTGAGCTTTCGCTCGCGGCGCTCTATGTCTATCCGATCGACACGGGGTCACCGGTTCGTGCCACGCTCGCCGTCATTGGAACTCTACGTCCTACCGAGCGGCGGCGGGCAGTCAACCGTTTTGGCGAAGACCGTGCCAATCGTCTATGACCGGATTATGGAGCTGAGGGGGATCGAACCCCTGACCTCTGCAGTGCGATTGCAGCGCTCTCCCAGCTGAGCTACAGCCCCGCGTCAGGTTCGGTGCGCAGAGTCTCCGAGGTCTCCGCGTCGACCGGTGCCAGACAGCAACGGCCCCGCAATCGTGCGGGGCCGCCGACACCGACAGAAATCTAGCCGGCTGCCCCACGCTGTCAACCATACGAACGGCCGTACGAAATGGTAACAACGCCGGATCCGCCCCGACGGGATGACGACAGGACAGCGAACCGCCGGCTCGTACTACATTATCCGCCCATGCTGCCCCCCGCCGCCGACGTCCTCAGCGCTGCGCATCGCCTGCGCGGTATCGTCGACCGAACACCGCTCGTGCGATCGGCGGAGCTCTCCGCCATCGCGGGTACGAACGCCTACCTCAAGGGCGAACACCTTCAACGCACAGGATCATTCAAGCTCCGCGGTGCCACGAATGCGATCGCGTCGCTCTCGGCCGGCGAAAAGGCGCGCGGCGTGGTGGCATCCTCCGCGGGAAACCACGGCCTCGGCCTGGCGCACGCCGCGCGTGCGCTCGGCATTCGGGCGATGATCTTCCTGCCGCGCACCGCACCCGACGTGAAGCGCAACGGCATCACCGCGCTCGGTGCCGAGATCGACGCTAGCTACGCGCACTACGACGATGCGCATCACGCGGCAATCGAATACGCCGCGAAGCGCGATATGACGTTCGTGAATCCCTGCGCCGGTGATGCATTGCTCGCCGGCCAGGGTACGGTGGGACTCGAGATTCTCGAGGAGCTGCCGCGCCTGCGCACGATCGTCGTGCCGGTCGGTGGCGGTGGGCTCGTCGGCGGGATCGCGGCGCTCTTTCGAGCCGTGGGACCGTCGGTGCGCATCGTCGGTGCGCAGAGCGCGAACACGAACGCGATGGCCGTGTCGCTCGCCGCGGGGCGCCGCGTCGACGTGCCCGTCCCGGAGACGCTCGCCGACGGACTCGCCGGTCAGATCGACGACGAGGGACTCGCGATCGGCCGAGCGGCGATCGACGAGATGATCGTGGTCACCGAGGAGGAGATCGCCGACGCGATCGCGTGGCTGGCACACGAGCATGATGCGCGCGCCGAGGGCGCGGGGGCGGTGGGTGTTGCCGCGCTTCGGTCGGGACGGATCGCGCCGCTCGCCGGTGACGTCGCCGTGGTGATCAGCGGCGGGAACATCGACGAGCGGAAATGGCGGCTGCTCGTCGGACGGTCGGACGGTCTGACGGTCTGACGGTCTGACGGTCTGACGGCGAAGG
>CAYTKA010000041.1:0-30333 GCA_964438255.1 uncultured Gemmatimonadaceae bacterium | reverse complement strand
GTCGCGTGTTGGAGGTGTCGAAGGCCGGGTACTACGCTTGGCGTGCGCGCCCGCTGTGTGATCGCGTGAAGGCCGATCGCGTGCTGACGGCGAAGATTCGCGCGATTCATCGGCAGGTGGACCGGCGCTACGGGAGTCCGCGGGTGCACATGGAACTGCGGGCGCTCGGCGTCCCCTGTGGGAAGCATCGCGTCGCCCGTCTGATGCGCCAGGCTGGGCTGCGGGCGAAGTGTGCCCCGCCGTTTCGGGTCACGACGCAGTCGGCGCACGCGCACCCGATCGCGCCCAACCGGCTCGCGCGCCAGTTCGCGCTCACCGCGAATCCGCAGCTCGCCGCGCCGGATCGCGTGTGGGCCGCCGATATCACGTACCTGCCAACGCGGGAGGGCTGGCTCTACCTCGCGATCGTGCTCGACCTCGCCTCGCGGCGCGTCGTCGGCTGGGCATTGCGCACGCGGCTCGACCAGGAGCTCACGCTGGTGGCGCTCCGGATGGCGCTGACGCATCGCCGCGCGCGCGGCGGCCTGCACCATTCGGATCGGGGAGCGCAGTATGCGAGTGCGGCCTACCAGCAGCAGCTGCGCGCGGCGGGCTTCACGCCGAGCATGAGTCGCGTCGGCGACTGCTGGGACAACGCGGTCGTCGAGAGCTTCTTCGCCACGCTGACGAAAGAGCTGTTGGTGGAGGCCGACTTTACGACGCGGTCCGAAGCGAGCCGCGCGGTGTTCGAGTTCATCGAGATCTGGTACAATCGCCGTCGCCGGCATTCGACGCTCGGCTACCGCACGCCCGTGGAGTACGAGGCAATGCTCCAGGTCAGTTAACCCAGGTGTCCACAAAATCGGGGGAAGTTCAGTCCGCAGTACGTCCGCAGCCCGCAGTGCGCAGTTGGTCAGAGTCCGCAGTCCGCAGCTCTTCCTTAGTTGGCCCTGAGTATCTCCACCGGGTCCGCTCGCGCCGCCTGCCGCACCGGCCCCAGACAGGCGAGCACGGCGACCGCAAGCAGCAGCAGCTCGGCCGCCACGAGAGCAATTGCGAGCTCGTAATGCACCGTGAACATGCTGTCGGTGAGACCGTGCGTCGCCGCGAGAGCGATGAAGGCGCCGAGGCCGATGCCGGCGAGGGCGGTCACGGCGGTGTCGTGGAGAACGATGCGCACCATGTCCGTTTTACGAGCGCCGATCGCGATGCGCACCGCGAACTCCCGCATGCGTCGGCTCACGGCGTACGCGAGCACGCCATACATCCCGACGGCGCAGAGCACGAGTCCGAACGCACCAAATGCGCCGAAGGCTGTCGTGAGGAAGACGGTCGTGCTGCGGCGGTCGTCGAATGCCGCCAGCCAGGGCTCGACGCGCGCACCATATAACCACGGCGATGCGCTTTGGATCTGGCGCCGCAGTGCTACAGCAAATGCCGTCTGCGCCGGCGTGTTCGCCCGCGCCGTCGTCCGCACGATGAGCTGTCGAGTGGGCGTCGAATCCGCCGTAAGCACGACGTAGATGCTCGGATCAGGTGGAAGATCGATGTCGCGTCGGGGCTCGAACTCGATCGAGCGCGCCACGCCCACGACGCGCAACCACGGTTCATTCGATTCTTCGTTGCCGAGCTTGATCATGCGGCCCACGGGGCTGGGGAGATCCGGCCACAGACGCCGCGCGGCGTTCTCGTCCACGACCACCACGCCGAGTTTTCCCGTAGCATCGCCCGCCTCGAAGTCTCGCCCATCCACGATCGGAATGCCGACTGTACGGAGATATCCTGGGCTCACGACCGAATAACCGTTGCTGTTGATCCAGCGGTTGCCGGATTTCCCTTCTTCCGAGAAGATCAGTCCACCGGCAGGCACGTCTGGCCTCAGCGTGGCGGCGCGCTCCGCGCCCGGGAGTCGCTCGGCACGATCGACGAGTTCGCGGAAGAAACGGTCCGCATTCTCCGTCTTGGGACGCTTCGATGTCAGCCCCACGGGCGCGCGCAGGAGCCGCCGCGCATCATAGCGGAAATCGAATAATGACAGCCGCAATGTGAAGATGGCGAACAGCGCCGCCGTCATGAGTAGGCCGGTGGACAGCGCCACCTCGACGATGATCAGCGGATTGTAGCGGTCGCGAACGCGTCCGGTCGACGCGCCGCCGTCCTTGAGCGGTTCGGCTGGATCCGTGGCCGCGGAGCGCATCGCCGGCACAAGGCCGGCGATCACGATCGTTGCCACAGCGGCGGCAGTCGCGAAGAGAAAGACGCGGACGCTGGGGACCGGTTGCAGATCGCCCAATTCGCGCAGCGACGCGGACGCCGTATGCGGCAGGACATATACTGCCCAGATCGTCACCAGCATACCGATCGCGATGCCGCAGAGCACGATGATCCCGCACTCGAGCAGGACATCCGCAACGATCGCTCCGCGCCCGGCGCCGATCGCCAAACGAATGGCGGTTTCGCGCCGCCGGGCCACGCCGCGCGCGAGCATCATCGTGCCGAGGTTGGCGCACGCGATGAGCAATACGGTGGCTACGACGAGCAGGAAGGAATCATAGGTCCGCGCCGCTGTCCGCCAGTCGGTGAGTGGATCCACGCGTACCGCGTATGGGTTGACTGGCTTGTGCTCGGCCGTCAAACGCGCGGCGGCGAGGGCGACCTCGGTGCGCGCGAGCTGGATCGGCGCATCATCCCTGAGCCGAAACACAACGTGCGGGCCGTACGTGCGATGCACGGAATCAGCAACGATCGCCGACGATGGAAGCCAGACCTCGGTGCCAAACGGGAAGTGCACGCCGCGCGGCATGACGCCAATCACGTCATACGAGATGCCGCCGACGGTGACGCGCATGCCCCGTGCGAGCGGCCGTTGCTGAAAGCTCCGCAGCCACAGACTGAAGCTGATCACCGCGCCTTGCGCCGACTGGCCGGAGAGATCGGCGGCGCCGAAGGTGCGACCCGTGATCGGCCGGACGCCGAGCGCATCGAAGAACTGTGGAGATACCGCCACGGCCCGCCGCTCATCCTCGATCGACCCAGTTTCTACGCCGGCAGTCAGGAATGTGTAGGTGCCATATGCCGAAGCGGAATGCAGGGCACCCCGGATCGCCTGTTCCGCCTGCTCCGGCCTCAGCGGGTGTTGGTGCCCGCCGCCGAAGATCATCGGAATCATGATGCGCTCCGGCTTCACGTACGGCGTGAACGGGTGCGCGACCGCGTCGACGACGGCGAACATCGTCGTGTTGAGCGCGAGCGCGAGGCCGAGAGAGACCGCAGCGACGACGGCGAAAACCGGGGTTCGAGCGAGCGATCGGATCGCGTGCGGGATGCGTCGCATTCGGAAGGGACGTATGGCCGTATGGCCGTATGGCCGTATGGCCGCCGGGGCTGGAGCTAGGGCGCGCGGGTGCGGGCTCGAGGAGCGCAGTAGCGTCTCATTCCGAGCGGCGGCTGAGAGCTCTTGATGCACCTCAGATGAGACGACCGTCGCCTCCCATCGGTATCGGGATTCAAGCTATTCCGGGTATTAATGACCGAAGACGTCATGCGGCTGGGTAAACATACTATCGATGCCGGAGGGGATCACGTCGGGACAGGCTGACCGCAGTTGTCGACGCCGGTTGAATTGATTTGCACACTTTCGTCGGGGCGGACTTCAGCTCGCGGTCGACGCGAGGTGAAGCGAGCATCGTCGTGGAACGTGACGCCTGAATGTCGACGCTGGCGACGATGCCGGACGAACAATGCGGTTAGACGTGAGTGGAGGAAACGTTCCGCTGACGGTGGGGCGCTGCATGTACATGGCGCACGAGAGGCTCGCGATCGGGAGCACGAGGACTCACACGGACCGGAGCTCGAGCGCAGCCGCGGAACGGTGCATACACGGACGCGGACAATCAAGCAATGACGCGCGATAATCGACGCGAGTAGACCGGAACACGCTCGCAGCAAGAGAATCCATGGTTGCGAATGCGGCGAGCTCTCTCTGTATAAGAGAATGATATATCTGTATAAGAGAATGATATATAAGTCGTGAGGAGAGCCGTCCGAGAGCAACGGAAGGATGGAGCGCCATGGCGCCGGGCGCCCTCTCAGGCCGAGAATGGTCCATATGAATCGGGGCGAGGACGCTCGCGTCAACGGAATCATGCATGTCACAGGCGCGGCGGTCGCGCGCCATGCAGGAATCAGGGATGCAGGGTGCGGAGCCGAGGCTTACGATCGGAGCACCATCGATGATGACGGTGGCGAGATCCCGCTGAGCAGGAGACACATCGACGCGAGGGACGCGGACATCGGTGCCTGCTGAAGAGTCATACATATCCGCAGGGCGAGAGCGGGCCGAGAAGGCGATTCATGGATGTAGACAGAGGAGCTCAAGCTCGCTGCTGGAGAACCATGGATGCGCACCGCCGCGGAATCGCGGAAAGCAGCGGCATCGGGCATAGCGACAGTGGGCGCGCGGCAGCGGATCGAAGAGCCATGAAGAGGCGAGCGGGCGCGGTTCGTCGGCGATGGAGAATCATCCATGCGCGCAGGGGCGCCCTGTCCGCCCGCAGGAGAACCGGGCATCCAAACGGCGGCGAGATCGTCCCACGCAGGAGGATCATCGATGCATGAAGCGGCACCGTCGCTGTGCATCGCGGAATCGCGCCAGATGTTTACTACACAGCACGTGTGATCAGCTACAAATGCGCTACGATCAGCTACAAGCGCCCTGTGATCAGCTACAAAGCAGATGCGCTCACCCACAACCGAGATGCGATCAGCTACAACCCCGATGGGATCAGCTACAACGAGGGTGCGATCAGCGACATCGGTCATGCGATCAGCTACACGGCACGTGCGATCAGCGACACGGGCCATGCGAATAGCTGCATCAGACGTGTAATCAGCTACATCGAGGCTGCGATCACCCACGTCGAGCGTGCGATCAGCTACATCCCGGATGCGAATAGCTACACTCGCCATGCGAGCAGCTACAACATGCATGTGATTAGCTACAAGCACCGTGTGATCAGCTACAAGTCGCATACGATCAGCTACAACACGCGTGTCATCAGCTACAAGTGGCATGCGATCAGCTACAACACACGTATGTTTATTTGCCGCCGATGTGGCAGTATCGGCACCGCCGTCAGCCGTTCAGGCATCGCTGATCCACCGCGGCGCACGATCGGCGACCGATCGGGCGTGCTGGTTACGCCAGGAGAGCTGGCGTAAGCTGATGCGCGCGACGAGCTTGCGCCGTGCGGAAGAGCACCGGGCCGTCCAGGAGCCGTTGATGGGGCGTGGTCGGCATCATGCGGCCGCAGCCGGGCGGCTTATGCTGGTCCCCGACCTGAATGACCCGATACCCGGCATCTGGATATGCATAGGACGCGGAAACGCAGTGTCCTGTCCACCATAGGTGACGAAGCGAGTACCGCGGCTCAGCGCTGCCGAACTCCGAATACGGCAATCGGCGACGTCCGCCGCGACCAGCGGCACCCGCGATGATCGATGGAAATCAGAGGGGCACGCCGCGGCAGCATCGAACCGCGATGGTGGCTGAGCTCCGCGGTCGCGGCGGAGGAGGTTAGACTGCAGACCGCCGCCGGCTATCCGGAGGTCGCTATTTCACCGCGGGATCGACGTGCAGCACCGCCATCATTCCAGCCCCAAGATGCTCGGCGATGTGGCAATGGAGCATCCAGGCACCGGGATTCGACGCGTCGATGAGGAGATCCACGGTCGAGCCAACGGGGATCAGCGCCGTGTCCTTCCACGCGAGGTTGGCGGTCCGCACACCGTCGCGCGCGACGACGAGCATGCGCTGCCCGTGGAGGTGAATCGGATGCTGCATCGGATGGAACGATTTCGGATCGTTGAAGATCCGCAGCTTGACGACCGATCCTTGCGGGACGTGCCAATCGATGTCGCCATTCTCCTTCCCCGTCTCGTCGTCGCGCAGGATCCACCGCACCTGCTTGCTCGTGGAGAGCCAGTTCATGTCGGGCATCCCATCCACCCACTCCACCGGCGCGTAGTACGCCGTGTCGACGGTCATGAACTGCACGGTCGCCAGCGGCAGACCCGATGTGGCGAGGGTGAGCGTGAGCCGCTTGTCCGGCGCCTTGTCGAAGTAGCGCCGGTAGCGGTCGATGTCATTCGACACGGCGGCATTCGCGCGCAGCGCCGCGAACGCACGACCGTAATCCGATGATACGGGCGCGGCGTCCACCGTGACGTAGCCGACGGTGTCGACCTCCGGCGCAAACTCGCCCTGGTAATGGTTGATCGCCTGAATGGCGTTCACCACCGGCCAGCGACCGGGACGATCGAAGCGCACGGCAACGACGTATCGCTCCGCGGGAGCGATCACCGCGCTCGGCACCAGCTCCTCGCGCTCGAAGCGGCTGACGTCCGACGCGATCACCTTCATCGTTGCGCCGCCAAACGAGAGATTCCAGGTCCGCGAGCTCGATGCATTCGTGATCAGAAAGCGCACGACCTCTCCGCGCCTGGCGTGCAGCGACCACTGTGGCTCGCCGTTCACCAGCAGGACGTTGCCGACGCGGCCCATCAGCGCGAAGTCCGAACCGTCACGGCCGAAGGGGATCAACGTATCGGCGTTCACCAACAGATCGCCGAGCATGAGCGTCTGCTCTCGATTGGCCGGCGAGTAATAGTCGTGATCGGGCGAGTCGACGATCACGTTGCCGAACAATCCCATCGCCTGCGCCACGTCCTCGCGCACGTGCGGGTGATACCAGTAGATGCCCGCGTCCGGGAAATGGACGCGGTAGACGAAGCTCGCGCCCGGCGCGACCGGCTCCTGCGTCACGTCGCTGCCATCAAAACGATTGTCCAGTCGCACGCCGTGCCAGTGGATCGTGCTCGGCAGATCGATGCGGTTGTGGAAGCGTACGACGATGGTCGCGTTCTGCGGAACGCGAATGAGCGGGCCTGGCACCTCGCCGTTGTAGCCGTACATGACGAAGGTGTGAGCGCCCACGCGCCGCCTGACGAGTCCCGCGCTGAGATCGAGCGTGTCGCCGTCATGGAGCCTCACCAGCCGGCTCGGCATCGCCGCCGGCAACCGCGCGGGATCGACACCGGCGCCGGGGAGAAAGGTCGCGACATCGGGAGCGAGCCCGACGAGGCCGGGCATCATCGGCATCCCGGCGGGCATGGGAATCGGCATCGACATCGCGGTGTGACGACGCGCCGTCGAGTCGCCACCCATGTCCATGTCGCCCATTCCGCCGATCTCGGTGGCCACTGCCGGCTTCTTCTTCGCCGGTGCGCCCTTCTGCTGGGCAAGGGCGATTGCGGACGTGCTACAGATCGCGGCCAGGCACAGGATGACGCACTTCACGCGAGCTCCTCAGCCGGTGACCCCGCGGAAGAGCGGGTGCGTGAGGAACGATTGCAGCCAGCCGCTCGGGGACGTGCCATGCAGCACCGTCGGGCCGGCATGCGCGGGAGGCGCCGGCGACGCTTCGGCCGTGATCACGAGGAGAAACTTGTTGAGGTCGATGTGACCGACGGTCGAGTGCCCGTTGGCCACGGCACCGAGTCGGACCCACCGCGTCAGATCGGGCGTCGCCGCCCAGGCGACGTACGCGCGGTACGCACCTAACGACGCTGGCGCCGGCAACCCCGACGCCGTGATCTGGACGTCGTACACCGCGCGCCCGTCCGCGGTGACCGCCACGCCGAACGGCGACGGCGCGGACACGAGACGCGCCTGCGCCACCGCGACTGGCACTATCGGCGTCGCGAACAGCGCGATGTCGTAGGGGCCCTCAGGGGGAACCAGCCCGACTCCAGCACCTGCGCCGGTGATCAGCAGCGCGGCACCGACGAGCGCCGCGGCATTCACTGTCTCGCGCCGTCGCCGGCCGACGCCGTCTTTGCCGCGCCCTCCGGTCCGTGGTCGTAGTCCTGCACGCTCGAGATGTTCGGCACGCCGTACTGCTTGCCGTTCCAGCCGTTGAAACCATCGACATGGAACAGCCACAGCCCCGAACGCATGTCGGAGATCACGACCAGACCGTCGTAGTTGCGCACATCGACGCCGAAGGCGCCCTGCTCCACGCTGGTCGTGCTCTGCCAGCCGTTATTCGGCGTGCCACCGAAGCCGTGCTCATGCTCGCACTCGCACGTGTAGTAGTGGCCGATCGTCTTCGGGTTCTTCGGATCCTCGAGGCTGAACAGCTGGAAGCCGTCCTCGTACGCCGACACGAAGACGTACGGCCATCGTACCTCGTGGTTGTGCGACAGGTCGTGCCAGTCGGCGGTCCAGGCACTGATCGGGATGTCGATGTTCTGCGTCTTTCCCGTCTGGCCGGGCTGCAGATCCCAGATGCGCAGCGGCGTGTATTGATACTCCGTTTCCGTCACCGCATAACGACCGTCGGGCGAGGGCGTGAACGTGTGGGCGACGTCCATGCCGAGGCTCGTGATCGTGAATAGCTGCTTCGGCGCGTTCGGATGCGTGACGTCCCACACGGAGTAGCCGCCGAGTCCCGCGCCATAGAACTTGTCCTGGTGCGTCGCGGGATCGTAGCCGACGTAGAAGTCGTGATACCCACCGCCGCCGATCTGCCGGAAGGGCGTCGGGTTCGGCACCTCGCCGACGAGCCACGTGCTCGGGTCAGCGCCGCTCACCACTTTCCCCAGGTCGTAAATGAGCGCCTTCGACTGACTGACCGTCGCGAAGTAGAGCACACGTCCATCAGAGTGCTTGTATGCGAACGTGTTGTGAAATCCGCCAGGGGATTGCGGGTAGCGAATGCGCGCCACGACTTTCACTGTCGCCGGATCGGGGAGGCCGGTGACGTCGAAGATGACCGCGCCGAGGTCTGTATCGGGGCTGCCTTGCATGAACTGATATGACTGCGCGTAGTAGTAGCGATTGCCAATCTTGAAGTACTTCCCATCCATCGCACCGATGCCGCGATGCAGCTCCGGATTCTCGATGGTCCAGTCGAAGATCTTCTTCGGATGCGCCAGATCGCGCACGTCCCAGATCTGGGCATCGAAGTTCACGAAGCCGCAGACGTAGACGTAGGGCCGGCCGGGGTCCTGCTCCATCTCGATGTCGGCCGCCTTCCAGGCGCCTGGGTGCGTGACGACATGGGCCAGCATGTGGACCTTCTCACTACCGCCGTGCTTCTCGGCAAGCGTGGGAACACGCATGCCGGGATCCTGTGCGCCGGCGGTGCCGGCGAGAGCAAGGGCAACGAGAGCGAACGAGTAACGCATGAGCCTTCCTCGGTCGAGTTGGATGGGGGGCTTGGTGCAGGCAATAGATGGATGCCCAAACGCGCCGTCTCGCAGTATCACCAGCGACGCAGGCGCTGGCAAGCGAACGATTTGATCAAGGCTTTTTGTGACGACCGGCTCATTGCCGGCTGCGCGACGGCGCAGGAGAACGGACCCGACCGTGAGCGCGTTCGTGACCGAATTGTCTCTTGCAGCTTTGAGAAACTGGGTGCACCATACGACTCCAGCCGGCGAGCGTATTTGCATCTCGCACCATGATGAACGTTCCTGAGGAACACCGCGACGAGGTCGCGCGCGAACGGACGCGGAAGAGTGCCGCCGAAGCGCGTGAACGGGCGGTCGCGGTTCGCTCGGCATCGCGGGAGACGAACGCCGAGCGCGCGGCGCTCTTGTCTGCGCTCACCGCCCGCTGGGCAACCCACCGGAATCTCGTCGAGGAGATTCGTCGAACCCAGGCTCAGCTCCGGACCGAGGTCTGCCGCTACGCGGTGTTCGCGCGCGAACGCGACACGCCACCGGAGCGGATGCTCGTCGCGCTCAAGGACATGGTACGCGCGACGATCGATCTCAACGACCGGGACGCGCAGGAGCTGATGGCCGACGTGGTGCGGTGGGGTATCGACGCGTATTACGGGGGGAAGATCGCGTAGCAGTGGGGAGTCGGCAGTCGGCAGTCGGCAGGAAAATACTACGCGCAGAGCTGGTACAGGAGGTCGTCCTCGACGCGATACAGCAGCGGAGCGATGAGGATCCGCGGGTAGATCCCGCGAAGCCGCTCCGCCTCGCGCATAACGAATTCGACCTCGTCGCGAATGCCGAACTTCGGCGCACTCTCGGCGAAGTGGCGCTCCGCGTGCGCGCGGTCCCAACCGGCGGCGCTCACCATGCCGTCGATGAACTGCTCGCGCCGCTGCTCCAGCCTCGCCATGCCGCAGTCGGTATGGGCGATCAGCGCGATCGTGCGCACCCCCCCGACGGCAATCGCGTAGGAGATGCGAAACTCGTTGTCGCGCATATTCGCGCCCGCCGTGCGGAGGACGAACGCAAAGTCGTTCGGGATGCGCAGTGCCTTGCGGCTGTCCATGCACATACCGATCAACAGTTGCGGCGCTGACGCGGTACCGAGCGCGCGGCCGAGGTTGTGATACTCGAGCAGCAGGCCAACCGGAGTATCGCGGTACGCCGGCACGATGTCGGCGAGGTAGTTGACGGGGACGATTTCAGTCATCGCATGGGGAGTCGGGAACCTGCCGACCCTCGACTGCCCTTCACGTCCACTCGGTGATCGGATTGCCCTTGCCGTCCTTGAACGTGCCGGTCAGGAGAACGATCATATCCACGAGCGCCCAGATGCCGAGGCCACCTAACGTGAGCAGTTGGAAGACGCCGGAGGTGATGCGGCCGGCGTAGAATCGGTGCACGCCGAAGATCCCGAAGAAGAACGCGAGGATCACCGCCGGCAGAATCTTCTTCGTCGAGCGGCCCGGCATCACCGGCTGCTCGAGCCCACAATGCGGGCAGCTGGCGGCAGTCGCGGCGATCGCGTTGCCGCAGTCGGGACAGAACTTGGGTCGTAACGCCGGGGCGTAGGTGGACATTGCCGGAGCTCCGCGCTCGTGGTGGGTCGCAGAACAAGCTGCGCCTCGCGAGCGATTTACGGAAGGCTCGGGCGGGTTAGAATTCGGGAGCGCACCGACGCCCCCATCATGACTCCGTGGACCCTCCGCCTCATCCTCGCGAACGTCGCCGTCTTCTTTCTCCAGCAGACGGTGCCGGGAGTCACGGGGATGTTGATGTTCGTGCCGGCGCTTGTCCTCGTCCGTCCGTGGACGATCGTGGCGTATATGTTCCTGCACGGCGGGCTTGGACACATCTTCTTCAACATGCTGGCGCTGTTCTTCTTCGGGCCGCGCGTCGAGGCGCGACTCGGCGAAGGCCGATTCCTGTGGCTGTACTTCCTGAGCGGAATCGCGGGCGCGCTCCTCTCATTCGCGTTCGCGTTCGACGCTCCGATCATCGGCGCGTCGGGCGCGGTGTTCGGTGTCATGCTGGCCTTCGCCTATTTCTGGCCGCGCGACCACATCTACATCTGGGGTGTGCTGCCAATCGAGGCACGGTGGCTGGTGGTGATCACGACGGTGCTCGCCCTGTGGAGCGGCATCGGGGGGTCGCGCGGCGGCGTCGCGGACTTCGCGCACCTCGGCGGCTTTGCCGGTGCGTTCCTGTACCTCAAGTGGCTGGAGCGCACGCGCGGCGACCGGCGCTTCAAGCGCGCCGTGCAACCGAGGGTGGAGGACCGCTCGCTCGCGAACTGGCGCAAGGTGAATCCCCAGGCAGTTCACGAAATCAATCGCGAGGAGCTGAACCGCATCCTCGACAAGATCAACGCGCGGGGGCTGGCCAGTTTGACCGCGGAGGAGCGGCGCTTCCTGTCGAGCTTCGTTCCGGCTGACGATCGCTGAAGGCAGAAGGGCCCTGCCTTCTGCCTTCGGCTCTACATCAGCGATCGACCACGACGTCGAAGTCGAAGTGGCGGTAGCCCTCGTCCTTGTTGCGCACGCGAATCACGGCGGTGTAGCCGTTGGCGGCGGTAGGCTGCTCGACGACATCGATGTCGCCCTTCCCCTTGTGCTTCACGATGCGCACGGTCGCATCGCGGTCAGGCAGCCCGGCACCGGCCACGTCGAGGCGCACTTCACGCGGGTCGTCGCCTGAGACGTTCTGCAGGTCGGTATGGTCACCGTGCCACCGGATGACCACCGTGTTATCGACGTCTCCGGTGAAGTGCAGCAGCCCGGCGTTCGCGCGCTCATCGCGGCGCATGTGCTCTTCCTGCTCGTGCCGCGCGTGCTCGCTGCTCTCGACTTCACCGCTCGAGTACGTACGGCCGCGCAGCCAGTTCGCCGTGAGCGCGACGTGTTCCGGGCCATTGTTGTCGCGGACGCGGATGAGCGTGGTAAAGTCATTGTCGATGGTGGGCTGCTGCACCACGACCACGTCCGGCCGGCCATCGGTCACCGCCACGCTGACGACACCGGCGTCGCGCGGCAGCGACTCGTAAACCTGGAAGCGGCCTGCCTCGCGGTGCTCGCCGCCTATAATGGTCGCGCTCGCCTGATCGCCGTGCATCCGAATCGTGACGGTGCTGTCCACGCGTCCGTTCCACGTGAACAGCGGACGCTCCCGCTGCGCCACAGCGGACGCGGCGGTCGTCGCAGTTAGCAGCGCTGACACGACCAGCGCTCGAGTCATTTTAATTCGCATCTGCTCCTCCCGAGGTGAGAAAAAACCACAGCCCCTCGATACAAGGCAGCGCCCGTGCCGAACGGGCGTCGCCAAACCGACTCAGCCGCGCGCGGCGGCGATCACTTTCAGTTCGTCACCGCCTTCAGGGCGGCGCGCGCCTGCTCGAACGCGGGAACATCCACCTCCATCAGCTTCTTGTACGCGGCGCGCGCTGCGTCGAGGTCCTTCTCGATCATGCGCAGCACCTCGACCTGGGTGTCGGTGGGACGATATTCGGCGCCGCCCGCGACATCTCCGGCACCGGTGCCGACCGCCCCGGAGAGCCAGAGCAGATTCAGATAGATGTGGTACTTCTCGACGAACCATTTATCATCGCTGTGCAGGTCAGACCGCGACAGCATGCGCAGCTCGACATCGAGGAGCTTCTGATCCATGTCCCCGAGCAGGCGATCGGCGTTGCCGTCGCCGCCCGTGGTTTTCGCCGTCGCTCTGTTGCGCTCGTCCTCGATCTGCTTCCGCAGCACCTCGATGCGATTCACCATGTCGGCAACCGATTGCATATCGTCGCGGATGCGCGTCTGCATCGCCGTGCTCGCGGCGAGATCAGCAACCGAAGATTCGATCTTCGGATCTTTGAGCACCTCGAACGGCCGGGTCTGCGTCTGGCTGTCGGCCGTGAGGCGCACGCTATAGCGGCCCGGCGCCGCGAGCGGGCCCGCGCGCTGCGGCAGCTGGATCCCCCAATGGGCGATCGGTCGCGTGGGACGGCCCTTGAACTGCGGCTCGTCCCAGATGTACGGGTTGTCGGGCGCCGCGGTGCGCAGCGCAACCGGGGTGGCGATGTCGTATTGCAGATTCCATGTGACGCGGTTGAGCCCCTCGCGCCCATTGACGTTCATGTGGCGCACAACGGCGCCTGACGAGTCGAGGATCGCCAGCTGCACGCGCTCCTTCTTTGCCAACGCGAAGGTGAGCTCGGCTCGTCCGCTGCGCGCTTCGCGATAGCCGGGTTGCGGCGCGAACAGCTGGGGCGCGGCCGCCGCCTCGTCGCGCTGCTCGAGCGCGGTGACGTCGCGCAGAACGTAGATGCCGCGCCCGTACGTCGAGACGACAACGTCATGGAAGGTCTTCGGCACCACGATCCAGCTCACGGGTGCGGCTGGAAGACCCTGCTTGTATTGCGTCCAGTGGCCTCCGTCATCGACCGAGTAATAGAAGGCGTGTCCCGTGCCCGCGAACAGCATCCCGCGACGGTTCGGATTTTCCGTCACCGCCATCACGTAGTCGAGCGGATGCGCGGCCGGAAGATCGCCGGTGACCTTGGTCCAGCTCTTTCCGAAGTCCGTCGTCTTGAAGATGTACGGCCGGCTGTCGTCCATCAGGTGCGCATCGATCGCGACGTACGCCGTGGCGGCGTCGAACGGCGATGGCTCTGTCTTGCGCACCGATCCCCACACGGGCATGCCCGGGATGTTCCTGGTGACGTCGGTCCACGTCGCGCCGGCATCGGCCGTGAGCCACAACTTTCCGTCGTTCGTCCCCACCCAGATGAGTCCCCGCTGCACGCGCGACGGGGCGATGGCGAATACGACCTCGCCGTAGAACTGTCCCAGGTTGTCGAGCACGACGCCGCCCGACGGCACGATGCGCGTGCTGTCACGCGTCGAGAGGTCGGGACTGATGACATCCCAGCTCTGGCCGCGATTGGAGGTGCGGAACACCACCTGGCAGCCGTAGTAGACGGTCCTCGTATCGAAGGGATCGATCGCCAGCGGCGCCGTCCAGTGGCAGCGGTACTTCACATCGTTAGGCGCCGCGTCGAGCGTGATCATCCACGGCGACACGTCGCGCGCCGTCTTGAGGCGGTGATCGTAGCGGGACACCTTGTTGCCGTAGCAGCTCGCCCACACGATGTTCGGGTCGTTCACGTCGGGCAGCGTGAACCCCGACTCGCACCCGCCGAGATAGTGATCCCACTCCCTGCCAGCCGGCGGCGCACCGTAGAAGCTCCCACCTTCTTCGGTGGATGCACTGTCGGTCGTGTCTCGCGCCATCGCGCTGCGGCCAGCCGTTCGCGTGCTGTCCCCGCCGCGGCCGCCTTCGCCCGCGCGCCGCGCGCCACGAGTACGGGCGCTGTCGCTGCGCGCGCTGTCACTCATGGCATCACCGCGACCCGCTCCGCGACCGCCACCCCCAGGACCGCCCTGCGCCTGCTCCGGCGCGGCGCTCGGGCCGCGCATCGTGCCATTGTCCTGCCGATTGCCGTAGACCCAATACGGGATCTGCTCGTCCACGGCAACGTGGTACATCTGCGCGTTGGGAATGGTGATGGTGTTCCACGACTTTCCATGGTTCATCGTCACCCGCGCGCCCGCGTCGTTGGTCAGACCGAAATGGTCCGGCCTCTTCGGGTCGATCCAGATATCGTGGTTGTCGCCGCCCCATGGCACGCTCTTGAACGTCTTCCCGCCGTCGGTGCTCTGCCAGAAGCTGCTGTTGGCGACGAGCACCTCGTCCGGATTGCCGCTCGATACCGCGAGGTGCATGTAGTAGCCGGCGCGGCCGATCAGCCCTCGCGCCCAGCTCACCACCTTCCATGAGTCGCCGCCGTCGTCGGAACGCCAGAGCGAGCCCTGATTCGCCGTTTGGAGGAGCGCGTACACGCGGTTGGAGCTGGACGGGGCGATGGCGACGCCGACCTTGCCTAACGGGGGCCGGGGCAGTCCGGCCACCAGCTGCTTCCACGTCGCGCCACCGTCGGTGGTTCTCCAGACGCCGTCGGCTCCCGTCTCGGTGCCACTGGACATGGCCCACGGGTGAACGATCACGTGCCACATCCCCGCGAACAGCACGTCGGGGTTGGTCGCATCCATCGCCAGCGAGGAGCAGCCCACGTTCGGTTCCAGGAACAGCACGCGACTCCAGCTCTTCCCGCCATCGGTGGTCTTGTACACGCCCCGCTCCTCCTGTGGCCCCGTCCCCCTGCCTAACGCGCAGACGTACACGACGTCGGGATTCGTCGGATGCACGAGAATCCGCGCAATGCGCCCGGTGCGGTCGAGCCCCGCGTGCTGCCAACTCTTGCCGGCGTCGTCGGACCGGTACACACCATCGCCGGCGATGTCAGCGTCACGAACGAGCCACGCTTCACCTGTACCTACCCACACGGTACTTGGTCGCGACGGCGCCACGGCGACGGCGCCGATCGCCTGTACGCCGGCGCTGTCGAACACGGGCGTGAAGCGATGGCCGCCGTCGGTGGACTTCCAGACGCCGCCAGACGCGGAGCCGATGTACCAGATCGATGTATCCCCCGGAACGCCCGTGATCGATGCGACGCGTCCGCCACCCGCCGGTCCCAGGAATTCGAAGCCGAGCGGCGTCGCGTTGATCGGGCGGTTGGGATTCGGCGGCGCCGTCTGCTGCGCTTTGGCGGCGGCGGTCAGGACAATTATTGCGATACCGGCCGCTGGCGGAACCAATCGCGCAGTGATGAAGTGGCGCATTCGCACGCTGTTGTTGAAAGGAGGGAGGAGCGCGCCGAATTTCGCTCCGCGGACCGGGAGTTGTCGAGGGCCGAGACTCTGAGCAATCGACGCTGGTCTGATGACGGGAGCAACAACCGCGAACGGCGTTGCTTGCCGCGTCTCGACGCGCTCTACTAACTTCGGATAACCTGACGACCGACGACTGACGACTGACGGCTGACGACTGCCGAGTGCCATGCGACTCTCACACCTTTCTCTTGCGGCGGCGATTACCACGTCGCTCGGCGTTCCCGCGCTGGCGCAATCGCCCTTCGAGGGCGTGATCACGGTCCGAATGCACACGCCGCAGGGCGGCGCCGACGGCAGCTACGCGATCAAAGGCGACAAGCTGCGGATGGACATGTCCGTGAGCAGTGGGCGCGACATGGCGGTGGTGATGGACGGCTCAGCGAAGCGCCTGTACATCCTTCTACCGTCGCAAGGGACGTACATGGAGCGGCCACTGGATGCGACGCAAATGTCGACATCGCCGTCTGCCGATGCATCCAAGCTTCAATGGACCGGCAAGAAGGAAACGATCGCCGGTCTCGCATGCGAGCACGCGCTCGTGAACAACGAGGATGGCTCCAAATTCGACGTTTGTCTTGCGAGGGGGATCATCTTCTTCGGCCCGGCATCCGGCATCGGCGCGGGCGGCGCCAGCGCGTGGGAGCAGCAGGTGAGGGGCGGATTCCCACTGCGTGTGCAGCGAGTCGGCGACCAGCAGCCGGTCTTCCAGGTCGCGAAAGTCGAGCGGAAAGCGCTCTCCGATGACCTGTTCAGTCCACCCGCGGGTTGGCAGAAGATGTCGATGCCGTAACGGCAGTCGGGAGTCGGCAGAACTGCAGTCGAGAGTCGGTAGTCGGTAGTCAAGAGTAGAAGCGTTGATAGGAAGGGCTCGGCATGAGTGACCCTCATAACGAGCCCTCACTTCCCAAACGGCGTTAACTTTCGACTCTCGACTATCGACTACCGACTGCCGTTAGATCGAATGCTCCCGTCAGCACGCGCCCGGCGTGTCGGACTTGGCCGAAGATGCGGTACCGGCCGGCGCGGGGGAACTCGTATGGCACGTCGAAGCGACCGTCGGGGGCGCCGATCTCCATCGCTGCGGCCGACGTCGCGGAGTCGACGCCGGTGAGGGCGCCGGCGGCCGTCGTGTCACCGCGATCGCGGAGAGCGAATGCGGCCTGCGCGGCGGGTGAGATCGTGCCCATCGGGTGCAGATGAATGAAAACGGAACCGTCGTCGCGCATGATCACGACGTGCGCGGGCATGCCGAGATACGGCTCCAGCGCGACCGCGTCCCGCGTCCCCTCCCTGGCGGGCGCGGTCACCTGAAAACGGAGCTCGATCAGACGCCCGGCGATCACGGGCAGCGCGGGCACGGTGAGATGCATTTGCATACCGCCGCCGAGCGATGCGTCGCCATCCGCTTCGGCGGCGACGACGGCGGGGTCGACGGCGTCGTCAGCATCGAGAGTCCCAGTGCCCGGAGCGTCGATGACGACCGACGTCGCGATCGTGCGCGCGTAGCCACTCTCGTGCACGATGTCGGCGTAGACGCGATACGGGCCGGGGGGGAGATCGGGCAGCGCCGTCTCGAAATTCCTCGAGTCCCGCTCCACGGGATGCAGGTGCGCAAACGCGTCCAGTGTCGGCGCGCGCACCAGAAAGAGGTGCATCATCTTTCCGTGATCGGGAATGAGCGCCGAGCCGTACTGGCGCGTCCACCGCGCGTCCGTGATCTCGAGGCGGAGCCGCGGCGCGCCGGGCGCGTGGACAACCGAAGCCGTCGCCGCGACGGAGCGGTCGAGCGTGCGACGGTATGCCGTGGCCTCGGCGGTCCACCAGCGCCAGCCGCCGAGCAGGAGCAGACAGAGGGTGGGTAGCGCGATGGCCGTGGCGCGGCGCGCGGAGCTGACTCGTTTGGCATCGGGCCGCGCGCCCGGCGCCGTCAGCGCCTCGCCCGCGGCGGCGTGCACGAGCGTCAGCATACCGAAGAACAGGACGACCCCGAGCACGACGAGAATCGCTTTCAGCAGTGGCGTCAGGCCGAGCTGCGCCGTCGCCGCGGCATCGACGGGAATCGATACCGAGCCATTCCCGCGACTGCCGCTGACGTCGACGTACACGCCGTACGATCCGCCGCGCATGAACCAGAGCCGACCGGCGAAGATGACCTCCGACGAGGGCACGCGTACGGCCTCGTCGGGACGCGGCGATCCGCGCGCGCCTGTGGCCCAGAATACCGGACGGATCGTGACTGCGTGGATGTCGGCGGCTCGCGCCGTGGGAAAACGCACGACGACCTCCGCGAGCCCGGGCACCACCTGCGGCGGCCTGACGACGACGGAGACATCGTACGCTCCGGCGCGCCCGCTGAACAGGACATCCGGGCTGCCGATGTGCGCCGTGCCGAACACCACCAGCGCGCCGATGCACGCGTTGCGTGCAGCGGACCGGCCAAGCCGGCGTACGAACGGCGTCATCGCTGGACCGCGCGCATCCATCGGCCCCACGCGAGACCGACACGCGCCGAGAGCGTCGCGTAGATCACGGCCAGGCCAAGAGACGCCGCAACGCTGGCCGCGGTCGCATCGGCAGCCAGACGGCGAAACTCGTAGCGACGATACACCGAGCTTGGCGGTACGGCATATGAGAAGTTCTGGTGCGTGAAGAAGATCCAATTGCGCGCCAGCGGAGACATCAGGAAGTCGGCGAATGGCCATTGCGCGAGCAGCAGCGCGCTGACGAACGCCAGCGCGTATACCGGGGCAAGCGCCCAATCGCGACTCGGCGACGTATCGCGCCCCAGTCGCTGCATCAGCAGATCGACGGCGCCCGCAGGCGCGACGAGCAACAACGGAAACTCCATCGTCGCCATGTGGTCCAGCGGGTTGAAGATCGGGCCCAGCTTCGGCTCTGCCGGGAACAGCGGCAGAATCCAGCCCATGACGATCCGAATCGCCATGTAGACGAGCGCCGCCGTCGTCGCCGGCCATCGGCGCGACGAGCCGCGCGCTGTGCCCACGAGCAGCATCGGGAAGGCCATGCTCGACACGCGATAGAATATCGATGAATGCTGCAGCATCCGCTCGGAGTACTCGTACGTGAACACCGCCATCATGGCGATCAGCACCCCGGCGTCGAACAGGAAGAGTCGCTCGAGCCGCCGCTTCAGCGCAGGCTCGTGCGCGCGGTTCTGCCAGCCGAGGGTCCATACGAGCGCGCCGAAGACGATCGACTGCATCCCCACCGCGAGCAGGGCATGCGGCGGGCTGATGATCTTCACGTCGAGGCCGTATGCGTTGTGCCACCAGTCGTCGAAGGGTGCCGACGTCAGCATCGCAAAGCTGCCCCACACACAGATCCACGCGCCGAGGGGAGCTCGGAATCCCCAGAACGACACCGTGCGGTCGCGCTCCTCCGCGCTGCCGCGGAACGTCGTGTGGAGCGCGGTCCAGCCGCAGGTGACACCGACGATCAGGCCAGCGGCGTACGTGCACATGTGCGCCGGCGTCCAGAACGTGTCGCGGCCGATGGTCATGTGCCACGCGATATCCCAGGTGATGCCCACGACCGTGCACGCCGCAGCCAGCGCCACGGCGTAGAGCTGCCATGGGACCTGGTCAGCCGTCGCGGGTGATGGCGCCGCGTAACGAGGCGCCGCGGTGGCGGGGTGGATGGCGGAGGACATGTATTTAATAGTCGGTAGTCGGCAGACAACAGTCGAGAGTCGGTAGTCGGCAGACAACAGTCGAGAGTCGGTAGTCGGTAGTCGATAGTAGGAGCGTTGAACAGGTGCGGGCTCGGCATGCGGGTCACTCATGCCGAGCCCTTACTTACAACGGTGTCACTACCGACTACCGTCTACCGACTATCGTCTACCGTCTACCGACTACCGTCTACCGTCTACCGTCTACCGACTCTCGACTGAAGTCTTGACACAGCGCCGTCCGCCGCCCTACACTAGACCCATGCACGCCGCTCGCAGCTACTTTAGCTTTCGTTATTACTACGCGACCCCGAGCACGGGCCGTGGAGGGAATCGTACGCGCGAGTAGGCGAGCGAAAAACAGCGTATGACACCCAGCGGTCCGTGGAGAGCCACGGGCCGTTTTTTGTTGCCCCTCCTTCTCGGCCGCTCCGCGCATCGCACGACATTCTGGCCCAGGTAAACCATGATCATCGTCACGCGTCCCAACATCACTGAAGCCGAGCTCGAGCACCTGCGCGAGCGCATCGAAGCCGTCGGCTTGCGCACGCACCTCTCGCGTGGAGAGCGGCGCACGATCATCGGCTGCATCGGCGATGAACGGCTGCTCGAGGGAGTGCCACTGCTCTCCATTCCGGGCGTGGAGTCCGTCACGCCGGTGCTCAAGCCGTACAAGCTCGCGTCACGGGAATTCTCGGTTGACCGATCGGAGGTGCGGGTCGGCGCGCGGGGCGCCTCGTTTGGCGGACGGACGCTCGCCGTCATCGCCGGACCCTGTTCGGTAGAGAATCGCGAGATGCTGCGCGATGCCGCCGTCGCCGTGCGCGACGCGGGGGCGGTGATGTTGCGCGGTGGCGCCTTCAAGCCGCGCACGTCGCCGTACAGCTTTCAGGGACTCGGACGCGAAGCGCTGCGGCTGCTCGTCGACGTTCGCACCGAGGTGGGGCTCCCTGTCGTCACCGAGGTGCTCGATCCGAGACAGATCGACGTGGTGGCCGAGCACGCCGACATGTTGCAGGTCGGCGCGCGGAACATGCAGAACTTCGCCCTGCTCGCCGAGCTCGGACGCATCCAGCGTCCCGTGCTGCTCAAGCGCGGACTATCGGCGACGGTCGAGGAGCTGCTCATGGCGGCGGAGTACATCATGTCCAACGGCAACCGGAACGTCGTGCTCTGCGAGCGCGGCATTCGGACGTTCGAGCGCGCCACACGCAACACGCTCGACGTCTCGGCGATCCCGGTGCTCAAGCGCGAGACGCATCTGCCCGTGATCGTCGACCCGAGCCATGCCGGCGGCGTGGCCGACCTCGTTGCGCCGCTCGCCTTCGCCGCGATTGCTGCCGGCGCAGACGGATTGATCGTGGAGGTGCATCCACAGCCGGAGTGCGCGCTGTCGGACGGTGACCAGTCCCTCACACCGGCTGCGTTCTCCGATATGATGACGCGGCTCGCACCCTTTGCCGCCGCGGCGGGGCGGGCGATGGCGTCACCACTGAGCGCCGGTGCGGCGGCCGCATGAGCGAGCCGGAATGGCCGCAAAACGCAACCTCGTCTGACGCGGACGCCGCTCTCGCCGAGCTGCGGGAGTGTCGTACTGCGATCGAGGGGATCGATCAGGAGATCCTCGCGCTGCTCGCGCGCCGCGTGAGCATCGGCCGCCGCGTCGGCGCGCTCAAACAGCGCGCCGGATTGCCGGTGCTGGATCCGAAGCGCGAAGCCGAGGTCGTGCGGGCGATCGCCAAGTCCGCGCGCGAGCTCGAGCTACCGGAAGAACCCGTGCGCGACATTTTCTGGCACGTGATCGGCCTGGCAAGAACGGTCCAGGAGCAGGACGGTGAACGCGGAAGCGAGATGAAGTAAGTCGCCCCTCGCCAGCTCGGTCGCCCTGCTCCGCGCGACGGTTACTCTGCGCGCATGGCGACGAGTGGATCCACAGCCAGCGCGCGTCGCATGGGAACGAGACAGGCCACGACGGCCGTGAGGAGCAGCACTGCCGCGCCGGTGCCAAACGCCACTGGATCGCCGCGGCCGATACCATACAGCAGCTTCTCCACCAGCTTGGTCGCCCAGTATGCGCCGGCAAGGCCAGCGATCACGCCGGCGAAGGCGAGCGCAACTCCCTCGGACACGATCGCCCGGCCAATTTCGCTGCGGGTAGCGCCGAGCGCGATGCGGATGCCGATCTCGCGAGTGCGCTGCGCGACACCGTACGCCATCACGCCATAGAGCCCGACTGCCGCGAGCACGACCGCGAGCGACGTGAGCACCGTGAGCAGCAGCATCGTGAAACGCACCCCCGAGATGCTGTCATGCATCACACTCTCGACATTCGCAATCTCTGCCGGCGGCAGGTGTGGGTCGATCGACCAGACGAGTGCGCGCAGCGCGGGAAGTGGATTCGCGTCCCCCGATGTTCGCACGATCGCCGTGGGCTGGTACATCCCGCTCGGACCCGTGTAGAGCATCGGCATGGTCGCGTCCTGCGTCAGCCCACCCGTGGCGGCGTCAGCGACGACACCGACGACCGTGAGCCACTGGCCCTTGCTATTGTACAGGATGCGCAAGCGCTTCCCCAGTGGAGAGATTCCGCCCCAGTACTTCCGCGCGAAGCCTTCGTTGACCAGCACCTGACCTGCGGCGGCGCTGGTATCCGTCTGCGGTGTCCCCTCCAGCACCTTCATCCGCATAACGCGGAAGTAGTCGGGCTCCACGCCATTCGTGCTGATGAAGGACGTCGTACCCACCGGCGGTGGCGCCCGTCCCTCGATCTGCAGTGCACCGATCGTGAAGCTTCGCATCGGCGGCGCGGCACCGGCGATGGTCACGGCCCGCACTCCCGACAGGTGCCGTGCGCGATCGGCGAGCTCGGCGAAGAACGCGCTGCGCAACGCCGTCGTCGAGTAACGCGCTGGCGGAAGGCTGACTCTGACCGTGTACAGCGCCTGCGGATCGAAACCGGGATCAACGGACCGCAGATGCGCAACGCTGCGCACCAGCAGCGCCGCCCCAACGAGCAGCGTCGTCGACAGCGCCATTTCGGAAACCACGAGGAGTGAGCGCAGCCTTCCCTGCCCGTGCGATTGCGAGGCGGACAGAGCGCCGGATTTCAGCACCTGGTGCGTCGAGTACCTGGTGGCGTTCGTCGCGCCGATTACTCCGAAACCTACGCCGGTGAGCAGGGACAAGGCGATCGTGACACCGAGCGTGGTCATGTCCAGGCGTGCCGCCGTGAGCTCAACGAGAGCTTGCGGCCGTGCAGCGACCAGCGCGTGAAGCCCCACCCAGCCGACGGACACGCCGGCGACGCATCCCGCAGATGCCAACAGCAGGCTTTCGGTCAGCAGTTGTCGAAAGAGACGCGACCGGCCGGCGCCGACGGCGGCGCGAATTGCCAGTTCGCGCTGCCGCGTGGCTCCCCGCGCGAGGAGAAGGTGTGCGACATTGGCGCAAGCGATGAGCAGCACCAGCGCGACCGCGCCGGCAAGCATCACCAACGACTGGCGGAAACTCACGAACTGGCTTGGCGGTTGGAGATTGGTGATGAAGCGGCTTCGCGTGCCGCTCGAGCTCTCCGTGCGAGCGGCGATCGCGTCCAGCTCGCGCGTCGCAGCCTGGTACGGCACACCCGGCCGGAGCCGCGCCATGGTGACCAACCTGGTGTCGTCCTTCCGAAGATCGAGCGGCAGCCAGACGTCCGTCGCGCTCTCCATGATGCGCGGAAGCCGGAACGCCGCCGGCATGACACCGATCACCGTGTACGGCGCGTCGTCGAGAATGATCGTGCTGCCGATCACGCGCGCATCGGAGCCGTACCGTTGTCGCCAGATCGCTTCGCCGAGCATCACCACACGCGCGCCGTCGGCGATATCGCGAGTGCTGAATACACGGCCCAGGATCGGCTGTTGACCGGCGAATCGCGGGAAGGTTGGCAAGACTGCTGCGGCCTGCACGATGGCCGGCGTGCCGGCTCGGGGGGGAGGCTGCAGCGTCATGTCGGTGGTGGAATATGATTCCACCTCCTCGAGCGACCGGGCGTTGTCGCGCCACGCCCGCACGAGCTTGGGCAGGGGCGTTATCATCACCTGGATGCCGGTGGTGTTGCCCTCGCTCGGCTGCTGCATAACGACCACAACGCGGTCAGCGTGCGGATACGGCAGTGGGTGCAGCAGCAGGTTGTTCACGACGCTGAACACCGCGGTGTTGGCACCGATGCCGAGCGCCAGGGTGAGCACAGCGACGGCCGTCCATCCCGATTGTCGCCCAAGCGTGCGAAACGCATACCGCAGGTCCTGCAGCAGCGCGTCGACGATGCGCGACCGCTCGACCCGGCGCTCCTGGCGAGCGTCGATGGTCATGCACTCCTCACGGGCGGCATCGAGATCGCCGAGCCGTCGCCGGGCGGCCGCACGCGCCTCGGCCTCGGTCATGCCGCGCGTCACGTAGTCGCGAACGCGCATGTCGAAATGGAACTGGAGCTCGTCGTCGACGTCCGCCTCGACGCGTGGGCCCCAGAAGCGCAAATACCGCCGCCAGGTGCGCGCAATCCGCGATTGCGGAGTGGGGGCCTCCTCCGGATCGGACATGGGCGCCTTGCGTCAGCGGGTGGCGGGAGTCGTCTCGAGCACGCGCGACACGGCGTGGGCGAAACGCGACCAGTACTGATACGACGCGCGCAGCTGCTTCTTACCGGCGGCTGTGAGTCGGTAGAACTTCGCGCGCCGATTGTGTTCCGTAATCCCCCACTCGGACGCGATGAGCCCCTGTTCCTCGAGCTTGTGGAGAGCGGGGTAGAGCGAGCCTTCCTCGACCTGCAGGACGTCATCGGTGCACTGCTCGATCCATCGGGCGATGCCGTAGCCGTGAGCGGGCGCCCAGGAGAGCGTTTTCAGCACCATGAGATCGAGGGTGCCGCGGAGGAGATCGAGGGAGTCGGGCATGGGGAGTCAGTCGTCAGAACTGCAGTCGTCAGTCGGCAGTCGTCAGTCGGCAGAAGTTCGTTTGACGGGTGAAGGGTTCGGCATGAGTGACCCTCACAACGAGCCCTCAGTTCGAACGGCGTTCCTGTCGACCGACAACCGTCGACTGTCCACGAAGCATCGGACTCCTAGGTATATACCATGGCATCCTATGCATGCGCAACTGTGCAGGTGGCGGCGTCTCCGCCGCCACCAGATCAGCGGACCCGCCACTGCGGTCAGTGGCAGGGCATTACCGACGGCCAGCAACTGACGACTGCCGGCTGACGACTGTCGACTGACTGTCGACTCTCAAGAGCTGCTTCGCTTTCCAGTATCCCTCCCATGGATCGCTCTTCAACCGACGCAAGCGGTCCCGGATGTTCCTGACCGTGAAAGCGTCCGGACGCAGGCGCGCCGTTACCTCGCTCCATCGCAGCGGCACGGACATCGTGCCGTCGGGGCGCGCGCGCATCGAGAAGCCCGCGACGGCGATCGACGTGCGATAGTTCCGCTTGTAGTCGATGAGCACACGCCGGGCACGGTCACTTTTGCTGAAGGAAAGCGTGTACTTATCCGGCTGCTCCCTGACGATGGATTCCGCGAAGATGCGCGCGAACGCGAACACGGCATCCCAGTCGTGCTCGGGCCGAAAGGGAACGACGACGTGCAGTCCCTTTCCACCGGTCGTTTTCACCCAGCTCTCGAGCCCGAGATCAGCGAGGCGCCGGCGCACGAGCTTCGCTGCCTCGATCACGGCGAGCCAATCGGAGCCGGCGCCGGGATCGAGGTCGAAGACGATGCGGTCCGGCCGCTCGACATCGTCGACGGCGGCATTCCAGACGTGCCATTCGACGATGTCGCTCTCGACGAGAGCCAGCAGCGCGCGCGCTGAATCGATCCACAGGTATTGCCCACGCTTTTTCTTCTCCGGAATCGCGATGCGCGGCACGACCGCTGACACCCAACGCTGGTCGCGCGCCGTATGATGGAGGAACACACACTGACTGCGCAGCGCGTCCTCGCGCGTGATCGGCTGCCGGCGCCTCACGACTGTGAGCGGTCGGCCGACCACGTGGGGAAGTGCCCAATCGGCGATGTCGGTGTAGAGGCGCACGAGATCGGCCTTGTCGACGGCGATCTTCGGAAACACGGGCTGCGCGCGTGGCGGTGCTTCGGGCCGCTCGCGCACCACCTCGTGGGGCGCCTTGTCGGTGCGAAAGCCGCGCAGCGATGGATGGCGGACGTTTCCCCCGCCCGTCCACTCCGTAAACTCCACCTCGGCGACGAGTCGGGGCTGAACCCAGTGCGCGTGCTTGCCGAGCCAGCCTGGAGGAGGAGGATCGAATGGAGGACTGCGACGTTCGATGCGGCCGAGCCTCTTTCGCAGTGTTCGACCAAAATCGCCCGTCCAACCAATGCCCGTTCCGACCTTGCCGGCGAAGCGCAGCTGCGACCCGTCATAGTAACCGATCAGCAGCGAGCCGATGCCAACGCGGGCGCCGGATGGATCGGTGAAGCCGCCGACGACGAATTCCTGCCGCTTCACACACTTGATCTTCTGCCAATCGGGATGGCGCGCGCCGGAATGATATGGCGCGTCGCGCCGTTTGCTCACGATCCCTTCGGCGCCTAACGTGCAAGCACGCCGCAGCACCTCGGCGCCATCCCCCACGACGTGTTCCGTGTAGCGGATGATTCCCGTGGCATCTCCGATGAGGTCGTGAAGGAGCGCCTTGCGCCGCTCGAGCGGCTCGCGACGGAGGTCGCGTCCGTCGAGTGCAAGCAGATCGAAGGCGAAGTAGGCGAGCGCGCCGCGCACGGTCGCCCGATTCTGCAGCGCTTGAAAGTCGGATATGCCGCGCTCGGACAGTGACACGAGCTCGCCGTCGAGGACGGCCCGCCTCGCACCGATCGCCCGCGCCGCCGCCACGACCTCGGGAAAGTCGTGCGTCCACTCGGTCCCGCGCCTCGACACGAGTCGCACTGATCGCCCGGAACGGACAATCCCCATGCGATAGCCGTCGAGCTTGAGCTCGTGAATCCACTGCGGCCCCGATGGCGGCCGGTCAACCAACAGCGCGAGCTCCGGCTGGTAGTGGTCGCGCGGCGACGTCATCGGCGCGACCCATGCAGGCTGCTTCTCGATCCCTTCGAGCCGCCGCGAGACCGAGCTCCGACGTTCAATGGATGTCCCATCGATTGGAACATTCCATGCACGCGGGTACGCGCATCGTTTTGCTCCCGGTTCCGTACCAGCGGCACCGGCTGCTCGTTCATTGAGGAGGTGGACGTGCGTACGGCAGTGGGAGGAATCGAAGGGCTGGATTCTGCCTCGAGCACGCGGCTCACGCACCTGTGGGAGACGCCCCGGAATCTGGTCGCCTCGCTGTCGACTGTCGACCACAAGAAGCTGGGCAAGCGCTACATCGTCACCGGGTTCGTCTTTCTGTTTCTTGGCGGCGTGGAGGCGGCGCTGCTGCGCGTGCAGTTGATCCGGCCGGAGAATCATTTCCTGCCGCCCGAGGCGTTCAATCAGCTGTTCACGATGCACGGCACCACGATGCTGTTCCTCTTTCTGCAGCCCGTGCTGTCGGGATTCAGCTTCTATCTCACGCCGCTGCTCATCGGCTCGCGCGAGCTCGCCTTTCCACGGCTGAACGCGTTCAGCTACTACGTCTTTCTGCTCGCCGGCATCTTCCTGTACCTGAGCTTCCTGTGGGGGGCGGCGCCGGATGCCGGGTGGTTCAACTACACGCCCCTCTCGAGCGCGCGTTTCGATGCCGGCATCAACATCGATTTCTACGCGTTGGGACTTCTCTTCCTCGGCATCGGCACCACGGCGGGATCGATCAACAGCATCGTCACGATCCTGAAGCTGCGTGCGCCGGGGATGACCCTCGCTCGGATGCCGCTCTTTCTGTGGAGCTCCCTCACGATGTCGGTGTCGGTGGTCTTCGCGATGCCGGCGCTGAACGCCGCGCTGGTGCTGCTGGAGCTCGAGCGGCGCTGGCATCTGCCCTTTTTCGATCCGCAGCTCGGCGGGAGTGCGCTGCTTTGGCAGCACCTGTTCTGGTTCTTCGGCCACCCGTGGGTGTACATCCTGTTTCTGCCGGCCACCGGCATGCTGTCGATGGTGATCCCGACGTTCAGCCGGCGGCCGATGGTGGGGCACACGTACATCGTACTCGCGACCGTGGCCACGGGCTTTCTGGGCTTCGGCGTGTGGGTGCATCATATGTTCGCCACCGGAATGCCCGAGCTGTCGATGAGCTTCTTCGGTGCAGCGAGCACGACGATTGCCGTGCCGAGCGCGATTCAGATCTTCGCCTGGCTGACGACGATGTGGCATGGGCGCGTTTGGCTCACCACGTCGATGTGGTTCGCCGTCGCGTTCATCGTTCAGTTTTTGATCGGCGGCATGAGCGGCGTCGCGAGCGCCGTGGTGCCTGTCGATTGGCAGATCACCGACACGTATGTCGTCGTTGCTCACATTCATTATGTGTTCGCCGGCAGCTCGCTGTTCGCGGTGATGGCGGCGATCTACTACTGGTACCCGAAGATGTACGGGCGCATGCTCGACGAGCGGCTCGGTAAGCTGAGCTTCTGGACTGCGTTCATCGGCTTCAATCTCGGCTTCTTCCCGATGCACGTCGCCGGTCTGATGGGAATGCCGCGGCGCGTGTACACCTTCCAGGCGGGGCTCGGCCTGGAAAGCTCCAATGTTCTGGCGAGTATCGGCGCGTTCGTGTTCGCGTTCGGGTTGCTGCTCGTGCTGTGGAATGTCGTGCGGAGCCGCGTCGCCGGCGCCTACGCACCGAACGATCCATGGCGCGCCGGCACCCTGGAGTGGCTGACGACGTCGCCGCCGGCGCATTACAACTTCGGCCGCATCCCGGTGGTCGCCGGGCGCGATCCGCTGTGGGACGGCGGTTACACGCCCGGGCCGGCCTACGACGATGGTCGCCTCACGCCGCGCACTTCGGTGCTGGATGCGGATCTCGAGAAGGTGATCGAGATGCCGGAAGACAACGTGTGGGCCGTGCTACTCTCGTTAGGGCTGCTCGTCGTTCCCGTCGGCATCCTCTGGCGCTGGTATGGCGTCGCGATCGGCGGAGTGGTGGCGTCGATGTTGATGGCCGCGCGGTGGCTGTGGCCAACACACGGCAGAGTGATGGAGACAGAAATATGAGCGCGTTGCCGATCCGCGGCGATCGCGCGCTCCCGCCGCCGCCGACACCGACCGCCGACGTTGCCTACTGGGGCATGGCGCTCTTCGTGGCGACGGAAGCGACGATGTTCGCGTCACTCATCGCCTCTTACCTCTTCCTTGGTACGGCGAACGCCGGTTGGCCGCCGCCCGGTATCGAGCGGCCGGCGCTGCGGCTGCCTCCCATCATGACCGTGGTGCTGCTCGCCAGTAGCGGCACGATGTGGTGGGCCGAACGTGGCATTCGCGCCGGAGATCGAAGCCGCCTCCGCCTCGGTCTTGCGGCAACGCTGGTGCTCGGCGTGGCATTCCTCGCCGTGCAGGCTGTGGAGTACCGCGACAAGCTGCAGAAGGTGCTGCCGACGGCGCACGCGTATGCCGCGACGTTCTATACCATCACGAGCTTTCATGCACTGCACGTGATCACCGGCCTGTTGCTGATCGGATACGTGGAAGTACGCGCACTACTCGGGCACTTCGATGGTGAGCGCCACCTGGCAGTGAAAAACGTCGGGCTGTACTGGCACTTTGTGGACGTCGTATGGCTGGCGATCTTCACGACGCTCTACCTCTCTCCGCGCCTGTACTGACGAGACGGAGGTCCGCATGAGCGAACCCACTCGTTACGTGCCCACGCCGCTCCCCCGCCACCGGCTGTGGCTGGGGCTGTTGCTCGCGCCGGCGGCATGGACGACGGCGTTCACCTTCGGCTACGTGCTGGTGGCGCGGAGCTGCGAAGGTGACAACGGCATGCACGCCACCGGTCTGGCGGGCGCACGCTGGATTGATTTGGCGGTCGCGCTGGCGATGTCGGTTGTGGCTGCGTGGGGGCTCGCCACTGCGCGCGCCTGCGTGCGTGACGCCCGATCCACGCCGGCACCCGACGACCGACAGGCCGAGATCGCCGCGGGCGCGATCGATGCGGAAGCGCGCGGCACCGTACCCTGGTGGGGGCGCGAGCTGCTCATGGCTCGTGCCGGCGTCATCGGGAGCACGCTTTTCCTCGGCGGCACGCTGTTGTTCGCCATTGCACCGCTGCTATTGAACGCGTGTAACCAGGCTCACTGATGCGACTCGCTCGACGCCGGGCTACCGCGGCTCTGGTCTCGGTTGCCGCTCTGCTGGCATCAAGCTGCACGTCGGCGTCGCCGTCGGCGATACCGGGCGGCAGTGCCAAACGAGGCCGGCAGACGATCGCGAACTTGGGATGCGGGGCCTGTCACCAGATCGCCGGTGTCCCGGGCGCGAGTGGTCTCGTCGGGCCGCCGCTCGACAACGTGGCCCAGCGGGGCATTCTCGCCGGCGAGCTGCCGAACAGCCCCGAGAACATGGTCCGCTGGATCCGCGATCCGCAGGCCATCGAACCCGGAACGGCCATGCCCAACCTGCAGGTGGACGAGCAGAGTGCGCGCGACATCGTGGCGTACC
>CAYTKA010000040.1:0-30639 GCA_964438255.1 uncultured Gemmatimonadaceae bacterium | reverse complement strand
GACAGGAGGATGTCCCTGCAGGATGCTCTCGCCCGGGACGCCGTCCTGCAACGACTCGACGCGGAGCCGAAGACCTGAGCGGCCCTCGTGAGCTGCGTGTAGAGGGTGTAGCAATGACCAGTGGCGCATCTGTTTCCGCTGGACGCCCGACGGCCCCGACGCCGTCACGATCGTCGACGATCACTGAGGTGCACGCCGATGGTTCTCATTCCGACGCAGCCTGGCCGAAGTGAAAGGGCGAGTCGATCCCCATCGTGGTGCTCCGTATGAGCCGATCGAGCTACCTGGCAGTCGTGCTGATCCTTGCCGCTGGCGCAGCCGGGCAAGCACCGACGCCTCCGGTGAGCAGGCAAGGCCCAGCCGGCATTCAGAGCGCCGCCGGACTGCAACTGCTCGTGGCGGCAGAGAACGCCCAGCCTACGCTGCGCATCGTCCTGCCGGACCACCCGACGTCAGATCGGTCCATCGAGGTGCTGTTCCCTGAGCACGTCACCGCCATCGAGCACGGTAGCGGCACCGCCGAGCAGCTCTACTTGTTCCGCCCAGGACCGCAGGGGGAGCGACCCCGGTGGCGCCACGTCGGACGCTCCCTGGAGTACGAGCGCGAGCTCCCGAAGAGCGTGCGCCTGCTCGCCCGCGCCACCCTGGAGGAGGACGGCGTGCGCTTCCACTATGAGCTCACGAATCATTCTCCCTCGACGTTCGACATGATCTACGCCGTGACCGATCCTCGGCTCACCGGGGCGTTCCACGACGTGCGGCTCGAGCGCACCTACGTCCATCACGCGGACGGGTTCGACTTGCTCGCCTCGGAGATGCCGAGCCGGCTCACGATGCCGCTCGACCAATGGCTCCCCGCTCGCTATCTCGCCTCGTTCACCTGGCCCGTGCCGGCGCACCGGGTCGAGCGGCGCGAGGACGGAATCACGTACTACTACAAGTCGCGCGCGGTCGACGAGCCGTTCATCGCCACACGCTCCGCGGAGGGCGAGTGGGTGGTCGCGAGCTTCTCCCGCGAGGCGGGCAACGTATGGAGCAATCCGGAGCTGACCTGTCAACACGTCGACCCGCAGACGTCGCTCTCGCCGGGGCAGCAGGTGACGCTGGAGGTGAAGCTGCTCGTTCTTCACGGCTCGCTGGATGACGCGCTGCAGCGAGCGATCCAGCAGCGGCCGTCGTTGAAATAGCGACGTGCTGTTGTGTGGCTACACAGCGCCTGCACGCCGCGAAGATGAGATCTTCAGAGGCGACCATCCGCCCGCGGATAACGGCGGCTTCTGGGCGCTCTGGAGGACGCTGGAATGGCCCTTCTCCGTCAGAGATACGTACATGCTCTGGTGCAGGGAGGAGACGCGGCTGCTGGGAGACAACCCGGCCTTCCTCGAGTCGCCCGGCGGCTACATCCAGAAGGACGGCAAGGTAAGCAAGGTCAGAGACTGACTCATTCCTCGTTTCACCTGGATGGACTTCAGCTCATCTCTATGGAGACGTGACATGGCGAAGCCCGCAAAGAACACGATCTGCCTCTGGTACGATGGCGACGCCGAGGGCGCGGCGCGGTTCTACGCGCGGACCTTTCCCGATTCGTCCGTCGGCGCGGTGCGCGGGGCGGTTGAGGGTGTGTCGTCGACGCATGCATCGCGCGACGCCGGCCGCGTCGCCGAGGAGGCTCAGATAGAAACATTCGCCATGACCGAGTTTCTTCCATTTCCGATTGGCCGTGTCAGCGAGAGCGAGTGGCGCGCAGCCTACCGGCTGTTTCTCAGCGAGCCAGACGCCGCGCGAGAAGCCGCTTGGAATGCGGCACTCACTAGCGAATCTCCTTTAGATCCCCGTCCTCGAGCAACTTTGCGAGCTGCTGCGGTTTCAGCGCGGCGTAACGCCCTGCCAGGATTCGAAAACCGTCCAGGGCTGCATCAGTGATGTTCGACGCATCCTTCTTGGCAAAGAGGAACTCCAACCCCCAATAGGCCTCACTCTTCGCCAGGATGATCGACCGGTGCTGATTGTCGTTAAGGCGCTTCTTGTACACGCCCCCGCCGAGATCATCACCCTTCCCCGCGCTCAGTTCAGCAAGAATGCGGCAGAGCTCACCGTCGTGGATCTCTGCGAGGTCACGAAGGAGCGACGCCCGCCAGGTAGGCCATCAGCTCCCGCGCATTCGTCGACCCGTAATTGCCGTAGCAGTTGTTGAACAGCACCGCCGTGCGCGCCGCGGCCTGCGACGCCTCCTGCACCGCCGGCGCCAGCGCTTCCACCTCGCGCGCGGAGTAGAGATACCGGTAGCGCTCCACGGTCGGAACCTTCACTCCCTCCCACATCGACGCGCGACGGCCGTGCAACCGCACGATCGCGAGCTGGGGCGTCGTCACCTCCGCCACCAACGGCACGCTGCTCTCCAACCCCTGCGGGCCGTCCACGATCACGTGCGTCAGGCCGAGGTCGCGCAGCATGTCGAGCGTCCATCCCGTGGACCGCTCGCTTCCGAACCACATCCGGTTCCTGAATTCCACGGCCCCGGGCACGCCGGCGAGCCGCGCGGCGGACTCGGCGAGATGAGCCTTGCTCTCCGGGTTCGGGATGAACCACCGCGGATACTGCAACACGATCCCGCCGAGCTTCCCCGACTCGCTCAGCGGCGCGAGTGAGTCGAGAAAGTACGTCCACGCGGCGTCGTACAGCTCGAGGGGGAGATCCTTCGCGTAGATGCGCGTCTTCGCCTGGAGCGCACGCGGGAGCACATCCACCAATCCGGCAGGGAGCCGCCCCACTTCCGTCGGCTGTCCCGTCATCAGCGCGTGGGCCTTCACGTAGAAGACGAAACCGGGGGGCGTACGCTCGGCCCACAGCGCCGCCGTCGCACGCTCGGGGAGCGAATAGTAGCTCGCGTCCACCTCGACGACGGGGAACTGGCTTGCGTAGTAGCGCAGCCGCTCCTCCGCGCTCGAGACGCCGCGCGGATAGAACACGCGGCCCCGCGTCATGGTGGGATCGGTCCACGACGCGGTGCCGATGCGGATCTCGCGTGTGGTTCCCGGCTCCGTGCCGGCTCGGAGCGGCGCACCGATCAGCTCCGGCGCGATCTTCGCCAGCGCACGCTCGGCTCGCGCACCGGCGTCTGCCGGCCCGGGGTCGTGCACGACGTCGAGGTCTGGAGCGGGGAAGGCCGGTGGTGCGGCGCGCGGGGACATGGGCGATAATATGGGCAAAGCTCGACGTGCGCCGCATCCGGCGGGGCGGCTGCACATCGCGTTGCCCACCGCCAGCGTGAGCCGTCTGAAGCTCGTCATTCTCTCAGGGGTGCCCCATGGGCGGTCGTCGGCCGGCCGACGACGTCGTCGAAGACGCGACGTATGAGAATCCGATCCTCGAGTCGCTCGATGGGGACCTGCACGCCGTCCTGCAGCGCACCGACCTGCGCATGTTCGCCTTCATCGGCATCGCGCTCGCGGCGAGCTACGCGCCGGACTACCTGCCGATGCCCCCGCTCGCCGCGTCGGCCCTCCGCGTGTTCGCGGTCGTCTGCATCGTCGGCGGGATCGGCTACACCATCTACTCGTCGATCAAGGGGAAGCGGAAGGTCGGCGAGCGCTATGGCGTGGTCTGTCACGCCTGCGGATTCCGGCCGAAGATCGACGACATCGTCACTACGGCCGACGTCGGACTCTGCCCCCGCTGCGGCGCGGAGCTGCGCGTGCGCAGGCCATGACCCGGTCCGACATTCTCGTCGAAGGCTGCGTCGACGCGATCGACGCCGCGCTCGAGGCCGCGCGCGGCGGGGCGGGACGGATCGAGCTGTGCGGCGAGCTGCTCCAGGGAGGCGTGACGCCGAGCGCGGGGTTGATCGGCGCGGTGCGAGCGAGGGCGACGATCCCGCTGTTCGTCCTCGTGCGCCCGCGCGCGGGAGACTTCCTGTACAGCGACGAGGAGCTCGACGTCGTGCGTCGCGACATCGAGATGGCCAGGTCGCTCGGCGCGGACGGCGTGGTGCTCGGCGCGCTGACCGCGGACGGCGACGTGGATGTCGCGCGGCTGCGGCCGTTGGTCGCCCTCGCGCGGCCGATGGCGGTCACCTTTCACCGCGCCTTCGACTTCACGCGCGACCAGGATGCGGCGCTCGACGCCCTGATGCAGATCGGAGTGGATCGCGTGCTGACCTCCGGGGGCGCAGCCACGGCGCTCGAGGGCGCGGAGTCGCTGGCGCGACTGGTGGAGCGCGCCGGCGACCGGATCGTCGTGCTGGCCGGCGGGTCGATCACGGCGGAGAGCGTGGCCGACGTGGTGCGGCACAGCGGAGTGCGCGAGGTGCACGTACGTGGGGCAGGCCACGTGCGCAGCGCGATGCGCCACCGGCGACACCAGGTGAGCCTGGCGCGCGCGCAGATCCCGGGCGAGTATGAGCGCGTGGTGGCGTGCGCGGTGGAGATCAGGCGGGTGGTGGAGCGGGTGCGGCGGGCGTGAAGAGCGACCAACGCCCCTCTTTGATCGATCAGATCGGAAAACAACGCAATGGCCCAGGACTCGATCATTCACGTCGACAAGGTCGTACGGCAGTTCGGCGCCGTCACCGCCGTCGACGGCATCTCCTTCGACGTCCACCGCGGTGAGGTGTTCGCCTTCCTCGGCCCGAACGGCGCCGGGAAGACGACGACGATCAAGATGCTCACCACCCTCCTCCAGCCGACGTCGGGAACGGTGGAGCTGGACGGGCTCGATCCCACCCGGCACACCAACGAGGTGCGGCGGAAGCTCGGCGTCGTGTTCCAGGACCCGAGCCTCGACCAGGACCTCACCGCCTGGGAGAACATGGAGATCCACGGCGTGCTGTACGGCGTGCCGCGCGGCGTGCGGCGCGAGCGCACGAAGGTGCTGCTCGAGCTGTTCGACCTGTGGGAGCGGCGCGATTCGCTGGTGAAGACGTTCTCCGGCGGCATGCGCCGGCGGCTCGAGATCGCGCGTGGTCTGCTGCACACGCCCAAGATCCTCTTCCTCGACGAGCCGACGCTCGGGCTCGATCCGCAGAGCCGCAATCAGCTCTGGACGCACGTGAGCTACCTCAACAAGAGCGAAGGAGTCACGGTGTTCCTCACCACGCACTACATGGACGAAGCTGATCGCGTCGCCGACCGCATCGCCATCATCGACCACGGGCGCATCGTCGCCATCGGGTCGTCGGCCGAGCTCAAGGCACGCACCCATACGACCTCGCTCGAGGACGCGTACCTCGCGCTCACCGGCACGACGATCCGCGACGAGACCGTCGGCGCGGCGGATCGCATGCGGCAGATGGCCCGGATGTGGGGCGGCCGGCGATGAGAGTCATCTACATTCTCTGGCTCCGCGAGGTGAAGAAGTATCTGCGCTCGCGCACGCAGATGATCGCGTCACTCGGCTCGCCGCTCATGTACCTCGGCGTGCTCGGCTTCGGGCTCGGACCGGTGTTCGCACGCGCAGGCGAGGGGAGCTATCTGCAATTCATCGCCCCGGGCGTGATGGGGATGACGCTGCTCTTCACGGCGATGTACTCGGGGATCGCGCTGCTCTGGGACCGGCAGTTCGGTTTCCTCAAGGAGACGCTGGTCGCCCCGGTGCCACGGGTGGAGATCATGCTCGGCCGGACGCTGGGCGGTGCAACCGTGGCGATGCTGCAAGGGCTGCTGATCCTGATCATCTGCCTGATCGCCGGGTTCCGGCCGTCGAGCATCGCTGCCATCCCGCTCGCGCTGCTCATGATGGCGCTGATCGCGATCGTCTTCGCCGCGCTGGGCACCCTGATCGGCTCGTCGCTGCGCGAGATGCAGGGCTTTCAGCTCATCATGAACTTCCTGGTCATGCCGATCTTCTTCCTGTCGGGGGCGCTGTACCCGCTGAAGAATCTTCCCACCGTGCTGGCCGCGCTGACGCGAATCGATCCGCTCACCTATGGCGTGGACGGCGCGCGTGGTGCGTTCATCGGGGTGTCCCATTTCGGCATGCTGACGGACGCGGCCGTGCTCATCGCCGCGGCACTCGTCCTTCTCTCGCTCGGCGCTCGGCGGTTCGCCAAGCTGGAGGTGTGAGAGATCGCCTTCGACCGTCGGACACACCTGCTCGACGCGTGGACACGATGCTCAAGTTGCGATACGCCATCGCTGCATTCGTCGCTGTCAGTGGCACAGCGCGCGCACAGACGTTCGTCGGTGTCTTCGAGAGAGAGACGGACATCGGTGGAACAAGACGCGGCGCCGCGTCATACGACCCGGAGCGGCAAGCATATCTGATCGCAGGCTCCGGCCGGAACATGTGGGCCGATCGGGACGCATTTCATCTCGTGTGGAGGCGCGCGACGGGAAACTTCATCCTCTCCACGCGCGCTCACTTCACCGGCCCGGGCGTCGAGCCACATCGAAAGCTGGGTTGGACCATTCGCGCCTCACTCGACGCGAACAGCCCGCACGTCACCGCGGCCCTGCACGGCAACGGGCTCGCCTCACTCCAATTTCGCCGCACGATTGGTGGCACGACGGACGAAATCAGGTCGCACGACAGCCTGCCTGACGCCGATGCGGTGATCCAGCTCGAGCGACGCGATGGTCGGTACCTCATGTCCGTGGCGCGATTCGGCGATACGCTCGGTACGCAGGAGCTCACCGGCGTGTCGCTCCCGGACACCGTGTATGTCGGCGTGTTCGTGTGCGCGCACAACGACACCGTCGTCGAGCACGCCGCGTTCAGCAACGTGCGCATCACGATCCCTGCGCCGCGCGATCTCGTCCCGTATCGAGAGTACCTCGGCAGCAACCTCGAGATCCTCGACGTCGCCACGGGGAACGCGACGACCGTACATCAATACCGCGGGTCGTTCCAGGCGCCCAACTGGACGCCAGACGGCAAGGCGCTGATCTACGCGCAGGAGGGGCGTCTCTATCGCTTCGATCTGGCGGCGCGATCCGCGGAGGTGATCAATACCGGGTTCGCAACGCGCAACAACAACGATCACGTCCTCTCGTTCGACGGCACGATGCTCGGCATCAGCCACCAAGCCGCGGAGGACAGTGGCGCGTCGATCGTCTACACCGTGCCGGTCACCGGCGGCACGCCGACGCGAGTCACCGCGAAGGGACCGTCATACCTGCACGGCTGGTCGCCCGATGGTCGGTGGCTCGTGTATACCGCTCGCAGAGACGGTGAATTCGATGTCTACAAGATCCCCGTGAGGGGAGGGGAGGAGATCCGTCTCACGTCGGCGCCTGGGCTGGACGACGGCCCCGAGTTCACGCCGGACGGTGCGTACATCTACTTCAACTCGTCGCGCACCGGGCGAATGCAGATATGGCGCATGCGCCCCGACGGGAGCCAACAGGAACAGATCACGAACGATGGCTTCAACAACTGGTTCCCGCACGTCTCGCCGGATGGCAGGTGGATCGTCTACATCGCATTTCCGCCGGACGTCGCCGCGACCGATCATCCGTTCTACAAGCACGTGCTGTTGCGCCTGATGCCGATCGGCGGCGGGCCGGCGCGAGTCGTCGCCTACGTGTACGGTGGTCAGGGAACGATCAACGTTCCGTCGTGGTCGCCGGACAGCCGTCGCCTGGCGTTCGTGAGCAACTCGGTGATGCGCTGATGGCCGACGAAGCACGCGACTATCTGCTCCGCCAGCTCGAGACGGTGTGGAAGCTCACGAGCCATCATCTCGACGGACTCACCACCGAGGAGTGTCTCTGGCGCCCGGGTCGTGCCGGGCTTCACGTGCATCACGCCGCTGACGGGACATGGCGCGCCGACTGGCCAACGCACGAGGGATATGATCTCGGTCCGCCGAGTGTCGCGTGGGTGACGTGGCACATCGGCTTCTGGTGGTCGATGGCGCTCGATCACTCGTTTGGTGAAGGAACGCTCACGCGCGAGACGGTGCTGTGGCCCGGCAGTGCCGATGCGGTCCGCGCGGAGATCGGCCGACTCGAGGGTGAGTGGCGCACGAGACTCGAGCGGCTCACCGCTGCCGACCTGCGATCGACCGAGCGAACGCGATGGCCCCTCCGCGATCGCCCATTTGGCGACGTGGTCGCCTGGGTCAACGTCGAGCTCACGAAGAACGCTGCCGAGATCGGGTACGCGCGGTTTCTCTACGCCGTTAGGGGTTGATTGGTTTTTCGCTCGTGTTGGACAGTCTCATCCGCCTTGCCCAGCCCCACCCAGATCCGCTTCATCCGCCTCTTCACAGCCCCTCGGGCCGGCTCCTCAGACGAAGGTTCATCCGGATGCGGCGGCAACGCGGATGGGGCGGACCTGCCCTGCGACCGTCCAACGCGCCAGCGCCGGGAGCTTTAATGACGGCGGGGAGAGCGTGCGGCTCCGAGACCGGCCTCCTCGTCATGCTGCGTCCCGACCAAGACCGCTATTCGGCGCAACCCCAAGAGCACGTATCCGTCTGATCCGCCTCTCCGTCGTATCCGGATGAACCTTCGTCTGAGGAGCTGGCTCGAGCGGCTGTTAACGGCCGATGAGCGGACGAAGCGGATGAGAACCCGGCCCGGGCGGCAATTGAGCAGCGGATGAATGAGCAGAAATACGGAGACCGCCAGTGCATCATGCACCGGCGGTCTCCGTATGACGTCCGTGTGGATTGCTCTACGCGAGCGCTGCTGCTTCTCGTGCTGCTTTCTCGGCTGCAACCCTGGGCTTGAAGAGCGCTGCGAAGATCAGCAGCACGGCGAACGCGCCCATCGCCGGCACGACCCAGATTGCCCGCCAATCGTGCTGCCCGCCGCCGATCGTGTGGGCGTCGACCACCACGCCCGACAGCCACGACCCGATCGCCTGACCCGCACCGAGCGTCACGAGCGCGATGAAACCCTGCGCGGCCGCGCGGATGCGCACGTCGGCCTGCTGGTCGACGTAGATCTGGCCGGTGACGAAGAAGAAGTCGTAGCAGACCCCGTGCAGCAGGATGCCGAGGTAGAGCATCCACATCAACGGACCAGCGTTGCCGTAGGCGAAGAGGAGATAGCGCGTCGTCCACGCCGCCATGCCCACGAGCAGCATGCGCTTCACGCCGAGCCGTACGAGGAACCACGGCATGAGCAGCATGAAGAAGATCTCCGACATCTGCCCGAACGTCATCTTCCCGGCCGCGCCGCTCACGCCGATCTCGTTCAGGAAAGGGTTCGTGAACGCGTAGTAGAACTGGAGCGGGATGCAGAGCAGGAAGGAGCCGAGGACGAACACGGCGAACGACCGGTCCTTCAGGAGAGCGAGTGCATCGAGGCCGAGCACGTCGCGCACGGAAAGCGGCTTGCCCGCGTTGTGGGGCGGGGTGTGGGGGAGCGTGAGACAGTACAGCGCCATCACGATCGACATCCCCGCACCGATGCGCAGCGGGATGGCGGTGGCGTCGGCGCGGAGCGCGCCGATGATCAGCCCCACCGCGATGAACCCGATCGTCCCCAGCACGCGGATGCGCGGGAAGTCGCGCGACGGATCCTCCATGTTGTCGAACGAGATGGAGTTCGTGAGCGCGAGCGTGGGCATGTAGCAGAGCGTGTACGCCAGGAAGATCCACGCGAACGCCTGGAAGCTCGTCTGGGTCGTGGCCAGATAGAGCAGGATGCCGCCGACGAGATGCAGCGTGGCGAGCATGCGCTCGGTCGCGAAGAACCGGTCGGCGATCATCCCCACGATGAACGGCGACAGAATGGCGGCGATGGCCGGCATCATGTACGCGAGCCCGACCTGGGTGCCGCTCGCGCCGAGCACCTTGCCGAGGAAGGTGCCGAGCGTGACGAGCCAGGCGCCGTAGATGAAATACTGCACGAACATCATCGTCGACAGCCGAAGTCGAGCAGCGGGATGAGCAGCGCGAGCAGCGGTCATGGAAGCACCCGGATGCGAATGTTGCGGTAGGACACCGTGTCACCGTGGTCCTGCAGCGCGATGCGGCCGCGTGAATACGTTCCGTAGCCCGGCCACTGGGCGAACTTGCTCGCCGCCACCTTCTGCTTCCACTCCGGGCTCCCCAGCTCGTACGATGCGATGTGTTGTCCGTTGAGCCAGTGCTCCACGTGGGTGCCGTTCACGAGCAGCCGGATGGAGTTCCACTCGCCGGCCGGCTTGACGATGCCGCGCGGCGCGGGGTAGAGCCCGTACACGGCACCGGCCGACGTCAGCGGGTTTCTGCCGTCCGCGTGCTTCGCGTCGTCGAGCACCTGCATCTCCGGGCCGGTCATGTACGTCGCTTCACCGCTGTCGTCGACGCGGTAGATGATGCCGCTGTTGCCCTCCGGCTGGACCTTCCAGTCGGCGGCGAGCTCGAAGTTGGCGAAGGTCTCGTCGGTCACGAGATCACCCCCGCGGCTCACACGAGTGAGGACGCCGTTCTCGGCGCGCCACCCCTCGACGGGACCGGTGGAGTGGTAGTTGTGCCAGCCGGCGAGGGAATGTCCGTCGAACAGCGGGCGCCAACCGGCGGCGCGCTCCTCGGCGGAGAGGGACGGGGTAGCGGAGGTATCGGCTTGCATGGTGGAGCTCTGTGATGTCGCGCAGGCGGCGAGCGTCGCGCTCGCGAGGACGGCCGCTGCTCGGCGGATCAGGACGTGAGACATCTCTCTTCGTGGAGGGCGGAGTGAGGAAAAGGCACGCGTTCTGGTGCTGCCCAAAAAGGAACTCGGCACCGCTGGCGCACAAGAGGGGCGCGCCCTCTCGCCTCTCTGGCGTCGGGGCCGGCGACGAGAGTTCTTTAGGCAATCGCTCCACCACCCCCTCCGTCTCAGCCGCTCGCCCTCATGCCGGCCAGCCTTTCCTCCGCCCGTCGCCCTTCCTTCTCATGGCGCGCAACCGTGCTCCTTCTTCTGGCCGCGCCACTCGCGTCGGCGCAGGAGCCTGCCGAGCTGCCGCCGCCGACCTTGGCGCGGGAGTACGTGACCGTGTCCGCGCCGGTGATCGCGTTCGTGCATGCGCGGGTGATCGACGGCACCGGCGCCCCGGCGCGCGCCGAGCAGACCGTGCTCGTGGTCGACGGAAAGATCGCCGCGATGGGCGATGCGTCGTCCGTCGCCATCCCCGCCGGCGCGCAGACGATCGACCTCACGGGCAAGTCGCTGCTGCCCGGATTCGTGATGGTGCACGAGCACATGTTCTATCCTGTTGGGCGCGGCAACTACGGCGAGATGGCGTACAGCTTCCCGCGCATGTACCTCGGCGGCGGCGCAACGACGATCCGTACCGGCGGCAGCATGCATCCGTACGCGGACCTGAACGTCAGGAAGTACGTCGACGCCGGGCAGATTCCCGGGCCGAAGATCGACGTCACCGGTCCATATCTCACCGGCCCCGGCATCGGGCTGCTGCAATTCCATGAGCTTGTGGATGCGGCCGACGCGCGCCGAACGGTGGCGCAGTGGGCCGACCTCGGCGCGACGTCGTTCAAGGCGTACATGCACATCACGCGCGACGAGCTGAAGGCGGCGGCGGACGAAGCACACAAGCGCGGGTTCAAGATCACCGGCCATCTCTGCTCGGTCACCTTCCGCGAGGCTGCGGAGCTCGGGATCGACAACCTGGAGCACGGACTCGTCGTCGCGACGGATTTCGTTCCCGACAAGAAGCCCGATGTCTGCATGGCGGCGACGGCGAGCGTGGCCGCGCTGGACATGCAGAGTGACGGGCTGACGTCGCTCATTCGCACCCTGGTCGACCACCGCGTGGCGGTGACGTCGACCCTCGTCGTGTTCGAGAACCTCACACCGATGCGCCCGCCGCTCCCCGAGCGTTCGCTCGAGGCGATGACGCCGGACACCCGACTGCAATACCTGACAGCACGCGCGCGCATCGCCGGATCCACGGTGTCTCCGTGGATCGCGCTGTTCAGGAAGGAGCTGCAGTTCGAGAGGATGTTCGCCGACGCGGGCGGCCTATTGCTCGCCGGCAGCGATCCCACCGGGATCGGCGGGGTGATCCCCGGCTACTCCAATCAGCGCGAGCTGGAGCTGCTCGTGGAGGCCGGGTTCACGCCGCTCGAGGCGATCAGGATCGGCACGCTCAACGGGGCGACCTATCTCGGGCGTGCGTCGCGGGTGGGGTCGATCGCCGTGGGCAAGGATGCCGATCTCCTGGTCGTCGCCGGCGATCCGTCGACGAACATCGCCGACATCGAGAAGTTGGAGACGGTGTTCAAGGACGGCGTGGGGTACGACTCCGCAAAGCTGCTCGCGTCGGGCAAGGGATCGGTGGGGGCGCAGTAGTCGCTCACGTAGAGGTGGCCTTGCGTGGAAGCGCGCACGCCTCGGGCTCAAGGCCGGCGCACAATTCGTCGTGCTCGGCGACAAGGACGTCGTGATCTTCAAAGTGCTGCAGCCCCGGCGAAGCGCGACTTCACCGCCCTCGCCCAGCAGGCCCGACAGGCTGCCAAGCAGAGCGGGCTGCGGCGCGGCGACGTGCCGAAGGCGGTCGACACGGTCCGCCGTCGCGCGCGCAGCGCGAAGTAATTCCGACATCGCGCGTGATTGCTCCGACGATATCGGCCGACTGACGCGACTCAGTGCGTCTCGTCCCACCAGCGGGCCACTTCCCCCTGGACGCTCTCGTGCGTGTCGGTCTTCTTGGCCTTGAATGACCAGACGGGGCGACCGGCGACGGTGACCACCCACTGCTTCGCCTGGCGACCGTCGGGCCCGTCCCAGTCGACGAGCACGCACTTGAACGAGCGCTGCGCGTGCTCGAACGTGACGAGAAAGATCGGGACAGGCTTGGGGGCGAAGGGCTCTTTCGAGTGTCGGGTCATCTGGACTCCCGCGTCCCGCAAAGGATGCGCCGCATTCGAGGTGCGGGAGATCGGACATCTCGCGTTCGGGCATCGCGTGTTCGGCATCGCGCGTGGTGGTGGAAAATCGGGCCCTCCGCCGCTCGCTCTCCTCGCGTCTGCGGGCCCGATTTTCCGCGCCCTCTGGTTCCTCAGCGCGGTCTCGCTATCGCGAGATCGCCAGTTGGCCGCACGCACGCAGGACCGCCGGAGGCACGCGACAAAACTGGCGCTTGACAAATCATCCTGTCGGTTGAAATATCAGCATGGTTGATTTTTCAGCACCCACCAGCACCTTCGACGTCAGTGGGTGGTGCCCCTCATGTCCGCGCCGATCATGACCGAGAAGTCCGAGACCGATGCCCTGTCGCGCCGCGAGCGGCAGGTGATGGACATCCTCCATCGCCGCAGTGAGGCCACCGTTGCCGAAATCATGGAAGATCTCCCCGATCCGCCGACCTACTCGGCCGTGCGCTCCGTACTGCGCATCCTCGGCGAGAAGAAGCTGATTCGATATCGAGAAGACGGGCCGCGCTACATCTACTTCCCGGCACGCGACACGGAGACGGCGCGCGAGGACGTGCTCGCCCACGTCGTCCAGACGTACTTCGCCGGCTCACCCGAGCAAGCAGTGACCGCGCTGCTCCGCATGTCCGATGTCGACCTGAACGATGCCGAGATCACGCGACTCCGCGAGACCATTCGCCGCGCTCGCCAGAGCGGGAGATAAGTCCATGTTCCCGACCTCCCTCACCAACCTGAGCGCGCTCGCCATCGGCAACACGTCGTTGTCGATGTTGTTGCTCAAGGCGACGCTCATCCTCGTCGTCGCGCTCGGCATCACGCTGACAATGCAGCGCGCGTCGGCCGGCGCGCGTCATCTCGTGTGGCTTGTCACCCTTGCCACGCTGCTGCTCGTGCCGGCGCTCGGTGCATGGGCGCCGCTGCGCCTCGCCATCCTGCCCGCCGCGATGACGCCGGCCACGCCAGTCGTGCCGGCGCCCACGAACGCTGCCGCGCCTGCGGCTGGTGTCGCGAATGACGTCGTCGCACCATCATGGGCGACGACACCGAGTGCACCGCCGCCGCTCGCGTCCGAAACACCCGCGGCGGCCTCCGGATTGATCGCACGGCTGCGCGGCAGGAGCCCGATCTCCCTGCTGCTCGGCGCGTGGATGCTCGTGATGCTCTGCATCGGCGCGTCGCTCGCGTGGGCCAGTCTTGCCGTGCGACGCATCGTTCGTCAGGCGCATCCGCTCGACACGCACGATTGGCGTACGCCGCTGTGGGAGGTCTCGGACCGCATGAGGCTCGACGAGCCGCCGCGCCTGCTGCGCAGCGACGAAGTGCGCATGCCCTTCGCCTGCGGGGTGATCACACCGACGATCGTCCTCCCCGCCGATTGTGATAGCTGGTCGCTCGATCGGCGTCACGCGGTGCTGCTGCACGAGCTCGCGCACGTTCGTCGTCGCGATCTGCTCGGCCATACGCTCGGGCGTCTCGTCTGTGCGCTGTACTGGTTCCATCCGCTCGTCTGGACCGCTGCCAAGCGGCTCCGCGCCGAGAGCGAACGTGCATGCGACGATCTCGCGCTGGCGTGCGGCACGCGGGCAACCGATTATGCGGAACATCTGCTCGAGATCGTCACGTCGGTACGGAAGGACGCGACGCCCGCCGTGGCGCTCGCGATGGCGCGTCGCAAGGAATTCGAGGGACGCATGCTCGCCATCCTCGATCCCGAGCTCCGGCACGCCGGCCCGACTGGTCTACAATCGGCAGGGCTCATCGGGGCGCTCGCGCTCGTCGCGGTCCTGATCGGCGCGGCCGCGCCCACACCACGTGTCGCGAACGCGGCATCGCTGTACGTACCGCAGAGCGAGCGCACCTGGACGGCCGGGGAGCAGAAGCACGGCAGGCAGGACACGGTCGTGCCGAAACGCCAGAAGGCATACGCTGATTCCGGCGTGCCGCGTGTATGGCCTGCACAGGCGCCAATGCGGATGGCCACACTGCAGTCCGTGCAGGTGCGCCAGGAGCCGCGCGTGACGGTCTCCGAGACGGTCTCCCACATCGTAAACGCTGCAATCGCGACCCCGTCTACCGCGACATCCGCGAGTGTGTCGGCAACCGCCAGGACGCCGTCGGCGCATGACTTCGGCTCGGTGCGCGAGCTGCGCGACTTCCTCAAGCAGGAAGGGAGCGGGCAGCAGCGGGATTCCGACGAGCGTCCGGTTCTCCTCGCCAAGATTTTGCGCAGCGATACGAGCGCGTCGCTGCGTCGCGTCGCAGCGTGGGGGCTCGCCGAGTACGCCGACGCGCCGGTGGCGTCGGCGGCGCTGGCCAATGCGCTGGGGCACGACGCCGAGCCGTCCGTGCGCGAGATGGCGGCATGGGCGCTCGCGCACGGCGACGAGAGGCGTGTTGCCGCGACGGCGGCGCTCAGCAACGCACTCCAGCACGATGCCGACGAACGAGTGCGCGCGACCGCGGCGTGGGCCATCGGAAGCATTGGCGATCACGCCGCCGTCGAGTCACTCGTCGCGGCACTCGGCGACGCCAGCCCGTCGGTGCGCTACCGCGCTGTGTGGGCGCTGGGTGCCGTGGGACCCAAGCAGGCACCACCGGCGCTCGTGGCATTGGTGCGCGACAAGGAGCCGCGTATCCGCCAGCTCGCAGGGTGGGCGCTTTACAGCATCGCGGATCCCGCCGCCATTCCGGCGCTCGATGCGGCGCTCAAGACGGAGCAGAACAAAGACGTTCAGTTGGCCGACATTCGCGCGCTCGCGGCGATGGGAGAGAAGTCCGTGGACGCGCTACGCGGTTTGCTGGAATCGCCGGATCCGCGCGTGAAGTCGATGGCAGTACGCGCGCTCGCCGGTGGTCATGCCACGGGACCGTGGCCGTGGCCCTGGCCGGAGCCACGCCCCCAGCCCTGAGCTCTCCGAGTATTGGATAGGACAGAGCGGGGCGCAGGATGACGCGCCCCTTCTCTTCCGGCAGTAGTGCTGATTTTTCACCCTTCAGCTCATGGTGACCCCCATGGGCCAGCTCAACGGAGTGACGATGCTACGAGTCGTGGGAGTTGTATCGGCAGCGATGCTGGTTTCGTTCGCCGGTGGAGAATGGGATGTCGTCACGCGCGATCACACTCACGCGATGGAGCGGCGGTCGTCGCTCGACGTGGGCGCGCTGCTCACCGCGGCGCGCGGTGCGCCGCCGCTCATCTGCGCGCTCGCCGCACGCTCGGTGCGCGGCTGGGGGTGGGGCAACTGGAACGACGCGCCGTCCACGCCGCTCGGCAACGTCGTCGAGGTCCTCGATCGTGACGTCGGCACCGTGCCGCTGGCGCAGGCGGACGTGAACCGCCTGCTGGATGGTCTCGCCTCCACCGATCCATGCGTGCGCGAGCTGTCGGTGCGCCTGCTCGGAGGACAGAAGAGCGCGTCGGTGGCAGACGCGTTCGTGGCGCGTCTCGGTGCGAGCGACGCCGCGATGCGCGAGGTGGCGGCGTTCGGGCTGGGGCTCGTGCAGCCGAGGAACGCGGCGACGCCGCTCAGCCACGCACTGCGCGACGCATCGGCCGGGGTGCGAGCGAACTCGGCGTGGGCCCTGGGTCGCATGCGGGAGGGGAGCGCGCTCGCGCCGATCGTCGCCCTCTTCCGCGATGATTCGGCGACCGTGCGGGAGGCAGCGGTGATCGCCGCCGGTAGGATCGACTCGGCGAGCAGCGTGCAGGCGTTGATGCGCGTGGTGCGGCAGGATCCCGCCGCGAACGTGCGACGTGTCGCGGCGTGGGCCCTGGGCCAGCTCGAGGCCCGCGAGGCAGCACCGGTACTTGCCGACGCACTCGGTCGTGACAGCGATCCTCGCGTGCGCGAGATGTCGGCATGGGCACTCGGCCACATGGAAGGTCGCGCCGGCAACGCCGCACTCACCAGCGCGCTGCGCAAGGACGACGATGCCACAGTGCGCGAGACGGCGGCATGGGCGCTGGCGCAGCTCGATGATCGTACCGCGCGTGACGCGCTCGCCGCCGCTGCGGAAAGCGATCAGAGCTCGCACGTGCGCGGCACCGCGGCGTGGGCGATCGGGCAGTTGCACGACAATGGCATGCGTGTCCCGTCCGGATTGCTGCGTGTGCTCAAGGACGACAACGAGGATGCGCGGCTCAAGGCCGCGTGGGCGCTCGGACAGATCGGTGATGCGTCGGCACTCGGCGCCATTCAGGATGCGCTCAAGACGGAGCAGAGCAGTGAGGTGCGACGCGCACTCGTGCGCGCGCTCATCAAGTCCGGCGGACGCTCGGAGCAGGCGCTCACCGACCTGCTGAGCTCAGGGGATCCGCAGGTGCGCGAGGCGGCCGTCCGCGGACTCGCTGGCCGCAGCGCCTTCAATCCGTGGCCGTGGCCCTGGCCGCGTCCGCGCCCAATGCCATGAGCCGCGCGTCGACTTTCGTTGTGGTCGGGCTGTCGCTCGCGATCGCCACCGCGCCCCATGCGCTCGCGGCGCAGGATCGGTCAGCGCGCGAGCGGCTGCAATCGATCGCGACGTACGAGCTGGCGCTCGGGTCCCGCACCGGCAAGCCCGCCGAGCATGCGTGGAACATCGCGCGCACGTACGCGCAGCTCGGCAATCGCAAGCAGGCGCTCCGCTGGCTCGGTCACGCGCTCGACATGGGCTTCACCCAGCGCGACACGATCCGGGCCGAGCCGGCGTTTGCACCGTACTGGGACGACGAGCGCTATCAGGCGATCATGGACGGCAGACTGAGTCACGGACGCGGGTCAGTCGATCCGGCGGCGAGACACGCGCGCGGGTTCACCGCTCACCCTCTGCATCGGCTTGCCGCTGAAGTTGCCGCCCACACGGCCACGGGGAAGGGGAAGTCGAACGGCGTGCTCGTGCCGAATCCTGGAATTCGCGCGGCGCCGTCCTGAAGCACGTCGAGCACGATCGCGCTGGCAACGGGAGAGACGACGCGATGTGCATCAGCGGCTGTTGCCGAGAGCGAAGGTGCGCAACGCCGAGCGTTCTACAGGTCGTCCCGCGACACCGGCCGGAAGATCAGATCGAACGCCAGCCAGAGCGCCTTCGAGAACGGATAGCACAACACCGCACCGACGATCATCAACGCCAGCCCGCCCCACTGGATGAGCGCCCAGGGCGTGTTCGGGTACGTCGCCACGATCACCACGCCGAGCATGAGCGCGAACAACAGCTCCACGGCGACGAGATTCAGCAGATAGGTGCCGATGAAGTAGTCGCTCTCGCCACGCTGCAGCCGCAGCCCGCACCGCGGACAGCGCTCGTGCAGCTTGGTGTAACTCGCGAAGATGCCGGGCGCGCCGCAGTTGGGGCAGCGGCGCAGCAGCGCGCGTAGGATCATCGTCGCCGCGGACGGTCGGACGGCAGGCATGAGAGAAAGGTAGCTCCTGGGGTCCGACCGCTCACCCCATCCTCCCATGGTCTCTCCGTCTTACGTCGCGCAGCAGCTCGGCCGCAGCAGCTGCCGCTCACATGGAGCGCCGGCTACGTTGAGTCGCACGCCATGTCGCGATCGCCAGCTTTGCCCGTGCCGGTCGGCTCCTGACGAAGGCTCCCTGATCTCTCATCTACCGATGCGTTCCACCACTCGTCCCGCCGCACTTCTGGCACTGATCGCAATTGCTCTCGCCGAAGCGCCGGCACACGCGCAGAACGTCGCAGCCTATCGGGCCGCGGCCGATCGCCTCATCGATGCCGCGACGCGTGACAGCTCGGCATGGACGCGCATCGCCGAGCTGACCGACACCTTCGGCCACCGCCTCAGCGGATCGGAGGCGCTGGAGCGGGCGATCGATTGGACGCTGGCCCGGATGCGCGCCGACGGGCTCGAGAACGTTCGGGGCGAGCCAGTGATGGTGCCGCACTGGGTGCGCGGCGCCGAGTCGGCCGAGCTGCTGACACCGCGCCGCAAGCCGATGATGGTCCTCGGACTCGGCGGCAGTATCGGCACGCCCGCGGAAGGGATCACGGCGCCCGTGCTCGTCGTCACGAGCTTCGACGACCTGAGCAAGCGCGCCGCCGAGGCCCGCGGAAAGATGGTGCTGTTCGACGTGCCGTTCACGAGTTATGGAGAGACCGTTCGCTATCGCAGCGCGGGCGCCTCCGCGGCGGCCAAAGCGGGCGCTGTGGCGATGCTCCTCCGCTCTGTCGCCTCGTTCTCCATGAACACGCCGCACACCGGTTCGCTGCGCTATGATACGACGGCCGTGCGCATTCCGGCCGCGGCAATCACCGTCGAAGACGCAATGATGCTGCACCGCATGCAGAACCGCGGTCAGCCGGTGACCGTGCGTCTCATCATGGGGGCGCACCAGCTTCCGGACGCACCGTCGCGCAACGTCGTCGCCGAGCTGCGCGGACGCGAGCTTCCCGATGAAGTGGTGGTGATGGGCGGCCACATCGACTCATGGGACGTAGGCCAGGGCGCGATGGACGACGCCGGCGGCGTGGTGGCTGCATGGGAAGCGGTGCGGCTGATGAAAGCACTCGGGCTGCGTCCGCGTCGCACGGTGCGCGTGGTCGGCTGGACGAACGAGGAGAACGGCACCCGTGGCGGACAGGGATATCGCACCGCACACGCGGGCGAGATCGACCGCCATCAGTTCGCGCTCGAGTCGGACAACGGGGTCTTCCGTCCCCTTGGCATCGCCGTCGTGGCGAACGACTCGGCCACCGCGATGCTGCGCCGTATCGCACCACTGCTCGCGCGCATCGGCGCTGATTCCGTGGTGAAAGGCGGTGGGGAGGCCGACATCGGGCCCCTGCTCGCCGCGGGCGTGCCGGGTGCGGGGCTCGAGGTGGATGGCACGCGCTACTTCTGGTACCACCACACCAACGCCGACACGCCCGACAAGCTCGATCCGCGCGACGTGGCACGCTGCGTGGCGACGATGGCCGTGTACGCGTACGTGTTGGCGGAGATGCCGGAAATGCTGCCACACGCGGCGGCACGGCCGCGATGAGTCGTCACTAGGGATTGACCCGTACCGTTATCCCGGCGTCGTGTTGGCTGGGCCGCACGTCGAATATCCCGTTCACGAAGTCCAGATGCATCCGGCTCGCGAGGGCCACGTCGCTGCCGATCACGCCGTCGAAGCTGACGAACGTCCAGTGTCGCTCATCGGTGATCGGCGAGTTGTGCAGGGCGATCGCGTAATCGCCGTCGCTGAGCAGGATCGCGCGCGCGATCCACCTGGTCTGCTCGCGGTTCGGTCCCAAGCCGCCGAGCGTCATGCGTCGCGCGGCGACGGGCGTTCTCGGGACTTTGCGAAGGAGCGACGTCGTCACGAACGTGCCCTCCGCGCCGGTATCGAGGCCGAAGAGAACGGGTCGCCCTTCCTTCGTCACCAGCTTCACTACCGGATAGCCGACCCAGAAGAGATTGCGCGTCGCGCGGACGTTCGACGGCGGACGGCGGATCGTGATCGTCTCCGCCTCGGCATCGAGCACGACATCGAGATAGCGAAGCAGGTCGGTGCCGATCACGCCGGCGATCGGGATGGACTCGCCGATGCCGTGGACCTCGCGCCGGTCGAGGCGCAGCGCGCCGGGGTTCACGAGCGCGGCGGTGAGCCCCTCCGCACGCACCGGTCCGATGGTGAGCGAGTCGATGAACACGGCGCGCGCCGGGATGTGGCCGGCCACGACGCCGAGCGCCAGGGTGTCGGGTGCGGCCAGCACCACGCCGGCCTCCTGCGCGACGGCGGCGGACAGCAGCGTGAGGCTCGCGCCGGTATCGAGCCAGAACTCGTACGGCCGTCCGTTGATGCGCACGGTGATGACCGGTGTGCCAAACGCACTGCGACGCATGGGCAGCACGACCGCCTCCACCGGCACGGTGATGACCGGCGCAGGGATGGCGGCCAATGCACGAGCCCAACGTTCCACGCCGGCTTGCTGCACGATAGGATCGACGAGCGCGAGCGCGGAGTCTTCCTCGACCGGGATGCGCGCGAGTGCCTGCCAATCGGAGCGCCACGAGAGGGCCATGGTGAGGCCGATGCGCGCGCGTATTCGCACGTCGACGTCATTGGAAAAGTTGTGCAGCGCCGAAAACGCCACGGCCGCCCCGTCCGGATCACTCTGCATGAGCGTGGAAAGCGCCGCCACGAATGTCCGCTCGTCGATCGAGTGTGCATCCTTGGCCGCGCTGACGACGTCGAGTACGGCGATGTCGCTCCAGAAGTCGTGACTTGCCGACGGTCGAGCGCGAATCGCGTAGCGCGCGCGGTCGATCGTGACGGTGAACGGTGCGTCGATCGTATCGGTGTGCACGCCCGGCGCAGCATGTCCCTCGACGATGGCGGCGGCGTCGGGTTCCGGCTCACCCAGGCCGCGATGACATGCCGTCGCCGCGACGAACGTGGCGGTGAGGAGCGGCAGCAGACGCAACGGCAGGTGAGACATGCGGCGGGTGGGAGGACGGTGATGCACGGCGTCCCTATCCTCAAATAGACTATCCGAGCGCCCGCTCGGACACCCTCCCTCCGCCGGCAGGTCTCAGGGCGTGTCGGCCGGTGCGGGCGTGAGGGTCAAGCGTACGAGCAGCGCGCGCCCGGGCGCCGGCTCGTAGAACTTGCCCCCTGTCGCGTTCACGCTCACCGATCCGACGGAGCGTACGCCACCAAGGTTCTGCAGCGCCACGTACGGCGCGAGCTCGGCGCCCGCCAGCCGCACTCGCGTACCCGCGGCCACGCCGACGATCGTGCGGCCCGGTGCCTGAGCAGTGTTCGCATCGTCGACGTCGAGAGCACTGGCGACGTCTGCGGTAGCGGAGACGATGACGCGTCCGGTGCGGAGCGAGATCGCGGAGGCCAGCGCGTGCACGGGCACGCCCGGAATGCGATTGCCCGCGTACGACGTGGTGCCGACGGTGTAATCGACGTAGCGATAGCGCGAGTACGTGTACGCCGTCTGCATGCTCAGCGGCCCCGTGGTCGCCTGCACGCCGAGCTCTCCGCCGCGGCGGAGCGTACGGCCGGCGTTGCGATAGTAGCGACGCCCCCCGCCACCTGGAATGTCGAAGGGCACCAGCTCGTCACGCGCCCGTGCCTCGAACAGCGCCGCATCCCAGTGGATACCATCGATGCCGAGCGGCAGCACGCCCTTGGCTCCGATCTCGAGCGCCACCGTCCGCTGTGGTTGGAGCTCCGGGTTCATTCCTGCCGAGCCGTCGGGTTTGTTGCCCAGCTCCGTGGTGGTCGGCGTCTCGAAGCTGCTCGATGCGTTCGCGTAGAGCGACGTCAGCGGCATCACGCGCCAGACGAGACCGGCAGCAGGGCTCACCGCGTGCAGCGTCCGCTCGCCGGAGTCATCGGGGTTCGTGGCAGTGATGAGATGATCGCGTACCTCGAAGCGTACCGCGTCCGCCCGCACACCCGCCGACGCGAGCAATCCCGGTGCGAGGGTGAGCTCGGCACGCGTGAACGGTCCCACGCTCGTCACATTCTCACGCTGATCCTTGCGCAGAGCTCCTCGCAGCGACGGTCCATCGGGGCAGGTGGGCGACGTTGTCGTGGCATCCGCGCAGTTCGCCGACTCGACGCGATCGTCATGCTGCCACTGTACGTCGGCGCCCGTCACGAGTCGCAGCGTACGTGTGCCGAGTGCTCCTTCACGTGCGAGACGGATGGATGCACCACCGCTCGTACGGTTCACGTCGACGGTGGCAAAGGTGAGTGGATTCGCGAGGGTCCGTGCACTGCCGAATACCGTGAGGTCCACGTTGGCGCGTTCGCCGAGCGACCGGGCGAGCGTGACGGCGAGATCTTCCTGCTGCACCGTCTTGCCGGCGCGCTTGCGCACGGAAAGCGGATCGGCCATTGATGGATCGGCGTCGAGCTGGGCCTGCGTGAGCGCGCCGGGACTCTCGGCACGCGTCACGTCGTAGACACGCGTCGCCACGGTGACGATGCCGGCACGATCACCGGGCAGCGGCACCGAGACGCGGAGCGCCGCGCGCGTCGCCCGCTGATCGGAGTATTCACGAAAGCCGCGGCCGCTGATGCGCGTGAGTGACGCGCTGTACCCGACCGGCTGGATCGAGCCGGCCGCGCCGACGGCGCTCACGGTCGGCGTTCCGTCGCCCCCGCTGACGCGCGCATACGGCGCGACGGGCAGCCGCGGCGGAATCGGGGAGCGCACGTCGATCACACCACCCGCCGCGTTGCCGTACAGCGATGACGCGCTGCCGCGCACGATCTCCACGCGCGCCGCACCCTCGACGTCGAGCGCGTCGACGGGGGTCTGACCGTCGGGCAGCGTGACGGACACGCCATCCTGGAGCACGCGCACGCCGCGCACACCGAACGCAGACCGCGCGCCGAAGCCGCGAATGCTGACGCGTGGATCCTGCGCCGGGTTCTGCCGGTTGGCGAGCGCTACGCCGGGTACGGCGAACAGGAGCTCGTCCACGCCTAGGCGCCTGAGCGCGGCCAGTGGATCGGGGCGCGAGAGGGTGACGGCGTACGGCAGCTCGAGGGGCGCCCGAGGTCCCTCGCGCGTCGCGGTCACGCGGACGGACGGAAGCGTCGCGCGCGACGAATCTTGCGCAAGCAGCGAGCAGGGAAGGACGAGAAGCGCGAACGAGGCGCGCGTACGTGGACGCATGACGGAAGATACGATGTGGACGGCGAACCGTGAACCGTTCACCGTTCACCGTTCACCGTTCACCAGCTCGTCGAGCGCTGCTCGCGCTGTCTCGAGCCTCCCGTGCAGTCCACCACGCTGCACCCACAGCAAGCGGCCGTCACCGGAGACGAGGTATGTCTCGGGGACGCCAACCGCCTGAAATACGTGCTGCACCTCGCCGGCGGGGTCGTGCGCGATGGCGAACGGCAGTTTCAGCGATTCGGCGAAGCGCCGCACGCGCGTGCCGTCGCCGGCATCGACGCTCACGGCGACGACTTTGACACCGCGCGGAGCATACGCGTCGTGCAGTACGGCGAGATCGGTCATCTCCTCGCGGCACGACGTGCACCAGGTGGCCCAGACGTTGAGCAGCACCGGTGTACCGCTCCCAACGCGCACCGTATCGCCGGCGAGCGTGCGAGCCGCATAGGAAGGGGCGCGGTCGCCGACGTCGAGGGGGTGGAATGCGGCGCCGCGCGGATGGGCGCTCTCGCGCGACGAGCAGCCGACTGCGACGAGAAGCACGGTCAGCGCCCGAACGGCGCGAACGCGCGCAGTCGCGCTCACTCGAGCGTCCCGCGGCGAACGAGCACGCGCGCCTCGCCCACCGAGGCCAGCGGCATCGCGTAATGCAGGTCCTTCCTCTTCTCGTGGTCGTCGTGTGCGGCCGCCGCTGGACTCTGCTCCGACCACGCCACGGCCACCCGCTCGCGCGACGCGGTCACGACGGGAAACGCCGCCGCGCGCCCGCTGTCGCTCAACGTCACCGGCTCGCTCCAATGCGCACCGCGATCCTTCGACTCGCGCACGACGATACGCGGCACGGCCAGCGTACCGTCCTCCCATGCCGCGACGACACGATCCTGCCCTCCGAGCGCGAGCTGCACGTGCGCCGGCCGTGAGAACTCGGCAACGCCCAGGGGAATCGGCTTGGAGAAGGTGAGAGCACCGTCGTCCGAGCGTGCGTACCACACGCCGGCTGCGCCACGCTTCCCCGTCCACCAGGCCACGTGCAGCGAGCCCCTCTGATCGACCTGCAGCGACGGGCCCGCGTGCGGGCAGCCATCGAACACCCAGTCGTCGGCATGCACGCGCACCGGCGTCTCCCACGTCATGCCGCGATCCCCCGAGCGAGCAACGACGACGTCACGCACGTTCCCCGGCCGCACCTCACGCCATGCGAGGTAGAGCATCCCCCCCGGCCCCGAGGCCATCGCCGTGCGACAGCACGGGCACGCTTCACCTTCGGCGACGCGCATGTTCGGGATCCAGAACTTGCCGCCGTCCGTGGAGCGCGTGATGAACACCGTGGACTTGCCGGTGCGTCCATCGAGCCATGCCGCGTACAGGGCGCCGTCCGGCGCAGCGAACAGGGCGTGGAAGTTGTGCGAGCCGAACACCGAGTCGTCGGTCACCGTGACCGGCGCGCCCCAGTGTACGCCGCCATCGGTCGAGCGCACGAAGCGCAGGGCAGCAGCGGGGAATCGCCGCCCGGGCACGAGCTTCGTGACGGCATACAGCGCGTTGAGCGCGCCGTCCGGCGAGTATGTCAGCTTGGGCGGCGCTTCGCCGTGTGCCTCGATGGGTCCGAGTGGGTCGCGCAGCTCCACGGGCGCTCGGCCGTCGACGCGAACGTAGAGCCGCCCGTCCGTTCCACCATTCGGTGCCGAGACCCACGCGGCCGTCTCGCCACCGCTGGGTGACGCGATGAGCATCGGCGCCGCGCCGACCTGACCCGGACTGACTTCCTCGGCAGGACGGAACGTCGGTGCGTCGTGTCCGGCGCAGGCGGAGGCGAAAACGAGAACGAGAGAGAGACGAAGAAATGTCATTGTCACGTCGTGATGAAACATGCTGGCAATGTCATCCGGCGGGCGCGAGCACAGAGAGCGCCTGCCGGATGACGTTTGCTCACCAGTTCGTTTCGACTCCGAGATATACCATTCTTGGTCCCCCCGGCGTCAACTGATCCTTCTGAAACGCGTCGTACGTCGCAAGCTCGGCATACGCACGATCGGTCAGATTCGTCACCCGGCCGAACAGCTCCGTGCGGGGTGCCACGCGGGCACTGAGATAGAGATTCGACAGCTCGTACCCCGCGTAACGATGCGTGTTGGCGGGGTCCATCTCGTAGCCGCCGGTATGCGACCACTCGAGCGCGGCACGTCCTCCGCGCAGCAGCGGCGCCTCCCAGCTCAGCAGGACGCTTCCCAGATCCGCCGGTGCGTTCTCGATCAGGTTCCCCGAGTACGACACCGCCGAGCTGCTACTCGTCGCTGCCTGCGGCGTCCACTCGACGTACGTCTGACGCGAGAGCGAGTAGCTCGCGTCGAGTCGGACGGCGCTCGTGAGCGCAGCGCTGGTGCCGAGCTCCACGCCGAGATGCCGGGTACGGCCGGCATTCGTCGCCTGGCGCGTGTTCTGCGCCGTGATGAAGGTGATGATGTCGTCCGCCACGCGCATGTCGTACGCCGAGAGCTGATACACGGCGTGCCAACCAAGGCGGCCGCGGATGCCGAGCTCGAACGCGTCCACCTTTACCGGCGCGAGGTCCACCGTGTTCGTGGCCGAGCTCTGCTGAAAGAGCTGCCCCTGCGACGGCGCACGGAATCCATGCCGATACGAAGCGAAGAGACTCGTCGCGGAATCGATCGCCACCGTCGCTCCGAGCTTGGGGCTCAGATGTGCGTACGAGCGCGTCGTGCTCGCCGGACGGCGATGCGCGCCAGTGTCGACCGGAGTGAGATGCGTGTCGTAGGTGTACCCGCTCATGTCGGCGCGCAGGCCGGCATCGACGCGCACCGCGGGGAGCAGCGATGCCTCGACGTGCACGTAGGGCGAGACGCTGCGGTAAGCGACGTCGTAGTCGTACTGCGTCGCACCCGTGGTGAACGCGGTGAACGCGCGAGTCGACCCCGCACGCGTGACGATCGCCTGTTCGGCGAGGAAGCTTCCCGGGCTCACCTCGGCATCCGTGCCGACGATCACGCGAGCGTGCAGCCGCTCGACATCGCGCCGATATCGGGCGAGGACGCCGAGCGACGTGTTCTTGGTGTCCCACGTCTGCGGGTCATACGTGAGCTGCCACGACGGGAGAAGCTGCATGTCGTCGTAGCGCGCGTACGGGGTGACACTCCAGAGGCTCGCCCCCGCGTCGCGCTCGATTGCCGACGACAGGCGCAACGCGCGTACGCGCCGGTACGCGATGGGTGCGAGATTCGTCGTGCGTGCCGTATCGAAGAGCGCGACGGATAGCGCCGGGACGTCCTGCTGGTCGATGTGCGATCCGGTGAGCACGGTACGCGCTGTCCATCCGGCGGACGAGGTGAGATCCCAGCGTATCGTACCGCTCTGGCGGCGGAAGGGCGCCTCCTCCTTCCAGTTGTCGCTACGCGTGAGGTTCAGCTCTGCGCGCGCGCCGTTCGCGCCGGCGGTCGCCCCGCCCGAGGCGAGCAGTCGCGCATAGCCGTACGCGCCGGCCTCGAGGCTCGCCTCGAGCGACGGGGTCAGTGGCGCGGCGCGTGTGAGCACGTTCACCACGCCGCCGATCGCGTCGCTTCCGTAGAGCGCCGTGCCCGGCCCCTTCAGCACCTCGATCCCCGCCGCCTGCGGGATGTTCACCTCGTACAGCGCGTTGTGATTGAAGAAGCCGGTCGCGCGTGTCGGGACGCCGTCCTCGAGGTAGAGGTACATCGGCTTCGTGGTGATGGGCTGGCGCATCGCCATGCTGTGTCCCTCACCCGACAGGTCGGACACGTGCACCCCGGGCACGCGGTTCATCAGTCCTGCCGGATGCGCGGCGTGCGTGCGCCGGATCTCCGCGCCGTCGAGCACGTCGATCGTCGCCGAGGCTTCGTCGCGACGCCGCAGCTCGCGCGTGGCGCTCACGGTCAGCGGCGCGATCATCGTCGCCGAGCTCTCCAGCGCGAAGTCGACCGTGGCCGTTCCGCCGGCAGCGAGCGTGACGTCGGTCTGTTTCGTCGTGGTCCCGATGCGCTGTGCAGCGACGGAATAATTGCCCGGCACGAGTCCGGAAATCCGAAAGCGGCCGTCGCCGCCAGTTCGTGCGCCGCGCGTTGTCCCGACGAGATACACGGCGACCTCGGATGCCGGCGCCCCATCGAGCGTGACGCGGCCGGTGAGCGTGGCAGATGGCTGCGCCGCGAGCGCAGCGGGAAGAGCAATGAGCAACGACAGCCACAGGGCGCACGTCCCGCGCTCTGTATGACGAATGCCGTCCTGATAGGGACGGGGTGAGGTCAGGGCAACGATGGCCATGACGCCTCCGAGTTTTCGGTTGGACCATGACGCGTCGGCAGGGTGAGCGACGCGTGCGTGTGACGGGGCCGGCGCCATCGGAGGCGGCCGGCAACGCGTCAGACGGTCGGAGGTCCGTTCGCGAAGGGGAGGCGGAGGTCGGGTGTAGCCGGTGGTGCGGGTCGCTGCGGCTCGAGTGGGTCGCGCTCCTGCGCGACCGCCGCTGGGACGACCAGTGTGGCGAGGGCGGGAAGGGGCGCGACGGCGGTAACGGCGCAGCACTGCCCGACGCAGGTGCAGGGAGCGGGTTGCGTGGGCTGCTTCGACTCGTGCGGTGATGCGTCGTGATGCGCGCGATGCCCGTCTGCGTGTCCATCGTGCGTGGCCAGCGCCGTGTGCCGTGCTGCCGGCGCCCGAACATCACGACCCGGATGTGTTGCGTGCCCGGCGGCAGCGCCATGCATCGCGCACGAATGCAGCATCCCCGAATCGCCGACCATGGCGGCGAACCAGAGCGCAAACAACGTGGCGAAGAGACGAGACCAGCGGGAATGGCGGGACATGCTCAACCAATGATACGACCGGGCCCGGGGCGGTGCATCGGGAGAATCCCTACTCGCGCCAAACAGCCCCGACGCACGGACTTCGCCGCGCAAACCCTTGGTTCCTGCAGGGTGTCGAAAAGGCAAGGACCAACTGGGGACACCCCGATGTTGAGCAGCAAATCTCTTCGTCATCGCGCGGCCTGCAGCATCTCGCTTCCCACGACGTTCGCCGTGTCGTCCAGGCTGGCGAAGGAGACGGTCTACATGCCGTCTGCAGTCGCGGTGAGAGTTCTGGGAAACTGCAAACCCGTCGCGAGTGAACCGGTCAGAGCTCCAGTCTGTCAGCTCTCGGGCGACTGAGTGAGCATGAACCCTACGCCACGGACCGTCGCGATCCGTGGCGTCCCCGCGCCGCTCCGTAGCTTGCTCCGTAGCCGCGCCACGTGCACGTCGATCACGTTGGAGTCTGGATCGCGCGTGCGCTCCCAGACCTTCTCCAGCAGCGTGCTGCGCGTGACCACCTGTTCGGCGTGCGCGACGAGGTGTTCGAGCACGCCGAATTCTTTTGCCGTGAGCGTCAGGCGGTCCCCAGCGAGTAGCGCCTGGCGCGTGAGGCGGTTTACGACGAGCGGACCGCAGGCGAGCTGGTCGGTGCGCGCCGCGCCGCCGCGCCGCAGCAGAGAGCGGATGCGCGCTTTCAGTTCGGTGACGTCGAACGGCTTGCCGAGATAATCGTCCGCGCCGGCGTCGAGCCCGCGCACGGCATCGCTCGGTGTGCGCTGCGCGGTGAGCATGAGGATGGGGACCGATCGCTTCTCGCGCCGAAGCGCGCGCGCGATGTCCATCCCGTTCCCGTCGGGGAGCCGGACGTCGAGAATCAGCGCGTCGTAGTCATTGATCAGCGCGAGCGAGAGTCCCTCCGTGGCATCGGGAGCGAGATCCACGGCATAGCCTTCCTCGCGCATCACGAGCCCCACGAGGTCGCGCACGTCGCCATCGTCTTCGACGATCAGCAGCCTCGTCACCGCCCCCCCGGGTCTCCGGCGATCATGAACAAGAATTCAGGCTGAGTTCAGGATTTTGTAAGAGAAGGACGCATAATGTCCCATCATGTCACGATGCGTCCTCGCGCTCACCGTTCTCGTCGCGACGCTCACCGGCGCACTCCCCGCCAGGGCCGTGGTGACGGGGGCGACGTCGCGGGAGCGGTTCACCGGATCGGATATCATGATCAGCATGACCGCCAGCGCTGGATTCACCGCGGGCGGGAGCGCGACGTACACCCTGACTGTCCGAAACAATGGACCGCAGGCGGCCACCGGACTGATCACGGTGGTGGATACCCTGCCGGCGGGGTTGTCCTATACGAGCGCCGCGGGTTCCGGGTGGACCTGTAGCAACAGCGGCCAGGTCGTGACCTGCACGGCGAACGGTCCCGTCCTCAACAAGGCCCAACTTCCCGACATCACTCTCGTCGCGGCGATCACCAACTCCGTCGCGACCAGCGTGACGAACGTCGCGACCGTCACGAACTCCGGCGGCAACGACACCAACCTCGCCAACAACATCGCGAGCGTGACGTCGCCGGTGGCGGTACGCCGGGTTGCCACCACACCCGACGGCGCGGCGGTGTCGCAGCTACCGAGCAACGGCACACAGTACAGCGTGGTCTTCACGGTCACCAATACCGGATCGGTAACCGATACATATGCGCTCGCGGCGAGCGTCGCGCCAGCGGGGATCGTGAGCATCGTGTCGGTGAACGGCGTGAATGGCACCACCGGGAGCACGGGAGTGCTCGCGCCAGGGGCGTCGTCCACGGTGACGGTGGTGTACACGGTAGCCACCGGAGCCGCGACGGGCGCGTCGGCGAAGCTCACGATGACCGCGACATCGGCGCTGCTGTCGCCGGCCGATCCCGGGGACCTGACCGTCACGGTGAAGCGTGCCGACATCACGATATCGAAGCAGCTCTACAGGGACGACAGGACCACGCTCGTAACCGGCGGCGCCGGTGTGCAACCCGGCGAGTACGTGCAATACAAAATTACCGTCTCGAGCACGGGGGGCGCCGCGGCGAACAGCGTGAGCGTGTCCGACGCACTGCCGGCCGCGGTGACCTACAGCAGTGCTGCGGGCGATACGGTGGGATGGACGATCACGAACAGCTCGGGCACGGTGACGGCGAACCTCAGCGGCGCGCTCACGGCGGGCACGTCCCGGTACTTCTGGGTGCGCGTCCAGGTGAAGTAACAGTCAGACGGTCTGACGGTCTGACGGTCTGACGGTCTGACGGTCTGACGGTCTGACGGTCCGACTGTCCGACTGTCTGACTGTCCGACTGTCTGACTGTCCGACCGTCCGACTGTCCGACCGTCCGAC
>CAYTKA010000039.1:0-30668 GCA_964438255.1 uncultured Gemmatimonadaceae bacterium | reverse complement strand
CAGACCGTCAGACCGTCAGACCGTCAGACCGTCAGACCGTCAGACCGTCAGACCCTCAGACCGTCCTCAACTCCGCGCTGCCTCCGCCGCGAGCTCGCCGAGCCGGACACGCGCCTCGGCGGCCGCCGCCGGGTTGTCTTGCTGCCCCGCCAGCGCCTCCCAGATCCGCCGAGCCTCGGCGCTCTTGCCGGCCGCCATGTAGGCGTGCCCCGCCTTCGACGCCAGATACGCCTTCTCGTTCGGCATTGACGTGAGCTCGGCGGCACGCTCATACTCGCCTGCCGCTTCGGCAGACTTCCCGAGCTGGCTCAGCGCGTCGCCAAGGAGACCCCGCGCCGCCGCCGCGTTCGGTCCGCTCTTCAACTTCGACGTCAACTCCCGGAGATAGGTGACCGCGCCCTGATTGTCCCCCTTCTCCAGCTTGAGCTGCGCGAGCAGCATCCCCGCCTCCGCCCCGGCTGCCGTCCCCTCGTACCGGTCCGCCACCTTCCTCAGATCGACCTCGGCGAGCGGCAGGTTCTGGTTGCCGGGCGCCAGCGACTGCTTCGCCATCAGCAACTGACGGTCGGCATTCTCGTTCCGCTGCTCCCTCTGCCGCGGGATGTACCAGGCCACGACCGCAGCCAGCAGGACGATCAGCCCGGCCAACCCGACCCAGCGCGAGTTGATGTTGAACCAGTCCATGAAGCTCTCCGCCTTCGGCGGTCTGGACGGCGCAGTGGGATCGACGTTCGGCGTAGTCATGTAGGGTGACAAGGTATGGGAGGCGCCAGTGCGGCGAGGTGCCCCTGGGGTGATTCGAACACCCGGCCAACGGTTTAGGAAACCGCTGCTCTATCCACCTGAGCTACAGGGGCAATCCGCAGCTTGGGAAGATAATCGGAAGCCCCTGGGGCTTCAAACGTCGAGCAGCGTCCGCACCTCGCGTCCGTTCAGCTTCGCTGCCCCGCCAAGCATCGTGACGGCGAGGAAAAACGAGCAGCCCGCGACTGCGCCTCCGACCTGCTCGATCAGCTCGCACGCTGCGCAGGCAGTACCGCCCGTCGCAAGCACGTCGTCCACGAGCAGCACGCGAGCGCCCGCGGTCCAGGAATTCAGATGCACCTCGAGCTGGTCGGTCCCGTACTCGAGCGCGTACTCGCGCGCTGCCGTCTTCCACGGCAGCTTGCCAGGCTTTCGGATCGGCACGAAGCCGGCCCCCAGCCGCTGGGCGATCGGCGCCGCGAGGATGAATCCCCGGCTCTCCACGCCGGCAACGTGCGTGACGCCGCGATCGGCAAAGGGTGCGGCCATTGCGTCCGTGAGGGCGACGAACAGCGCGGCGTCGGCCAGGACGGGAGTGATGTCCTTGAAGACGATCCCCGGCTTCGGAAAATCGCGAACGTCACGCACGGTGCGCGTGAGGCGCTCCACCAGCGCCGATCGGTCACCCACCATGGTCGCGCGCTCCGCGTCGCTAACGTCGAATGTTGAACGGATACGGAAGTGACCCCGATGCGTCGCCCGTGACGTCCTCGACGAGCTCCACCTGAGCGCCTGGCGGTCCGACCGCTATGGCACGCCGCAGTCGCTCGAGCGACGATGCCTCTCCCCCCGCCTCCACCTCCACGTCCCCCCCCGGCAGGTTCCTCACCCACCCGCTCAGGCCGAGGCGTCTGGCTTCCTCACGGACGAACCAGCGGAAACCGACTCCCTGTACGCGGCCGCCGATGCGGACGTGCAGTCTCTGCACCTACTGCACCTACTCCTGCTCCCAGCCGTGCGTGCCGTACAGCGGAACGAATCGCACGGGTGCGACGTCGGCCACGTCGACGCCGGTGCCCCGCCGCGTGACGAGCTTCAGGGTCTGCTCCTCGCGCGGCCCGACGGGGACCAGCATCCGTCCTCCCTCCGCGAGCTGCTCGACGAGCGGCTGCGGCACCGCCGGTCCACCGGCGCTGACGAGAATGGCATCGTAGGGCGCGTACTCACGCCAGCCGACCGTTCCGTCGCCCATCAGCATCGAGACGTTCTTCGCCCCGGCCCGGGCGATGGCGTCGCGCGCCATGGCGTACAGCGCGGCAATGCGCTCGATCGTGAAGACCTGCGCGACGAGGTGCGAGAGCAGCACGGTCTGGTAGCCGGAGCCGGTGCCGATCTCCAGCACGCGCTCGGTGCCCTTGAGCTGTAGCAGCTCGAGATACCGCGCATGAATCGACGGCTGCGAGATCGTCTGTCCGCTGCCGATCGGGAGGGGGGCGTCCTCGTACGCGCGATGACGTACGCCGCTGGGAACGAAGGCATGCCGCGGCGTGAGATCGAACGCGCGCAGCACCGCGAGGTCGCGGATCCCCTTCTCCCGCAGCGTCTCGACGAGCCGGCGCCGCGCGCCGGTCATCGCGCCGTCTATGGCTCCCGCCACCAGCTCTCCACGGATTCGAGCATGCTGTAGTTCGTGAGATCGAGATGCAGCGGCGTGATCGACACGTACCCGTCCTGAATGGCGCGGAAGTCGGAGTTTTCCTCGCCGGTCCAGGTGATCGAGCCCGCCCCGACCCAGAAGATGGCACGTCCCCACGGATCGTGCATCGGCTTGAGCGAGTCGGAGTACACTCGACTGCCGAGCCGCGTAATCCGCGAGCCGCGCACGCCGTCCGCCGGGATGGGAGGCAGGTTCACGTTCAGCAGCGTGCTCGCCGGAAAGGCGGGAAGCGACGTGAGGTGCTTGAGCAACGGGGTGAGGATCTTCACCTGTTGCTTGAGGTGCGTGAGATCGGCCCGCAGGTCGCCGCCGGCAAAGGAGAAGGCGATCGACGGGATGCCGAGGGCCAGCCCCTCCATGGCCGCGGCCACCGTGCCGGAGTACAGCACGTCCTCCCCCATGTTCTGCCCATGGTTGATGCCGCTGAGCACGAAGTCGGGGCGCTCCGGGAGCAGCGCTTCGACGGCGAGCATCACGCAGTCCGTCGGCGTCCCGTCCACCTGCCACCGCCGCTCGGCCCGCTGCACCGGACGAAGGGGACGATGCAGCGTGAGCGAATGACTCGTGGCGCTCTGCTCACGATCCGGGGCGACGACGTACACCTCGCCGAGTGGTTCGGCCGCCTCGATCAGACAGTCGATGCCGTGTGCCAGGATGCCGTCGTCGTTCGTGATCAGGAAGCGCATGGGGTCGTGTGCGGGAGCTACTGCTTCGAGGGGGTGGGCGCGTCGTCCGACGCGAGGAAGCGGATGAGCTCCTTGAGCTCGGTCTCGAGCGCGTCGAGCGTCTCCAGGGTGAGCGCGGCACGCGCCGCGTTGCGCAGCTCGCCCCCTTTACGCTGCTCGTCCACTTTCTGGCGCGCTCCCTCGATCGTGTACTTCTCGGTGTACAGCAGGTGCTTCACGAGGAGGATGAGCTCCACCTCGCGACGTTGATAGACGCGGTTCCCCGAGCGGTTCTTCGCCGGGCTGAGAAAGCGGAACTGGCTCTCCCAGTAGCGCAGCACGTGTGGCTTGAGGTCCGTGAGCGCGCAGACCTCGCCGATGCTGAAGAACTCCTGGACCGGTTCCGCGGCGCTCATGCGTCCTGCTCCGCGCGCAGCTCGCGCGACATCAGATCGGCCACGGCGCGCTGCGCCGAGTGCCCCTCGAAGAGCACGCGATGCACCATGGACACGATCGGCATCTCGATGTCCTCGCGCTCGGCGAGGGCGAGCGCGCTGCGCGCCGTGCCAACGCCTTCCGCCACTGTCTCCTTGCCGGCCAGCGCCTCCTCGAGCGTCGCGCCTTTGCCGACGGCCACACCGACGGCGCGATTGCGGCTGAGCGATCCCGTGCAGGTGAGCACCAGATCGCCGATGCCGGCCAGGCCGGCGAAGGTCGCCGGCTTGGCACCGAGCGCACTGCCGAGTCGTGTCATCTCGGCGAGACCGCGCGTGATCAGCGCCGCCCGCGAGTTGAAGCCGAACCCTGCCCCTTCGCAGATCCCGGTCGCCACCGCCATCACGTTCTTGAGCGAGCCACCAAGCTCGACGCCGATCACGTCGTCGTGCGTGTACACGCGAAAGGTCCTGTTGCTGAAGGCCTCCTGCACCGACTCGGCGGCGACCGCGTCCTCGGAGGCAGCGACGATAGCCGTCGGCTGGTGGGCGGCGACCTCGGCGGCAAAGCTCGGCCCCGACAGCGCGACGACGGGACGGCCCGGTACCTCCTCCGCCATGACGTCGCTCATGAGCGCGAGCGTGTCACGCTCGATTCCCTTGGACGCGACGCACAGGATCGCCCGCGCCGGAATCGAGGACGCGGCGCGACGGATGATCGCGCGGAGGTGGTGCGACGGCGTGGCCACGCAGACAAGCGATGCCCCGTCGAGTGCCTCGGAGAAGCTGCCACTGGCGCGCAACGCGGGATGCAGCGTCGCCCCGGGAAGAAAGCGGGCATTCTCGTGGCGCTGGTGGATTCCGTCCACGACGTCCGGCTCGAATGCCCAGAGCGCGACATCGTGACCATTGCGCGCGAGCAGGTCGGCGAGTGCGGTGCCCCATGCGCCGGCGCCGATCACCGCAGAGCGCGTCATGGCCCACCTCGCACGCGCCCGCGCTTTCCGAACCGATGCTCTTCACCTCGCCGCAGTCGACCGATGTTCGCCCGATGTGTCCAGAACACGAAGATCGCGATGACGAGACTGACGAGGAAGAGCGGCGACGACACGCCCTGCGTGATGGCGAGCAGCGTCGGTAGCAGGACGGCGCAGATCAGACTGCCGAGCGAGACGTAGCCGGTCGCGAGCACGACGGCGACGAAGACGCCGAACGTCACGAGCATCGGGATCGGCGCGAGGGCGAAGAACACGCCGGCGGCCGTCGCGACTCCCTTGCCCCCTTTGCGGAATCGGAGGAAGAGCGGCCGCACGTGCCCCATGATCGCCGCGATTCCGCACGCGATCGCCCACAGCGTCGGCGTCGTGGCGCCGGCAATCCGCGGCGGAAGGAGCAGCACCGGCAACGCGCCCTTCAGCGCATCCGCGATGAAAACAGCGAGCCCGATCTTCCAGCCCAGTACGCGAAAGACGTTCGTCGCGCCGAGGTTGCCGGAGCCCTGCTTGCGGAGGTCGACTCCCTGGATCGCGCCGGCAATTGCAGCGAATGGCACCGACCCCGACGCGTACGCCAGTGCAAGTGCGAGTGCCCAGTGCACGCTACGCCGCCGCCCCGCCGCTCTTGCGGCGCATCAGGATCCGCAGCGGGTTGCCCATGAACCCGTATTTCTCGCGGAAGCCGTTGTGAAGGAATCGGATGTAATGCTCGGCCACGAGATCAGGATGGTTGCCGAACACGGCGATCGTCGGCGGGGCGACGGCGACCTGCGTCGCGTAGTTCAGCTTCACCTCACGCCCCGCCGCCTGATCCGGCTGGCGGCGTGCAAGCAACTCGCCGAGATGCTCGTTGACCTGCGACGTGCTGATGCGCTTGCGCGACTCCGCGTCCACGAGCTGGATCACCTCGAGCACCCTGCTCACGCGCTGCCCGGTCAGCGCCGACGCGAAGAGGAAGGGTACATGCTTCAGGAAGGGAGCTTTTTCGTGGGCCTTCTTCTCGAACTTGTGCGCCGCCTTGTCGTCCTTCTCCACGAGATCCCACTTGTTGACGACGACGATGAGCCCTCGCCCTGCCTCCCACGCCATGTTGGCGATCGCGAGGTCCTGGTTGTGGAACTCACCTTCAGTCGCGTCGACAAGCAGCACGCAGATGTTCGCCCGCTCGATCGCGCGGCGGGTGCGCAGTGAGGAGTAGAACTCGATCCCCTCGTCGATCTTGGTCTGACGGCGCAGCCCCGCCGTATCCACGAAGATCAGCTTCCGCCCATGGTACGTCATCGGCGTGTCGATCGCGTCGCGCGTCGTGCCGGCCGCCTCGCTCACCACGAGGCGCTCCTCGCCCAGCAGCTTGTTGACGAACGACGACTTGCCGACGTTCGGACGGCCGATGACGGCCACGCGCAACGCGTCTTCGTCCTCCGGCGGCGACTCGGGTAGTCGGCTGATGACCTCGTCCAGCAGGTCGCCGGAGCTCTTGCCGTTCTGCGCGGACACGGGGATCGGCTCGCCCGCGCCGAGTCGATAGAACTCGTAGAAGTCGGTCCGGTTCGGATCGTCGACCTTGTTCGCGACGAGCAGCCATGGCTTGCCCGAGTTGCGGAGCACGTCCGCAACCCGCGAGTCGCTGGGATGCACACCCACCTTGGCATCCACGACGAACAGCAGCAGATCCGCTTCCTCGATCGCCGTGCGGACCTGCTGGCGGATCTCGACGTCCATCGGCGCCCTGGGATCGTCCGACAAGCCGCCCGTGTCCACGAGCCAGAAGGCGCGTCCACTCCAGTCGGCCTTCGCAAAGTGGCGGTCGCGCGTCGTACCCGCCTCCTCTGACACGATGGCGTCGTCGGAGCCGATGATGCGGTTGAACAGCGCCGACTTCCCCACGTTCGGGCGCCCGATGAGCGCGACGATGGGCGTGCTCATGCAGCGCTCCGGCCGCTCAACTGCGGCTCGCCTTCGTGCACCAGGACGTCGATGAAATCATAGGAGGGAAAAACGGGCATGGGCAACGTTTCACGGAGTGCGATGAAGCGCTCGTCGTCCAGAAAGAGTCCGTCGTCGTTGATCGTTTCGGCGGGAATCAGCGCGAGATCGAGGTCGTGGCGATCGGCCAGGGCGCGGCGAATATCCGCGCCGACGAGCAGTCCCGCCGTCGTGGTCGTCGGCCCGAAGAGCGAGTTCTCCATCGGGATGAGCGAGAATCGTGCGCCGGTACGAGCCGAGATCTCGTCGAGAAGCTCGGGCATGAGGGGCGCCATCGAGACACCGGTCACAACGCCGATGCGCCTGCCGTCGAGGCGCGGCAGCTCGCCCAGCCCGCTGCGCACACGTTCGCGAAGCGAGGCCACCGCGCCGACGCCGTTCTCGATCTGGGGGAAGTCACCGTAGTGCTCGGCGGCGGGGAGCGGATGTGCGGAGAGAAGATAGAGCTCGTCGGATCCGTACACCCAGCGGTCGCCGCGGTCGCGCAACGCGCGCTCCTCCCAGCGATGCACCGCGTCGAGAATGCGGCTCGCGTTTGCGCGGTCCATCGGCTTCCCGGTGTAGAGATGCGAGAACTGCGTCACGCCGACGGGCACGAGGGCGACGCTCAGCACGGCGTCGCCGAGGGTCCACAGGTCGGTCAGCGACGCCTCGAGCACCACGCCATCGTTGAGGCCGGGAACGATCACCATCTGTGCGTGGAACTGGATGCCCCCTGCCGCGAGCCGAGTGAGCTGCTCCACGATGTTGGGGACACGCGGATTGTTGAGCAGCACCTTGCGCGCTTCCCACGGCGTGGCGTGCACGGAGACGTAGAGCGGAGACAGGCGGTACTCGAGGATGCGCTGAATGTCACGCTCCTTCACGTTCGACAGCGTGGCGAAGTTGCCGTAGGCGAACGACAGCCGGTAGTCGTCGTCGCGCACGTAGAGGGGCTTGCGCAGCCCCTTGGGCAGCCCTTCGATGAAGCAGAACTCGCAGCGATTGGCGCAGCGCCGGATCGTCGGCGGCTCGAGCTCGACGCCAAGGGCCTCGCCCTCCGGACGTTCGACGTCGTAGACGATCTCCTCGCCATCAGGCAGTCGCGCCTCGATGACCAGCTCCTCGTCGGCGGTGAGAAACTCCCAATCGAGAAAGTCCGCGAGCTCGCGTCCATTCACCGTCAGGAGCTCGGTACCGGGGACCACCCCTAACTCATCGCAGATGCTTCCCGGTAGAACTCGACTGACGCGAACCATGTATTTCGTGACCTCCCGACCCCCGACAGAGCGACGGGGGAAGACCGCACGAGGTGAGGTTCTTCCCCCTTCAGGCATACGGGAAACGCGGACGCTCCCATCTCATGCAAGATAGGAGCTACGATAGGCGAAATCAAGCAGAATCCAGCACTTCGCTCACTCTGCCTGCACTGACTTATCACTAAAGAACGATGGCGTCCGTCACGTGACGGACGCCATCGGCTTGATCTGGATGTCGTGTGTGTTCAGTCAGCGATCGTGTAGCGGTAGGCGATCGCGTTCGTCGCCGGAATGGTGACGGTGAATTTCGCCGATTTACCCGGAGTGAGCGCCTCGGTCGTGATCGACTGCGAGCCCACGACGGCGCCCGTCTTGTCGAGCGCCTCGAACTTGAGCGTCACGGCCTTGGGCGGCAACGCCGCCTTTGCCGCCGGCTTGGCGCCCTTCTTCCCCTTGGCAGGCTTGGCGGTCGCGTCATCGATCTTGTCGCGGCGATCGAGCACGGAGCCGCCGATCACGAGCTGCTTGTCCGAGGGTGTGAACTCGCTGAACGTGACCTCCACGGGGAGCTTGTTCCCCCTGTTGTACCACGTGAGCGTCGAGTCGTTGTACGCCGCGGCGACGCTCGTCTTCTTGGCCGTCTGGGCCGCCTTGGCGAGCGCGAGGTACGCCCGAGCACCGAGGTTGTAGTTCTCGGGGTTGGCCGGATCGACGGCGACGAGACGCGTCACGACCGGGCTCACCTTGTCGTTCTGCTCGAGGGTGAGCTGCGTCACGGCAAGGTTGAACAGCGCGTCGCGGTTATAGGGGTTCTGCGCGAGCGTCGCCTCGAACAGCTTGGCCGCGTCCGCGGGCTTGTTGGCGCGGGCCGCGTTGACGGCCGAGTTCAGAAGGTCCTGATACTCGTACGCGGCGGGATTCGCGATGAGCGGCTGGTAGCTCGCCACGACCGCCGCGGTATCGCCGGCAAGCAGCAGCGCGGTCTGGTAGTTGTTCCGGCCGCCGTACGCATAGAATCCGCGCGTGCCTGGTACGGCGACGAGCTGGCCGTATGCGTCGGCCGCCTTGCGTGCCGCGGCCATGCGGGCGGCACCGGTCGCGGTGTTCGCCTCGTTGAGGTACACCGAGCCGACGTTGGACAACATCTGACGGCGGACGTCCCGGTACGCCGAGTCCTTGGCCGCCACTGCGGCCGCCGAGCTCCAGTACTCGACCGCCTTGGGGTTGTTGCCGCGCTTGGACGCGACGCTGCCGAGCACCATCAGGCCGTAGGGCGAGCCCGGATAGAGCCGGTTCGCCTGGTTGGCGTAGAAGTCGGCGGAGTCGAGCTTGTCCGCGTTGAGCGCGTTGATGGCGTTGTTCGCGAGATCGAGGTAGAACTTCTGGCCGCCGCGATAGTAGGCGGTGAAGTCGCCGCAGTTCGGCTTGGCTGTCTCGACGATGCGGAACAGCGAATCGACCGCACCAACGAGGTCGATCGTCGCGTCCGCGTTGGTCGTGAAGCCGACGTCCGCGCGCTTGGGGGTCGCGCCGACCCCGGGCTGGTTCAGCCAGAGGCTCAGCGCCTCGCCGAGGACGAATGCCCGTGACACGGGGTCGTCGTTCCGGTCGGGGTTCTCGGCGAGCTTCACGGCGTTCTTGAGCTGCGTGGCCGCGACCGGGGTGCCGGTGGCCTGGCGCGCCATGTCGAACGAGAGCGACGCCTTGGCGACGTTGCCCTTCATCGAGTTGACGATGTCGCACTGCGGCTTTTCAGCCGCCTGTGCGCCGAGCGCGCTGGCGACGACGACGAGCGCGCCAACCGCGGTCAGAGTCTTACCGAACAGAGCCATCAGAGGTGTCTCCTGGGGTAGTCGGTCAGCCGGGGGCGGTCGACCGGGGTGCGCTTCGGTACCCGTGTGGCCTCAGGGGCGTTCCGCCGCGCCTAGCGCAAGCTGATAAATATCGACCGGCGGGCGGTGCGTCGCCAGTGCAACCCGCTGCACGTCGTCGAACTCCGGCTTGGCGCGCGACGTCCCGTCCGGCAGGACGGCCACTTTGATGCGAATGGTATGCCCGAGCACGTCAACCTCGGCCTGCTTCCGTGCGAGCGCCACGCGGGTGGTCTCCGTACGTCGCACGCCGATGGACGACGTCTCTGTGAGCAAAATCACCTCGAAACGATGCGCCTCATCGGGGTGTGCGAGAACTTCGACACGCGTTCCCTGCCGTCCCTTCTTCATCGTCGTCGCGAGCAGAACGACGTCGAGCGCCCCCTCGCTCCGCAGTCGGTCGGCAACGGCGGCGAGATATTCCGGCGACATGTCGTCCACGTCGCACGCCAGCAGCGTGAGACGCTCGCGGCTCCCCCCCCCCGCCGCCGGCGAGCGGGGGGCGGCGACGTCGGCCAGGATGACGCGCAGTGCGTTGGCGCGCCCGGGAAAGTCCTTGGTCCCCGCGCCATAGCCGCTGCGCACGGGGACGAACTCCTCCGGCGGAGGGCCCGACGACAGGACGCGCACGAGCGCGGCACCGGTCGGCGTAACGAGCTCCCCTGACCCGTCGGGACCAGGGCGAATGGGGTGTCCTTCGAGCAGCTTGAGCGTGGCCGGTGCCGGCACGGGCAGCACGCCGTGCGCGGCCGTGACCGTGCCGTCGCCGGTCCGCACCGCGCCGCACCGCACGTCCTCGACGCCGAGCTGCTCGAGCCCCCAGATCACGCCCACGACGTCGAGGATCGCATCGACGGCTCCCACTTCGTGCAGATGCACCTTCTCCGGCGTCGTGCCATGCAGCTCCGCTTCGGCGCTGGCGATCGCCCAAAACGCCGCGTCGGCACGGGCACGCACCGACGCGGGCGCGCCGGAGCGCGCGACGAGCGCGCGAATCTGCTTGATGTGGCGGCCGTGCGGCTGTGGCGGAATCTCGAAATCGACTTTCCAGCACGCCAAGGCACCGCGCGACACCTCGCGAATCTCGACGCGCACATCGTCAAGGCCGAGGCGCGCCGGCAGTGCGCGGAGCCAGTCGGCATCGAGCCCGACGCCAATCAAGGCGCCGAGCGTCATGTCACCGGCGATGCCGCTGAAGGGATCGAATATGGCAGTACGCATTGCGGAGGGAAAATACCTCATCGCCTGCCGAACGTGAACCGTGAACGGTTCACGTTCAATGGCGATAGGATGCTCCACTGCCGGTGTTGAACACGAGGACGTCCGCATCGCGATCGATGCGTTCCTCGCGCACGAGCCGATCGAGCACGCCGAGCGCGCACCCTCCCTCGGGCGCCGCGTCGATACCGGACGCGCGACTGAGCCGCAGCGTGTCGGCGCGGATCACATCTTCGCTGACCGACGCAGCGTCGCCGTCACTCTCACGCAGTGCGCGGAGGATCAGGCGGTCGCCCAGGGGACCGGGCACGCGCAGGCCGCTCGCGTGTGTCTGTGGATTCTCCCAGGGTGTGGCGCGGTCGGCGCCCGCGTGGAACGCGCGCACCATCGGTGCGCAGCCGTCGGCCTGCGCGACGACCATCTTCGGCAACGCGGCGCGCGCGTCGAGCCAGCCGGCACCGCGCATCTCGCCGAACACCTTCCACATCCCGATCAGTCCCGTGCCACCGCCGGTGGGATAGACGATGTGCGTCGGCAGCCGCCAGCCGAGCTGCTCGGCGATCTCGAGCCCCATCGTCTTCTTGCCCTCGATGCGATACGGCTCGCGCAGCGTGGACACGTCGAACCATCCCTGCTCCGCCGCGAACGCGCGCGACTGCTTGCCCGCATCGCCGATGTGTCCGTCGACGAGCTGCAAGTCGGCGCCGAGCGCACGAATCGTCGCGAGGATCGGCGCAGGTGTGCTCGCCGGTGCGTAGACACGGACCGGAATCCCCGCGGCGGCGCCGTACGCCGCGAGTGCTGCGCCGGCGTTTCCTGCCGTCGGCACCACGAATCCGGGTACGCCCAGCGCTGCAGCGCGCGTGACCGCGGCGCTCATGCCACGCGCCTTGAATGACGCCGTGGGATTGAGCCCTTCGTCCTTCACCCACAACCGCCGCACGCCGATCTCGCGTGCCAGCCGCGGTAGCTCGTGGATCGGTGTCGTCCCCTCGCCAAGTGACACCGGTGCCTCGTCGTCGCGCAGTGGAAGGACGGCGCGATAGCGCCACATGTCCCAGCGTGACGCGAGCGCGTCACGCTCTGGCCAGGGGGAGTCGTAGCGGACGAGGAAGGGCTGTCCACAGACGGGACAGACGGACGCCAACGTATCGCCCGGTTGCGAATGCGCGCAGGCGGAACAGTCGAGGTGCCAGGTGCTCACGAGTCTTCGGAGTCGGAAGAGGTGGAGTCCGCCGCTGACGGCACGTCGAGCGCCGGCGTGGTGGACGGCGTGCCGGCCGGTCCGGCGGCAATCGGTGCCGACGGCGCAAGGGCGTCGCTCGCGCGCAGCGCGTCGAGAATCCTCTGCGCGCTCTTGGCGGAGAACCCGGGGAGGGCGGCGATCTGTTCAGGTGTCGCCTCGCGGATCGCCTGCACGCTTCCGAACGCCGTCAGCAGCTGGCGCCGCTTGTTCTCACCAATACCGGGGATGCGCAGCAGCTCCGAGGTGATCGTGCGCACCGCGCGCCGCTTGCGCTGGAAGGTGATGGCGAACCGGTGCGCCTCGTCGCGCGCCTGCTGGAGGAGGCGCAGCGCGGGCGAGCGACGTGACAGCCGGATCGACTCGCTCTTCCCGACGACGAAGATCTCTTCCTCTCGCTTCGCGAGGCTCGCCAGCGGTAACGACTCGAGGCCGAGGGCGTTGAGCGCGTCGGCGGCGGCGTTGAGCTGGCCCTTGCCACCGTCGATGAGCACGAGATCGGGCAACGGCCGCTTCTCGTCGAGGCGGCGCGTGAAGTAGCGTGTCACGACCTCGTGCATCGATGCGAAGTCGTCGATTCCCGCGACGGACTTCACCTTGAACTTCCGGTACTCGGCGCGATATGGCCGCCCGTTCTGGAACCAGACGCACGAGGCGACGGTGTCCGTTCCCTGCGCGTGTGAGATGTCGAAGCACACGAAGGAGCGCGGCACCTTGATCAGACCGAGCTGCCGTTGGAGCTCGTACACCGGATCACCCGCACGCTCCTCCGTCGGCTCGTCGCCGGTGAGGCGGGCTTCCTCGAGCAGATGCCGTGCGTTTGCCTGCGCGTGCTCCACGAGCTCGCGACGCGGGCCGCGCTGCGGGACATGAATCTTCGTGCGCTCGAGCGATTCCTCGAGCACACCGCGCTCCTCGACGTCGAAGGGGAGGACGAGCTCCTGTGCACGCTCCTCGAGCAGGCGGTATGGGCCGGCCAGGTACTGCTCGAGCACGCACGCGTCCGTCTCCCCGTCGACGTTCGTCACGAATTGATGATCGCGCGCGAGCAGCTTGCCCGAGCGGATCCGCATCAGGGCGATCACGGCGTCGTCGCCGTCACGCGCGTATCCGATCACGTCCCGATCACCGCCTTCGACTTCCATCACGACGGCCGGTTCTTCCATTCGTTCGAGATGTGTCAGGGCATTCCGGAGCTGTGCCGCACGCTCGAAATCGAGCGACTCGGCGGCCAGTGCCATGCGCTCGCGGACCTTCCTCACCACTTCCTCGGGTCTGCCGCCGAGGAAGTCGAGTACCTCGTCGATCATCGCGGCGTACTCGGCCTGTGTCTGCGCGAGAATGCACGGCGCCTTGCAGCGGCCGATGTGATAGTCGAGACAGGGCCGCTCGGGCATCTGCTTCGGCATGTCGTAGTTGCACGACCGCACGGTGAAGAGCCGCTTCACCACGTCGAGCGCGCGGCGCATCGCGCCGACGTCCGTATAAGGGCCGAAGTACCGGGCACCGTCGTGCTGCAGGCGGCGCGTCACCCAGACGCGGGGAAAGGGCTCCTGGACGGTGACCTTGATGTACGGATACGACTTGTCGTCGCGCAGGGAGATGTTGTAGCGCGGCTTGTACTCTTTGATCAGGTTGGCCTCGAGCACGAGCGCGTGCGCCTCGGTGGGCACGACGATCGTGTCGAGCGCTGCCGCCTGCTGCATGAGCGCGCGCGTCTTCACGCTCTCCACATGGTCCGCCGCGACGTAGCTGCGCACGCGGGACCGCAGCCGCTTGGCCTTCCCGACGTACAGCACCTTGCCGTCGGCGTCCTTCCAGAGATAGACGCCCGGCGATTCGGGGAGATGGGGGACCTTGTCGAGAATGGACGGCGAGACGGCCATACTGAAATATACCGTGGCCGTCAGCGGGTACCGCCAAGCACCTTGCCCGCGATCGCCTTCGCCTCGGGGACGCCGAGCAGCAGTGCCATGATCCCGTAGACGACCGCGAAGGCGCCGATCGCCATGATGCCACGCAACATCTGATGTGACGGCGACACGAAGGCCATCATCCCCCAGCCGACCGCCGCGGCCGCGAGTCCCGCCCCCCAGAGCCGCGCGAGTGCCGACGGCGCGATACCGGTGGTGCCGATGCGCACCGTGAGTGATCGTCGCAGCAGGAGGAACTCCATCCAGCCAGCAATGCCGGCGGACGCCGTGAGGCCGGCCGCCCCTGTCCACGCCGGCAGGCCGAGCAGCTTCGGCAGGGGGAACGCAAATAGATAGCCGAGCAGCGCCGTGAGCGTCACGCGCGCGATCGCGAACCGCAGCGGGGTGCGCGTGTCGCGCAGGGCGTAGAACGCCGACGCATACAGCCGTCCGAGCGCGCTCGCCAACATCCCGACCGCCGAACCGGCAAGAATCGCCCAGGTACGGACGGTGTCGGTGTGAGTGAACCTTCCATGCTGCAGCAGCACGCCGGCGATCGCCTCGCCGAGCACGAAGAAACCGATCGCGCTGGGCACGACGAAGAACGCCACCCGCGGGAGCGCGGCGTTCAGCCGGCTCCGCAATCGGTCGAGCGCCTCCTGGCCCGCCCCGCTGTCGCGCGACATTTCGGGCAGCTCGGCGGCAGACACCGACATGCCGAAGAGACTGATCGGAAGCACGTAGATCGTCTGCGCGTTCTGAAGGAGCGTGACCATGCCGTCCGTCGGGATGTTGCTGGCGAGCCAGATGTCGATGAACGCGCTGAGCTGCACGACACCTCGGCTGACGAAGGCCGGCACGAAGTTGTGTACGACCTCGCGCACCGGCTGATACGCGTAATCCGGCCGGAAACGCGGATGACGGAGCAACCGGAACACCGACGGAAGCTGCACGCCCATCTGAAGGGCGGCGCCCACCACCGACGCCCACGCCAGCACGACCGCCAGATCGACCTCGCCACGCCGCGGACCGTAGAAGACGAGTGCCGCGACCATCGCGACGTTCCAGAACACCGGCGCGACGTACGAGAGGAAGAATTTGCGGTGACTGTTGAGAATGCCGAGGCACCAGGCGCTCATCACGAAGATCCCCGCACCGGGGAAGAAGATCCGCGTGAGCCGAATCGTCAGCGCGAGCTTTTCGCCGGTGAACCCGCCGACGATCAGTTTGACCACGAGCGGCGCGAACACGATGCCGAGCAGCACGATGACTGCCGTGGCCAGCGCGAGGATTGCCGCGACGGCGCCGGCAACGCGATCCGCCTCCTCCTCGTCGCCGCGCGCGAGCGCGTTCGCGTAGACCGGGATGAACGACGCCGACAGCGCCCCTTCGCCGAACAGGTTCTGAAGAAAGTTGGTGAGTCGAAACGCACCGTTGAACGCGTCGGAGACGAGACCCGCGCCCAGATATCGCGCCACGAGACTCTGTCGCAGCAGGCCGAGGAGACGCGACAGGAGGATCCCCGCGGCGATCAACGCCGAGCTGCGTCCTGAGCTGCGCGCCGGAGGCGTCGCCGGCGTCGGTACGTCGGAAGACACGGCAGGGGGCCCGGTCATGTCCGCATCGGTGCTTCGGCGGACAGGGGCGACGGCTCCACGAGTGATCTCGCATGGGCGCGCGCCGCATCGCGCATCTCATCGAGCAGCGTGAGGCCATGTCGCGTGAAGATCGGGATCGGATTGAGCAGCCGCTCCTGCCGCACCCCCTGCGGATAGAGCGCCGCGCGCAGCGTGGCGACGTCACGCATGAGTGCCGTCTCACGCCGCTTCACCGCCGCGACGATGCGCCGTTCCAACCGTCCCACTCGATGCTCGAGCGCGTGCACGGCACCGACGATTGCAGGACCGAGGCCGTTCGCCTCGCTCTCCGCGCCCAGCGCATCGGGCAGCATCGCGATTGCTTCACGGAGGTCGGCGAGCGTCTTCGCCGTCGACTCGCTCATCGCGCCGCGCGCGACGTCCCGTTCCAGGGTGTGAGGCGCCGCGAGATCGAGGGGCTGCACGTGGAACCGGTCGAGCAGCTTCTGCACATGTGGCTCGATGAGCGTCGCCGACCAGCGCGGCACCGCGACCGGCGTCGGTACTCCGAGCACCCCGGCCACGGCGCTCACCTGCGCGAAGTACGCCAGCTCGCCCGGTCCGGCGACGTACGCCACCGTGGGGAGAATCGCGCGTTCGACGATCGGGCGGAGCAACACGTTCGGCGTGTATGTTCCACCGGACGTCCGAGCGGCTCGCGAGGCCTCGCTCAGCGTAAGCCGACGCTTCGTGGTCCCCTCGCGCATGAAGGCCAACGACAGCCCGGCCACATCTTCGACCTGTGGGGTGAAGCCCTCACGCCGGATGTCGGCGGCGCGTCTCGCCAACGCTGTCTCGATGGCCGGGGCGCGCATGAACGCCGCGAGAATCGTCGGGACGCTCTCGTCGCGCACCGCTTGATGTGACGCGTCGAGCACGGGCATGCCGAGTGGGGCGAGGAATGCGCGCAGCAGGGCGACGAACGCCGTGCCGTGCGTGTGTGCCGGATCGGCGTACGCGGCGAGGACGGCGTCGAGTGCGCGCGGGTCTGCCGCGCTCCCGCAGGCTTCACGCAGTCGCTCGAGCGATGCCTTCAGGTTGCCGAGTGGCGCGAGGGCCATGGGCGTTCCGGGACGCGGCTCCTCCATCGCGCGCAGCACCTCCGCTCCCCCGGCGCGCGCGACGACCGTGGACGATGCCTCGGCAAAGTCGGCGTCGTCCGTGGCCGCCCAGAAGACCGCAGCCGTGGGCACCCCCGTACGCGCTTCGATCTCGTCGGCGAGGGCGAGGGCGCTGACCGCCTTGCTCCACGTGTACACGGGCCCGCCGAACAGCCCGGGTTGCTGCCCGGTCGTCACGACGACTCCGCCCTCGCGTCGCACGCGCTCGATCCGTTCGGCGGCGGCGCCCGTCGCCTGCATCGCCGGCGCGAGCGCGGCGAGTCGCTCGCGCCATCCACCGGCGGCAACACGTTCCGTGGCGAGTGCGCGCCATTCATCCGGTGTCGATGGGAGGGCGGGCAGCCACGCCGCCGGCGCGTCACGCCGCTGCAGGCATTGCGACAACGCGGAGCCGCCGAGCGGCTCGGAGACGATGCAGACGTCGGTCATGGCCGGCGGGCGAGGTGGCTCATGACGAGAGCGGACAGGAGGGAGCGATCACTTGTGATACGGCTCGCCGCGCACAATCGTGCCGGCGCGGTACAGCTGCTCCGCCAACACGAGTCGCGCGAGCTCGTGCGGCAGCGTGAACGGCGCGAGCTGAATCGTCCGGCTGGCGCGCACGCGCACCTCGTCCGGAAGTCCATACGCTCCACCGACGACGAAGGCGACGTCCTGTGCGCGATCACGCGCGCCGGCAACGACGCGCGCGAACTCTGCCGACGTGAGGCGCTCGCCGCGCTCGTCGCAGGCGAGGACGAGTGCGCCGGCGGGAACGCGCTCGAGCAGGCGCGCACCCTCACGGGCGCGCGCCTCGTCGGCCGAGACGCCGCGGCCACTGCCCTCGCGAACCTCGACGACGTCGAGCGGCCAGTACCGCGCCGCTCGCGTTTCGTACTCGTCGATCGCCGCCGCGAGGTGCCGGTCGCGCGGCTTGCCCACGACGGCGACCACGAGGCGCACCCGGCGTTACGCGTAGATGCCGCGCAGCCGGTGAACGGTGGCGACCCGGCTGATCGACAACATGTACGCCGCCGTGCGCATGTCCACCTTGTGCTGCATGGAAAGCTTGAGCACGTCGTTGAAGCTGCGCGTCATGATGTCCGTGAGCCGGTCGTTCACCGATTCCTCGGACCAGAAGTAGCCGCCACGGTCCTGCACCCACTCGAAGTAGGAGACGGTCACACCCCCCGCATTCGCCAGGATGTCCGGGATGACGAAGATCTCCTTCTCCGCGAGAATGGAGTCGGCACCGGCCGTCGTCGGGCCGTTCGCGCCCTCGCAGATGATCCTCGCCTTGATGTTCCGAGCGTTCTTGCTCGTGATCACGTTCTCGAGCGCCGCCGGCACCAGCACATCGACGTCGCCGGTGAGCAGCTCCTCGTTCGTGATCGGCTCGCCCCCCTTGAATCCCTCGAGCGTCTTGTGCTGCTGCACGTATTTGATCGCCGCCTCGACGTCGATCCCGCTCTTGTTCCAGTACGCGCCCGTGCGGTCGCTGATCCCGCGGATCTTGCACCCTTCCTTGGCGAGGAGCTGCGCCGCGATCGAGCCCACGTTGCCGAAGCCCTGCACCGCGACCGTCGTCCCGCTGATCTTCATGCCGAGGTGCTTGAGCGCTTCCTTCGTCACGATCATGCAGCCCCGGCCGGTCGCTTCGCGACGGCCGAGCGAGCCACCCATCTCCACCGGCTTGCCCGTGACGACGGCGGTGACCGTGTGGCGCATGTGCATGGAGTAGGTGTCCATGATCCACGCCATCACGCGCTCGTTGGTGTTCACGTCGGGCGCGGGGACGTCGGAGTCGGGCCCCAGGGTGTGGATGATGCCCGCCGTGTAGCGCCGCGTGAGGCGCTCGAGCTCACCCGCGCTCATCTTCAGCGGATCGCAGATCACGCCGCCCTTTGCACCGCCAAACGGCAGACTCACGACCGCGCACTTCCAGGTCATCCACGCCGCCAGCGCCTTCACCTCTTCGAGGTTGACCTGCATGTCGAAGCGAATGCCCCCCTTGGCCGGCCCGCGCGACGTGTTGTACAGGACGCGGTAGCCGGTGAACACCTCCACCTCGCCGTTGTCCATCATCACCGGCACGGAGATGACGATCTGCTTCTCGGGATGCCGAAGGACCTTGTAGAGACCGGGCTCGAGATCGAGCAGTTGCGCGGCGCGGTCGAACCGGCTCATCATCGCCTCGAACGGATTCTCCTCGTCGAGAAACCGGTCCTTGTCCGGCATGACGATTCTATTGGTCGGCAGTCGGAGATCGGTAGCCATTGCTCAGATACGTGAGCCGGGAGCGCCGGCGGTTGAAGACGCGGTGGGGCGTGCCGCGAGGATGACGGCCAACGAAGCGTCGAGCGCGGCACTCCCGCACTCCACGACGGCACGCTGCGAAACATACCACAAGGTCGGCCCGACGCGAGGCCAGCGGGGGGCGAGCTTGACCGCGTCCTTGAGGGTGCAGACCACCCCGCCGCGACGCTCCCCTGCGCGCACGATCTGCGCGACGTCGGCCGCATCGAACGCGTGATGATCGGCGAACGGCATCGGCTCGAGCTGCGCGCCCTGTGCGGCGAGCTGCGCGAAGAACGCGTCCGGCGCGCCGATTGCCGCGACGGCGGCCACCTCGCGTCCCTGTAGCCAGCTCAACGGCTCACGGTGCGACGTGAGCGCGTCGACGACAGCGTACGGCGCGAGGTGACACACGGCAACGGCCGTCCGGTCGCGCAGGTGCACCACCAGATGGTTCGCGATCTCGTCGGCCACGACGCGCGGTGCGCTCTTCCTCGTCACCACCAGCACGTCGGCGCGTCGAAGCGACGCGGCGCGCTCGCGGAGCGGGCCAGCCGGGAGCACGCGCAGGTCGTCGCGCCAGTCTTCCGCCGCAACGAGCACCCAATCGGCGAGACGTCGAATGCGGCGGTGCTGAAACGCGTCGTCGAGTATCGCGCAGTCCGCGCCCAACTCGCGCGCGCGGGCGACGCCGTGGACACGATCGGCGTCCGCGACGACGACGATATCCGGATTGAGCGTGGCGTGTACGAGCGGCTCGTCGTCCCCATACCCGCGCATCACGACAGCCGGCGTCGCACCGGCAGCGCGCAGGCGCGCCGCGGCCCAGGCGGCGAGCGGTGTCTTCCCGGTGCCGCCGACGCTCAGATTGCCCAGCGCGAGCGCGGGGAGCACGGCCGGACGGGACGTCAGCAGGCCGGCGTCGTACAGCGCGTTGCGCGCGCTGGTCGCCGCGGCGTAGCCCCACGCGGCCGGCATCAGCAGCGCGCGCACGAGCCGATCGGTCACGCGGTCGCCGCGCCAGATCCGCTCGATCGCTCGCATGTCAGGCGCCGATGACTGCGTCGAGGATGGCCTGGAGTCGCGGCGCCTGCTCTGCGGCGTCGCGCGCCGACTCGGCGTGCACCGGAGTGAGCGGGCCGAACGTTACCCGCACGTGCGCGAACGGCTTCGGGATGAGAAACCGGTCCCAGCTTCGGAGTCGCCACGCGCGCGATGCTTCGGCACGGATGGGAAGGATCATGGCGCCCGTCCGCTGCGCAGCCACCGCCGCGCCGGGCGCGAACACCCGCGCCGGGCCGCGCGGGCCGTCGGGAGTGATCGCCCCGTCACGCCCGCTCTCGATCGCGCGCATCAGTCCAATGAGCGCGCGACTTCCTCCGCGCGACGTCGACCCGCGCACCGTGGAGTAGCCGAGCGCCTCGGCGATCCGCGCGATGATCTCCCCGTCCGTGTGATCGCTGATCACGATGGCGGTGTTCGTCCCGCGCTGATGCCAGAGCAGCGGCAGGAGCTCTCCATGCCAGAGCGTGAACAGCACACGCTGGCCGCGACGTCGTGCGTCGGCGAGCCCTCCACCGTGCACCGTCTCCACGCGCCACGTGCTCGCGATCGCGCGCAGCAGCGGCACGCCAAGTCGGACGATCCAGCGGATCTTGCGGTCGTCGCTCATCGTGCACGCCCGTCGGCAGGCAGCGGCGCGGCACCAGGTGCCGCGCGCGACGCAAGGTCGCGTGCCATGACGGCGACGCGCTCTGCCGCGCCCTCCGTGCCGAGCATGTCGCGTACCCTCATCAGGTCGCGGACCATCGCTGCGCGCTCATCGCTGCGCGGATCGAGCAGCGGCTCGAGCGCGTCGGCAACACGCGTCGGCTCGAGCGCGTCCTGGACGAACTCCGGGGCGACGGCCCGTCCGGCCACGACGTTCACGAGGCCGATGTACGGAATCTTCACCACCCGTCGTGCGGCGGCATACGTGAGGGCGCTGGTGCGATACGCCACGACGAGTGGGCAGAGCGCGACCGCTGCCTCGAGCGTCGTCGTGCCGCTCTTGCACATCGCCGCATCGGCGGCGCGCAGCACGGCGAACGACGCCGACTGCACGAGAGGAAATGGACAGCGCTCGGGTGGGATCGTCACGTGCGGTGCGGCGCTCACGACGACCTTGAGCGCCGGATCGCGTCGTTGCAGCTCGCGCGCCGTCGCGACGAACGGATCGAGATGGCGGGCGATCTCCTGCGCGCGGCTGCCCGGGAAGAGCGCGAGCAGCCGGTCCTGTGGGCCCACGCCCACGGCGGCGCGCGCTGCGGCGCGGTCGGGCAGCGTGCGCGCGCGATCGAGGAGCGGATGCCCGACGAACGTCGCGTCGATCCGGTGCGCGCGGAGCAGCTCTTCCTCGAACGGCAGGATCACCGCGGCCTTCGTGATCGTGCGCGACAGTTCGGCAAGCCGCTTGGCGCCCCACGCCCACACCTGCGGCGTGATGTAGTAGAGCACCGGCACCCCCGCCTCTGCGGCGGCCGCGGCGACCTTCATGTTGAATCCGGGATAGTCGACCAGCACGACGAGCGCGACGCGTCCGCTGCGAATGCGCGCTCTGAGCTCCCGCCAGAGCTGCCAGTGCTTCGGGACGTGCTTCAACACCTCCACGAAGCCCATCACGGCGAGCTTCTCCGCGTGCTCGATCAACTCCACGCCAGCGGCGCGCATCTCGTCGCCGCCGATGCCGGTCAGCGCGAACGGCGCGCCGCCCGCGCGCAGCGCGCGCGCGACGCCCGCCGCATGCAGGTCGCCGGACGCCTCACCGGCGACGAACAGGATCTCACGCACGAGCGGACCGCGGTGGAGCGCCGGCGAGTGAGCGCAGCGACTGTTTGATGTCGTGCTCGATCTGGAGCGCGACGGCGAGCGCCTCGCGCCCCTCCTCCCCGGTGACTGCAACAGGCGCGTCGCCGCGCACGGCAGCGAGGAAGCTCTCGAACTCGAGTCGCAGGGGCTCTCCCTCCTCGGCCTCGAGTGGGATGCGCTCCACCACCTGCTCGAGCGCGATCGGTGCCGCGGCGAGCTCGGCGAGGTTCACGTCCCGGCGCAGGCGCAGCAGCTCTCCCGTTCCCGCCGCCAGGTCGAGCGACATGTACTCGTTCTGCTGGAACAGACGCACCTTGCGCGCGCGTTCGCGAGCCATTCGGCTCGCCGTAATGCTCGCCACGGCGCCCGACTCGAAGGAGAGGCGGGCGTTCGCCATGTCGACGAACGGCGTGATGACCGGGTACCCGACCGCGAGCACGGACGACACCGCGCTCCCGACCAGCGTGTGCACCAGATCGATGTCATGGATCATCAGATCCAGCACGACCGCCACATCGGAGCCGCGTGGGTTGAAGGTCGCCAGTCGGTTGCTCTCGATGAACAGCGGCGCCCGCACGTACGGGAGCGCGGCGCGGATGGCGCGGTTGAACCGTTCCACGTGCCCCGTCTGGAGAATGGCGCCGTGTCCCGCCGCCAGGCGCAGCATCGTGTCGGCCTGCTCGAGCGTGGCGGCGATCGGCTTCTCGATCAGCGCGTGAATCCCGCGCGCCAGCACCTGCTGCGCCACCTCGAAGTGCACCGGCGTCGGCACCACGATCGTGACCGCGTCGACGGCGTCGAGCAGCGCATCGAGCGACTCGAACGCACGGACACCCAGCTCACCGGCCACCTTCGCCGCACGCTCCGGCTTCACCTCGTAGAAGCCGGCGAAGTCCGGGCCCTGCATGTCGCGCAGGATCCGCACGTGATGCTGTCCCAGTCCGCCAGCGCCGATGACGCCGGTCCGTACACGCTTGCTCAGACGACCACTCCCCGGCCGCTCTCCTCGACGAATCGCAACAGCTCCTGCACTTCGGGATACGCCTTGAGCTCGGCCGCTGCCCGCTCCTTCGCCTGCGTGACGTTGAGCTCCGAGCGGAAGAAGATGCGGTACGCACGCTTCAGCTCCCGCACGACGTCCTCGGGAAAGTTGTTGCGCTGGAGTCCGACGCTGTTCAGGCCGTAGAGCTTGATCGGATTTCCCACGGCCTTCACGTACGGCGGCACGTCCTGCGAGATGCGTGAGCAGCCGCCAACAAACGCATATTGGCCGATCTTCACGAACTGGTGCGCCGCGCTCTGACCGGCGATGATCGCCTTGTCGCCGACCGTCACGTGTCCCGCGAGCTGCACCGCGTTCACGAGAATCACGCCGTCGCCGACGTGACAATCGTGCGCCAAATGCACGTACGACATGATGAAGCTGTTCTTGCCGACCGTCGTCTTGTACGACTGGGTCGTGCCGCGGTTGATCGTCGTGTACTCGCGGATCGTCGTTCCTTCGCCGATCTCGACGGTCGTGTGCTCCCCCTTGAACTTGAGATCCTGCGGATCGCCGCCGAGTACCGTGCCGACCCCCACCTTCACGTTCGCCGCGAGGATGACGTTGCGCTCGAGCGTCGCACGCGGCGCGATCACGCAGCCGTCACCGATGCGGCAATTCTCGCCGACGATCGCCCATGGACCGATCTCGACGTTCTCTCCGATCTGCGCGTCCGGGCTGACGATCGCCGTCGGATGGATGCGCGCGCTCATCGGTCGCGCACCATCGCGCTCATCTCCGCCTCGCACACCACCTCGCCATCCACCTTGGCGATCCCCTGCATCTTGCACATCATGCCGCGCACCTGCAGCATGTCCAGCTCGAAGCGAAGCTGGTCGCCGGGCTTCACCGGTTTGCGCCACTTCACGTTGTTCAACGACGTGAAGTACACGACCTTGTTCTCCGGATCCGGAATGGCGCCGAGCAGGAGCATCCCCCCGACCTGCGCCATCGCTTCCACGATGAGCACCCCCGGCATGATCGGATGCCCGGGAAAGTGTCCCTGGAAGAAGGGCTCGTTGATCGTCACGTTCTTGATCCCCACGACCCGCCTTTTCGGCTCCAGCTCGAGGACTCGGTCCACGAGGAGGAACGGATAGCGATGCGGGAGCACCTTCATGATCTCTTCGATTCCGAGCACCTGGGTCTCCTTGCTCATCGACTTTTGCAGCTCGCGCACGAACAGCGCGGTGCCGCGATGACTCGGCTTGTACGCGACGATGCGCGCCTGGAGCCGCGCGCCGGCCAATGCAAGGTCGCCGACACAGTCCAACATCTTATGTCGTACGAACTCGTCCGGCGAGCGCAACACACTGTTCACCACTGCCGTGTCGCTGAGCGCCACGGTGTTCTCCGCCGACGCACCGAGCGCGAGCCCGCGCTGGCGTAAACCATCGAGCTGGCTCACGAAGCCGAACGTCCGCGCCCACGCGAGATCGCGCTCGAAGATCGCCGGCGACAACCGTACGCTGTAGCGCTGCGTCGCGATCAACGGGTGCGGAAAGTCGATCGTGACGTCCAGCTCCAATGCATCGCTCGGCACCGCCTCGTACACGGAGTCCCGATCGGTGAACCGCACCGGAGCGGTCAGCCGAGCCACGTCCACGCCGCCGGGCTGCTCGCGCACTCCTGCCGACTTCAGCGCCTCGTAGAACGCGGCGGCGCTGCCGTCCATTATCGGCGGCTCGGGGCCATCCAGTGAGATGTCCAGATCGTCCAGCTCCAGCGCGTACACGGCGGCCAGCACGTGCTCCGGGGTGTGCACGGCGTTCGGATCCTCGCCGAGCTGCGTCCGGAGATCGGCGAGGATGGCATGCTCCGCACGCGCCGGAATGGGCGTCGCGCCGGGAAGGTCGCGCCGGCGGAACACCACGCCATGGCCAGAGGGCGCCGGTCGGAACTCGAGCGTGCATTGACGGCCCAGATGAACGCCGATCCCAGAAACGGTGGCCGGTTGTGCGATCGTCCGGCGCATCAGCTCCTGTGGCCCTCGCCTCGCTCGGCAAGCAGCCGCTCGAGGCCACGGAGCAGCGACGGCAGCTTGAACAGCGCCGCCTGAGCGCGTAGCGCCTCGCGGTGCGGCCGCGCGGGATAGCCCGACCAGGTCTCGCCAGCGGGTACGTCGCCGAACACCCCAGCCTGGGCGGCCAGTCGCGCCCCCTTGCCGATGGTGTGGTGACCGGAGATCCCCGCCTGGCCGGCGAGGATGCACCCGTCCTCGACGTGCACCGAACCGGCGATTCCGACCTGTGCCATGATCACACAGAGTCGTCCAATGCGGACGTTGTGCGCGATGTGCACCAGATTGTCGATCTTCGTACCCGCACCGATGACCGTATCGCCGATGCTCCCGCGATCGATGGTCGTGTTGGCGCCGATCTCGACGTCGGACTCCACGACGCATCGCCCGACGTGCGGGATCTTGTCGTGCTTCCCGCCGCGGAAGACGTAACCGAATCCGTCCGACCCGAGCCGCGCGCCGGCATGGACGCGCACGCGCTCACCGATGGTCGTCCCCGGATAGACCGTGGCACCGTGGAAGAGCCGCGTGTCGTCGCCGATGGACGCCCCGGCGCCGATCTCCACCTGCGCGTCGAGACGCACGCGCGCGCCGATGCGAGCGCCGTCGCCGATCACGACGTACGGACCGATCGAGACGTCGTCGCCGAGTTGCACGCGTCGACCCAACACCGCGGTGGGATGAATGCCGGGCGTCGACGTCTCCGGTGCATACAGCATGGCGAGGAGCGACAGCATCGCGTCGTGCGGCTTGTCCACGACGACGCGTGCGCGCGCGCGCGTGGGCAGCTCCGCCAGCTCCGGTGCCACGAGCGCGATTCCCGCGGCGCATTCGGCGAACAACGGTGCATACTTCGCCGTGGCGAGGAACGTGACATGGTGCGATTCGGCGCGATCGAGCGGCGCGACGCCCGTCACGAGCGCGTCGGCGTCGCCGTGGAGAATGCCGCGGACCGCCTCCGCAACAGCCGCGGCGGTGAGAGCACGCTGGCGCTCACCGCCGGTGGACTGCCTCGGTCGCGCGTTGTCGGCCACGCGTCAGTTGCCGGGGGGCGTCTGGGGACGAGTGACACCCGACGGCGCGGCGGCCGGAGCACCCGTCGTCGGCCGCGGGGTCGGCGCAGCCGGAGCCGACGCCGTGCTCCGCAGCTTGGCGAGCACGCGATCGGTGACGTCGAGGTTCTTGTCCATCGCCACGATCGGCGAGCCCTGATCGGCGTTGAAGACGAAGGAGTAGCCGCCTTCGACACGGACTTCCTCGATCGCCGCCTTCACACGATCGAGAATCGGCTGCACGAGCTCACCTTCGCGCTGCTGCGCCTTCTGCTGGAGCGCAGCGGTGCGGCGCTGATACTCCGCTTCCTTCGCCTGGATGTCACGGCCGCGGACATCACGCTGCGCGGCGCTCAACGACGCCTGCGTCTTCTGGAAGCTCGTGTACATCGCATCCAGCGAATCGCGCATCCGCTTGATCTCGTTCCCGTACGGGGCCGTTTCCTTCTCGAACTGCTGCTGGGCCTCCGCGCGCCCCGGGGCCTGATCCAACAGCACCGACGAGCGGATGAAGGCGTTCTTCTGGCCGCCCTGAGCGACGGCACGACCGCTCACGACGGCGGCGAGGACGAGCGCGATCGGGATCGCGCGAACAAACACACGCATAGGACTCCAGGTTAGAAGAGCTGACCGAGCTTGAAGTGCAACTGCCACTTGGGGGCCTTGACGCCGTTCTCCACGCGATCGAACCCGTAGCCGAGATCGAGCCCCAGGGGGCCGAGTGGCGTGACCACCGAGGCGCCGACACCGGCACCGCGGAAGAGCCGCGTCGGATTGAAATCCTGCGGTCGGGCCCAGATGTTACCCGCGTCGTAAAAGGCGTCGAGGTAGAACTGCTGGTTGAAGCGGAGCCCGAGCTCCACCGTGTTGGTGTAGAACGCGTTGCCGAACGATGTCAGCGAGGCCTGCTGCTGCGACGTGTTGGCCACGTACCCGTTGGGCGTGATCGAGAACTCCTCGTATCCGCGCAGCGGCTCGCCATACTGCACACCGCCGAGGGCGAACTTCTGCGTCAGCGCGAAGCCGCCCGGATCGCCCCACAGCGCGCCGGCGCGCGCGGACAAGCCGAGTGCCAGCACGATCGGTTCCGATCCCGGCGCGCCGCCGCCGAACTGTGCCAGCGACGCGTAGTGCCGGATCTCTCCGTTGTATCGCGTATAGCGGGCACCACCGAAGAATCCGTTCACCTGCATGGCCAGCGACTGGTGCCCGCCGTCCGTCGGGAATGGAAGCCCGATGCGGGTGTCGTGATCGTACGTGAGCCCGACGGTGGAGCGCGAGCAGGTGATCAGGTTGCAGTTCACCAACGAGCCCGCGCCGTCCGACGTGTACGTCACGCGCTCCGCGCCGTACGACGCGAAGATGCGCGAGAAGCGCGAGCCCATCACCGGGAAGCCGAGCTGCAGCTGCCCCCCGATGCGTGTGGGGCGCCCGATCGTGCCGACGAAGTACCGCTGCTGCGAGTGGTACGCCGTGATCGTCCCCGAGACCTGCGACTCCTTGATGAACGGATCGGTGTAGCTCAGGCTGAAGTCGTTGATGTACTGGCCGAACTGCCAGTTGAGCGAGCCGCGCTTGCAGAGGCCGAACAGGTTCGGCTGATCGAAGCCGATGAACCCGCCTACGCCGGCGCCCTGACCCACGGATGCGCCGAAGCTCACATTGCCCGTGCGCTTCTCCTTCACGCGGAAGATCACGTCGACGTCGCCATTCTCGTTCGCCGTCCGCGTGTCCGGCGCCGGCAGCGGCGTCTCGAAGAAGCCGAGGTTCCCGATGCTCTGATAGCTGCGGATCAGGGCGTCGCGGCGGAATACGTCGCCCGGCACGACGAAGATCTGATTGCGAATGCACGACTCGGAGGTGATGTCGTTCCCGAGGATCTCCACGCGGTTCACGATCGCCGGCTGGCGCTCGTCCACCTCCCAGCGGAGGTTCACCGTCGGCGTGCCGTCGGGCGCCGTGGTCCGCTGCACCACCGGACGCACGTTCGCGTAGATGTACCCCTCGTTCGCGTACGCCTCGCCGACCTTGTGCGTGGCGTCCTCCCACTTGGCCTGATCGAAGTACTGGTCGTCGTCGCTCGACCGGCCGGCGCGGAGCAGCCCCTTCACCGCGCCGGTGAGCGTCGTCGGCTGCGCACCGAACGGATAGAAGCGCGCGATGTCCTCGTTGGAGAAATGCCGACTGCCCGTCACCTCGAAGGTGCCGATCCTGTAGCGCGGCCCCTCGTTCACCTTGATGTCGACGAGGGCCTTGCCCTTCGCCCGGTCGACCTGGATCGTGTCCTTCACGACCTGCGCGTCGATGTAACCCTTCTCCGCGTAGACTCCCGGAATCTTCTCGCTCACGTCGGCCGCATACTTGTCGGCGTCGAGCTCGCCCTTGCGCCACCAGAAGAATCCTTCCGGCTTGGTCGACATCGCGTCGACCAGCTCCTTGTCGGAGAGCCCCTTGTTCCCCTCGATGCTCACGCCGGAGATCGCCAGCCGGCGCCCCTCGTCGACGTGGAAGATGAGGTTGACCTCTCCGTTCACCAGCGTCGTCTCGGGCTTCACCTGGGCGAGATAGTAGCCCTCGGCCCGGTACAGCGAGTCGATGCGCTGGACGGCATTGGCGACCTGCGCCGGGTCAAGGGGCCGGCCGATCAGCAGGTCGACCCTGTCACGCACCTCGTTGCGGGAGAGACGATCGGTCCCCGTGACGTCCACGGCGCCGAGTACTGGGCGCTCGCGGACGTTGAAGACCAGCAGCGCGCGCTTGCCGTCGGGGCTGAGCTCGCAGCTCGCCTGCACGTCCTCGAACTGTCCAAGCGCATAGAGCGCCTTGATCGCGCGGTCGAGCGCGCGATAGCTCACGGCGCCGGGCGCCAGCCCGGTCTCCGAGCGCATCGAGGCGTCCGGCGTGCGCTTGGCGCCGCGGAACGTAATGGAATCTGGTGTAGCGCATCGGCCTGCCGCTGCCGTAGCAGCGGGATCCTGCGCACGCGCCGTCGCCCCACAGAGCAGCAGGGCGGCGGCGATCAAGAGCATCCGGTTCATCGCGGCAATATACACAAAAAAAGGCCGGCTGGGTCCCCCGCGGGTTGGACCCAGCCGGCCGTGCATGCGTTGCTTCCGAGAGACCTACGCCTTCGTGGCGCTCGAGAGTACCCGGAAATCGAGCTTCGTGCCGTCCGCGCTCGCGTCGACCTCGATCTCGTCGCCGCGCGAGAACTCCCCGAGGAGAATCTTCTCCGAGAGTGGGTCCTCGATGAACCGCTGGATGGCACGCTTCAGCGGACGGGCGCCGTATGCCTCGTCGTACCCGTGCTTCACCAGCAGCTCCGTGGCGGCGTCGGTCAGCTTCAGGGTGAGATCCTCCTCCGCCAGCCGCTTGCGAATGTCCTTGAGCAGGATCGAGACGATCTGGGCGATGTGCTCCCGGCTGAGCGGGTGGAAGACGATGACGTCGTCCAGCCGGTTCAGGAACTCGGGGTTGAACACCACCTTCAGCTCCTCCTTCACTTTCTCCTGCATCCGCTCGAACGAGGTCGTGCTGTCGGCCGCGACGAAGCCAAGCCCCTTCCCCTTGGTGATGTCCCGCGCCCCGACGTTCGAGGTCATGATCACCACGGTGTTCTTGAAGTCGATCACGCGACCGTAGTTGTCGGTCAGGTGACCCTCGTCGAGCACCTGGAGCAGGATGTTGAACACGTCCGGGTGCGCCTTCTCGATCTCGTCGAGCAGGATGACCGAGTACGGCTTCCGGCGAATCGCCTTCGTCAGCGTCCCCGAATCCTCATACCCGACGTAGCCTGGCGGCGCGCCGATGAGCCGCGACACGGAGAACTTCTCCATGTACTCGCTCATATCCACGCGGATGAGCGCTGACGCGTCGGCGAACAGGAACTTGGCGATCGAGCGGGCGAGCTCCGTCTTCCCGACCCCCGTCGGTCCGCAGAAGATGAACGAGCCGATCGGACGGTTCGGATCCTTGAGCCCGGCGCGGCTGCGCCGAATCGAGCGGCTGAGCGCCTTGATGGCCTCGTCCTGTCCGATGACGTTCTGATGCAGCTCCTCTTCCATCCGCAGCAGGCGGCTGGTCTCCGCCTCCTGGAGCCGCGTCACGGGAATCCCCGTCCAGCGGCTCACGATGAACGCGATCTCCTCCTCGCCGAGGACCGGGCGGTGCGACTGCCGCCGCTGCTCCCACTCCTCCTGCTTCTTGCGGATCTCGCCCTGGATCTCCCGCTCCTTGTCGCGCAGCGCAGCGGCCTTCTCGAAGTTCTGGTCGCGCACGGACGCTTCCTTGTCCAGGTTGACCTTCTCGAGATCGGCCTTGAGCGCAGCGACTTCCGGCGGCGGTGCCTGCGCGGCCAGCCGTGCGCGCGCGCCGGCCTCGTCGATCACGTCGATCGCCTTGTCGGGGAGGAAGCGGTCGGTGATGTAGCGCTCCGACTGCTTGGCGGCCAGGAGCAGCGTGGTATCGGGGATCGTGACCTTGTGGTGATCCTCGTACTTCTTGCGCAGCCCCTTCAGGATCTCCACCGTCTCATCGATGGACGGCGGATCGACGACGACCGTCTGGAAGCGCCGCTCGAGCGCCCCGTCCTTCTCGATGTACTTGCGGTATTCGTTGAGGGTGGATGCGCCGACGCACTGCAGCTCGCCGC
>CAYTKA010000038.1:0-30848 GCA_964438255.1 uncultured Gemmatimonadaceae bacterium | reverse complement strand
TCCGACTGTCCGACTGTCCGACTGTCCGACCGTCCGACCGTCCGACCGTCCGACCCACTCCACCGACATTGGCCCTCGCCCTCTTCCTCTCCGTCCTCCTCATCGCCGCGTGCGGGCTGATCTACGAGCTCGTCGCGAGCGCGCTCGCCAGCTACCTGCTCGGCGACAGCGTGACGCAGTTCTCTACGGTGATCGGGACGTACCTCTTCGCCATGGGCGTGGGGAGCTGGCTGTCGCGCTTCCTCGCGCGCGGGCTCGTCGCGCGCTTCGTCGCCATCGAGCTGCTCGTGGGCCTCGTCGGCGGCTTCTCGTCCACCGTCCTCTTCCTCGCCTTCGCCTACACGGCCGCCTTCCGGCTCGTGCTCTACGCCATGGTCGCCGTGCTCGGCGTGTTCGTAGGACTCGAGATTCCGCTGCTCATGCGGATCCTCAAGGACCGCTACGCGTTCAAGGACGTCATCGCCAACGTCCTCACCTTCGATTATCTCGGCGCGCTCGCGGCGTCGCTCGCCTTTCCCATTCTCCTCGTCCCCAAGCTCGGCCTCGTGCGCTCGGCGATGGTGTTCGGGATGATCAACGCCGGCGTCGCACTCTGGTCCGTGTGGCTCTTTCGCGCACATCTCGGCGCGCGACGCCAACTCACCACGGCGAGCGTCATCGTGCTCGCGCTGCTCGGCATCGGCATGGCCGGCGCGACGCGCATCACCAATCTCGCCGAAGACACGATCTACTCGGACGAGGTGATCTTCGCGCGCAATACGCGATACCAGCGCATCGTGCTCACCGCGTGGAAGGACGACCTGCGGCTGTGGCTCAACTCGCACCTCCAGTTCAGCTCGCGCGACGAGTACCGGTATCACGAAGCACTGGTCCATCCGGGGCTCGCCGCCCTTCCCTCGGCGCGGCGCGTTCTCGTGCTCGGCGGCGGTGACGGCCTCGCCGTGCGCGAGCTGCTGCGCTATCCCGAGCTCGAGTCGATCACGCTCGTCGACCTCGATCCGGAGATGACGCGGCTGTTCTCGACGCACCCGATGCTCACCGCGCTGAACGGCAAGGCATTCGCGTCGCCCAAGGTACACATCGTGAACGCGGATGCATTCGTCTGGCTCGATCAGAGCCGCGACGTATACGACTTCGTCGTCGTGGACTTTCCCGATCCCAACAATTACGGCGTCGGGAAGCTGTACACGACGGCCTTCTATCGACTGCTCGGCCACCACCTCGCACGGCGCGGCTTCATGGTCGTGCAGGCCACGTCGCCGCTGTTCGCGCGCAAGAGCTACTGGAGTATCGCCGAGTCGATGCGACAGACGGGATTGCGGACGTATCCGTACCACCTGTACGTGCCGTCGTTCGGCGAATGGGGCTTCGTGCTCGCCACTCCCGAGGCGACATACACGCCGCCGACGCACCTGCCGGCCGGTCTGCGATATCTCACCGTGGCCGAAGTGCCGCGACTGTTCGAGTTTCCAGCCGACATGCAGCCGGTGGCCGTCGAGCCCAATCGACTGAACACCCAGGTGCTGGTGCGCTATTACGAGCAGGAGTGGGATCGCGTCAACCGATGAGGGCGCGGTGAGCCCGTCACGCCGCCAGTTCGTGGCAGGGGGAATCGCCGCCGGTGCAGCGGGGCTGGCAGCGCTCGTCGCGCGCTCCACCAAGGTACCGGCGTTGCTCGGGCTCACGCGTAAGAGCGGACCACGCATTGCGGGGAGCTTCGTGAACGAGAGCGCTGCGTTCGGTCATCGCCTCCGTGACGGCGCGCCATGGCCATCGCCGCGCATCACGCGTCGCGTGCCGGTCGTGATCGTCGGCGGTGGGATCGCCGGTCTGAGTGCCGCGTGGCAGCTCGATCGTCACGGCTTCCGCGACTTCGTGCTGCTGGAGCTCGAGCATGAGACCGGTGGAAACGCGCGCGGCGGGGAGAACGCCATCTCACGCTATCCGTGGGCGGCGCACTATGTGCCAGTACCGGGGCCACGCGCTACGCTGGTGCGCGAGCTGTTCACGGAGCTCGGCGTACTCACGGCGAATGGGTGGGACGAGCGCGTCCTCTGCTTCGCTCCGCACGAGCGGTTGTTCGTACGCGGAGAGTGGCAGGGTGGGCTCGATTCGGAGTTGGCCGAGACGCGCGATGGGCGCGCCGACCTCCGCCGGTTCGAGGAGCTCATGGCCGCGGCGCGTGCCTCCGGCGAGTTCACCATCCCGATGGCACTCGGCGCGAAGCGAGATTCGCCACTCGATCAGCTCTCGTTCGACGAGTGGTTGACGCGCGTGGGACTCCGTTCGCCGGCCGTGCGCTGGTATGCGGAGTATGCCACGCGCGACGATTACGGCGCGCTCGCACGGGAGACGTCGGCCTGGGCCGGCGTGCACTACTTCGCGTCGCGCGAGCCAAACGACAGTGGTCCGCTCACCTGGCCCGAGGGCAACGCGTGGATTGCCCGACACCTCGCCGCGAAGCTCGCGTCGTACGTCAGCACCAGCGCGCCGGTTCATGCCGTGATACCCGATGGGTACCGGTGGCGTGTGCGTGCAGGGGAGCAGGAGATCCGCTGCGAGGAGGTGATCTTCGCCGCGCCGACGTTCGTCGCGCCGTACGTCGTACAGGGGATGCGCACGCCCGGGTTCGTGTACTCACCGTGGCTCGTCGCCAATCTCACGCTCGATCGCTGGCCCGAGGAGCGCGGCGTGCCGCCGGCCTGGGACAATGTACTGCGGGGCAGCGAGGGGCTTGGCTACGTCGTGGCGACGCATCAGTCGCTTCGGACCCGTACCGACGGCCCGACGGTGTGGACGTACTACCATGCACTCGCTCGCGGTGCGCCGGCCGACGTGCGGCGCGCGCTGCTGACTGCGCGCTGGGAGGACTGGGCGGAGCGCATTCTCGCGGAGCTCGAGGTCGCGCACCCTGACATTCGTCGTTGCGTCGCTCGCCTCGATCTGATGCGAATGGGACACGCCATGGTGCGGCCGACGGTCGGCTTTCTGAGCGCACCGGCACGTGGTGCTCCGGATTGGGCACCACGTGGGATTCATCTCGCCAACTCGGATGTCAGCGGCCTGTCATTGTTCGAGGAAGCGCAGTATCGCGGCGTATCAGCTGCTGACACCGTGCTGGCTCGACAGCGACGCGGGTGAGCCCGCAGGCGTCGGGCGGACAAATATCGTACAAAGAGTTCGTACGACACGTGACGGGCGGATTGTCGATGCGTCAATCCGGCGCGATGGATGGCCGATGTGCTCTGTTACCGGCCGAATGTATGGATGGCCCAGGTATCGCAGTTCCCACGTGTACTTGCATCCTGCGATGAGACCAGGGTGGCTGCGGTGGCCACAAAGTTCCCACAAACATGATAAGGTGTTATAATATAAGCAGTTACAGAGCGCCACTCCAACGCCGGTTTCTGGCATCCTCACTGCATAGTTCCGGGACGTTCGCACTCCCCCAATCGGCTCCGCGCATTCTCCCCCACCTCCGCGGCGGCCCCCTCCCGCACGGTGTCAACTCATGCAGACCTCGTTGAAGAAGGGCTTTACGCTCATCGAGCTTCTGATCGTCGTCGTGATCATCGGCATTCTGGCCGCGATCGCGATCCCGAAGTTCGCCAACACGAAGACCAAGGCGTACACGGCCGCGATGAAGTCGGACCTCCGCAACCTGGTGACGGCCGAGGAGTCGTTCTTCTCGGACTCGGGCAGCTACGTGGTGTACGGGGATACGACGAAGCTGAAGTTCAGGCCGTCGACGGGGGTGGCCGCGCCGACGATCGTCCCGGGCCCGGGCTACTGGTCGGCGACGGTGACGCACTCGCAGATCCCGAACTTCACGTGCGGGATCGGGGTGAACACGCCGAACCCGCGGGTGTCGACGGCGGGCGACGGCGAGCCGGCCTGCAGCTAACCGTGACCGGTTCACCGTGAACTGTGAACGGTGATCCATCACGGCAAGAATGAAGGGCGCATCGGGCCGAGTCCGGTGCGCCCTCGCCTTCCTCCGCAGTCACGGTGACGTCAACCGTTGTTCGCGCGCCGCTACCAGTCCCACATCCGCGTCAGGAACGCGCCGAGGACACCCGTGCGCACGGTGGGATGCGTGATGCCGAGATCGTCCGGAAGGTGGAAGAGGAACCGCGGCTCGATGCCCGCGTCGAGCCGATAGTAGGGCCCGAACAACTGCGACACGCGCAACCCCGGAATGGACGACGTCAGGCGGAGCTGAGCGGCGATGTAGCGATCGACCGTCACGTATCGCCCCCCCTCGAATAGCGCACCGCGTAGTCCACCCGTCTTCCCGAACACCAGCTCCGTCGGGACATCCGCCGGTGAGACACTGAACGCGTCGAGCCCGAACACCTTCGTGGCGCCCGTTCCGAGATCATGCAGCACCACGCCGAGTGCCGTCGCCGCCTGCTGGCGGTGCGCGAGCGCGCCGGTCTCGCCGGAGAGCTGGCCGCTCCACGCCTCGCTCCCCGAGAGCGAGGAGCCCGACTGCTGGAGCAGCGACGTCCGATCGCGTCCGATGGTGAGATAGCCATTCAGCTCGCGACCACGTATCGGGAAGAGCGTGCCGCTCTCGAGCCCCAATGCGGGACCCTTCGACGTCCCGCCCGTGAGGAGCTGGACTGGGAAGAGACCGCGGCCGGGCTCCCACACCAATCGTTCTCCCACCTGCTCCAGATAGCCCGGGCCGCCGGTGTACGGCACGAACGTGAGCGTGCCGCGAGCTGGACTGAACGCGCTGGCGCGGAAGATCGCTACCCCTTCGCCGATGCGGACGAACCCTACCGCCCACGCGTCGCTGCTCCGCGTGTCGATGTGCGCGATCAGCTCCTCTCCGTCGCCGGTGTAGAACTCCGTGTTCGCGTCGGGGCGGTTGCGATAGTAGTTACCGCGATCCACGGCGAGCGACAGGTCGGCGATTACACCGATGCGAGGTTTGCGCGAGCGCGCCGACGTGACGCGTGCGCTGTCGGTCGGTGGACGCGTCGTGTCGTACACCGTGAAGAACGCGAGCGTGCCCGGCGCCTTCACTCGCAGCAGGTTCTTGTTGAACTGCTTGAGTGCCAGGAAGCCGTGGAGCATCTCGCCGCGCCCTGTCACGCGAACGGCATCGAGTGGACCGGCGGCGCTGAGCCGACCGTTCACGTCGACGAGCCCGCGCATGGCATCCATCACGCGCAGATCGTCCAATTGTGCTCCCGCGTTCACGAATGGCCGCGACCGATCGGTGAGGTCCACGAACCCCGACGCGCGTACGGTGCCCTTCGCGTGCGCCACGAGCGAGTCGAGATGTAGCGTATCGCGGGCGAGTCGCAGATCGGCGGCGGCCTCGCCGAGTCGCATGCCTGTCGACACGATCCTCACGCCGCCGCCGCGCAGCGCCGCCAATCCGGTGACCGACGGCGCACGCCAGCTGCCGCGGACATGCCCTTCGCCCGCGACCGATCCGCGCACGTCCTCGACGCTGCGCGACGACAGAGGCAGTGCGGCGAGGCGCAGGCTGTCGAGCACGACGTTCGCCACGAGCGGCCCCTCGACCCGGCGCGATCCATTCACCGGCTGCAACGCGAGATCGAGCGGGAGGGACGCGTCGCCGACGAGCACGCGCCGTCCCGCACTGTCGCGTGCGGCAGCGTCCAACATCAGCCGGCGGCCCGCGTAGCGTGCGTCGACGTCGACATCGGGTGCACGCTCACTCCGATACCGTGCGTCGCGCAGCGTCGCTCGACCGGCGATGACGGGCTCGGCCCGCGTGCCGGTGATGCGCGCCGTAGCCCCGAGCACGCCATCGGCCTGTGCCCCGCGCTGGAGTGCCTGAAGCACCGTCGCGACGCGGATGTTCTCCACGGCAACGTCGAGTCGAACGCCCGCCTCTTTCGGCACGACGCCATTCGCGAACAGCCGGCCGCCTCTGCCGTCACGAAGATCCACCGAGTCCACGGCGATGCTTCCATGATCGAGCCGCACGCCGGCCGGATTGGTCAGTCGCCAGATCAGCGTGTCGAAGCGCGCCGACAACGAGTCGAGCTGCACATGCTGCACGTCGGCCGTCGGGCGCTCGTAGCTTCCCAGCGCCGCGTACGAGACAAGCGAATCCTGTCGCACGCGTACGTCGGCCGACACACGCGTCCCGCGCCAACTTCCCGTCGCCTCCACTCCCGCGAAGCCGTAGCCGCGCGCCTGCACGGACTCGGCACTCACGCGAAACACGAGCGGCAGCGAGCGATCGCGCAGGTTGACCGAAGAAACACGTGCCTCGAGTCGATGTGCCGCATTCCCTCGCGCCACGAGATCCCGCCCCTGCACGACGGCGTCGATGCCGAGCTCCCTGACGTTGCCGCGCAGCGTCGCCGCCGCCGACAGCGATCCGGCCAGCGAGTCGCGGCGAATGGCCGGAAGCGTGTCGACGGCCAGCGTCGTACCCGGCGGAAGTCCCAGCGCAAGCCGCTCGATCCGGTTCGCTTCGGCGCGGCGTGCCGAGTCGGCGCGTGCGGCGGCGAATCGAGCACTCTGTCGTCCGGTGGCGGCGACCACGCTCGACGTGTCGCTGCTGCCGAGCCAACGCCGCAGCGTGCCGAGCGAATCCACCGCCAGGGCCGCGTGCAGCGTTCCGTCGCGGTCGCGGACCAGTCCCAGCGAACCCGATGCACGCGCCGTCGCACCGGCTGCCCGTACGACGAACGTATCGGCACGCAGCCGCCCGTCGTGCGCGGCGATCCGTGCGATTAGCCGGTCGACGGTGAAGGTGTCGTAGCCCGAGCGCACGAGATCGGCGTTCACCAGAGCGTCGGCCGTCGCCGGCACGGTGCCGATCCCGCGCGCGGCGAGGCGACCCGTCAACCGCGTCCGTGGCGCGCGGCGCGAGAAGGCGTTCGCGTTCAGCGCGTCGAGCGCCACGGCGACGTCGTATCGCGTGCGCGAGCCGCGCAGCTCGATCGTGCCGCGACCCGCGAGCGAGCCGCCTCCCTGCGTGGAGCGCAGTAGCCCGGAGATCCGAAGATCACGCGTCGTTCCCTCGGCATGGACGCGGCCCGTCACGCTGCCACGGAGCTCGGCGTGCGGCGCGAAGCGCCCGATCGTTGCGAGCGACAGCGGCTCGAGGGTCGCGTCGGCAATCAGGCGATGCCCGGCGTTCTGATAACGTCCGTTGCCGACGACGTGCGAGCGCCGGGCGCCGTCGTCGTGCGTGAGATCGGCGCGCACGCTCCATCCCTCGCGCACCGCGCCAGTCACGCGCGCATTCCCACTCAGCGATCCGTCGAGTGGAACGCGAGCGCCTGCGCCCTCGAGCGAAGCGAGGCGCAGGGGGAGCAGCCGAACATCCAGATCGCGCGCCCGCACGCCGTTCTCCAGACCGAGCCCGCCGCGTGCCACCACGTGACTGCGCCCGGCACGCGGATCATCGAAGCGGAGATCGGCGTCCACCTTCAGCGCACCCGCGGGACCACTCACCGCGACGTGTCCGTCGATCGTGCCGCTCCGCCGTAGCGTCAGCGTCGGCATCAGCTCGCGCAGCACCGCCGTGGTGAGCCGCGCCACGGTGACGTCCGCGTGGCGCACCAGCACCGTGCTCCGACCCAGTGCGGGATGCACACGCGTGACCGCGGCGCTTCCTTTCATCGACGCGTCCCGGTACGTCACGTCGGCGTCGGTGAACGCGTACTCGGCGGTATCGCCGCGCACCTGCATCGCGTATCGAAGTCGACCGCCCCCTTCAGCGGGGAGCTTCGGGCTGACCCAGCGCAGATCAGCGAGCGCGATTGGCGCAGCGACCAGGGAGATCGTCAACCCGGTCCCGTTCAATCCGATACGGCCGTCCACCACGGCGTCCGTCGACGGCAACGCGACGTGTGCACCGCGCCACCAGAGTGAATCCTTCGTGGCCAGAAGCGTCCCGCTGAGCGACCGCACGACGAGCACCGGCGGCCGATACGGCTCACCGATCATCGAGAGCGACGCAACCTCCACCAACGTCGGTTGTCCATGCGGTGCGACGCGCACGATGGGGATGCGCGCGTCGATGTCGTAATACTCGACGACGCGTTGGTACCCGCCGTGCACACGTTCCGTGCGGCTCCGGGCCGTGCTCGCCAGCGCGGCGGCGATCGCTGCATCCCGTCGGTCGGCGGGGAGTGTGCTGTCCGGCCTCCAGGGGCGCCGATAGAGGAGGTGGCCGTGATGGATGGTGATGTCCGACAATTCCGGCGGCAGCCAATGGCGCGGCGTGCCCTGCGGTGTGAGGCTCGGCCGCACGAGCGTGTGAAAGTTCCAGCGTGCGCCCGGCCGCTTGTCCAACGCCGCGAACGCCGTGTCGAGCACGAGCGACGTCACCACGATGCGTCCACGGAGCACCGGCCACAGCGCGTACCGTACCTGCACGCGGCGCGCGGTGAACACAGGCTGCCGCGCGCTGTCTACCAGCTCCACTCCGGTGAGCGTGGCGCTGGACAGCAGGTGCCCACGCAGCTCGTCAATGCGCAGATGACCGGTCAGCCGCTGGTTGGCCTGCGACACGACGATGCGGCGCACGCGCTCGTTCCCCCACGACGTGTTCGCCAGCACCACGACGACGATCGCAACGATCACCATCAGCAGCGCGACCCCGCCGACGAGCGCGCGTACGACATGGCGCCTCCGATTCGGTGTCGGTGCAGGGGTGGGCGCGGGGCGACTTCCACTGAACGCGAGCGACGTCAAAACGCCTGCCCCATAGCGAAGTGAACGACGAGCCGGCGCGCGATCGAGCGCAGCGCACCGGGCGACGGATCGATGGGTGAGTAGCTCTTCTCCTGCGTGAGACGTACGATGCGCTCCCCACCGGCGCCATCAGGCACGGCGGCGACGACAGGGAGCGATTCGCTGCCCACCGGCCGCAGCCCGACGTCGAGCCGAAGCACGCCGAGTACCGAGCGATAGCGCAGGCCCAGACCGGGCGTGATCGCGCCCGTGCCGCGGGCCGCGAGCTCCAGGCCACTGGTCCCCACGTACGCACCATCGAGAAATGCCACGGCGCCCAACTGCCGAAAGAGCGCCATACGTAGCTCGACGCTCGCCTCGATCACGCTGCTGCCGCCGGTCGGGCGCACGAAGAGCTCGTTCGACGGCACGCGCGACGGATCGCAGCTCCCGTCGGCGATCGACGCATCCGTGCATCCTGCGGCGAGGAGCGACGCGCGCCGTGCTTGAAGCACGCGTGGTCCGAGCTCGTTTTCGGCGAACCCGCGCACCGACTGCATGCCGCCCGCGTAGAAGCGAGCACGCGGATGGAGAATGCCCGCGCCGCTACCCGAGACACCGAGCGCCGCGCGGTCGTCGAGCGGACGAACCCAGCCAACGCGCCCGTGCAGCGCCAGCACGTTGGGGAAGCCACCCTCACTCAGGTCACCCCGGCCGAGGGCGTGATAGTACGATCCGTCGGCGGCGATGCGATTGTGCGCGAACGTGGAGCCGGTGACGGTGGACGCATGTTCGGCGTCGACGACCGCGGTGTAGCCACGCGTCGGCGCCTCGAGGTCATCGGAGCGATCGATCCACGCGCTCACACCGATGGGCGCAAGACGCTGGCGCTGCGTCAGCACCTGCGCCGTGACATTGTCGCAGATGCCATAGCCGGAGCAGAAGTACACCGCACCGCCGAGTACACGCGTCGTCTCCATGCGATAGTTCAGTCCCACGGGCGTCCGGATCGCCAGCTCGCGTACGACGCCAATCGATGCGCCTGCATCCTCGTCCACGACGATTCCCGGGAGCGCGCGGCGCCCACCGAACAGCGTGAGCGATGCCGACGTGCGCGGCCCGGCGATCCACGGCTGCGTGAGCACGAGCGACGCCTGATAGGTCGGTCGCAGGAAAACGCTCGCGTCGGTCGCGCCATCCGGGACTGCCTGCCGGAAGATCGCGCGGCCGTTGAGCTGCTCGCCGAGCAGGTTGCCCGCTGCGGCGCGCAGGTCGAGCCAGCGGCCGGCGCCGACCGTATTGTCCCGCAGCTCCACCGCCGCCTGCACGAAATCGATCGTGTTGAAGCCGATCGTTGCGCTCGCGCTGTGTGGTGCCGTCTCCGTCACGGCGACGGTGATGCGCTTCACGCTGTCTCCGGTCGGCGGCGTGACGACGAGCGCCCGCGACAGCGCCGGCGACTGGAAGAGCCGCCGCTCACTCTCGAGCACCGCGTTTCGCGTGTACAGCCCACCGGGCCGCAGGAGCAGAGCACGGCGAAGTGTCGCGTCGCTCAGCCAACGATTCCCCTCGAACTCCACCTCGCCCACGCGGGTGAGATAGCGTGGGTCGATCGCGATGTGCACGGAGACGAGTCGCGCGGCATCGGGACGCGAGATGATCGTGTCGAGGCGCACGTCGCCGTAGCCGTGATTCCATGCGGCGTCGCGCAGTCGTGCGAGCGTGGTATCGAGCGCGATGAGGCTGAACGGCGCTCGTTCGCGCAGCAATACGGCCTCTGCCAGCTCCGCGGGCGTGATGACGGGTGCTCGCTGTGTCACCTCGAGCGATGATACGCGCGTCGGCTCCCCTTCGACGATGCGAAAGGTCACGTGGATGCCGTGCTTCGCCGGCGCGAGCACCGTATCCACCTGGGCCTCGCGATAGCCGCGGCGGAAGTAGTAGACGCGGAGGTTGGTGATGTCCTCGCCGAGTGCCTCGCGCGTCGTGCGGCGGCGGTCAATGAGCAGCAGCGAGGGACTGAAATTGCACAGCGGTGCGAGCAGGACGAGCCGGCAGCTCGACGTCCGCGTGAAGATCACGAGGCGGAGATCGGCCGGCGACACGGCATGCGCGCCGTCGAACGTCAGTGAGGCGACGTCGATGGAATCGCGCGGGTCCGGCCGCGACGCCGGCGACGCTTGTGCACGTGCCACCCCCGGCGCCGCCGCGAGTAGCAGCGTCGCGAGGGGAGCGCGGAGCATGGAGGTAAGTGCTTTCACGGCTGCCAGTTGGGACCCATAAGGGCGGGCTGGGCCGTAAATGCGAAAAACGGGCCGGACGGTCGGAGGGTCGGACGGTCGGACAGTCGGACAGTCGGACCGTCGGACCGTCGGACCGTCAGACCGTCAGACCGTCAGACTAATACCGATAATGGTCAGGCTTGTACGGCCCCTCCACCGGCACGCCGATGTATGCGGCCTGGTCTGCGGTTAGCGTCGTCAGCTTCACACCGAGCTTGTCGAGGTGCAGACGTGCCACCTTCTCGTCGAGTTGCTTCGGCAGCGTGTACACCTTCTTCTCGAGCTTGTCCGCATTCTGATGCAGCTCGAGCTGCGCCATCACCTGGTTGGTGAACGACGCCGACATCACGAAGCTCGGGTGGCCGGTAGCACAGCCAAGATTCAGCAGTCTTCCCTCAGCAAGGATCATCACCGAGTGGCCGTCCGGGAAGACGAACTCGTCGTACTGCGGCTTGATGTTGACGCGCTTGATGCCGCGCTTCTTCAGACCGGCCATGTCGATCTCGTTGTCGAAGTGGCCGATATTCCCGACGATCGCCTTGTCCTTCATCTTCGCCATGTCATCCACGGTGATGATGTTCTTGTTGCCCGTGGCGGTGATGAAGATGTCGGCCGTGCGCACGACCTCGTCGAGCGTCGTGACCTGATAGCCTTCCATGGCGGCCTGGAGGGCGCAGATCGGATCGATCTCGGTGATGACGACGCGGGCGCCCTGGCCGCGCAGGGACTGCGCGCAGCCCTTGCCCACGTCACCGTAGCCGAACACGACGGCCACCTTCCCCGCGAGCATCACGTCGCTCGCGCGGAGGATGCCGTCGGTGAGGGAGTGACGGCAGCCGTAGAGGTTGTCGAACTTCGACTTCGTAACCGAGTCATTCACGTTGATGGCCGGGAAGCGCAGTGTGCCGGCGTTCATCATCTCGTACAGGCGATGCACGCCGGTCGTCGTTTCCTCGGAGACACCGCGAATGCCCGCCGCGACCTTCGTCCAGCGGCCCGGATGCTTCTGCTGCTCGACCCGTAGCAGATCGAGGATGACGCCCCACTCCTCGCTGTCCGTCTCCGGCATGAATGCGGGGATCTCGCCCGTCTTCTCGAAGTCGGCGCCGCGATGCACGAGCAGCGTGGCGTCGCCGCCATCATCCAGCAGCAGGTTGGGACCGCTGCCGTCGGGCCACATCAGAGCCTGCTCGGTGCACCACCAGTACTCTTCGAGTGTCTCGCCCTTCCAGGCGAACACAGCGATGCCCTTTGGGTCGTCGGGGGTGCCGGCCTTGCCGACGGCGACCGCTGCGGCAGCGTGGTCCTGTGTGCTGAAGATGTTGCAGCTCACCCAGCGCACGTCGGCGCCGAGCTCGACGAGCGTCTCGATGAGCACGGCCGTCTGTACGGTCATGTGGAGCGAGCCCATGATCTTGGCGCCGGTCAGTGGCTTCTTTCCCTTGTACTCGGCGCGCAGTGCCATCAGCCCGGGCATCTCCTGCTCGGCGAGGCGGATCTCCTTGCGCCCGAAGTCGGCAAGGGAAAGGTCGGCCACCTTGAAGGCAGGGCGGTCGAGAGGATTCAGCGTGGCGGGGCGTTGAGTAGTGGCCATGGGAAACTCGATGCGAAAGCGTGAACTGTATCTGCGAACCGTGAACCGTAAACGTGAAACCGTCAGACCGTCAGACCGTCCGACCGTCCGACCGTCCGACCGTCCGACCGTCCGACCGTCCGACCGTCCGACTGTCAGACTGTCAGACTGTCAGACCGCCGTACTGCCCGGGCCGTGAACAACCCCGGACCCTTCGCTTGGGGATCGGGTGGAAGTGGGACGACGCGCACGCCCGTGAAGCCGGCGTTCTTGAGCCAGCCACCGAGCTGCGCGTCGTCGAAGCCGAGCCAGAGATGGCCCATCGTTGTGCGATACTCCTCGCGCTCATGCGGCAGCATGTCCACGATGAGCAGGCAGCCGCCGGACCGAAGCACGCGCGCCGCTTCGGCGATCGCTGCGCCCGGCTCCACGACGAAGTGCAACACCAGCGACAGCACGGCGACGTCGAGCGAGCAATCATCCAGCGGGAGGTCCTCGAGGCGGCCGCTGTGCAGCTCGACGTTCTCGTGTGTGGAGAGACGTCGCTTGGCCGCAGCGAGCATGGCGCTCGACTCGTCCACCGCGATCACGCGCTCCACGAAGGGCGCCAGCGCTGCCGACGTCTGCCCCGTGCCGCAGCCGAGATCGCCGATGATCCAGTGCGGGTCGAGCAGCGCAGCGAGCGGGTCGACATCGGCCCTGGTCCCATACAGCTCGGCACGCACGCGGTCCCACTGGCCGGCGCGCGAGGAGAAGAACGCCTGGGACGTCGTGCGCCGCTCGTGCAGCACGCGCTCGGCACGCGCGAGATCGTGGCGTGCCGACGGCGTGGCGCCGACCTGCTCGCGCACGAGATTCCACAGCCGGCGCGCGCCATGATCGAGGACGCTGCCGGACATGACGTAGCGCCGGCTGGTCCCCTCCGCGCGCACCGTGACCCACCCCTCGTCGGCCAGCGTCTTGAGATGGCGGCTCACCGTGCTCTGCGGAAGCTGAACGGCGCTGCACAGCTCGCCCACCGTCAGCTCATGACGGTCGAGCAGCAGCAGCAGCCGACTCCGTGTGGGGTCGGCGAGCGCTGAGAGGCGGTCGAAGATCGGGCGGGCCTGTATCATCCGTATATCCGGATGAAAGGTTGCTCGATCTCCGGGACGCGTCAAGCCCCGAAGATGGGTGCCCGACGATTCGTTACGCCGAGGTCGCGGCTTCCCGTCCGCCGATCAGCGGCGGTGCGGGAAGTCCCCGGGGCGGGGGCGGGGCGCCATCGGCATCCGCACCGTGGTCGCCGTTGCCTCGGAGCGCGAGTCGACGCGTGGCGGCGCCGCGCGCACGGCGAGCTCGCACAGTCGCGTCAGATGAGCGGCCGAAAGATGTGCCCAATCCTCCGGTACCTGCGGAAGACGGCGCCGCTCGCTCCCGTCCTCACGTTCGAACACCAGCCATCCATTCCGGAAGCTCGCGTCCATCAAGTGCGCCCGCGCCGCGGGCGTCTCCACTCGCCACACGCGCCAGCGAGCTCCTGCTGTGTCCTCGAACGTCAACAATCCCACAATCCCTCTCCATCAGACTTCGGCGGGGCGCGTCACCGTACTGAAGGGCAAGACGCATTCCGGTTTGGCCTGTTGCCGGGTTCAGCGTTGCGCGCCATGTTCGCGTTCCTTCATTCCGATACCACCATGACCGATTCACCGTTCCACCACGAGGGCATGTCGCGCCGCGGATTCATCGGTGTCGCCTCCATGGCGGCCATGGCCGGGACGTTTCCGCAGAGATCGTCACGCATCGAGCGAATCCCGCCGGCGCACGAGGGTCCGGGCGTCGTCGCACCATTCGAGATCGGGGAGCTGACGATCACGGAGCTCCAGGCCGGACTGCGGAGTGGACAATACACGTCGCATTCGCTCGTCACGCAGTATCTCGCGCGCATCGATTCGCTCGACACGACCGGACCGACACTCCGGCACGTGCTCGAGACGAACCCTGATGCGGTCGCGCTCGCCGACGCGCTCGACGCGGAGCGCAGAGCGGGGAAAGTGCGTGGTCCGCTGCACGGCATTCCCGTGCTCGTGAAGGACAACATCGACACCGCGGACCATCAGACGACGTCCGCCGGCTCGCTCGCGCTCGCCGGCTCACACCCGGCGCGTGACGCCTTCATCATCGAGCGTCTGCGGGCTGCCGGTGCGGTGATCCTCGGAAAGACGAACCTCAGCGAATGGGCAAATTTCCGCTCGACGCACTCGTCCAGCGGCTGGTCGGGACGCGGCGGACAGGGACGCAATCCTTACGCGCTCGACCGCACTCCCTCCGGCTCCAGCTCCGGCTCGGCGGGCGCAGTGGCGGCGAGCTACTGCGCCGTGGCGGTTGGCACGGAGACCGATGGTTCGATCACCTCGCCCTCCGCGGCGTGCTCGCTCGTCGGGCTGAAGCCGACGGTCGGCGTCGTGAGCCGGAGTGGCATCATTCCGATTGCACACTCGCAGGACACGGCAGGCCCGATCGCGCGCACCGTCATGGACGCAGCCATCCTCCTGTCGGCGCTCGCCGGATATGATCCTCGCGATGCGGCGACGAACGCGTGGGCGACGACGGGCCAGCCCGATGACTACACGCGCGCGCTGCGCACGAATGCATTGAACGGCGCGCGCATCGGTGTCGCTCGGAAGAAGTACACAGGCTACAGCGCGTCTGCCGACGCCGCCCTCGAGCAGGCGCTGCGCGCGATGAAGGATCTCGGTGCGGTGATCGTGGATCCCGCCGACATCGTCACTGCGGGCCAGTTTGACGACGCCGAGTTCGACGTCCTGCTCTACGAGTTCAAGGCCGATCTCGAGGCCTACCTGCGGGGACTCCCGCCCGGCGCACGAGCGCGGACGCTCGACGATCTCATCGCATTCAACCGCGCGCATGCCGCCGAGGAGATGCCCTACTTCGGGCAGGAAATTTTCGAGATGGCGGCAAAGAAGGGCCCGCTCACGACACCGGCGTACCGCAAGGCGCTCGAGAAGTGCCGGCTACTCTCCCGCACGAGGGGACTCGACGCGACCTTCGCGAAGCATCGTCTCGACGCGCTCGTCGCACCGACGCAGGGCCCGCCGGCACTGATCGATCTCGTGAACGGCGATCCGTCGAGCGCCAGCAGCACGACACCCTGTGCCGTCGCCGGCTATCCAGCGATCACGGTGCCGATGGGCTATCACGCCGGGCTCCCGCTCGGTCTCACTTTCATGGGACGTGCCTGGAGCGATGCGAAATTGCTGGGCTACGCCTATGCGTTCGAGCGGGCGACGACGATCCGCCGCCCCCCAACCTTTGCGGCGACGGCACAACTGCCCGCTCGCCCCTGATGCCCGTTCCGCACATGCAATGGCCGGCGTGACTTGGAGCTTCAGGGCTCCCGATCGAAACCGTCGTCGTCATCGCCACCGAATGTGCTGGCGTTCGCACCGCCGGCCAGCCGCGCCACATGCAGCGTCTGTCGGAGCTGCCGGCCGCCGACGTTCAGCGTGATCACGTAATCACCCGCGTCGACGACAGGGATCGCACCGCGACCGCCGCCGAACAGGCTACTGAATCCACCGCCTCCAGGACCGCCGCTTCCGGGGATACGGAAGAGTTGCACGAGCTGGCCGAGCAGTCCCTGATCCACCGCTGCCGCGCCTTCACTCGCCCCTTCCGTCTGTCCGGCAGCGGCCGCGCCACCGCGCGGCAGGGGGCCCTCGCCGGGCCGGGGCGAGAACACGCCCGCTCGACTGCGCCCGCCGAAACCACCGCCACCACCGCCGCCGCCGCCGAACAACTGCGCGATCCCTTGCAGCGTACCGCCCGCCGTCGCCGCGCGGATGCGGTCGAGCGTTTCCTTCGGCACCGTGCCCGTGTTGTCCAACGAGTCGAGGACGAAGGCGATGCGACGCGCTTGGAGGATCGAATCACGCACTCCTGCGGGCGACAGGGCGACTGCTTTCGGTGCGTGCCCACGGAAGTCCCATGTCACCTTGTGCAGCCCCGGCCCGCCGGGACCGACGAGCGTGCGCACGCTGTCACCCTTCGCGTCGCTGATCAGGATGCGCACCTGGTCGCGTGGCGTACCGCTGTCGAGCCGGTACCAGATGTCGGCGCCATACGCCGGGCTCGGTCCCTCGAACAGCTTGTGCCCCGTGGCCTGTCCTTCGATGGGTGCCTCGCCGTACTCGTGCGCCATGGTCGGTGCATACAACGCGACGGTCCGCGTCCGCATGCCGTCCGTCATCATCTGCTCGAGTGGCGCGACGTCCACGATCCAGATCGACCGGCCGTGCGTCGCCGCGATCAACTCGTGCTCGCGCGGGTGGATCTTGAGATCGTGCACCGGGACCGTGGGCAGTCCAGTCATGAACTTCTGCCACGACCCACCGCGATCGGTGGACACGTACGCACCCACGTCCGTGCCGAGGAAGAGCAGCCTCGCGTTGTACGGATCTTCGCGGATCACGTGCACGAAGTCCGGACCACCCGTCGGCAGATTGGCCACGATCGAGCGGAAGGTCTTCCCGTAGTCCGACGTCATGTAGACGTACGGTGCGAAGTCGTTCGTGCGGTGGCCGTCGAAGGTGACGTAGAACACGCTCGTGTCCGTGCTGCTCGGCTCGATGCGGCTCACCCACGTGTTCTTCGGCACCCCCGGGAAGCGGCGGGTGAGATTCTCCCAATTGCCGCCGTCGTTGCGCGATAGCCAGACGTTGCCGTCGTCCGTGCCGGCATAGAGCACGCCGCGCCGGAGCGGCGACTCGGCGAGTGTCGTGATCGTGGCGTGCGTCTCCGCGCCCGTGACATCGGGAGTGATGCCACCCGTGGTCCGCGTGCTGACGCGGATCTTCATCGAGTCGCGCGTCGTGAGATCGGGCGAGATGGCGGCGAGGCTGTCGCCGCGATTGGTGCTCTTGAGCACCCTGCTCCCGCCCGCGTAGAACACCCGCGGATCGTGCGGCGAGATGAAGAAGGGCGTGCTCCAGTTGAAGCGCACATCCATCTCGGTCGAGTCGGCCGATGCGCGACGGCGGAACGCCTCGATGCGGCGCGTGACACTCGCCGGCGCCGGCTGCGTGGTGTCACCGCGCGCGACGATGATCGAGTCCTCGAACTGCCGGTAGCGATTCCGCCAGCTGGGCTTCGACAGGAGGGTGCGCTCGCCGGTGGCGACATTCAACCGGCTCATGTTGCCGCCCTGCGACTCCGAGTAGACGATGTTGGCGTCGCTCGGGTCCTGCGCCGTGTAGAAGCCGTCGCCGCCGCCGACGTTGAACCACATCGAATTCGTGATGCCACCCTGGCGGCGCCGGCTCGGGCCGCACCAGCTCCCGTTGTCCTGCAATCCGCCGCAGACGCGATACGGCACGGCCATGTCGTACGACACGGCGTAGAACTGGCCGAGCGGCAAGAGGTTGAGGAAGTCGTAGTTGCCACCGCGGTCCCAGGTCTGTGCCACGCCGCCGTCGTTGCCCACGATGAAGTGCTCGGGGTCGTTCGGATCGATCCACATCGCGTGGTGGTCGACGTGAATGCCCTGCGTCGCGGTGCGCGCCGTCTTTCCGCCGTCGTCGCTGAACAGCACCGGTGTCGACGTGAAGTACACGCGGTCCGGGTTCTTCGTGTCCACGCGCACCTGGTTGTAGTAGAACGGACGCACGTTCGTGGCGTTCATCTTCTCCCATGTCGCGCCGCCATCCCTGGAGCGATACAGACCGGATGGGCGCACCTGCGGCTTCACGCCCTTGTCCTTCGCCCCGTTCATCACGGTGTCCGCCTCGATCATGACGTACATGATCTTCGGGTTGCTCCGGGCGATGTCGAAGTTGATGCGCCCTTTCGTCGTCTCGGGGAATCCGCCACCCTTCACTTCCGTCCACGTGCGTGCCGCGTCGGTCGACTTCCAGAGCCCCGATCCCGGACCGCCGCTGTTGAGGAACCAGGGCCCGCGCACGCGCTCCCAGCTCGAGGCCCACACCACGTCCGGGTTGTTTGGATCAAGCTGGACGTCGACAAATCCCGCCTTGTCGCTGACGAACTTCACGAGCTCCCAGCTCTGGCCGCCGTCGATGCTCTTGTAGAGTCCGCGCTCCTTGTTCGGTCCCCACGCATGTCCCAGCGCCGCGACGTAGACGACGTTCGCATCGCGTGGATCGACGACGATACGGCCGATGTGCTGCGTCTCGGCGAGCCCGATGAACTTCCAGGTGCGTGCGCCGTCGGTCGACTTCCACACGCCGCCGCCCGGCGAGATGGAGTTGCGCGAGTCCTCCTCTCCCGTGCCGAGGTAGAGGACGTTCGTATCACTCGGCGCGATCGCCAGATCGCCCAGTGATACGACACGCTCGTTGTCGAACACCGGGCGGAAGGTCGTTCCGGCGTTGGTCGTCTTCCATAGGCCGCCCGTGGCTGCGGCCACATAGAAGGTCTTCGACGGCGACGGGATTCCTTCGATGTCCGTGATGCGACCGCCCATGTTCGCCGGCCCGATGGAGCGCCAGCGGAAGGCGGACAGGACAGAGAGGGGGAGGAAGGAAGTGCTGTCGAGCTGCTGAGCGCTGGCGGTAGTCGTGCCGGCAAGCAGCGCTGCAGCGGCAAGCGCCGCGAGCCGCCAACAGAGCGGTGTGGGTTGCATGGTCTGGGTAAGCGGGTGGAGTACGCAACCGATACGGTTGCCTCCGGCGCAGCGTTGGACCACCAGGCCCCCAGGGGCAAGCGCTTGCCGATGGCGGGTGGTATAGTAGTGGCGCCCTGATACCCACCACCGGCTCATGTCTCAGCGTCATCCCGTCTTCCCCGGATCGGTCGCCGACGAAGGGAAGATCGCACCGGTCTTCAACACGCTGCGCCGCCTCGTGCACTCGATGCACGTCGCCTCGCGCGAGACCGAGCGTCAGCTCGGCGTGACGGGCGCGCAGCTGTTCGTGCTGACGCAACTGCACGCGACGCCGTCGTTGTCCATCAACGCCCTTGCCGAGCGTACGATGACGCACCAGAGCACGGTGTCGGTCGTCGTTCGGCGCCTCGTGCGCCGCAAGCTCGTGAAGAAAGTGCGTGCCGCCGACGATTCGCGGCGCGTCGAGCTCACGCTCACACCCGCCGGGTCGGCGCTATTGCGCCGCGCGCCCGAGGTCATGCAGGTGCGCCTTGCCCGCGCGATCGAATCGCTGTCGGAGGAGGATCGGGTCGCGCTCGAGCGCGGACTTGGCCACCTGCTCACCGAGCTTGGTGGGGCGGACAGCCACGCGCCGATGTTCTTCGAGGCGATTCACTGATTCAGCCGCGGGTCTGCGATCTGCACGCGCGTGGCCGGCCCCGCGTTCTCCACGCGATCCACCGCCGTCACCCGCACGTCGACGGGCGCCGGCCCGCCGCGTGGGCTGAGCACATGAAGCTCTTCCGTGGCGGGAACGATCTCCGTCGTCCAACCGTTCGCGTGGCGTGTCTGCACCACCCAGAGCCATGGCGCCGACGGGGCGACAGTGGGTGACTCCGGACCGGAGGGCCCGGGTTGTAGATCCAGCACGTGCCACCCTGTCTGCGGATCCATGCGCATGGCGACGCGTGGCGCCGCCGGGGCGCGTCGGTCGAGCCAGGGGGATGCCGGGACGAGTGCGGGCCCGGTGTAGACCTCGCGCAGGAGACGCTCGTTCAGGTGGTCGGGATTCTGAAGGAACACCGACATGTTGAAGTGCACGTTCCCCGTTGCACCGGGCTGTGCGCGCGTCCGGCGGATCTGCTCAATCACCTCGCTCACCGGCCACTTCGCCGAATTGGCGAAGCCGACCTTCCCCGTGTAGTTGCCTGGCCAGAGGTGGCGTCCCTTCACGTTCTGCTCCGCCCACCATCGTAGCAGCACGGGATAGCTCTGCTCGGGTCTATCCACCGCCCAATAGAGCTGCGGCGTGAAGTAGTCGACCCATCCTTCGCGCAGCCACTTCCGTGCGTCGGCGTACAGCTTGTCGTACTGATCGAGTCCGCGCACGGACTCGGGATATCCCGGCCGCCAGATGCCGAACGGGCTGATGCCGAACCGCACCCACGGCTTGGCGGCGTGAATGCTTTCGTCGAGCGCCTTCACGAGAAGGTCCACGTTGTGTCGACGCCAGTCGTCGCGCGACAAGGTGCCGCCGCTCAACCGATAGCGCCGCCAGGTGGACTCGTCGGGGAAGGGAAGCTCTCGTCCACGTTCCGTTTCCGGATACGGGTAGAAGTAGTCATCCATGTGCACGCCGTCGATGTCGTAGCGGCGCACGAGATCGAGCACGACGGCAATGGTGCGGGCGCGGACGGCAGGATCGCCGGGGTCCATCCAGAGGTACGGCCCGTACTTCCGCACGAGGTTCGGATGCGTGCGACTGATGTGGCTTGCCGCCGTCGTCTTCGTCGTGGAGTACTTGGCGCGATACGGGTTGATCCACACGTGCATCTCGAGCCCGCGCTTGTGGGCCTCGCCGAGCGCGAAGGCGAGCGGGTCGTAGTACGGCTCGGGTGCACGCCCCATCTCTCCGGTCAGGACGTCGGACCACGGCTCGAGCTTGGAGTCGTACAACGCGTCGGCCGCCGGCCGTACCTGAAACACGACGGCGTTCATCCGCAGTTGAACGAGCCGGTCGAGGATCGCGCGCATCTCGGCCTGCTGTTGTGCCGTGCTCAGCCCCGGCTTACTCGGCCAGTCCATGTTGCCCACCGTGGCCACCCACGCGGCGCGGAACTCCCGCGGGATGGGAGGCGGCGTGGTATCGGCAGCGGCCCGCACGACGAGGGGCGGCTGACCGCAGGCGATGTGTGGCAGCAGAGCGATCAGGACGAGCGAGACATGGCGGGCGGGACGACAGAGCGGCATCGATGATGGCGAGAGCGGGACGCGATAGTTGAATGATCGCGCGCAGAGGGGCAAGTGGCGTTGTGACCCCGTCCCGCTCTGTGCCCGCCAGAGGCGTCGTCGGTGCTCGCGGCGGCGCAACACGCCGCCAGCGGTGTCACATCCTGATCGCTGCCTGGCTCAACACTCTCCGATAGACCTGCAGATAGCGCTGCGCGCTGCGCTCCCAGCCGAAGTCGCGCCCCATCGCGTCGCGCATCATCTGCTCCCATGCCTCGGTCTCGCGATACTGATCCACGGCGCGCGTCGCGGCGCGCATGAAGTCGGTCGAGGTATAGTCGTCGAACAGGAAGCCGGTCACGCCGTCCTCGATCGTGTCGGCGAGGCCGCCGACTCGCCGTGCGACGGGAATCGTGCCGTAGCGCTGCGCGCGCATCTGCGTGAGGCCGCACGGCTCGTACAGCGACGGCATCAGGCACATGTCCGCACCGGCGATCAGCAGGTGCTCGAACTCGTCGGTGAAGTCGAGCTTCACGGCGATGCGGCTCGGTGCGCGCTCGGCGAGCTCGGTGAGCATCTCCTCGTAGCGCTCCTCGCCGTGGCCGAGGAAGACGTACTGCGCGTCGAAGGCGAAGTAGCCAGGATCGCCGAGGATGAGATCGAGCCCTTTCTGGGAGACGAGCCGCGCCGTCAGCCCGAAGATCGGCGCCTGCCAGCGGCTCAGTCCTGTAGCGCGCTGCAGCGCCACGCGGCAGCGTTTCTTTCCCTGCAGGTTCTCCGGCGAGTAGCGGCGCGGGATGAACGCGTCGCGCGTCGGATCCCACACGTCCTGGTCGATCCCGTTCACGATGCCCACGAGCCGGTCGCGCAGCGCGACGAACACGCCGTCGAGCCCGAAGCCGCCCTTCTCCGTGCGCAGCTCGTGCGCGTGCGTCGGGCTCACCGTGATCACGAGATCGGAGAAGACGAGCGCGCCCTTGAGCAGGTTGACGCGGCCGTACCACTCGAGCTGCCGGGGATTGTACAGCGACGCCGGCAGCCCGATCTCCGGAATCACCTCTTCGGGGAAGTGGCCCTGGTAGCCGGCGTTGTGCACCGAGAGCACGGCGCGGATCCCCTCGTAGTAGGGATGGGCCATGAACTCGTTCTTGAGGTACACGCTGGCGAGCGCGGTCTGCCAGTCGTGCGCATGCAGGATACTCGGCGCCTGCGGCATGAGCCGCGGCAGCGCGACGAGCACGGCACGGGCGAACAGCGCGTAGCGCTGCGCGTTGTCGGGATAGTCGCCCGCGTCGTCGCCATAGAGCCCGGGGCGGTCGAAGTATTCCTCGCTCTCCACGAAGAACACGCGTGGTGATCCCGGCTGCGCCGGAGCTGCGGGCTCCCAGATCCGCGCCGTCTCCGTCCGCGGCCCGACGGACACGGCGAATGCCGGCCCCACCGGCTGCAACTCCGTGCGCTCGCGGACCACGGCGTACAACGGCATGAACGTCGTGATGGGAATTCCCGAGGCGGCCTGGTGTTTCGCCAGGCTGGCTACCGCTTCGCCAAGACCACCTGTCCGTGCGTACGGGGAGAGCTCGGCGGCGAGATGCACGACTGGGGCGGGAGTGCCGTCCGGTCTGGTAAGGGGCGCCAACGGGCGGTGCACCGGTACGGCGGCGGTCGTATCTGTCTTCCGCGTCCGCGTGCTTCGTCGGGTTGTGACCGGTTGCTGAGTCGTGGGCAATGCGACCTCAGGCGGCGAGCTGGGCGATAGATTCGCGCCACTCGTGCCAATCTGCTCGGTCGGCGGCGAAGCGGCGCCAGACCAGTCGGATGTGGGAACGATATCCATTGAATACGTGCGTGAGCGGGGCACCGCACTCCCGAATGCAAAAAGATCGCCCAAATCTTTTGTGTACTGCTCTGTACGTAGCGAGCGGAGTCCGCAATAGGATCGATTTGCCGGCCCTTTGGTTCCCGAAGCGTGCCCCGCTCCTGCTCGCGCTATGCCTGGCACCGAGCGTAATCGGCCGGTAGCTTCGCGCTTCGTCGTCGCTCAAGGAGCCAGCATGCGATCCTCCGTCCGTCTCGCCGTCGCGCTCTCGGTAATCCTGCCGCTCGCGTCCACGCTTGCCGCGCAGCAGCCCACCCAGCCGGCGGCGCCAGTACCCGCCGCTGGTGCCGCGCTGCAATATCCGCCCACACGCATGGGCGACGTCGTCGACGTCTACCACGGAGCGCGGGTTGCCGATCCCTATCGTTGGCTCGAGGATCTCAACGCCAAGGAGACAACCGACTGGATTGCCGCGCAGAACGCGCTCACGAAATCGTATCTCGATGCACTGCCGACGAAGGAGCGCTTCCGTAGCCGACTCACGGACGTCTACAACTATGCCCGCGTCACGTCTCCGGACGTGGAACACGAGCTGATGTTCTACCGCCGCAATAGTGGCCTACAGAAGCAATCAGTGCTCTACGTGCGCCCGCGCAGCGGTGGTGCGGCCCGCATGCTGCTCGATCCCAACACGCTCACGAGCGACGGGTCGCTCGCCCTCCAGTCCACGAGCGCTTCTCCCGATGGGAAATATCTCGCGTACGGAGTCTCGCAAGGTGGCGCAGACTGGCAGACGATCTATGTGCGCGACGTCGCCAGCGGACGCGACCTCGCCGACACGGTGCGTTGGTTCCGCTTCTCCGGAATCTCCTGGACGCGAGACGGCAAAGGCTTCTTCTACAGCCGCTACCCGGAACCGCCAGCGGGCCAGGCGCTCCAGGCCGCGCTGAAGCATCAGGCGCTTTACTATCATCGCGTCGGCACGCCGCAGAGCGCCGATCAGCTCGTGTACGAGCGGAAGGATCTCCCCACCTGGTTCGTGTTCGGCGGCGCGAGTGAGGACGGCAGGACCCTGCTCGTCCACCTGTCGAAGGGCTCCGACAACAAGAACCGCCTGTATGTCGCCGATCTCGGCGATCCGATGCATCCGAACGTCGCTGCCCCGGTGCGGCCCCTCATCGAGCGTGACGACGCACAGTACAGCGCGCTCGACGCGATCGGGAACACGGTCTACATGCAGACGGATCGCGGCATGCCCAACCGGAGCATCGTCGCATTCGATCTCCGCTCCCCTGACCAGTGGCGCACGGTCGTGCCCCAGGGAAAGCTGGCGATCGAGAACGCCTTCGTAGCCGGTGGCCGCGTCGTGGTGCACACCCTGGCCGACGTCACGAGCCGCGTGCGCGTGTTCACCCTGAATGGGAAGCTCGAGCGCGAGATCACCCTGCCCGGGGTCGGCACGGCACGCGGGTTCAGTGGCCACACCGATCAGCCCGAGATCTACTTCACCTTCACGTCGCCCTTGTCTCCGGCCACGGTCTACCGTTACGACCTGCGCACCGGTCGGAGCGAGCCATTCGAGCCGCCGGCGATCGACTTCGACTTCCGCGGCTACGAGACGGTCCGTCGCTTCGCCACGAGCAGGGACGGAACGAGGGTCCCGTACTTCGTGACGGCGCGAAAGCATCTGCCGCTCGATGGCAACAGCCCGACGTACCTCTATGGATACGGCGGCTTCTCGATCAGTCTCACGCCCGGCTTCAACACGGCGGCGTTGCCGTGGCTGGAGCAGGGTGGCGTTTACGTCACGGCGAACATGCGCGGCGGTGGTGAATACGGCGAGGCGTGGCACGACGCGGGGAAGCTCGGCAAGAAGCAGCATGTGTTCGACGACTTCATCGCCGTTGCCGAGGATCTGATTCGCACGAAGGTCACACGCTCAGAGAAGCTGGCGATTGCCGGCGGCTCGAACGGCGGCCTGCTCGTGGGTGCGGTGATGGAGCAGCGCCCCGATCTCTTCGCCGTTGCGTTTCCCGCCGTGGGCGTGATGGACATGCTGCGCTACGACAAATTCACCGGCGGCCACGCGTGGGCCACGGAGTACGGCTCGGCGTCCGACAGCGTGGCGTTCCGGTGGTTACGCGCATATTCACCGCTGCACAACGTGAAGCCCGGCACCTGTTATCCGGCCACGCTCATCAGCACGGCCGACCACGACGATCGGGTCGTCCCCAGCCACTCCTACAAGTTCGCCGCCGCACTCCAGGCAGCGCAGGGGTGCCCACACCCAATTCTCCTGCGCGTCCAGACGCAGGGGAGCCACGGCTACCGACCGATCGACAAGGTGATCACGGAGCTGGCTGAGGAGTGGGCGTTTGCGATGGCGAACATGAAGGTCGAGCCGAGATTACCAGTCTCTCTCCCATGACAACCAGGCGTGACTTCCTCAAGACCAGCGCGGCGCTCGGCGCTGCCGCGCTCGCGACGCCAGCGCTGTCCAGGGCCGATGCCCTTGCCGAGCATGTTGCCTCCACGGCGTTGCCTCCCATGGACCCGGCGACGAAGGAGCTCATCGTCGAGGCGCTCAACGCCGCCAAGCTCGGCGGCGCCGAGTTCGCCGATGCCCGCATCGGGCGCTATCGGAACAACTTCGTCATCACGCGCGAGCAGCAGATCATCAACGTCGTCGACACCGATACCCTTGGCGTCGGCGTGCGCGTGCTGGTGAACGGCACTTGGGGCTTCGGCGCCTCGCGCGACCTCGCCAAGAGTGGTGTCATCGCCGCAACGAAGGAGGCGCTCGCCATTGCCAAGGCGAATGCCCTTCCCGCGGCCGACCGCGTCCGGCTCGCTCCCGCCGCCGTCACCCCCGACGGCCGGTACGTCACGCCACACACGATCGATCCGTTCAGCGTGCCGATCGAGCAGAAGGCAGACCTGCTCATGAAGGCGAATGCCGAGGCGATGAGAGTACCGGGCGTGAAGTTCGTGAACAGCAGCATGTTCTTCGTGAAGGAAGAGAAGAGCTACGGCAACACCGAAGGCACGTTCACGACCCAGACGGTGATTCGGAGCTGGCTGCCCTTTGCAGCCACGGCGGTGAAGGCGGATTTCAGCGATTTCCAGACACGCACGAACGTCATCCAGCCCGCGGCGCGCGGCTACGAGTATCTCGTCGCCGCCCAACCGGTGGAGCATGCGCGCCAGTGGGGTGAAGAAGCGGCGGAGAAGCTCAAGGCCAAACCCGTCGAAGTCGGGCGGTACGATCTCGTGCTGCATCCGACCCATCTGTGGCTCACGATTCACGAGAGCATCGCGCATCCCACCGAGCTCGATCGCGCGCTCGGCTACGAGGCCAACTACGCCGGCACGAGCTTCGTCGCACCGCCGCGCGAGAAGCTCGGCAAGTTCCGCTACGGGCCGACGATGATGAACATCCAGGGCGACCGCTCGCAGGTAGGCGGCTGTGCCACGATCGGCTGGGACGACGACGGGGTGAAGCCCGACGAGTTCCTGATCATCAAGGAAGGCATCGTCAACGATTATCAGACGACACGCGAGCAGGCGCCGATGCTCGAGTGGTGGTACACCAGCCAGAAACGCCCCGTGCGCAGCCACGGCTGCTCTCACTCGGACGGTTGGAACGACGTGCAGTTCCAGCGCATGCCCAACGTCTCCCTTCTCCCCGGCAAGAAGGATCTCGGCTGGGACGATCTCATCGCTGCGACCGACCGCGGCATCGCGATCATCGGCGACGGCAGCTTCTCGATCGATCAGCAGCGCTACAACGCGCAGTTCGGCGGGCAGCTCTTCTACGAGATCAAAGGCGGCAAGATCGCCGGCATGCTCAAGGACGTCGCCTACCAGATGCGCACGCCGGACTTCTGGAACAGCATGGACATCATCGGCGGCAGGCGCAGCTACGAGATGGGCGCGAGCTTCTTCGACGGAAAGGGACAACCTGGACAGGTCAACGCCGTGAGCCACGGGTGCGTGCCGAGCCGCGTCCGCAACGTCAACGTCATCAACACGGGGAGAAAGGCATGAGCGCTCCCAGGAGTCTGTTCGGCACGGGGAGCTCGCTCTCCTCCGGTGACATGCTCTCGAGGAGCGAGGCACAGGCATTCCTGGAGCGTGTCATCAAGCTGTCCAAGGCCGACACCATCGGTGCCAGCGTCAACGGCGGATACACCGGCAACATCCGCTTTGCTGCCAATCGGATCACCACGGCGGGCGGGGTCTCCAACTCGCAACTGGTTGTGCAGAGCGGCTACGGTGCCAAACACGCCGTGGTCACGACGAGCGATTTCTCCCCGGAGGGCGTCGAGCGTGCCGTCCGGCAAAGCGAAGCCATCGCCAGGCTCGCGCCGGACGATCCGGAGAACATGCCGCTCCTCCCCCCGCAGCAGTATCAAGACGTCAGCGCTTTCTTCGACTCCACGGCGAACCTCACGCCGGCGGATCGCGCTGCGGCCGCAAAGTCGGCGATCGACGCGGCGAAGAAAGCAGGAGACCTCGCTGCGGCGGGCTTCATCATCGCGGGCACGACCTACAATGCCATCGCATCGAGCACGGGACTCTATGCGTACTTCCCCAGTACCAGCGCGAACTACCAGCTCACCGTGCGCACCCACGACGGCACGGGCTCGGGGTGGGCGGGGGCGGATCACCCTGACTGGAAGCAGATCGACTTCAGGGCGGTGAGCGATCGCGCAATCGAGAAGGCGCGGGCGTCGCGCAACCCCGCCGCAATCGAGCCGGGCCGCTACACGGTGATCCTCGAGCCACAGGCCGTGGGCGATCTGGTGCAACTGCTGGCCTTCTCCCTCAGCGCGCGCGCCGCCGACGAGGGACGCTCCGCGTTCTCCAAGCAGGGAGGCGGCACGAAGATCGGCGAGAAAATCGTGGATTCGCGCGTCACGATCCTCTCCGATCCATCGGACCCGCAGCTCCTCGGCCAACCCTGGACGCAGGAAGGGCTGCCACTCGGCCGCGAGATGTGGATCGAGAACGGCGTGCTGAAGCAGCTCCAATACTCACGCTTCTGGGCGCAGAAGAAGAATGCACGCCCGAATGGCGGCCTGGGCGCGGTGAAGATGCTCGGTGGCGACGCGACGACGGAGCAGATGATCGCCTCCACGCCGCGGGGCATTCTCGTCACGCGTCTGTGGTACCTACGCCAGGTCGACCCGCGCACCGTGCTCTACACCGGCCTCACGCGCGACGGCACTTTCCTCATCGAGAACGGGAAGATCACGAAGGCGGTGAAGAACCTGCGCTTCAACGAGAGCCCGCTGTTCATGCTCAACAATCTCGAGATGATCGGGCGGGCCGAGCGCGTGGCGGGAACGGAAGCGGGGGGCAACGTCGTGTTCCCGGCCATCAAGGTGAAGGACTTCAACTTCACGTCGCTCTCGGACGCTGTCTGAGCCATAAGGCCGACATGTGACCAACGTCCGCTGACAGGTGGCGACGGCCGTTGCTGCCGAGCTCGCAGCTCCGAGCTGCTCAGCCCGTTGCTATGCTCGCCCTCGTGCGTCGGTTACACGGACTGTGTCTCCTTGGTGCGCCGTTGCTGCTCTCCCTCGCCTCCCCTCCCTCCACGCGCCCGCGCAGTCTATCCGACCCGATGGAGCTGCGTCATGCCCCACAACGAGATCAGCGCACGAGCCCGCGAGGAGCGATACGGCGCCATCCGCGCGGAGATCGTCGCGCGGCTGCGGCCGGTCTGCTCGGACATGCCGGATGACGTCTTCTTGGAGATGGTCGAGAACATGACGGCCATCCGGCTCAAGTACGAGCTTCAGGACTTGGAGCGCGTCCGCTGAACGAACCGCCATCCGGCGGGGCCAGCTATTCGTCGCTAAGTTGAGGATCTTCCTCGACACAGCGTACGCCGCCATGACCGAGCAGCAGCATCCCACCGACGCCGCCCCCATCCCGAGCTGTCCGAAGTGTCAGAGCCCGATGTGGGACAATCGCCTCGGCAAGCGCAACCCGAAGGCGCCCGACTTCAAGTGCAAGAACCGCGAATGCGACGGTGTCATCTGGCCGCCGCGTGGTGGACGTCCCGCCGCGAGTACTTCAGCGCCGACCGACGCTCACCCCGCTGGCTTCGCCGACGGTATCCCCGCATGTCCCATCTGTGGTGGACCGATGTGGGACGATCGCGCCACGAAGCGCAATCCGCGCGCACCGGACTTCAAGTGCAAGAACAGGCCGCGCGAGCGAGGTGGCCCTGGATGCGAGGGTGTGATCTGGCCACCCCGTGATGGCTCGCCGAGTCCGTATCCGCCGCCCGTCGCGCGGCGCTCGACGCCCGCGTCCGCACGGCCGCCCTTCGCTGACGCGGGACCGAGCAGCGCTCCGCCATTCGACGACGCTCCGCCGCACGACGACAGCGACATTCCGTTCTGAAGACGATGAGACCGGTCAGATGGTATGGAGGCGCTCGTCTTCCTCAGAGCAGCGCGCGAATCCAGCCGCCGTCGACGGGGATGGAGGCGCCCGTCGTGTAGCTCGCGCGCTCCGACGCGAGGAAGGCCACCATCGCGGCAAACTCCCGCGGCTCCCCCAACCGGCCCATCGGGATCTGGACCTCCCACGCCGCGCGCTCGACGTCGGCAGACGTCCCGTGCAACGTCGCATTCCGAGCGGCGAGATCCTCGACACGCTGCGTACGCGTGTAGCCGGGCATCACGTTGTTCACCGTGATGTTGAACCGCGCAACTTCGTTGGCCAACGTGCGGGCGAAACCGGTTACGGCGGCGCGCACACTGTTCGAGAGGATGAGGTTGTCCACCGGCTGCTTCACGGCGATCGACGTGATGTTGATGATGCGTCCCCACCGTCGCTCCTTCATCCCTGGGAGCAGGGCACGCGTGAGCTCCACGACACTGTCGAGGTTCTGTCGCACGGCCTCATGCCAGGCCTCGGCGGTGTGGCTCTCGAATGGACCGGCCGGTGGCCCGCCACCGTTCGTCACGAGCACGTCTATTCGCTCGAACGCACGCATCGCATGCTCGGCGACACGCGCGACATCAGCCGGCTTGCTCAGATCAGCAGGCACGGCCTCCACGTGCACACCGGTGGCCGCACGGATCGCGTCGGCGGCGTCGATCAGCACACGCTCGTCACGGGCGCACATCACCAGGTGCGCTCCCTCACGCGCGAGCTCGTCCGCCACCGCGCGGCCGAGCCCGCGGCTCGATGCCGCGACGAGCGCCACTTTGCCGGTGAGGCCGAGATCCATCGCTATTTCCGGCGGAAGTAGCTGTCCGTGTGGTCGAGCCAATCCTGACGTGGTGGGCTAAACACATCCACGTCGAGTGTGTCTTCGAGGGCGACTGCCTCGTGTGGCACATTCGACGGGATGTGCAACACCTCGCCCTCGCGCACCACGATCTCCGTCCCCCGATCCGCACCGATGTGGAAGCGAAGGGCGCCGGAGAGGATGTACGTGAGCTGCTCGTTGTGATGTGAGTGCTGCGGCACGAGCGCGCCCTTCTTGAGGTACACGTGCGCGAGCATCATGTCGTCGCCAGTGATCAGCTTGCGCGAGATGACGTCGGTCACGCGCTCCTCAGGGAGCTCGGACCATCGAAAGTGGCGAACCGCGGAATTGGGCATGAGGGGACGGTGAGACGGTGAGACAGTCAGACAGTC
>CAYTKA010000037.1:26870-30931 GCA_964438255.1 uncultured Gemmatimonadaceae bacterium | reverse complement strand
AGCAAATATCCGTCTGATCCGCCTCTCCGCCGTATCCGGATGAACCTTCGTCTGATGAGCCGGCACGAGCGGCTGTTAAGAGGCTGATGGAGCGGATGAACCGTCGTCCGAGAAGTAAGTGAGTCGAGATCCGTAGCTTCCGATTGTTCCGCCGCTCCCGGACATTCTGTTTTCGCCGCCGGCGCTGAGAGATTACTCGCGTGGCCTACATGCTCCCCAACTGGCTGACCCATCGCGCGTCGACGACACCATCCCGCATTGCGCTCGTGGCGAGCGGACGGGTCTACAGCTATGCGGACCTTGACGCGGACGTGATCCGTGCCGCACGGCGACTAGCGGCGCTTGGCGTGCGCGAGGGTGATCGCGTGGCGACCGTGTTGCACAACGGCGCGGGGCCGGCCATGCTCGTGCACGCCGTGCTCCGGCTCGGCGCGACGCTCGTGCCGCTCAACACGCGGCTGAGCGACGACGAGATTGCGTGGCAGGTCGGCGATGCCGCGCCCCGATTGCTCGTCGTCGAGCAACGCACCGTTGCGAGTACCGAGCGCGCACGACGCGCGCAGCCGACGCTCCGTGTCGTGAGCGTCGATGCTGCCGGTGCGACGCTCCTCGGTGGTACGCCGCTCGACGCGCACGAGGAGACCGACGTCGCCCTGCGCCACGAGCATGCCGCCGACGACGTGCTCGCGCTGATCTACACCTCCGGTACCACGGGTCGCCCAAAGAGCGCGATGCTCAGCGTCGGCAACTTCTGGTGGAACGCTATCGGCTCGGCGCTCAACCTCGGCGTGCATGCCGACGACCGGTGGCTGGCGTGCATGCCTCTCTTCCACGTCGGTGGACTCTCGATCCTCCTGCGATCAGCGATCTACGGCACCACCGCCATCGTACACGACGGATTCGACGAGCACGCGGTGAATCGCGCGATCGATGACGATGGCGTGACGATCGTCTCCGTCGTCGCCGCGATGCTCCAGCGCATGCTCGACGCGCGCGGTGATCTCTCGTTTCCGAGCACACTGCGCTGCGTGCTGCTCGGCGGAGGACCGGCACCGCGCCCGCTGTTGGAGCGCTGCGCAGCGGTGCGCGTTCCCGTGGTGCAGACCTATGGGCTCACGGAGACGGCGTCGCAGGTGGCCACGCTCGCCCCCGACGATGCGCTCCGCAAGCTCGGCTCGGCCGGCAAGCCGCTCTACCCGAACGAGGTGCGCATCGCGACGCGCGGCGACGGCGAGACGACCGATGACGTCGGCGAGATTCTCGTGCGCGGCCCTGTCGTCATGAAAGGCTACGCCGGCCGTCCCGACGACACCGCACGGGCCCTCGCCGGCGGCTGGCTGCACACGGGTGATGTCGGCCGATTGGACGACGAGGGGTTCCTCCACGTGCTCGATCGGCGCGACGATCTCATCGTCACCGGTGGCGAGAACGTGTATCCCGCCGAAGTGGAGGCGGCGCTGCTCGCCCACCCGTCTGTCGTCGAGGCCGTGGTTGTCGGGGCGTCCGATGAACACTGGGGGCAGCGAGTCATTGCCGTCGTGCGGTGTGTGACGCACGGCTCGCCACCCACCGAGGCGGACTTACGCGAGCACTGTCGGACCCGGCTGGCCTCCTACAAGATTCCGCGCGAGGTACGGTTCGTCACCGACCCCCTCCCGCGCACGGCGTCAGGGAAGCTGCAGCGCTCCCTCGCCGGTCGGATTGGACAACGGAAGAAGGACGAGTCACTTTAGGCTCGATCTTCTTCATCCGGAGCGTCCCATGCATGGGCTTCCGAAGTGGTTGTTCGTCTCGCTTCTGTCGGTCGTCGGCATCGTGTTGATCGTCAAGGGCCTCGGCGGGACGGTGCCGCTCGTTCGATTCAGGGGCGGCGAGGCATACCAACTGCCAGTTGGCATCCTCCTTGTCGCCGCCGCTGTGGCCACCGCGATCTGGGCACAGGCGAAGCTGCGTGAGACCGAGTCGACGACCGAGACGACGAGGACGTCGATCGATCCATACAGCGGCGTCGAGACGACAACGACCATCGTCGAGACGACGAGAACCAGGGAGACGCAGCTCGCCCCTCCGCCTGGTGGCACAGGCGGCGGATTGTAAGGCAATGATTGGCCTTACATGATCGAGCAGGCTTCCTCGAAGGCGAGCCTTGGCAGACGAGGCAGCAGCTTGTCCGGATCACCGTAACCGAGATTGCAGAGGAAGTTCGAGCGCACGTGGCCCTCGGGGAAGAATTCCTGATCACACCCTGCGCACTCCTTTCCGGCCGAGAAGAACTCCTCGTCGAGCTTCGCGTTGTCGAATCCCGAGAGCGGGCCGACGTCGAGCCCGAGCATGCGGGCGGCGAGCATCATGTACGCCCCTTGGAGGCTCGAGTTGCGGCGCGCAGTCGTCTCCACGAGCTGCGGGTTCGCGGCGAAGAGGCCCGCCATGCCGGGATTGTGCGGAAAGAGCGTCGCCATCTTCTGGTAGAACAGCAGATCGTACGCGACGATCACGGTGACGGGTGCGCTCATCGTCTTCTCGATGTTGCCGGGCGCGAGCGTCGGCAGCAGTCGCGCCTTCGCCTCCTGCGAGCGTAGGAACACGAATCGCGCCGGGCTCGCGTTCGCGCTCGTCGGGCCCCACTTCATGAGCTCGTACAGTTGTCGCAGCGTTTCGTCGCTCACGGGCTTGTCGCGCCAGCCGTTGTGAGTGCGTGCTGAGCGGAAGATCTGGTCGAGTGCGGCATCGTCGAGCGCTGGCATGGGCGGAATCGGCTAGAGGTTGAGTCATCGTTGGATGTGCGTCCCCTAGTCGGCAGGCAAAAAGCGAACTACGCGTCGGACTTCGAGTCTGTGTTCTGCTTCGTGGCTCGAGGTGTCACCCCGCCAGGTACTCGCGCTCCTTCCACTGCACGCGATTGCCCCGTCCGATGGCGCGCAGGGCGATGTAGAGCAGTGTCGCGGCGCCGAGCGGGTACAGCAGCGCGTACGCCGGGGGCACGTCCATCGCCCCCTTCACGACGAGCCACCACACGAGGTTCACGGCCGTCACGATCGCTGCCCACACCAGCACGCCCTTGCCGAAGACGCCTGCCAGCGCGAGCACGAGGAGCACCGGCGGCACGAGGCCGGAGAGCGCGGGGAACAGGAGCAGCAGCGGATAGAGAGCGCGACCGGCCGCGCCGAGTGGCATCGCGTCGAGCCCGCCGGCATAGAGGTTCTTCCCCCAGCCGTGCACCAGCTCGCGCAGCGACGTGTACATCCGCGTCTTCAGCTGCCTGATGCCGAGCACGACGATCACGTGGTGGCCGGTGAGGAAGAGGTGTTGTGCGAGCGCGAGATCCTCGGCCACCTTGTGCTTGACCGAGGCGTGGCCGCCGATCGCGTCATACGCCGCACGACGGAAGATCATGCACTGACCATTGGCAATCTTGTCCGCTGCGCGCCGCGACTCGTTGATCACCTCCGTTCCGCCGTAGCGCATGAGCATGACGGCGAACACCTGCGGCTGCACGAGGCGCTCCCAGAACGAGCCGAGCTCCTGCTCGCCCCCCACGGTCACGAGATCAGCGCCGTGCGAGCGCAGCATGTTCACGGCGCGCGGAAGGAGGTCGGGTGCCTGCCAGGTGTCGGCGTCGAAGAAGGCAACCACGTCGCCATATGCAGCGCGGGCGCCGTGATGACACGCCCACTGCTTGCCGAACCAGTCGTCGGGCAGGGGAGGGGGCACGGTGACCCGCACTCGTGCGTCGCGTGTCGCGATCTCGCGCGCGACCGCGCCCGTGTCGTCGGTGGAGTGATCGTCGACGACGATCACCTCGAGCGCCGGATAGTCCGACGCGAGCGCCGACTCCACGCACCGGCGAATGTTGCGTGCCTCGTTGCGGGCCGGGATGACGACGGAGACGAGCGGCGCATCCGCGCCGACGCCGGCCGGCACTTCATCGAGCGATCGCGACCTCCGCGCCCGCCACAGCGCGACGACCGGCATGGCGACCCATGGGAGTGCGAGGAGGACGGGAAGTACGCGCACCGTGCAAAGGTAGCATCGTTCTCACGTCATTCTCACGTCATTCTCAC
>CAYTKA010000037.1:0-26770 GCA_964438255.1 uncultured Gemmatimonadaceae bacterium | reverse complement strand
TTCTCACGTCATTCTCACGTCATTCTCACATCCCTTCTGCTTGGCTTCTGCTCGACGCTCGATAAGGGTCGCCGCTCACAACCGAGGATCCGCCCAAAACAACAAAGGGCCCCCTGGTTGAGAGGCCCTTTGCTGTTTGCCGGATGCGGAGTCAGCGATTGCCGCCCGAGGATCCCGAACCTGACGACCCGCTCGATGACCCTGACGATCCCGATCCGCCCGACGCGGACCTGCCCGAGGATCCGGACGAGCCCGATGAACCCGACATCCCCGAGGATCCCGACGTACTGCTGCCCGAGCTTCCGCTCGCCTCACCGGAGCTCGACGCGCCGGGTGCGCTCCGACTCGACGACCCCGAGACGTTGTCGGGCTGAGTACGCGACGAGCTTCCGCTCGACCCCGAGCTGGCACCGTAGCCGCCCGAGCTCGATGAGCCGCTGGACGACGAGCCACTCTGCCCGCTGGTCGACTGCCCGTCACCCTGCGCCGAGCTGTCGAGATCACGGTTGGAGGTGCTCGACGAGCCACTCATCCCGCCCTGTTTGCTCGATGAGCCCGAGATGTTCTGGTCCCGATCCGCCATGGTGTTTGTCCTCCCGATCCCTGTGGACGCCCCCTCGAAGCCGAGCACGCAGCCATCCCACGTGCCCTCGCGAGGTTCTTTGTAGGTTCGCATAACAAATGCCAAATGCGCTTCGCCTGCGGAGCCCGCCGAATCGCGCGCACCGCTCGTCGAGGCCATTGCCCTGGCGCACAGCGCTTTCTACGTTGCGCGAGATGCGTTTGCCCCCTCCACTCGCGCCGGGCGCGCGCGCCGCGCTCGTCGCTCCCGCCGGCCCGCTGCGCAACGCCGACGAGCTCACAACATCGATGGCGAACGCGCGCGCGCTCGGCTGGGAGCCGGCGCCCGGCGCGAACGTGCTGTCGCGTCACGGCTATCTCGCCGGCAGCGACGCTGACCGTCTCGCCGATCTCAACGCCGCGCTCCGCGACGACACGATCGACGGGCTCTGGTTCGTGCGTGGCGGCTACGGGTCGATGCGCCTGCTCGCCGACGTCGACTACGACGCGCTGCGCCGTCGTCCGAAGGCGCTCATCGGTTACTCGGACATCACCGCCCTGCATGCGGCGGCGGGTGTGCGCGCGGGGGTCGTCACCTTTCATGGACCCACGGGGCGCGGGACGCTCAGCGACTTCACACGCCGCTCGCTCGCGCGCGCCGTCAGCACGCGAGAGGATCCGTGCGGCACGGCCCCACAAGCGCGCGCGCTGCGTCCCGGACGCGCCGCGGGCCGCCTCGCCGGCGGGAACCTCGCGTTGCTGACTGCGCTCGCCGGCACGCCGTACGCGCCCGATTATCGCGGCGCGATCCTGGTCCTCGAGGATGTGGGCGAGCCGACGTATCGCATCGATCGCATGCTGCGCCAGCTCGCACTCGGCGGCGCACTCGGCGTCCTCGCGGGTATCGCGTTCGGGCAGTTCACCGACGGTACCGACCCGCAGGATGCCCTTTCGCGCCCGCTCGACGACGTGCTGTGCGAGGCGGCCGACATCGCCGGCGTGCCGGCGATTGCCGGTATTCCGGTCGGCCACGTGGACGACCAGTGGACGATCCCACTCGGCGCCCGCGCCGAGCTCGACGCCGACACGTGCTCGCTGCACGTGCTGCTCGATTGAGCGCCCGGTCCCGACCCTGCAACGACGTACTGACGAATCCGGAATTCATCGATGAAGAGCGGTGCTGATCTGGTCAACGAAGCGAAAGCGCACATTCGCGAGGTGAGAGTGGAGGAAGCCCTCGCGCTGCATGCGGCGGGCACGACGACCTTTCTGGACGTGCGCGAGCTCCAGGAGGTGAATCTCGGCAAGATTCCCGGCGCCCTGCACATCTCGCGCGGGCAGCTCGAGAGCAAGATCGAAGGCGTGCTGACGCGCGATGCGCACGTCGTGATCTACTGCACGAGCGGGAATCGCAGCGCGCTCGCTGCCGAGACCCTCGATCGCATGGGATACGAGAATGTGAGCTCGCTCGCCGGCGGCTTCCGCGGCTGGGCCGAGGCCGGCGGCGACCTCGACGGGTGACAGCGCGGCCGATGTGAATGCTGTCGACGGAGGAGCTGGACCGGCTCGCGGCGCATCCGCTCGTGATGCGACTCGGACGCTCGCTCGCCGAACGACCGGGGCGCATGGCGGACGCCGGGCCGGCCGTGCGACGCGCCGCAATTCTGTTGGCGCTGCGTCTGCGCGACGACGGCGACCCCGAACTGTTGATGATCAAGCGCGCCGACGCGGAGGGCGATCCCTGGAGCGGCCACATCGCGTGCCCGGGCGGCCGCATGGAGCCGGCGGATGCCGATCTCGCTGCAACGGCGATCCGCGAGACGCTGGAGGAGACCGGCGTCGACGTTGCGCGCGACGGGCGAATGCTCGGCCATCTCGACGACCTCAGCCCGCGCACGCCGACGATCGCTCCGATCGTGATCCGTCCCTACGTCGCGCTCGTGCGCGCCGATGTGGCGATCGTGCCGAGCAACGAGGTCGCCGCCGCATTCTGGGTCCCACTCGCGGCGCTGCGCGCTCCCGACGCCTGGGGCATCGGCGAGGTGCACGTGCGTGGCGTGCCGCGCCGGGTGAGCGTCTTCCGCCACGGCGAATACACGGTGTGGGGACTCACCGAGCGCGTGCTGCGACAGTTTCTCGAGTATGCGGGAGAGGCGCTGGCGTGAACGATCACGGCTTCGGTTGTTCCGCCATCAACCCCAGCGTGTGCCCGTCCGGGTCCTTGAAGAACGTCATCCACAGGTCGTGGTCGGGCATCGACGCGATGAGGTGCGGGACGTCCTCGAACGTCACGCCGCGCGCCTGCATCTCGGCGTGGGCGGCGATGATGTCGGCGACCTTGAGGTAGAGCACCGTGCCGCTGCCCGGCTTGAACGTCCCCTCGGGCGCGCTGAGCATCAACCGCACGCCGCCGATGTCGAGGAAGGCGAGCGACGGGCCGGCGGCGAAGAGGAAGCGCAGCCCGACCAGGTCGCGGTAGAAGGCGGTGCTGCGCGCGACGTCGCTCACGGTGAGGGCGATCTGGCCGAGCGCAGTGACGGCGGTGCGGGACGTGGCGGCGGGCATGCGGGGGCTCCGGCAGGGTTGCGATAGTTAGTTGCGCTAACTAACATGTTGGCGGCATGACGCCCCGTCAAGGACGATCCGCGCGGACCGCCGAGGTGCTCGCCGGCCGGCTGCACTCGGCGGCCATTCACCTGCTGCGCCGGCTGCGCCGCGAGGATGACGCGTCCGGCCTGAGCGCGCCGCGGCTGTCGGCGCTGTCCGTCGTCGTCTTCCGCGGGCCGGTCACGATCGGCGATCTCGCGAGGGCGGAGCAGGTACGTGTGCCCACAATGTCGCGCCTCGTCGCCGCGCTGGAGGACGACCGGTTGCTGCGCCGCGTGCCCGATCCCGAGGACCGCCGTGTCGTCCGCGTGGAGGCGACCGCGGCGGGACGCGCATTGCTCCACGCCGGCCGCCGCCGCCGGGTCGCGGCGCTGGCGGCCGACGTGGGGGCGCTCAGCGTCGCGGAGCGACGAGCGCTCCGCGACGTCATCCCATTGCTGGAGCGCCTGGCTCGATGACGTCGGCGCAGAACGGCGAACCCCTGTCCTTGAATTATTCATGGCTCGAAATATGTTTAGGGTAACCTAAACTGTCCCTGGTCGTCTTCTCACACACGACCAGCCGAGTCCACGCCATGTCAGCTCGCCGGTACACCCCCCCAGCGCCGACCCACACCGAGCCCTACCCCGAAACCGGATGGCGGCGGGCGCGCGTTGCGCCGAGTCTGGCCGAAGTCTACCGGTCCGTACCCATCGCGGGCGGGAGCAAGTGGCGGAAGATCCTCGCCTTCGCCGGCCCCGGCTATCTCGTCGCCGTGGGCTACATGGACCCGGGCAATTGGGCCACCGACCTCGCCGGCGGATCGCGGTTCGGGTACGCGCTGCTCAGCGTGATCCTCATCTCGAACCTGATGGCTGTGCTGCTTCAGGGGCTCGCGTCCAAGCTCGGCATCGCGACTGGACGCGACCTCGCGCAAGCCTGCCGCGATCACTTCGGTGCGCCGGTCGTCTACGTGCTCTGGTTTCTGTGCGAGATCGCCATCGCCGCGTGTGATCTCGCCGAGGTGATCGGTTCGGCGATCGCGCTCAATCTGCTGTTCGGTATCTCGCTGCCGATCGGCGTGGCGATCACAGGGCTCGACGTCCTGCTGCTGCTCTATCTCCAGAACAGGGGCGTGAAGGTGCTCGAGGCGCTCGTGATCACGCTCGTGGCGACTGTCGGCCTCTGCTTCGCCTTCGAGCTGTTCCTCGCGCGTCCCGACACCGGCGGCGTGCTGCGCGGCTTCCTGCCGGGCGCGGCGATCATCGCCGACCGCGAGAGGCTCTACATCGCCATCGGCATCCTCGGCGCGACGGTGATGCCGCACAATCTCTATCTGCATTCGTCGATCGTGCAGACGCGCCGGTACGAGGAGACGGCGGACGGCAAGCGCGAGGCGGTGCGCTATGCCTTCATCGACTCGACGATCGCGTTGTCGATGGCGCTGTTCATCAACGCCGCCATCCTGATCGTGGCGGCGGCGAGCTTCCACGCGACCGGCCACCATGAGGTGGCGGAGATCCAGGACGCGTACAAGCTGCTGACGCCGCTGCTCGGCGCCGGGGCGAGCAGCGTGTTCGCGCTCGCGCTGCTGGCGTCGGGACAGAACTCCACGCTGACCGGGACGCTCGCCGGCCAGATCGTGATGGAAGGATTTCTGAACATCCGCATTCGTCCGTGGCTGCGGCGTCTGATCACGCGGCTCATTGCCATCGTACCCGCGGTGATCGTCGCGATCGTCGGCGGCGAGTCGGGGACGGCACAGCTTCTGATCCTGAGTCAGGTGATTCTCAGCTTGCAGCTCTCCTTCGCCGTCTTCCCGCTCGTGATGTTCACGTCGAGCAAGCTCAAGATGGGCGAGCTCGTGAATCCAACGTGGATGAAGGTGCTGGCGTACATCGTGGCGGTGATCATTGCCACCCTGAATGTCTGGCTGTTGCTTCAGACGTTGCGCGGCTGGCTCGGATAGGCGAGCATATTCGCATCCGCAGTTCTCGAGCTCCCGTATGTATCGTCGCATTCTCGTCCCTCTCGAGCATTCCGACTACGACGACGCGATCGTCGCGCACGTGCGGGACCTGGCGCGGCTGTGCAATGCGTCCGTCGTGCTGATCCACGTGGCGGACGGGTGGGCGGCGCGCAACCAACATCAGCTCGCGCTGCGCGAGAGCGCCGAGATGCGCTACGATCGCGAGTATCTCGAGGAGCGCGCGGATGCGCTCGAGGCTGCGGGGATCGACACCGAGTGCGTGCTCGCCGGCGGCGATCCGGGGAGGGAGATCGCCGCGGCGGCGGTTCGCGAGGGATGCGATCTCGTGGCGATGAGCACGCACGGTCACAAAGGGCTTCAGGATCTGCTCCGCGGCAGCGTGGCGAACGACGTGCGCCACCATACGACCGTTCCGGTGCTCATGGTGCGCGGTGCGCCGCGCCGGTTGCGTCCCGCATGACGCCGGACACTGCACCCTCCACGCTCACCGGTCCCGTCGAGGACTACCTCAAGGCGATCTACGACCTCGAGCGGGTCGGGGAGCCGGCGAGCACGAACGACATCGCCGACCGGCTCGCGATCTCACCGGCGTCGGTGAGTGGGATGATGCGCCGTCTGGCTGATCAGGGGCTCATCACGCACGAGCCCTATCGCGGCGCGCGTCTCACCGGCGATGGCCGCCGCGCCGCGCTGCGGACGCTGCGGCGCCATCGCATCCTCGAGTGCTATCTCACCGAGGTGCTCGGCTACTCGTGGGACGTGGTGCACGGCGAGGCGGAGCGGCTGGAGCATGCGGCGTCGGAGGAGCTGATCGAGCGAATGGCCGCGGCACTCGGCGATCCGAGGCTCGATCCACACGGCGCTCCGATCCCGACGCGCGATGGACGGGTGGAGGAGGCGTCGCTCCGCACCCTTGCCGCGGCGGAGGTCGGGGAGCAGGTGCGCGTGCGTCGCGTCGAGGACGGCGATCCGGCGCGGCTGCGCTATCTCGCCGAGCTGGGCATTCGTCCCGGCGCGCTGGTACGCATCCTCGACAAGGCGCCGTTCGACGGGCCGATCACCGTGTGGGTGGGAGAGGGAGGGGCGACCGGGACGGCGCGGGCGATCGGCGTCTCGTTGGGGGGGCAGGTCTACGTCGATGCCAGGGGCGAGTAGCAGCGCCCCGCGGAGAGGAACGTCTCTTGCCCCGCTCCGCGGCAATCAAGGAGGAGCACGTGACCGCCCGACCCATCATGACCGATCCCGACGTCGGCATTCCCGATCTCGTTCGCCGTCTCACCGAGGACTCCAAGCGCCTCATGGCCGACGAGGTGCAGCTCGCGAAGCTCGAAACGAAGGAGAGCCTGCACCGTGCCTCGCGCGGCGCGCTCTGGCTGGCGCTGGCGTTCGGCGTGGCGATGGTGACGCTCGTCTCGGCGACGATCATGCTCGTCACACTGCTCGGTCAGATGAATCGTGGTCACATGTGGTTCGGCGCACTGATCACCGGGATCATCGAGCTCGGGCTCGGCGGATATCTTGTCAAGCGCGGCATCACGCTTCTCAAGGCGCCCTCCTACACCCTCGCCGAAACGCGCCACGCACTCAGGGACACGACGCGCCGAGCCGCATCATCCCGGAGCTAGCATCGCGGGGTTTCGCGGATCGCCACGGCACGGACCGGCGATGATCGCTTCTCGAACCGCGTCATCCGCGTTGACGCCGCTGCTGTTGCCGTTCCTGTTCGCCTTGTGTGCGAGCGCCCCACTGCCGGCGCAGATCCGCACGATCGCGATCGACGAACGTCTGGCCTCGGACGCCGGCTTGCGACTCGGTGACCGTGTGGCGCTCTCCGCGACACCTGGTGCGCCACGAGACAGTGCGGTGATCGCTGCGATCGTGCGCCGGCGCGCAGATCCGGCAGAGATCGCACGCGGCGAGTACCGCGTGCGTCTCCACCTCACGCAGCTCCAGTCGCTGCTGGGCTATGGCGATCGCGTGGACCGTTTTGCCGTGGCCACGCGTTCGCCGGCGGCGATCGCAGATGCCGCGGCGCGAATCAACGCCAGCGCGTTCGGCTTCCGCGCCCATCGCTCGGCCGACGTCGCTGTGGAGACGTCCACGACGTTCGCCGTCGTGTCGCGCTTTCATCGGGCGATCGGCGTGATCACCGTCGTGGCGAGCGCCATCTTCCTCCTCTGCATCATGCTGCTCAAGGTCGAGGAGCGGCGGCGTGACGTCGCGGCGCTGCGACTCATCGGCATCTCCGGGCGGACGATCGTGCGCGGCGTGGTGCTCGAAGCTGCGGGCGTCGCCGTGCTCGGGAGCGTGCTCGGCGTCGGTGTGGGCGCTGCGGCGTCGTGGATCGTCAACACGCACTACCAGCGGGTCTACCGCACACCGCTGCGCTTCTCGATCGTCACCGCCGACGTGGTGCTATTCGCGGCCGCGCTCTCGCTGCTGCTCGGCATCGTCGCCGGATGGCTGGCAGTGCGGCGCCTCGTGCGCACGCCGCCGCTCGCGCTGTTCGGCCGCTGACATGATCCTCACGCTCGCGGCCGCCTCACTCGTCCGCCATCGTGCGCGCACGATGCTCGCCCTGTTCGGCGTCGCCGTCTCCGCGGCGATGCTGCTCGACATGGTGATGCTCTCCACCGGCATGCGCGAGTCGTTCCGCACGCTCTTGCTGTCGCAGGGCTTTCAGATCCGACTGTCGCCAAAGGGCACGCTGCCATTCGACACCGAGGCGACAATCTCCGGCGCCGATTCGGTGATCGCGCTCGTGCGTGCACGCCCCGAGGTGGAGAAGGTGAGTCCCGTGCTCGGCGGCCAACTTCACTTTCCGCGCGACGGCGGCGCGGTGACCGCGACGGCGCTCGGCGTCGAGCCAGCCGTACAGGGCGACTACGAGCTCGTCAGCGGACGTCATCCCGCGGCGCCGAACGAGATCGTGGCGAACGACGCGCTGCTCGCCGCGCTCGGGCGGCGGGTCGGCGACACCGTGACCGCCGCCGCTGGCTACGATCCGCAGCTCCGGGCACTCGCCGGCGCGCGCGTGCTGCGCGTCGTCGGACGAGTACGGTTCGTCTACATGGCGGCCGAACAGCGCGGCGTGGCGCTGCAGCTCGCCGCGCTTCGCGCAATGCAGGGCGAGCCGAGCGCCGGACGCGTATCGGTGGCGATGGTGCGCGTGCACGCCGGCACCGATGCGGAGCGGGAGCGGGTCGAGCTCGAGCGACTTCTGCCCCGCGTCACGGTGATCTCCACGCGTGAGGCGCTCGAGCAGGTGGACGAGCGGCTCAGCTACTTCCGGCAGCTCGCGGTCATTCTCGGCGCGGTGAGCCTCGTCGTCGGGTTTCTGCTCGTGACGACGCTCGTCACGGTGTCCGTGAACGAGCGCATCGGTGAGATCGCGGTGATGCGCGCCATCGGCGTACGTCGCTGGCGGATCGTCGCGCAGATCGTGAGCGAAGCGGCGGGGATCATGCTCGTCGCGGCCCCGCTCGGTCTGGCGCTCGGCCTCGTGGCAGCGCGGTATCTCAACTCGATTCTGGCGCACTTCCCCGGACTGCCGGAGCGCATCGACTTCTTCCTCTTCCAGCCCGGCGCCGTGTGGACCGCGCTCGGCCTGCTCGCGCTGTGCGGCGTGCTCTCGGGCGTCTATCCCTCGTGGCGCAGCGCGTCGCTGCCGATCGCGACGACGCTGCGGCAGGAGGCGATCGGATGACGACGATCACCGGGACGGCGGCGGGAACGATCGTCGAGGTGCGCGACCTGGCGCGCGAGTACCGCGTCGGCGGCGACGTGGTGCATGCCCTGCGCGGCGTCTCGTTCGCCATCGAGGAGGGTGATTACGTGGCGATCGTCGGGCCCAGCGGCTGCGGCAAGAGCACGCTGCTCAATCTACTCGGGGTGATCGACCGTCCGACGTCCGGCCGCGTGATGATCGCCGGTGAACGCGTCGATCAGCTCTCCGACGCGCGGGCGACGGACTTTCGGCTGCGCCGGATCGGTTTCGTATTCCAGCGCTTCTATCTGCTACAGGCGCTGACGGCATCGGAGAACGTACAGCTCCCGATGGCCGAGGCAGGAGTACGGCCCGCGGACCGGCGCGAGCGGGCGCATGACCTGCTCGAGTACGTCGGCCTCGCGCGACGCGGGCGGCATCGTCCGTCGCAGCTCTCCGGCGGGGAGCAGCAGCGTGTGGCGATCGCGCGCGCACTGGCGAATCGTCCAGCACTCCTTCTCGCCGACGAGCCCACCGGCGAGCTCGACGCCACCACCGGTGGCGAGATGATCGCGTTGTTCGAGCGCCTCAACGCCGACGGGACGACGATCGTCGTCGTGACGCACGACGAGGAGCTCGCGAGCGCGGCACCACGCATCATCCACATGCGTGACGGACAGATACTGCGCGACGAGCGAAAGCGATGATCGGGCTGCTCGCGGCGCGCAATCTCACGCTCAAGCCGTGGCGCACGCTGTTCCTGCTGCTCGGCTTCAGCATGGGCGTGGCCGTGATGATCGTGCTGCTCTCGATCGGCGAGGCACTGCTCGATCAGGCGAAGGACGAGAAGCTCGTCGGCGGCGGCGCGATCACGGTGCTTCCGGAGGGGGTGGACGTCGAGGTGCTCAAGACGGGCGGGCTCGGGGGAATGTTCTTCTCTATCGACCATGCACGCTTCATCCACCGCCAGCTCCTGGCGGCGCCCCACCTGCGCGACGTGGTGAGCGCGGTCTCACCGCAGATCGAGGGGAAGCTGCTCTACCTCCATACGCCGGATGGTCGCGAGCTGCCGGTGCGTGCGTCGGCGGACATCCCCTCGCTCACCGACTCCCTCGGTGCCGCGCCGCGCGTGGTTGCCGGGCGCTGGAGCGACGATTCGCTCGACCGCCGCTGGTATGCACCGACTGCGGCCGAGCTACGCCACGACATCGATCACTTTCATCTGCCGCCTCGCGAGGCGGCGGGCGACCCGAGCTGGGCCGAGTGGCACTACTTCAACGTCATCTCACCCGACCGGCGAAGGTGGGCGTTCGTGTCGTTCATCGTCGCTGGTGCCGTGAGCGACACGAGCCGTCGCTGGGGCGGGGAGGTCCTCGTCACGTTGCACGAGCAGGGGAAGCCGGCGCGCCGCTTCACGAGCACGGTACCCGCGTCGGCCGTGCGCTTCTCGACGACAGACGCGAACCTGCGCCTCGGCCGGTCGCGCGTGGACGTGCAGCCGGATGGGCGATACCGCGTGCACGCCTTCACGCGCGAAGATCGCACCGGCGCTCCGCTCACGCTCGATCTCGTCGTATCGCCGGCGGAGGGCGCGTACTTCCCGGGCGCCGCGGTCACGAGCGGCGTGGTGAGTGGCTACGTGGTGCCCGCGCTGCGCGCGGACGCGAGCGGTTCGCTCTGTGTCGCGAGCGTGTGCACCCGCTACGAGGGCGTGCAGGCCTATCACGACCACAACTGGGGGGTGTGGCGCGGCGTGACGTGGGAGTGGGGCGCGGCGCGCGCCGGCTCCTACACGCTGCTGTACGGGCGCGTGCAACCACCGGACAGCGTGGCGAGCACGCAGTCGCTGTTCCTCTATCTCGTCGACTCGGCAGGGTTCCTCGCCGTGTTTCGCCCGCGTGACATCCGCTACGCCGACGCACGGGTGACGCGCGTGGGCGGGACGATGATCCGCACCCCTGCGACGGCCGAGATGGCCGACATTCGTGGCGACGACACGGTGCGGGTGACGCTGCGCGTCGAGGACGCGAGCGCCACGGACACGCGGGCGTCGCTCATGGAACGAGGGGACGCCCTCGCGGCGCGCCGCCTCGCACGCCCGTACTTCGTGCAGATGAAGGGCACGGCGACGATCGGCGGCAGAATACGTGGAACCCCGCTGCGTGGGTCGGGAGCGGGGTTCTTCGAGACGTATCGGTAGCGTGATACGGCGGTGCCCCGGTTGGTCGGATGACACTCGTGCATCGCGCTACTGAATCCGCCCATCCGCCCGATCGAAGCTGCCCTCCATCGTCCGCTCCGTGCGGGTGGCTGCGTTGGCGATGCGCGAGCGGCCGCGCTCGTAGCCCTCGCTCGCGTAGCCGCTGACCACCTGCCAGTCACCGTAGCGCTTCGCGTGCTCGGCAGACCAGGCGCGGCCAAGCTCGGCCTGCACGTCGCCCCATCTCTTGTTGGCGTAGTCCGGGTTCTGTGATGCGATCTGGCCGAGGTGATAGGCCGGACGCACGTCGTCGTAGCTCCGGTCGGCGAGACGATTCGGCAAGCTGTCGTAGTGCGCGCGGTAGTATTCGTCGTCCTCCTTGGTGAGCTTCGATGCCGCTTCCGTCACGGCGCGGCCGGCCCACCAGCCTCCCATCGCGCCGGCGATCCCACCGATCAACGTGCCCACCGGACCACCCACCGAACCAATCGCTGCGCCGACCAGCTCGCCGCCGATCCCGCCCGCCGCCTCGCCCGCTTCGTCGACATGACTGGGATGACTGTCATGCTTTCCAAGCGCGGCATCCTTCGCATTCTCGATCCGCCCATCCGTCGAGTCGGTCATGGCATTCCTCCGGTTGCGTTGAGGGTGAGACTGTCAGAACGGGCAAGAGCAGGGCCAGAACCGAACGACGTCGTGCGCCGGCGCGACTGGCCGGAACCCTGACCAGCGCCAGCTTGACATCGCCGTCCCAACGTCGCCGATTCCGAGCATGAGCGCCCGCATCCGCATCGGCACCCAAGGGTGGAACTACGAGGCCTGGGTCGGCCCATTCTATCCGACCGGTACGCGGCCGGCGGAGTACCTCACCGTGTACGCGCGCGCCTTCGACACCGTCGAGGTGGACTCGACGTTCTACGCCATCCCGCCGGTGAAGACGGTACGCGGATGGTACGACCGCACGCCGCACGGCTTCACCTTCGCGCTCAAGCTGCCGCAGGAGATCACGCACGAGCGCCGGCTACGCGACAGCGAGGACGTGGCCGAGCTGTTCTACGACCGCGCGCGCGAGCTCGGCGAGAAGCTCGGCCCCGTGCTCATTCAGCTCGGCCCGGACTTCGGACCGGTCGAGCTTCCCGCACTCGCGAAACTGCTCCCGGCGCTGCCGCGCGACATCCGCTTCAGCATCGAGTTCCGGCATCGTGGGTGGATTCAGGACGGCGTGCTCGCACTCCTCGCCGAGCATGGCGTCGGGCTCACGCTCACCGACGCGCGATGGATCCCGCGCAAGCAGATGCTCACGCTCGCCGCGCGTCCGACCGCGGACTTCGTGTACATCCGACTCATGGGTGGACATGGCGACTTCGTCGACTACTCGCGCATTCAAATCGACCGCACGCAAGAGATCGAGCAGTGGGCAGGGGTGCTGTGGCCACTCGCGCACCAGGACGTGCGGGTCTACGGGTACGTGAACAACCTCTTCGCCGGCCACGCGCCGCAGAGCGCGCGTGAGCTCCAACGCGCGCTCGGACAGACGACCGTCGATCCGGCGGCGCTCGGCGAGCAGATGTCGTTGTTCTGACCGACCAGTTTGGATGTGAGTCAGTGATACGCCGTTGCGCACGACGTGTACACGCCGGCGCCGGTCCCGGGTGCACGAAGAACCGGTGTGAGCGTGGAGCCAACGCCGGCCGCGCTCTAGTATTCAGCCATGTCTCGGCGAACCACTCTCTTCTGCCTGCTGGCAGCTCTGGCGGCGGTACTGTTCATCCGGCTTGGATTCTGGCAGCTCTCCCGTCTGCACGAGCGCCGGGCCCGCAACGCAGCCATCGCTGACCGGCAGCACGGCGCCCCTGTCCCATTTCTCTCGCTCCCCCACGACACCGGCGCGGCACACTATCGTCCCGCCCTCGTGGAGGGGCGGTACGACTACGACCACGAGCTGGTGTTGACCGCGCGAACGCGCCGCGGTGCCCCGGGCGTCGAGCTGCTCACGCCGGTGCGTCTCGCCGGACGTGATACGGCCGTCGTCGTGAATCGCGGCTGGGTATACTCGCCGGATGGGGCAACGATGGAGCGCGCGCGTTGGCGCGAGCGCGACTCGGCGCGCGTGTCGGGCTTTGTCGAGCTGTTCGTCCCCGATGTCGGCTCTCCGACGTCCGGGCGGGACCCGCGGGTGATCCGCCACGCGACTATGGCAGAGGTCGCGGCCAAGGTGCCGTACCCGGTGGCGCCCTACTATCTCGTCGCCACTGGCGACACCGTGCTGACACATCCTGCGCGGCGCGAGCTGCCCGCGCTCGACGACGGGCCGCATCGCAGCTACGCAATCCAGTGGTTCTGCTTCGCCGCGATCGCGGTGGGGGGAGCGATCGCGGTCGTGATGCGCGAACGGCGGGGTTGAGCGCGTCGACGTCTCAGCGAAATGGTGGTGGCAAGCGCCATGCTGTGATCTCCCGCACTCTCGCCGCGGCTCGCCCCCTGCAAGACCCGATGTCGGGGAATAACTTCACGGAAGATCAACGCCGAGCGAACCATGGCTGAGCATCCCGCAGGTCTCGCCTCCGAGAATGAAGCCCGCGACGTCGCCGAGGCGGCGCGCGAGAGCGAGTGGTCCGGCCCCAGCTTCGTGCGCGAGCTGTTCCTCGGCCGCTACCGGCTCGACCTCATCCACCCGCACCCGGTGAGGGAGGACCCCGCCGAAGCCGCTCGCGCCGCGCCGTTCTTCGCCAGGCTCCGCGCCTTCCTCGAGCGCGTGGACTCGGACATGATCGACCGCACGGGGGAGATCCCCGAGGAATACGTCCAGGAGCTGCGCGCCATGGGGGCGTTCGGCATCAAGATCCCCACGGAACACGGCGGACTCGGCCTCTCGTACGCGAGCTACACGCGCGCAATGGCGATGGTGACGAGCAAGGACGGCTCGATCACCGCGCTGCTCTCCGCGCACCAATCGATCGGGTTGCCGCAACCACTCAAGCTGTTCGGCACCGAGGAGCAGAAACGGCGCTTCTTTCCGCGACTCGCCAAGGGGGCCATCTCGGCGTTCGCGCTGACTGAAACGGACGCTGGGTCGGATCCGGCGAACATGCGCACCAGCGCCACGCCGAGCGAGGACGGAAAATTCTGGACGCTGAACGGCGAGAAGCTGTGGTGCACGAACGGCACACGTGCCGAGCTGCTCGTCGTCATGGCGCGCACGCCGGACGTCCTCGTGAACGGGAAGCCGCGCAAGCAGATCACCGCATTCATCGTCGAGGCCAACTCGCCCGGCGTGGAAGTCGTGCACCGCTGCCGTTTCATGGGGCTCAAGGCGATCGAGAACGGGGTGATCCACTTCACCGACGTTCGCGTCCCGAGTGAGAACATTCTCTGGGGGGAAGGGAAAGGGCTGAAGCTGGCACTCACGACGCTCAACACGGGACGCCTCACGCTGCCGGCGAGCTGCGCCGGCGGCGGCAAGGCGATGCTCCAGGTAGCGCGCTACTGGGGCAACCAGCGCGTGCAGTGGGGGCAGCCGATCGGCAGGCACGAAGCGATCGCGCAGAAGATCGCGCTCATGGCGGCGAACACCTTCGCCATGGAGTCGGTCGCCGAGCTCACGGTAGCACTCTCGGAGCGCGGGCATTACGACATCCGCCTCGAGGCCGCCGTCGCGAAGATGTGGAACACGGAAACCGGCTGGCGCATCGTCGACGACACGCTCCAGATCCGGGGCGGGCGCGGCTTTGAGACGGCCGACTCCCTGCGCGCGCGCGGCGAGCTCCCCATCCCGGTGGAGCGCGCGATGCGCGACTTTCGCATCAACCTCATTTTCGAGGGGACGTCGGAGGTGATGCGCCTGTTCATCGCACGCGAAGCGGTCGATCATCACTTCAAGACCGCATTCGCACTCGTCGACAAGGGCTCGACGAAGAAGGAGAAGATCTCGGCGCTGGGACGCGTGCTGAAGTTCTATCCCTTCTGGTATCTCGCGCGCTGGTTCGGGAAGGGGGATCTCCCCGTCGCGTACGGGGAGTTCGGAAAGCTCGGCCGCCATCTCCGCTGGGCAGAGCGACACACGCGTCACCTCGGTCGCATGCTCTTCCACGCGATGGCGCGCTTCGGGCCGAAGCTCGAGCGCCGCCAGATGGTGCTCTTCCGCGGCGTGGACATCGGCGCCGATCTGTTCGCGATGACCGCGGCGTGCGTGCGCGCGCAGATGCTGGCGAAGCAGGGAAACACGGAAGCAATCGAGCTGGCCGATCTGTTCTGTCGCGAGGCACGGCAGCGCATCAAGGTGAACTTCAAGCGCTTCTACGGCAGCAACGACGGGGCGATCTACAAGGTCGCACAACACGTCCTCGCCGGTCAGCATCAGTGGCTGGAGCAGGGGATCGTGGGCGTACTCGGCGGAGCTTCGCCAGCGACGACTCCGCCCGGGGAGACCCGACCAGCGGCGCGCCGGCCGGTCGGGGTCTCGTAAGTCGCTCACAGCGACTTCACGAACGCCGTATATCCCTCGTCCGCGATCGCGTCGGCAATCTGGTCCACGTTGGTCTTGGCCGGATCGTACGCGATGTCCGCCGCGCCGATCGTCACCCGTTCGACACGAGCGCCCGGTGTACGCCGCAGCCGTCCGTCCACCGCGCGCACGCAGTGGTCGCAGGTCATCCCTTCGATGGTGAGGTGAATTGATTCCATAAAATGCCGGTGAACGGTGCTTGATTCTTCGCTCATGCTCGCTCGCTCATGCTCGCTCCTGCCCAAGGCCAACGGTCAGTGCGGTGAGCAACCGCGGCAACGACGAGCAAGAGCAGGCAAGATCGTTCGATCAGGAGGCTGGCGCCGGCGCAGCAGTCGCGCGCTGACCCAGTTGCAACAATACGACCGCCGCGGCAATGCACGTGCCCCCGGCGATCGTGCGGGGGCCGAGCTGTTGGCTGAGCGCCACGCCGCCGAGCAGCGCGGCCCAGAACGGTTCGATCGTGCTGACGATCGCCGTGCGCACCGGGCCGAGCGTCGCCAAGCCGCGCAGGAACGCGATGAACGCCAGCACGGTGCAGGCGATGGCGAGCACGAGGATCACCACCCAGGCGACCGGTGCGAAGCGCACGGCGACGCCGCCTTGAATGAGCGCAGCGGTGGCGAGAATCACCGCTGCGCCCGCCGAGGTGTAGATGGACGTCACGGCGGGGGGCAGATCGCGGCCGAGGTAGCCGAGCAGCGGGATGTAGCCGGCATAGATGAGCGCCGACGCCAGCGCGAGCAGCACGCCGATCGGATGCAGTCCGCCCGCGCCCGGCATGCCGACCATCAGCGTGATGCCCGCCAACGACAGGGCCAACGCGACCGTACGCCGGCCGGTGATCGGCTCGGTGCCGCGCACGGCCGACGTCACCGCGACCCACGCAGGATACGTGTAGAACAGAAACGTCAGCGTGGCGGTGGGGATGTAGCGCAGCGCCGAGAGGCTCACGAACGCCACGGCGGCTTGCCCTCCGCCGCCGAGCACGAGGATCGAGAGGGCTCGCCGCCTGTCGATGCGCAGAGGACGAAGACCGCCGCTCACTGGCACGAGCACGATCGCAGCGAGCACGTAGCGCCAGACGAGCAGATCGACCAGCCGCGCGCCACTCCGCGTGGCAAAGACGATCAGAACGGGGATCGACCCGAAGCAGCAGGCGCTGAAGAGAATGAGCAGCGTGGCGCGCAGCAGCGATCGCGACGGCGACCGCGCCGGCGACCGCGTCCCGTCGCTCACAGCAGCGTGCCGCGAAGCACCAGCAGCGCGACGGTGAAGTAGATCACGAGGCCTGTCACGTCCACGAGCGTGGCGACGAAAGGTGCCGATGCGCTCGCCGGATCGAAGCCAAGCCGCTTGAGCAGGAAGGGCAGCATCGAGCCCGTGAGTGAGCCAAACGTCACCACGCCGATGAGCGCGAAGCCCACGGTGAGGGCGACGAGCAGGGAGTGATCGCCGTACGACGCCCAGCCGACGTGCTGCCAGAGCATGATGCGGGTGAAGCCCACGAGGCCGAGAATTGTCCCGAGTGCCAAGCCCGAGGGAAGCTCACGCAACGCGACCCGCCACCAGTCCTTGAGGCGGAGCTCGCGCAACGCGATCGCTCGGATGATGATCGATGTCGCCTGCGAGCCGGAGTTGCCCCCGGAGCTGATGATCAGCGGGATGAACAGCGACAGCACGACGGCGCGCGCGATCTCGGCCTCGAAGTGTCCCATCGCCGTCGCGGTGAGCATCTCGCCGAGGAAGAGCGCGGTGAGCCAGCCGGCGCGCTTGCGCAGCATGCGGAAGAAGCCGATCTGCGTGTACGGCTCGTCGAGTGCCTCCAGACCGCCGAGCTTCTGCACGTCCTCCGTCTGCTCTTCCTGAATCGCGTCGATCACGTCGTCGACGGTGATCACGCCGATGATGTGGTTCGACTCGCTCACCACCGGCACGAGCAGCAGGTCGTAGTTCGAGATGACCCGCGCCACTTCCTCGCGGTCGGCAAAGGGTGACACGCTCTGCACTTCTGTCCATGCGACGTCGGCGAGGCGTGCGCCCTCCGGAGCAGCGAGGAGCTCGCGCAGCGACAGCACACCGGCGAGGCGGCCCTCGCCGTCGGTGGTGTAGATCGCGGACATCGCCTCGCGCTTTCCGCTCCGTGCGATGATGCGCACCTTGCGCAGCGTGTCCTCGACCGAGGCGCTCGCCGGCTCCGAGACGAACTCGGTGGTCATCAGACCACCGGCGGTATCGGGGTCGTAGCGAAGGAGCTGCTGCGTGACCCGGCGTTCCTCCGCCGGCATCTCCTCGACGATTTCACCGGCGTGCTCCTCGTCGAGCTCCTCGAGGACGTCGGCGCGCTCGTCGGGGGTCATCGCGCTCACGAGCTCCGCGGCCTGCTCGGGGCTCATCTCCTCCAGCACCTTGGCGCGGAGCTCCTCGTCCACGTACTCGAGCACCGACGCCGCACGCTCCTTCGGCAGCGCCGCGAGCAACCGCGGGATCTGCTCGAACGCAAGCTGCTCGGCGACGTCAGCGAGGTCCGCCGGATGCAGCTCTTCCGTCTCGGCAGCGATCAGCTCCGGCGACTCCTCGAGCAGCACGAGGAGATCGGGAGCGAGCAAGGCACCGACCGGACGCCCTTCTGGGCGGTGAGCAGGGGACATTCGCGGGAAGCTAGGGAGCAGGGCGGATCCGGACAACTGAATGAGTGCCGACCGCGGGTGCTCCTGAACTGCGAGTAGTGGTACGCGGTGCGTGGGTATTTGGACCTTACGGGATGTCCCCTCCAATGCACGGAGACATCAACGGCGAGCTACCAGCTTACAGGACCCTCAACTCCCTCCGCCCCTCCGCCCCCACCACAGAATACCCCGCGAGCGCGATCGCTTCGGTGAGCGCCTCCACCGTCGTCCGACCGTCGTGCTCGATCGTCGCCGCGCCGATGCCGACGTCGGCGGAGACGATGCCCGCCACCGGCGTGAGCGACGTGAAGACCGCCTGCACGCAGCGCTGGCAGGTCATTCCGGCAATGCGAAGACGCGTGATCATGCCGGAATATAGATTACGACGCTCATTCCTCGAACCCTGCGCCCATGACCTCCGTCGCCTTTCTCGGCCTCGGCGCCATCGGTCGTCCGATGGCCGCTCGTCTCGCTCACGCCCACGGCATCACCCTCGCCGTCTGGAATCGCACCACCGCGAAGGCCGACGCGTTCGCGAAGGAGCACGGCGCGCGTGCCGCACGCTCACCCTCGGATGCGGCCCGCGGCGCCGACGTCGTCTTCACGTGCTTTCCCGTCTCGGCGGACGTCGCCTCGGTGCTCGACGGACCGGATGGGCTCCTCGCCGGCATGAGCAAGGGCACGGCGCTCGTCGACTGCACGTCGGGCGATCCGGCTACCTCCAAGCGCATCGCGGCGCGCCTCGCCGAGCAGGGGGTCGGCTTTCTCGACGCGCCGGTCAGCGGCGGCGTGAAGGGTGCGGAGGAAGGCACGCTGACCGTGATGGTCGGTGGCGACACCGCACTCCTCGCGCGCGTCACCCCCGTGCTGCAGGCCTTCGGCAAGAAGATCGTTCACTGCGGCGTCGTCGGTGCGGGTGATGCACTCAAGGCGGTGAACAACGCGCTGCTCGCCGTGCACATCTGGAGCGCCGGCGAGGGACTCGTCGCGCTCGCGCGCGCCGGGGTGAAGCCCGACGTGGCGCTCGACGTTATCAATGCATCGAGCGGGCGCTCCAACTCGTCGATGAATCTCTTCCCCGAGCGCGTGCTCACACGCGCCTTCCCGCGCACCTTCCGCCTTGCGCTGCTCGACAAGGACATCGGTATCGCCGCGCAGGTCGCCCGCGAGCAGAAGGTGCCGTCACCCGTGCTCCAGCTCACCGCGGATCTCTTTCGCGCCGCGCACAACGAGCTCGGCGAGGAGGCCGATCACGTGGAGGCGGTGAAGATGATCGAGCAGTGGGCGGGGCAGGAGATCGCATGACGACGGCGGCACGGGAGCAGCAGACGAGCCACGTGCGCACGGTCGACGAGATCCGCGCCGACTTCCCCGCGCTCACGCGGCTGGACCGCGGATATCCGGTGGCGTACTTCGACGGGCCGGGCGGCACGCAGGTGCCGCGCGCCGTCGCCGACACCATGACGGACTATCTGTTCAATCACAACGCCAATACGCACTGGCAGTATCCGACGAGCGCCGAAACGGACGCACTGCTCGCGAAGGCGCGCGACGTGTTCGCCGACTTCTTCAACGCCACACCGGCCGACGTCTCCTTCGGCAACAACATGACGACGATCACCTTCCACATCACGCGTGCGCTCGCGCGCGGCTGGAAGGCAGGCGACGAGATCGTCGTGACCGAGCTCGATCATCACGCCAACGTCGCGCCGTGGCACGCCGTGGCGCGCGAGCGCGGTCTCGTCGTGCGCACGGCACGGCTGGATACCACGACGTTCCGCACCGACTGGGATGATTTGACGCGACTGATCGGTCCACGCACCAAGCTCGTCGCCATCGGTGCGGCTTCCAATGCACTTGGCACGATCACCGATGTCACGCGCGCCTGCGCCATGGCGCGCGAGGTGGGCGCCCTCTCCTTCGTCGACGCCGTGCACTTCGCTCCGCACGCGCTGATCGACGTGCGCGCCATCGGCTGCGATCTCCTCGCCTGCTCCTCGTACAAGTTCTACGGTCCGCACGCGGGGGTGCTGTTCGGCCGTGCCGCGCTGGTGGAGTCACTCGCCGTCCCCAAGCTGCAACCGGCGCCGGAGGAGGCGCCCGAGCGTCTCGAGACGGGGACGCAGAATCATGAAGGCATCGTGGGCGCCGCGGCGGCAGTGGATTATCTCGCCGCCATCGCCGGCGGCAACGGCTCTCGACGCCAGCGACTGACGCGCGCCTTCGCCGCGCTGCACGCGCGCGGTGAGGCGCGCCTCGCGCAACTGTGGGAAGGCCTCGCGCGCATCGACGGCGTCACGCTCTATGGCCCGCCACCCGGCACACCACGCACGCCGACGGTGTCGTTCACGCTACGCGGGCATTCCACGGACGACGTCGCACGCTTCCTCGCGACACGCGGTGTCTACGTCTCCAACGGCGACTTCTACGCACAGACCGTCGCCGAACGACTCGGTCGCGCGGACGGATTCGTCCGCGCGGGCGCGGCGACCTATACGACGAGCGACGAAGTCGCGCGACTGGTCGATGGAGTAGGGGAGTTGGCGAGGTCCTAGTTCCCAACCCCCCACTCAAGACTGGTACGAGTCAGGGCTTCTTCCGCGTGACCAGCGTCCTTTCGAGCGCCGGCACGAACGGCTCGTACTTCGACCCCGGCGACCACAGCACCCAGCCGTCGTAGCCCGCGTCGTACGCGCCCTTCTTCTGGGCCTCGATCTCGGCCGGCCCGTACGCCGGCTTGCCGAGCGTGAACGCCTGAAGCCAGGGGCGCACGTGCTCCGGCGTCGTGATGCCGAGCCTCTGATCGCGCTGGCGCGCGCGCGTCAGCGCGATGTTGATCACCTTGTACGGTTCGGCGTTCGGCACCTTGAGTCCCAGATCGCCGTGCGGGTAGTGCGACGGGTACACCATCGGCAGCACCACGTCCACGTTCGGCGAGATCTTCTCCCACCACTGTCCGACTTCGAGCGGGCCGCCGACCGTGGTGACGAGCCCGAAGATGTCGGCCGTCGTGCGCACGCCGAGCTTGTCGAGCCGCGCGCGCGCCTCCTTGAGATACGACGCCAGCACGTCGGGCTTCGCGACGCCCTTGCTGTCGGGGAACACCTGCGTCGGCAGCGACGGGTACGGTTCGGGAAAGCGGATGTAGTCGAACTGGATCTCGCCGAAGCCCAGCTTCGCGAGCTCCTCCGCCACGCCGATGTTGTAGTCCCACAGCTCGTGGTGATACGGATTCACCCACGCGAGCCCCTTCTTGTCGCGCCAGACGCTGCCGTCCTGCTTGCGAATCGTCCACTCCGGATGCACGCGTGCCGTCACCGAATCCTTGAACACCACCAGACGCGCGATCGGGAGGATCTTGTGCGCGCGCAGCGTGTCGAGGAGCGCGGCGAGGTTTCTAACTGTCCCCGCGGTGCCCGCGTTCTTCTGGAACTGCGGGTTCGACGTCTTGAAGTTCAGCCCGAACTCGTCCTTCATGTCGATGACGAGCGCGTTGATCTCCGTCTGATCGGCGATCTCGATCAGCCGCTTCATCTTCTTGCCGCTCTGCGCCGCGAAGCGGTTGACGTAGAGCGCCCGCACCACCGGGAACTCCTTGTTCACGTCGATTGGCGCCACGCTGCGATTGGCGACCGTCGCCGTATCGGCACCGGTTGGTGGCGTCGCCGCCGCACTGCTCGTCGTACGAGTGGAGGTCGTACGACTGGAGCTGGACGAGGAGGGCACGGCGGAGTCGGCGCGCCTGGACGCGGGCGTTGACACCTCGCCGCCGGCCGATCCCCCCTGAACAGTGGATGAGTTGACGCCGTTCCGCTCAGAGGTGGCGGTGCAGGCGACGACGAGGAGCGCGACGAGTGGACGCAGGACGCGAAGGGCGGACGAACGACGCACGGGCACGGGCGAATCCGAGGCTGAGGATGACGAAATGTAGTGCGTGCACCCGCGACCCCGAGGCACCTTTCGCGCCGTCGGCGAGGACGGAAGCCGCGCTATATTTCCCCCTGATGCGTTCCCTGTTCCGCGCTCCCCATGCCGTCCTCTCGACGCTGCTCCTCGCCACCGCGGCTTGCCGCGACGCGGGGTCCACGGCGGTCATGCCACCGCCCCCGGCGGCGGAGTTCATCCTGTCGGCCGGGGATTCCTCGTTCTGGGTGACCAGCCTGGCCGGTAAGGTCCGGATGCGCGGCGCGCCCCTTCAGCTCGCGCGGCTGGACGGACGGCTGTACGAGCTCTACGTCGCCGACGACGACCGCTCCTACGAGGACGCCGTGTTGGTCGGCCAGCGCGTCTACCGCCGCGATCTCGTGAGCGGCGACTCGGTGCTCGTCTTCCAGGACACCATCGTGCCCAAGTTGGCGCGGCTGTACGCACGGCTGCATCCGAGCGACCAGCCCTTGAGCCCCGACGATACCCCGAACGACGAGCCCCTCTGGACCGCCACGTCGCAGCTCGACCTCGAGGGGGTGGCGGGGCCGTTCGTCTCCTTCTCCCTCCACACCGACGTCGAGCGGGACGACGAGCCCCTCTGGCACACCAGCCGCCGCGGCGTGCTCGACCTCCGCGCCGGCCGCCCCGCCACGCTGTCCGCCGTGACCGGGACCGCACAGGCGGCGGTGGAGCGCGCGCGGGGCCGCGTGCTCAAGTCGACGCTGGACTCGGTGCGCGCCACGCACGACGAGCGTGGCGCACGCGCCGCGGCGCTGCTCTCGTACTACCGCCTCGATCCGGCGAGCTTCTCGATCACGATGGTGGACGGCGCGCCAGCCGTAGCCTACGCCGTCCCCGGCGCCGGTGGCGGCGACGCGGGACATCTGCTCGCCCTCGCTCCCATCCCGATCGGTGAGCCGGACTGGTGGGCCGAGGCCGCGTCCGCCTTCCCCATCTCCTCCGTCGACGGTTCGCGTGACGTGTGGCGCCACGGCAACTATGGCAACTACGAGGTCGTCGTGCGCTACGATCCGGTGAGCGGGACGGGTGGTCTGGTGCTCCGCGACAGCACGTCGCGCGAGTGGGCGCTCGGCCGCGTGCCGGCGCCTGCGTCACGCATCCTCTGGCTCGACAGCCCTCCCGTGGATTCCGTGCAGCGGCGCGCGCTCGAGCGCGCCTTCCAGGAGTCGTCGCTCTACGACGAGACGGTGCGCACGGCGTCGCTCCGATCCGCACCGTCGCGGCACCATGGTACCGTGCGGCACCCTCTCGCGCAGCACCGGCGCAGCGTCCACCCGCTCCCGTTAGCCCGCCGGGCGCGGACTCGTACGACCGGACACCGCACGTGAGCGCTTCCACCACGGAGCGCTCGACCGCGCACGCCAAGACCCCGCGCGCCTCGGAGGCGGTCGTCGCCGACCTAATGATGCCGCATCAGGCCAATGGCCTGAAACGCCCGTCGGTGTTCGGCGGGGTGATCATGAGCATGGTGGACCGCTGCGCCGCGCTGAGCGCCATGCGGCATAGCGGCGGTCAGTGCACGACGCTCTCGATCGACCGCATCCTGTTCAAGGAGCCGATCCGCGTCGGGGAGCTGGTCGAGGTACGCTCGCGTGTCGTGCACGTGGGGCGGACGTCGCTCTCCGTGATCGCCGACGTGTACGCCGAGGACATCGCGACGGGCGTGCGCCGGCACACGAACGAGTGCTGGCTGACCTTCGTCCACCTGGACGACGACGGCAAGCCGGCGCCGGTGCCGCCGCTGAAGTTGGAGACGTCGGAGGACCGGCTGCTCAACGAGCTCGCCGCGAAGCGCCGAGAGGCGCTCCTTGCTGAGCGGGGGCCGAATGGGTAGGCCGAACTGCGAGTGGATCGTACGTAGTGCCGCCGGCCATCTACTCGCGGTTCGCCTCGCACATGTAGATTCCCCTCATGACCTCCTTCACGGTCGAGCAGGCAAATCGAACCCTCCCGTTGGTGCGGAAGATCGTCGCCGACATCGTGCAGGCGCACCGTCGGTGGCAGGAGGCCATCGTGGAGCTCGACTTGCTGGTGTCCGGTGTGCGCGTCGACCTCCCTGATCCACGCGCCACGGCGCTCGAGCGGGAGATCCAGGCGATCGCGCGCGACATCGACAGCTTTCAGGAGGAGCTGGAGGCACTCGGCATCCAGCTCAAGGACCGCCGCATCGGGCTGATCGACTTCCCGAGCGAGCTCGATGGGCGGCGCGTTCTCCTCTGCTGGCGGCTCGGCGAGCCGTCGGTGCAGTTCTGGCATGACGAGCAGTCCGGCTACGCCGGCCGCCAGCCGCTCTCGCGCACGCTCGTCGGCTGACTTTTCCCGTATCACGCCACGATGAAGACGAAGAACTACACGTCGCCGGACGGCACGACCTGGAGCGTCGCCGTGCAGAACCCCGGCGCGAGCAACGCGATCATCTTCTTCCGCCACCCCGACGGTGAAAGCTCGCGTCTCGACCGCTACAACTGGATCATCAGCCAGGGCCCCGAAGCGCGCAGCGTCACGTCGCGGCTCTCGCCGGAGAAGATGCTCGACCACCTGAACGCGCAGGAGATCGCGGCGCTGTTCAAGCGCTCCATGCCGGTAAGCCGGCCGGATCCCTTCAAGCGCCCGGAGCTGACGAAGGGCTGACCGGCGGGGCGAGGGCCGCATCGCGATACGGGACCTCGATCTCCATCCCATCCTTCCCGACGGTCGTTCGCTCGAACACCTCCCGCGCCTCGCGCCCGAGATCGCTCGCGTCACGCGAGTAGCGCGCGGAGAAGTGCACGAGCACCAGCGTGCCGACGCCCGCCGCCGCCGCAACGGTGGCCGCCTCGCGCGCCGTGGAATGTCCCGTCTCCGCGGCGCGTGCCTGTTCCTCGTCGCCGAACGTCGCCTCGTGCACGAGCAGGTCCGCGCCGCGTGATGCCTCGATCGACGCGGCACAGGGGCGCGTGTCGCCGGTGATCACGATCTTGCGGCCCGGCCGCGGCGCGCCCACGAGCACCGACGGCTCGATCATGCGCCCGTCGGCCAGAGTGACGGCGCGCCCACGATGGATCTCTCCCCACAGCGGACCTTCGGGCACGCCGAGCTCGCGCGCGAGCTCCGGGTTGAAACGTCCTTTGCGGTCGTGCTCCACCAACGTGTAGCCCAGCGCGCGCGCACCGCGGTGATCCACGGGATACGGCACGACGTCGTAGTCCGTGCGCGGTACCTTCTGGCCCGGCTCCAGCTCGGCGATCTCCAGCGGAAAGGAGAGTCGATCCATCCCGAAGTCCTCGGCGCGTTTGAGCATGCGCGCCGCACCGCGCGGTCCCCACAAGCGCAGTCGCTCCTCGCGTCCCTGCAACGACATCGTGCGCATCAGACCGATCACGCCGATCACGTGATCGGCGTGAAAGTGCGTGAAGAAGATGTCCTGTAGCGAGAACGACACGCCGTAGCGCATCATCTGCCGCTGTGTGCCCTCGCCGCAGTCGAACAGCAGCGTCTCCCCCTCCCGGACGAGCGCGAGGGAGGCGACGTTGCGCTCCACGGTGGGGCGCGTCGCTGAGGTGCCGAGGAGACGAACGGAGAGCGACATGGCGGGGGAATATACTCGCGGCGGCCCATGCTTTGCCGCCGGCACCGTGTTCTTTGCGTCGAACGCCGATTGGAGTTACATCAAGGTGAGATGCTCACGCCGCGCGGCGGCGAGGCGCACCTGCCGCACGCGGTTCGCGCGGTCGGGGATGTACGAATTTGGCGTGAGGAGTTGCTGAACGACCAATGGTGATTGAGGCGCAATCACGTGCGATCGCGGGACCGGCTGACCGTGCGGCAATGCATGGGTCCGCAGTTTGCACATGAATTTCGTGTCGCGGCCTGCGGGCCGCCGCGGGTAGCGCGGCTCTCGGAGCGGAGGGAGCGCGTTGAAGCGGGCAGGGGCCCAACACTTTCAGGAGGAGTAGTTCATGGCGATCAGACCCAATAGCGAAGAGCGCAGCTTCGCCGACCGGGAACGGCAGCGCGAAGTCTCGAACGAGAGCGGACGCTCGGCGCGCCCTTCCAGCGGCGAGAGTGTTGGTCGCGCGGACAATGCGACCGGGAACGGCTCGGCGCAGCGGAGCAACCGGGGGTTCGCGTCGATGGATCGCAACAAGCAGCGTGAGATCGCCAGCAAGGGCGGACGTGCGGCGCACCAGAAGGGAACGGCGCACGAATTCGACTCGAGCGAGGCGCGCGCGGCGGGGCGGAAGGGCGGCGTGACGGTGAGCCGCAATCGCGAGCACATGGCGGCGATCGGCCGTCGCGGCGGAGAGGCGCGCGGCGCCAACCGCGCGGCACGCCTCCATCAGAATGCCAATACCACGGCAGCGTCAGGGAGCCAGAGCAGCGCGCAGCAGCGTCTCTCCGACCGCGAGGTCGGTGTCGGGAGGGGTTCGTCGGTCAACACCGCGTCCGCCAATACGGCCTCGCAGGGTACGGCGCGCCAGAGCGCAAACTCGCTCGGCGGCGAACGTCCCACAGGCTCGGCGAGCGCGGAACGAAACGTCGAACGGCCCTGAGTGGTCGGACAGTCGGACAGTCGGACAGTCGGACAGTCGGACGGTCGGACAGTCGGACAGTCGGACAGTCGGAC
>CAYTKA010000036.1:0-31733 GCA_964438255.1 uncultured Gemmatimonadaceae bacterium | reverse complement strand
GTGGACAGGAAGAAGACGTTGCCGTATCCACCGGTCGCGAGCACGACCGCGTGCGCCGAGTGCGACCGCACCTGGCCGGTGAGGAGGTCGCGCACGACGACGCCCACCGCGCGCCCGTCTTTCACCACGAGGTCGAGCATCTCGGCGCGGTTGTACTGCTGCACGTTTCCGAGATGCACCTGGCGTTCGAGTGCCTGGTACGCGCCGAGCAGCAGCTGCTGACCGGTCTGACCCCGCGCGTAGAACGTGCGCGACACCTGCGCGCCGCCGAACGAGCGGTTGGCGAGCAGCCCGCCGTACTCCCGCGCGAACGGCACACCCTGCGCCACGCACTGGTCGATGATGTTCACGCTGATCTGCGCCAGGCGATAGACGTTCCCCTCGCGCGCGCGGAAGTCACCCCCCTTGATCGTGTCGTAGAACAGCCGCTGGATGCTGTCGCCGTCGTTCTGGTAGTTCTTCGCCGCGTTGATGCCCCCCTGCGCGGCGATCGAGTGCGCACGGCGCGGAGAATCCTGATAACAGTAGCAGCGGACGTTGTATCCCAGCTCGCTGAGCGTCGCCGCCGCCGCACCGCCAGCGAGGCCAGACCCGACGACGATGACGGTGTATTTCCGCTTGTTCGCCGGATTCACCAGCTTCATCTCGAAGCGGTGACGATCCCACTTCTCGGCGAGCGGCCCCGCCGGAATGCGCGACTTGAGCTCGAGGGTCATCTAGCGGATCACTCCGAGGAACACCGCCACCGGCACGGCCGTGAAGCCGAGCCACACGACGATCGCGATGACCGTGGCCACGCGACGCCGGAGCGGAAAGCGCGACGGCTTGGCGAGCCCCAACGTGCGCACCGAGCTCCACGCGCCGTGGAAGAGATGCAGCATGAGGAAGAGCATCGCGACGACGTAGAACGCCACCACCCACGGCGAGCGGAAGGCGGCGATCACATTGCCGTACACGTTCGTGTGGCTGAACGCCGGATACAGGGCGTCGGGACGGCTGGCCACCGGGAACACGGTGCCGGTGGTGAAGTGCAGGATGTGGAAGACGATGAAGACGAGGAGCAGGACGCCCCCCCAGCGCATCGTGCGCGACGCGAGCGTGCTCACCTGCGGCTCGCGCTTTTGATATCCGATCGGCCGCGCCGCGTTCTTGATCTGCGCGAGCTGCCACGCCATCAGGATGTGCAGCAGCACCGCGGCGAGCAGCCCGAGCCGCGCGAGCCAGAGCAGCTCACCCGTGCTCTTCAGGAAGGCGGCATAGGCGTTCATCTTCCCCGCCCCGATGAACACCTGAAGGTTGCCGAGCATGTGTGCGATCACGAAGGCGACGAGGAGCAGCCCCGTCACGGCCATGATCACCTTCTTGCCGATCGTCGAACGGTACAGCGTCAGCGCCCACATGGATGGAAGGCTCCGGGAGTTGAACGGGCACGGGCGACACCCACCTGCGTGTCGCCCGTGATGGACTAGAGCTTGATCGCGGCCATCGGCTCGCGGACGGCGTCCGCGCTCTTCGCGAGCGCGGCCTTCTCGTCCGGCGTGAGCTGCACTTCGATGACCTTCTCGAGTCCGTTCTTCCCCAGCTTGCACGGGACGCCAAGGTATAGCCCCTTCATCCCGTACTCGCCCTCCAGCCACGCCGCGCACGGCAGGATGCGCCGCTGATCCTTCACGATCGCCTCCGCCATCTGCACCGCGCCCGCCGACGGCGCGTAGTACGCCGAGCCGGTCTTGAGGTGCTTCACGATCTCGGCGCCGCCATTGCGCGTGCGGTCGACGATCGCGTCGAGCGTCGCCTTGTCCATGAGCTGCGTGATCGGGATGCCGCTCACGCTCGTGTACGAGATCAGCGGCACCATCGTGTCGCCGTGTCCGCCGAGCACCATGGCCTGGATGTCGCGCACGGACACGTCGAGCGCCTCGGCGAGGAATGCGCGATACCGCGCCGTGTCGAGCACACCCGCCATGCCGATCACGCGCTGGCGCGGAAAGCCCGTGGCTTCCTTGGCCACGTAGCACATCACGTCGAGCGGGTTGGAGACCACGATGACGATCGCCCTGGGCGACGTCTTCCTGATCTGCTCGCCGACCGACTTGACGATCCCCGCGTTGGTGTTGAGCAGATCGTCGCGCGACATCCCCGGCTTGCGGGCGATGCCGGCGGTGATGATGACGATGTCGGAGTCCTTCGTCTCGTCGTAGCCGTTGGTGCCGATGACGCGGGAGTCGAACCCCTCGATCGGCGCGCTCTGCCACTGATCGAGCGCCTTCCCCTGCGGAATCCCCTCGGCGACGTCCACCATGACGACGGTGCGCGCGAGCTCCTTCTCCGCGACGCGCTGCGCCGCCGTGGCGCCGACGTTGCCGGCGCCGACGACGGTGATCTTATTGACCATGAGAGCGAAATGTCTGAAGGTGAGATGCTGCTCAGACAAAACTAGTAGCGTTGCGCGGGGAATCTACCCTGACGGCAACCCAAGAGCGTTACCCGCCGACCTGAGAGAGCGCCCTCAGCCCCCCATTCCGCCGCTGCAGCAGGGCGTGCGCTTCGGGCTTCTCGGCGAGCGCCTTGTGGACGAACGGCGCCAGCGGGATGCCCGCGCGCAGCGGCGTGCGCAGATCCACCTCGTGGTCGCCGAACAGACAGGTGCGCAGACGTCCGTCGGCAGTGAGCCGCACGCGGTTGCAGCTGCCGCAATACGTGTGCGTCATCGGCGTGATCACGCCGATGCTGCCCTTCGCGCCGGGGATGCGCGAGTACGCGGCCGGCCCGTTGCCGCGCGCCGGACCCGCCGTGCGCTCCAGCGCGCCGAACGCATCCCTGATGCGGGCGAGAATCTCATCGCTCGGCACGACGTGCTCGTCGGTGAGCTCCTCCATCTCGCCCACCGGCATGAGCTCGATGAAGCGCACGTGCCAGGGATGCGCAAGCGTCAGGCGCGCGAAATCCAACAGCTCGTCGTCGTTCACGCCGCGCATGACGACCACGTTGAGCTTGATCGGGTCGAGGCCGGCGAGCTGCGCAGCCGCCGCGGCGCGGACGGGATCGAAGCCGAGGTCGCGCCGCGCGATGGCGGCGATGCGCTCGGCCTGGAGGCTGTCCGCCGAGATGTTGACCCGATCCAGCCCCGCGGCAGCGAGCTCCGGCGCGAGCTCGGAAAGCTTCACGCCGTTCGTCGAGAGCGCGATGTCCTGCACGCTTGGAATCGCGCGCAGCATGCCGACGAGCGTCGAGAGCTGCGGGCGGATCGTCGGTTCGCCGCCCGTGAGACGGATGCGCTCGAGCCCCATGGCCGAGAGCTGCCGCACGACCTCGGTGATCTCCTCGTACGTGAGGATGTCCGCCTTCGGCAACCACTGGAGCCCCGCGAGCGGCATGCAGTAGCGGCAGCGGAAGTTGCAGCGGTCGGTGACGGAGATCCGCAGGTACTGGATCGTCCGCCCGAACTGATCGAGCAGCGCGCTCATGACACCGCGCCCGCCGCGGGGCGCCCGCTCGGGTCGACCCACTCACGCGTCCCGTCGACGTAGTGCTCGCGCTTCCAGATCGGCACCCGCGTCTTCAGCTCTTCGATGATCCAGCGCGACGCGTCGTACGCAGCGCCCCGGTGCGCGTGCCCGACGGCAATGCCCACGCTCACCTCCTCGAGCGCGAGCGCGCCGAGTCGGTGCTCGATCGCGATGTCGTTCGTGCCGAACCGCTCTGCGGCCTCGCTCGCGATGGCCTGAAGTTCCTGCACGGCCATCGGCTCGTACGCGGAGTACTCGATCCCCGTGACGGCGCGTCCCTGATTCACGTCCCGCACGACGCCGAGGAAGAGGATGAGCGCCCCGTTCGCCGGAGCGGCGACCGCTCGCACGAGTGAGCCGGCGTCGATCGTGTTGCGGTGGAGTCGCGCCGTAAGGGTCATCCGCCGGCCACCGGGGGAATGAGGGCGATCTCGTCGCCGGCGCGCACACGGCTTGACGCCGTCGCATAACGCCGATTCACCGCGACGAGCGGCTTCGGCGGGAGCACCGCTGCGCCCGGCCGCCGGCGGAGATCGGCGAGCACGTCGGCCACCGTGGCCTCCGGCGGCAGCTCGACGGCGACGCGGTCGGCGCCGAACGCGTCGGCGTACGAGGCGAAGAGCAGAACGGTGACGCTCATGAGCACATCCTACAGAGCCGGCGGCGCAGGGGAAAGTTCCCGCCGTAAAACGCGACGCCCCGGCGCGTGGCCGGGGCGCAAACCACGACACGGAAAGCGTTTATGCCTCCGTCATCTCCTCTTCTTCATCGCTCAAGTCGCCCACGTCGAGATTGGCGACCATGGCGCGCAGCTCCTTTGACGGCTTGAACACCGGCACCGGACGCGCCGATACCTCGACGGGGGAGCCCGTGCGCGGATTGCGCGCCATGCGCGTCTTGCGGTGACGAATCTTGAACGTGCCGAATCCGCGGACCTCGATGTTCTTCTGCTCCTGCAGCGCTTCCTTGATCGCGTCCAGGAAGGAATCGACCACGCGCGCGCAGTCCTTCTTGGAGATCATCGGCCCCGCCGTGCGGGAAATCTGGGCGGTTACGCGCTCGACCAGATCGGCTTTCGTCATGACAGATGCCTCAGAGCGGGCAGCGGGAGGGGGCTGAAAAGCTGATCGAACTTAGCCGCGTTAACTCTTATGTGTCAAGAGCTTGGACCACTTCAGCCCTCGCGTTTCCGCACCGTCTCCATGAACTGACCGAACAGGGGGCGGGCGTCGTGCGGGCCTGGCGCTGCCTCCGGGTGGTACTGCACGGCGAAGATCGGGAGCTCGCGATGCCGGAGCCCCTCAACCGTTCCGTCGTTGAGGTTCACGTGCGTGACCTCGAGCGCCGAGGCGCCCGGGATCTCGCGGTCACTCCCCTGGACGGCGAAGCCGTGGTTCTGCGACGTGATGAGGATGCGTCCGGTCTCCAGCTCGCGCACGGGGTGATTTCCGCCGCGATGGCCGTACGGCATCTTCACCGTCGATGCCCCGAAGGTCAGCCCCAAGAGCTGATGGCCGAGGCAGATACCGAAGATTGGCGTCCCCGCCTCGGCGATCGTGCGGATCGTGTCGGGCGCATAGGTGATCGCGTCCGGGTCGCCCGGGCCGTTCGAGAGGAACACCCCGTTCGGTTGCATCTCGAGCACCTGCTCGGCGGGCGTCTGCGCCGGAACGACGGTCACGCGACAGCCGGCGTCGTCGAACAGCCGAAGGATGTTGCGTTTGATGCCGTAGTCGTAGGCGACGATGTGATGCGGTGCCTGCGGATTACCCCATTCGTAGGACTCGCGTGTCGTGACGCGCGACGCGAGGTCGAGCCCCGCCATGGATGGGCACGCCTCAAGCGCGGCGCGTGCCTCTTCGGAGGGCGAATCGCCCGCGGCGACGACGCCGCGCATCACGCCCACCGTTCTCAGGTGCCGTGTGAGACGACGCGTGTCAACGCCCTCCAGCACCGGAATTTGCGCCGCGGTCAGGTAGGACTCGAGATCCCCTTCGGCGCGCCAGCTGGAGTAGCGGCGGGCCAGCTCCCGGCACACGACACCAGCGACCTGCGGCGCGGCCGACTCCGGATCGGCAGGGTTGACGCCGTAGTTGCCGAGCATCGGTGCCGTCATCACCACGATCTGGCCACGATAGGACGGATCGGTGAAGACTTCCTGATAGCCGCTCATGTTGGTGGTGAACACGACCTCGGCTACGGTCGTGGCGAGCGTGCCGCGTAGCACACCGCGAAACAGGGTTCCGTCCTCGAGGAGGAGGAACCCTGTCGATTCGACGCGCGTCGTCACTGCGTCAGGGCTTCTTGGCGGGCGCCGCTGGCGCCGTGGCGGGTGGCGTGCTCGGCGCCGGGTTGGCCGGCGTGAGCGGGATCGCGCTGTTCGTGCTTGCGTTCGGCGTTGCCGCGGGCGCGGTGGTCGGAGCGGGCGCGGCGCGGAAGGCCTCGTCGAGCGCCGACTTGGGCGCGCGCTGCCGCGTGGACGCGAGCGACAGAACGAAAGACAGCGCCAGGAAGATCCCACCGCCCCACCAGCTCGCCTTCGTGAGCAGGTTCCCCGTCTGCCGCGTGCCGAGCAGCGAGTCGGCCGAGCTGCTCACCCCGCCGAAGCTCGCCGCGAGCCCGGACCCCTTGCCGCTCTGCAGCAAGATGGCGGCGATGAGCACCAGGCTGTCGAGGATGAGCAGAACGAGAAGAAAGGTGATCATGCTGCGGGGGAAAGTGAGAGGCGTGTGGTGGTGTAACCACCAAATATGACGGGACTTAGCAGGATGGTCAAGCTGTGGAACCCTGCCCGCAGATCGTCGCCCATCCTTCTGGGTCGAGGCTCGCGCCCCCGACGAGCAATCCATCCACCTGATCAGCCGCGAGAAGAGCGGCGGCGTTGCCGGTATTTACGCTGCCGCCGTAGAGGATCGGGATCTCGGCTGCGTCTCGACCGACCGCCTCGGTGAGCGCGCTCCGGATGACGCGATGCACGGCGGTGGCGTCAGCGGGAGTTGCCGTGCGCCCGGTGCCGATCGCCCACACCGGCTCGTACGCGATGATCATCGCGCGCACCGCCTCGTGCGCGAGCATCGAGATCCCGGTGCGGAGCTGATGGAGCACGACGCTCTCCGTCTCACCATGCTCGCGCTGCTCGATCTTCTCTCCCACGCACAGCACCGGCGTGAGACCATGTGCCACGACGCGCGCGCACTTCTGCGCCGCGTGTGCATCGGTCTCACCGAACACGTGCCGCCGCTCGGAGTGACCGACGAGCACGAACGCCGCGCCGGCGCCGGCGGCCATGGCGGCGGAATTCTCCCCGGTGAACGCGCCCTTCTCCTCCGTGTGCACGTTCTGCACGCCGAGCCTGATGTCGGGGCGCGGCGTGGTCGCCGCGTGCGTCGCCGCGAAGCTCAGGGCCGAGGGAAAGAGAATAACGGTGCGATCATCGTGCGCGGCGTAGCGCGGAAGGAACGCCGCAACGAACGCGGTGGCCTCCGACGGCGCGAGGTTCATCTTCCAGTTGGCCGCGAGAACCGGCCGGCGATGGGCGGCCACCGCCTTACTTGTCGTTGAGTGCGGCGACGCCGGGGAGCACCTTCCCCTCGAGGAACTCGAGCGAGGCGCCACCACCGGTCGACACGTGACTCATCTTCGACGCGAGCCCGGCCTGCTCCACCGCGGCCGCCGAGTCGCCGCCACCGACGATCGTCGTCGCGCCCTTCTCCGTGGCCTTGGCCATCGCCTCGGCGATCGCACGTGTCCCCTTGTCGAACGGCGGCGTCTCGAACACGCCCATCGGCCCGTTCCACAGCACGGTCTTCGCGCTCAGAATCGCACGCGAATACGACTCGGCCGTGCGCGGTCCGATGTCGAGCATCGCCATGGTCCGCGGAATCTCCTCCTTCGGCACGGCGCGCGCTTCGCCGCCCGCCTCGATCGACGGCGCCACCGTCGCGTCGTGCGGAAGAATGAGTCGTGTGCCCGCCCTGTCGAGCAGCGTCTTCGCCATCTCGAGGCGATCCGGCTCGACGAGCGACTTCCCGACCTCGAGCCCCATCGCCTTGTAGAACGTGCATGCCATCGCTCCGCCGACGAGCAGCGCGTCGACCTTGGGCAGCAGCGCCTCGATGACGTCGATCTTTCCCGAGATCTTCGCGCCGCCGAGGATCGACACGAACGGACGCTTCGGGTTCTCGAGCGCGCCCTGCAGGTAGGCGAGCTCCTTCTCCATCAGCAGCCCCGCGACGGCGGGCTCGAGATGGTGCGCGACACCCTCGGTGGACGCATGCGCGCGGTGCGCCGCGCCGAATGCGTCGTTCACGTAGAGATCACCCAGCTGGGCGAGGGCGCGCGCCAGCCGCTGATCGTTCGTCTCCTCGCCGCCGAGGAAGCGCGTGTTCTCGAGCAGGACCAGCTCACCGTCCTTCAGCTCGTAGGTCGCCTTTTCCGCCTCGTCCGTGTCGGTACTCTCCACGAACACGACCTTGCGCTTCGGCAGCAACTCGGCGAGTCGCCGCGCGACCGGCTCGAGCGAGTACTTCGGTTCCGGTTTCCCCTTCGGGCGACCGAGGTGGGAGAGCAGCACGACACGCGCCCCGCGATCCAGGAGGAGCTCGATCGTCGGGAGTGCGGCGCGAATGCGCGTGTCGTCGGTGACGTGGCGATGCTCGTCGAGCGGGACGTTGAAGTCCACGCGCACGAGCGCGCGCTTCCCGCGGAGCTGTTCCGCGGACAGATCGCGAACCGTCAGCTTGGCCATCGCCGTCAGAGCTGCGTGCCGACGTAGCGCAGCAGATCGACGCAGCGCGACGCGTATCCCCACTCGTTGTCGTACCAGCCCGACACCTTGAGCAGCGTGCCGTCCACGACGTTGGTGCACTTGCCGTCCACGATGCACGAATGCGGGTTGCCGATGTAGTCGGAGGAGACGAGCTCCTCCTCGCTGAACTTGAGGATCCCCTTGAGCTCCTCCGATGCCGCCTTCTTGAACGCCGCGTTGACCTCGTCCACCGTCACCGGCTTCTCCAGGACGACGGCCAGATCGGTCAGCGAGACGTCGGGGGTCGGGACGCGGATTGAGATCCCGTCGATCTTCCCCTTCAGCTCCGGGATGACGAGCGACGTCGCCTTCGCGGCGCCGGTCGTGGTGGGAATCATCGACAGGGCGGCCGCGCGGGCGCGGCGCAGATCCTTGTGCGGCAGGTCGAGGACGTTCTGGTCGTTCGTGTAGCTGTGCACCGTGACCATCGAGCCGCGGACGAACCCGAAGTTGTCGCGGATCACCTTCACCATCGGCACGAGGCAGTTCGTCGTGCACGAGGCGTTGGAGATGATGTGGTGCTTCGCGGCGTCGTACTTCTTCTCGTTGACACCCAGCACGATCGTGATGTCCTCGCCCTTCGCCGGGGCGGAGATGATCACCTTCTTCGCCCCGCCGGCGATGTGCGCCGCGGCTTTCTCCTTGTCCGTGAAACGGCCGGTGGACTCGAGCACGATGTCCACGCCGAGGTCCTTCCACGGGAGCCTGGCCGGATCCTTCTCGGCGAGGATCTTGATCGTCTTGCCGTCGACGCTGATGGCGTCGGCGCCGGCCTTCACCTCGCCCTTGTACTCGCGGTGCACCGAATCGTACTTGAACAGGTGGGCCAGCGTCTTCGTGTCGGTGAGATCGTTGACGGCCACGAACTCGAGGTCGCTGACGTTTGCCTGTTTGGCCGCGCGCAGGACCTGTCGTCCGATGCGCCCGAAGCCGTTGATGCCGACGCGAATTGCCATTGTGTCTCCCATGGGTTTTACCACCGGTCGCCAAGGGCAGGCGCCCGGCCAAAGGTCACGAAACTGAGAATGCGTGCACCGCCATCGTGCAGTGCGGCAGCACACGCGTTGAGAGTTGCGCCCGTGGTCACGACGTCATCGACCAACACGAGGTGGAGACCCCGGAGCGCGCTGCGCTCCGGGCGTGCACGAAACGCGCCCGAAACGTTGCGAGATCGCTCCCCTGGTGTCAACCGCGTCTGCGTCTTCGTTGCACGCACGCGTTCCAGCAGATCCTCACGTACGGGCACGCGCCACACCGCCGACAACGCGTGCGCCAGCTCGGCGCTCTGGTTGTATCCGCGCTCGCGCCGGCGCGTTCGCGAAAGGGGCACCGGGACCAGGGCGGCGCGCTCGCGCTCCACGTCGTCGGGAAAGCGGAGCGAGCCCATGCGCCGTGCCATCGCCGGTGCGACGGCGGGCCAGCCGCGATACTTGAGCGCATGGACGATCGACTCGGCCGCACCGCCGGGGATGACAAAGGCCGACCGCGCCGCGCGCACGAAGGGGGGAAGGAGCTCGCACCACGCGCACCTGATGGCCGTGCGCCAGGTGTCGATCGGATGACCGCAGCGGGCACACTGTGGCTGCGGCAGCGGCTGTGCCCCGAGCCAGCAACGGCCGCACACGAGTCCCGTCTCGCGGCTGCCGAGCGCACGGCCGCAGATGACGCAGGCGCGTGGCAGCACCAGCTCGAGCAGCGCTCCGGCGCTGCGCCGCAGGGCGCTCAGTGCATCGCTTTCCACATCGCGTTGCGATCGGGCGCCACACCGAACCACCGCTCGAAGGCGAGCGCCCCCTGCTCCAGCAGCATCCCCTCACCGTCGGCGGCGCGATGGCCGGCGTCGCGCGCTGCGCGAACCCACGCCGTCTCGTGCGCGCGATAGACGAGATCGAACACGGCGGCGCCACGGGGAAGCAATGCGATCGGGACCGGATGGGCGTCGTCGCGCATGCCGATGGGTGTGGCATTCACCACGAGCCGCACGTCGCGCAGCGCTTCCTCGAGCGACGACATCGCCGTCGCGATGGCGGGGAAACGAGCGGCGAGCTGCTCGGCACGGGACATGTGCCGATTATAGACGCGGACGTGCGCGCCCTCCCATCCTTCCGCCGCGCACAACACCGCCGCACCGCTCCCTCCCGCGCCCACGAGCGCGAGCCGCGCGCCCCGCGTCTCGCCGCCGAGTAGCGTACGCATCGTGAGCTCGGCACCACCGACGTCTGTGTTGTGACCGCAGAGTGCTCCGTCCTCGTGCCAGAACGTGTTGACCGCAGCGCAGCGGCGTGCCAGGTCGGTCACGCGGACGCAGCGCGCGGCGACGGCTTCCTTGTGCGGAATCGTGACGTTCCCCGCACCGTTCTGCCGGGCGAGCTCGCGCAGCGTGTCGTCGAGCTGCTCAGGGGGAACGTCGAGCGCCTCGTACGTGAGCGCGATGCCCGCGCGGCGGAGCGCGGCGTTCTGGAATCGGGGCGAGATCGAGTGCGCGACCGGGTGCCCGAGAAGGACCAGGCGTCCGGGCCGTGGTCTCACGACGCCCCGGGGACCTTCGTCGCCGCGAGATGATCGAACACGCGGCGGATCTCCGACTCCAGCTCGTCTGCCGTCGCGCGATAGACGTCGAGCTCCGCGCCCATGGGATCGCTGATCGCGCGTCCCGTGCTGCCGTGCCGCGGATACGCGGTCAGGAGATACGCCTTGTCCCCCGCACCGAGTGCTTCCACGCGCTCGAGGTGATGCGGTCCCATGGCGAAGATCAGGTCGCTCGACTCGACGAGTGCGCGCGTGAGCTGCTGGGATCGATGGCTGCCGAGGTCGAGCCGCCGTTCCATGCCGACGAGCATCGCGCCGTCCGAGGCCGAGGCACCGTCCCACGCGCTCGTGCCGGCGCTCGCCACCTCGACGTCCACCAGCCCACGCTCGATCGCGACCTTGCGCGCGATCGCCTCCGCGAGGGCGCTGCGGCACGTGTTGCCGGTGCAGACGAACAGAAGCTTCATGAGCTCAGGCATCTCCAATGAGCTGCGGCGCGACCTCGCGCAGCCGCGCGGCAGCAATCGCCCCGGGACGAACCACGCGCGGTGCTCGTCCCGTGCAATCCACCACGGTGGAGGGCGGCGACGGACGCAACGTTCCGCCGTCGAGCACGCGCAACGTGCCTCGGGCGATCGCGTCGCTCCACTGTTCTCGAATCTCGCGCGCGGACATGGCGGGGGGAACCCCTGGCCGATTGGCGCTCGTGGAGGTGATGGCCTCGCCGTACGTGGCGATCAGACGCTGGAGCGCCGGATGGGACGTCCAGCGCACGGCGATTCCCCCTTCCGGTCCGCGCAGCGGCTCGGGGACGCGCCGTTCGCCGCCGGGGAGGACGAGCGTCAGCGGGCCGGGCCAGAAGCGCGCCGCCAGGTTCGTTGCGAAGCTCGGCAGCGTGAGATCGAGCTTCCCCAACATCTCGCTGCCGGCGATGAGGAGGAGAAAGGGCTTGCCCTTGGGGCGCCCCTTGAGGCGGATGAGCGCATCGACCGAATCGCGGTCGATCCCCCCGCCGAAGCCGTACACCGTCTCGGTGGGATACGCGAGCACGCGACGCCGCTCGATCTGCTCGAATGCCGGACGGGCGGCAGCCGCGATCTCGTCATCGGACCAGAAGGGAATGCTCAGAGCAGCGTCGTGCGTCATTCGTCCAGTGCTAAGAGGGCCTCGACGCGCGCGAAGTCACCCGGCTCGGTGACCTTCAGCGCGCGCTCGCTGCCGCGCACCACGCGCACGGGAATGCCGAGCCGCTCGAGCAGCGCGGCGTCATCCGTTGCGGAGGCGCGTTCCTGCCGCGCGCGGCGATGGGCGTCGACGAGCACGCGCCGCGGAAAGCCCTGCGGGGTCTGCGCGCGCCAGAGCATCTCGCGGTCCACGGTGCGCTGAATCATGCCGGCATCGTTCACTTCCTTCAGCGTGTCGACGACGGGCAGCGCGGCGATCGCGCTCGTTCCCGCGCGCACGCACGCCACGACGCGGTCGATCGTCTCCGCGCTCACGAGCGGGCGAGCTGCGTCGTGCACGAGCACGATCTCCGCGTCGTCGGGGAGATCGTCCAGACCGTTGGCCACGCTTTCGCTGCGCGTACGCCCGCCCACCGATACGAGGAGGCGGTCGACGTCGCACTGAAAGAGCCACGGAGGCGGATCACCGGCGTACCGGTGCGGCAGCACGACGACGACCATGCCGACGTCGGCCCGCGCCAGGAAGGTCTGCACGCTGTGCAGCAGCATCGGCTTGCCGGCCACCCAGCGAAACTGCTTGAGCTCCGAGCCGCCGGTGCGCGTGCTGCTCCCGCCGGCAACGACCACGACACCCACGTCCCTGCGCTGTGCTTCGTGCGCGCTCACCGGAAGATCCGCTCGAACAGATCCGACACGGTGCGCACGCCGACGGCATTCAGCCCCTTCGGGACGCGCTTCGGTACGGCGCGCTCGGCGAGATACGCCGTCGTCATCCCCATGTTGGCCGCCTCGGCGAGCCGACGCTCCGCCTGCGACACGGGGCGGATCTCGCCGCCGAGTCCGACTTCACCGACGAACACCGCCTCGTGCGGGAGCGCACGGTCGTACACGCTCGACGCGAGTGCGCTCGCCACGGCGAGATCGCCCGCGGGCTCGGAGAGACGCACCCCGCCGACGACGTTGAGAAAGACGTCGAGCTGGCCGAACGACAAGCCGGCGCGCTTGTCGAGCACGGCGAGGAGCAAGGCGAGACGGCGATTGTCGTAGCCGGTCGCGACGCGCTGCGGCGTGCCGAATCCCGCCTTCGCGGCGAGCCCCTGCACCTCGATGAGAATCGGGCGCGTTCCCTCGAGGAGCGCGGTCACCGCGCTCCCCGACGCCGTCATGGTGCGATCGCCGAGAAAGAGCTCTGATGGATTGGCCACGGGAACGAGCCCGTCCTCCGCCATGCGGAACACGCCGATCTCGTCCACGCTGCCGAAGCGATTCTTCGTCGCGCGCAGCACGCGGTGGTCGAGCGAGTTCTCGCCCTCGAAGTAGAGCACCGTGTCCACGATGTGCTCGAGCGTCTTCGGGCCGGCAATGCCGCCCCCCTTGGTGACGTGGCCGACGACGAACACCGCCGTCCCACTCTCCTTGGCGACGCGCATCAATCGCGCGGCGCACTCGCGCACCTGCCCGACGTTCCCCGGGGCGCCCTCGAGATCGCTCGTGAACACCGTCTGAATGGAGTCGACGACGAGCACGGCGGGCGCGGTCGCCGACACGGTGGCGAGGATGGTCTCGAGATTCGTCTCGCTCAACAGGGCGACGTCACCGGCGGTCTCGGCGAGGCGGTCGGCACGCAGCTTCACCTGGAGCGCGCTCTCCTCACCGCTCGCATAGAGCGTCGCGTGTCCGGCACTCTGAAGCCGAGCCGCGACCTGGAGCAGCAGGGTGGACTTTCCAATCCCCGGCTCGCCGCCGATGAGGATCATCGAGCCGGGCACGATGCCACCGCCGAGGACGAAATCGAACTCGTCGAGCCCCGTCTTCCAGCGCTTCGCCTCCGAGCCGCTGACCTCGCGCAGCCGCGGCGTGGGAGCGACGCTCCCGCCTTCGGCGAGGGTGCGCGCCCCGCCGGCACGACGACCGGCGCCGCTCGTCGCGGGGGCTCTGGCCGCCATCTCCTCGACGAGCGAGTTCCACGCCCCGCACACGTCACAGCGCCCCGCCCACTTCGGGTGGTCGGCGCCGCACTCGGTGCAACGGTAGACGGTTTTGGGTTTCGCGGCCATGCCGAAAGCTAGCATCGGTGTACCAGTGGAGTCGGGGTCCACCTCCGCAACCGGGATCACACGGACGCACGCGGAGCGACGCGGATCTGCTCCCGGAGCGCGAGGCTCCTCCTCCCACACTCAAGCGTACTTCTGCGCCTGGCCCCCCGGCCCGATACGTCCGGCCTCCGTCCCGCCGCCTGTCGGCGCCGGTGCCCGGTTCGAGAAATTCTCGAATCGCGTATAATTCTTGTGGAAGTACAGATTGACGAAGCCGATCGGGCCGTTGCGCTGCTTGCCGACGATGATCTCCGCGCGCCCCTCGAGCGAGTTGCCGTCTTTGTCCACCGGCCCCTCGTACACCTCGGGGCGATAGATGAACATGATGAGGTCGGCGTCCTGCTCGATGGCCCCGGATTCACGCAGGTCGGACAACTGCGGCCGCTTGCTGTCGCCCGCGCGCTGCTCGGGGGCGCGCGAGAGCTGTGACAGCGCGATCACCGGCACGCTCAGCTCCTTGGCCAGCGCCTTGAGGCCGCGTGAGATCTGCGATACCTCCTGCTGCCGGCTCTCCGAGTTCGCCGGCCCCTGCATGAGCTGGAGGTAGTCCACCATGATCATGTCGAGCCCCTGATCCGCCTTGAGGCGGCGCGCCTTGGAGCGCATTTCGAGCAGCGTGATACCGGCGGTGTCGTCGATCCAGATCGGCGCATGTGTGAGTATGCCCGCCGCGCGCGCGAGACGCGGGAAGTCGTCGTCGCGCAGCATGCCCTTGCGGAGCTTCTGCGCGTCGATGCGCGCCTCGGCGGTGAGCATACGCTGCACGAGCGACTCCTTGCTCATCTCGAGCGAGAAGAAGGCGACCTTCTTCTCCTTCTCGATCGCCGCGTATTGCGCGATGTTCAGCGTGAACGCGGTCTTTCCCATCGACGGACGCGCGGCGACGATGACGAGGTCGGAGGGCTGGAACCCGGAGGTCATGTCGTCGAGATCGGTGAAGCCGCTCGCGATGCCCGTGATCGGCTGGCCACCGGCGTGGATCGCTTCGATGCGCTCCATCGTCGGCCAGAGCAGCTCCTTGATGCGCGAGAAGCCCTCGTTCGAGCGCTGCTGCGCGACCTGGAAGATCTTCTGTTCCGCGATGTCGAGCAGATCGTCGGCGGTGTTGGCGCCGCTGAACGCCTCGCTGACGATCTCCGTGGACACCTCGATCAGGCGCCGCAGCAGCGCCTTCTCCTTCACGATCTTCGCGTGGTACTCGACGTTCGCCGCCGTCGGCACGGCGTCGACCAGGAAGCCGATGTAGTCCTTCCCACCGGCGCCCTCGAGCTCCCCGCGCCGCCCCAGCTCGTCGGCGAGCGTGAGGGGATCGACGACGCTCCCGCGCTCGGTGATCGCCACCATCGCGCGGAACAGGCGGCGGTGGCGCTCGGCGTAGAACATCGAGTCGTCCACGACCTCGATCGCGCGCATCACCGCGTCCTGGTCGATCAGCATGGCCGCGAGCACCGCCTGCTCGGCGTCCTCGGAGTAGGGAGGACGCCGGTCGCGGTACGGGTCACGACCCGGCGGCGAGAGCGTGATCGAGTATTCGACGGGCGAGCTGGACATCTTCCCAGGTGGGGCGCTTCCAGGAGGGGTTCCGCAACAGCGCGGCAGGGTGATACGTCACGATCAAGGGCACCCCATAGTAACGGTGCGCCTGGCCGCGCAACTTACCGATGGAGAGCTTGGTCTCCAGTAGAGTCTGCGCTGCAAAGGTGCCGAGCGCCAGAATGACCTTGGGCCGAATCAGCTCGATCTGCCGGACGAGGTAGGGCGAGCAGGCCGTGACCTCCTCCGGCAGCGGGTTCCGGTTGCCGGGCGGCCGATGCTTGAGGACGTTCGCAATGTACACCTCCTCACGCGTCAGCTTGATCGCCTCGAGGATCTTGTTGAGGAGCTGCCCTGCCTGCCCGACGAACGGTTCCCCCTGCGCATCCTCGTTCGCGCCAGGCGCCTCGCCCACGCACATGAAGTCCGCGTTGGGGTTGCCCACCCCCGGAACGGGATTGGTGGCCGTGGCGTAGAGCGAGCACCGGCGGCACGTCGCCACCACGGCGTTGATCTCGTCGAGCGACGCGAGCTTGAATGCGGGATCCTCGAAGAGCGCGCGCGACGCCCCACTCACGGTGATGCCCGCGGGCACGTTGTCGAGTGGGTCGGCGGCGCCCGCTCCCCGCTGCGTCGACGGGACGTGCACGGCGTCGGAGGGCGCGGGTGTGGGGGGAGCAACGGGACGACGCGGCATGAGATCCTGATCCTCGAGCTGAGGCTCGTATGGCTGCTCGCGTGCGGCGCGTGAAGACGGCGCGGATGGCGCGGCGCCGGCGGCGCGAAGGGCGGCGCGCCAATCGGCCGGCCCGGGTCGCGCTCCCGCGCCCAGCAGCTTCAGCGCCTCCTCCACGCTGAGGGAGTCGAGCACCAGCTCGCTCTCGCCGAGCTCACGCCGCTGCTCCAGATAGCGCCGCAGCGCGTCTCTAGCGTCCATGCAACAACGTCTCCACGCGGTCCAGGATCGCATCGGCCACGTCGCGCTTGTGGAGCAGCGGCAGCGCTTCCGGTTCCTCCGCACCACGCCGCACGATCGTCACGCGATTCGTGTCGACGCCGAACCCCGCGCCCGGCTCGTTCGCTGCATTGAGGACGATCATGTCGAGGTCCTTCCCCTCGAGCTTCTTCTTCGCGTTGGCGAGCAGATCGTCGGTCTCGAGCGCGAAGCCGACCACGACCGTGTGTGCGCCGCGCTTCTCACGCGTCGAGAGCAGAATGTCGGGGGTCTCGCGCAGCTCGACCGAGCGCGCGCCACCGGTCTTCTTCAGCTTGCTGGATGCGCGCCCGCTCGGCTGATAGTCTGCCGGCGCCGCAGCCATCACCAACACGTCGGCGCTGCCGACACGCTCGGCCACTGCGTCGCGCATCTCGATCGTGGATTGGACGGGCACGTGCGTCACTCCGACCGGGGCGCCAACGGCGAGCGGGCCCGCGACGAGCGTGACGTCGGCCCCACGCCGCCACGCCGCGGCCGCGATGGCGACCCCCATCTTGCCGGAGCTGTGATTCGAGATGAAGCGCACCGGATCGAGCGGCTCGCGCGTCGGCCCGGCGGTGACGAGCACCGACTTCCCGTGCAGCGCGTGCCGCCGCTCGAGCAGCCGGCCGACATGCGCGAAGATCGTCTCGGGCTCGGGCATGCGGCCCGGGCCACTCCCTTCGCCGGCAGCGAGCATCCCCTCGTCCGGCTCGAGAACGCGATAGCCGAGCTCACGGAGATGCGCAGTGTTTGCACGCGTCTGCGCGTGCGCCCACATCCGGTCGTTCATCGCCGGCACGAACAGCACCGGCGATTGCGTCGCGAGCAGCACCGCGGTGAGCAGGTCGTCGGCCTGCCCCGTCGCGGCGCGCGCGATCAGATCTGCCGTGGCCGGTGCGACGACCACGACGTCGGCTTCCCGTGCGAGCTTGATGTGGTCGAGCGTGCGGCCGGCGTCGAACAGTCCGGTGTGCACCGGTCTTCCGGTGAGCGCCTCGAACGTGACCGCGCCGACGAACTCGGTGGCCGACTTCGTCATGACGACGTCGACGTCGGCGCCCGCCTTGGCGAGCAGCCGCGCGAGCCACGCACTCTTGTAGCTCGCGATCCCCCCCGAGATGCCGAGGAGGATGCGATGGCCCGCGTACGGGTGGATCGGGGTGGTCGTCACGGGCACAAAGTTGCGAGGCCCGGCACCGAGATGCCCGGCCTCGTCTGAATCATTCAGCCGAGCGGCGGCGCGGAACGACGCGGTACGTGATGTCGTCCTTCGCGAGCTCCTCGAGCGACCGCGTCGTGAGCTTCTTGTCGCGCGACGCGGAGCCGCCCGGGAATTCATTCAGCGCGCGGGCGTACTTGGCCGCCACGAGCACGCCGAGGTACTTGTTGGCCACGGGCGGAGCGATCTCGTTGGGAGTGAAAACTCGCATTGACTCTATCCCTGGGATGTAGTGTTCTCGATTTCCTGCTCGAGCCGCTCGATGAGCTGCCCGACCTGCTGACGGAGGTTCTTGACCCGCTCGCGGCTCATGTGCTCCGCGTCCAGAATGGCCTCGACGCTCGTCACGGCGCGCTCGAGGTCGTCGTTCACGATCACGTACTCGTACTCGTTGACCCGTTGCAGCTCCTGAAGCGCCGACTGGAGGCGCGCCGCGAGCTGCGGCAGGTCCTCCGTCCGGCGTCCCCGCAGCCGCTCGAGGAGCACCTCGGCAGACGGTGGGAGGATGAAGATGGTCACCGTTTCCGGAAAGGCCCGCACGAACTGCGCGGCACCCTGCACGTCGATGTCCATCACCACGCACTTGCCGCTCGCCATCACCCGCTCGACCTCCGAGCGGAGCGTGCCGTACAGATTGCTGTGCACCTCCGCCGACTCGGCGAAGGCCCCGCGCTCGCGCTGCGCCAGGAACTCGCCGCGCGACATGAAATAATAATCACGTCCGTTCACTTCGCCCGGCCGTGGCGCCCGGGTCGTACACGACACCGAGTAGCCGAGCTCCGGCCGCCTGGCCAGCAGCGCCCGCGCGATCGTCGTCTTCCCGCCGCCGCTCGGCGCACTGAGGATCACCGGAAAGGGGCTCATTCCAGGTTCTCGACCTGCTCCCGAATGCGCTCCAGCTCCTCCTTGATCCTCAGCACGTCGGCCACGATGGCTGCGTCGTTCCCCTTGCTGCCGGTCGTATTCGCCTCGCGCAACATCTCCTGAAGGAGAAAGCCGAGCCGCTTCCCGATGCCGTCGGGCTGCGGTGCGGCCATCGCGGCGCGGAATGCCGCGATGTGCGCCCGAAAGCGCGACAGCTCCTCCTCCACGTCCAACCGGTCGGCCAGCAGCGCGATCTCCTGTGCCAGCCTCACCTCGTCCACGCCCACGCCGTCGGTCAGCTCGCGCACGGCCGCGCGAAGACGGTCGCGCTGCTCGATCACCCGCAGCGGCGCGCGCTCGGCGATCCGGTCGAGCGCACCTTCGATCACCGTCAGTCGCTCGTCGAGGTAGCGCGCGAGCCGCGCCCCTTCGGCCGCGCGCATCTCGAGCAGCGCGACGACGGCACGGTCCACCACGGCGACGAGCTGCGGCGCGGCGTCGACAGGAAGCTCCTCGCGCCCTGCCCCGGCGAACACGTCCGGCATGCGCAGCACGGTGCCGACGTCGAGCGCATCGGCGAGGCCGTAGCGCTGCTGAAGCCCCCGCAGCTGCGTCACGTACGCCTCGAAGCGCGCTTCGTCGATCGGGCTCGCGTCCGTGCTCGTGCCATCGCGCTCGAACCGCGCCGTGAGGGTGACATGCCCGCGCGCCACGCCCTTGCGCAGCGCGTCGCGCACCTCGCCCTCCCAGCGCGCGAGCATCCCCGGCAGCTTGATCGACGGACTGAAGAAGCGGTGGTTCACGGAGCGAACCTCCACGCTCACGCGGCCACCGCCCACCTCGCCTTCGGCTGCGCCGAACCCCGTCATGCTCCGGATCATATCGAGCGGCGTAAGTTACGGTCGCACAACGACATTGTCAATTCCAGAAGTCCCAGCGCACGCCATAGAACTGTGTCTGGCGCGGCATGAGGAACCCGGGCACCTCCGCATACCGGTCCTGGAGCAGGTTGCGGAACTGATAGGAGACGACGGCCGTCTGAACGCGGATCTCCAACTTGAATGAGACGCTGCGGAAGCCCGGCGCGGTTCGGTCTCCGGCATTCGTCGCGAAGTGCGTGTTGCTTCGGTACTCGTGCGCGAGCGACGTGAGCAGCCCGAAATTCCCGCGCGGGAATCGTTCGAGCAGATTCGTCTGGATGTACAGCTCGCTCCGCGTCTGATATCTCGGTCGGTAGAGTCCGGCCGAATCGTTCCACGCGATGGCCCAGGCGTCCACGTTGAGTGCCTTGTAGAGCCGGCCGCGAATGGCCAGCGTGCCAGCCGTTGCCTCGCCTTCGGTGCGCAGCGCACCGTTGTGCGCGTACGACGTGTCGAAGTCGGCGGGAGGGAGCAGCGTCGTCGCACCACGGCGCATTACTCCGCCGCTCAGCCAGAGATCTCGCAGGCGAATGCCGGCTTCGGCGCGCAGGTTGGTGCGCGGTCCGAGCTCGAGCTCTCCGGCGCGCGTGCTGTCGTCGCTGCTCGTCCCAGCCGGCACCGGCGGCTGCACGGTTCCCGCAGCGGTGAGGAACATCGTCGTGGCAACGTCGCCGAACACGCGCGAGAACCTTCCGCCGCCAGTGCGCGACGCCGACGCGACCAGCGCGACGCGATCGAATGGGACGACGCGAACCGAGCCCTCCATCCGCGATGGCGTGGTTGCGCTTCGTCCCTCACCGAACAGCGACATCCCGAGCCATGGGCTCTGCCATGACGCACGCCCCGACGTCGTGCGCGAGGTACGTCCGGCCGCCGTGCGCAGCCGTTCCGTCATGCTCACGTGCGCTGCGCCGCGTGTGAGACCGCCGGTGACCAGATACTGACTCTCGTACGACGCCGAGTCTGGAACGACGGGGGGTGCCGCGCTCGTCGACGTGCCGCCGGCACTGCCACTCGTCCGCGGCGATCCGCGCCACGATTCGGCTGCAGCGAGCAGTTGGATCCAGCGTCCCCCCTCCGGATCACCGTTCGCGAGCCGCAGATATCCCGTCGTGCGACGGGTCACCTGGCCCGGGATCGTGTCGCGCTGCTCGGCAGGATTTCCGACGCCGACCCATGGCGCGCGATCGCGATCGGAGCGCTCGGCGAACAGATCGCCCTTCCATGGGCCGCGCATCGCCCCGACGCGCGCCATCACGTGCACGTCGCTCGACGTCGGAAGACGGCGCTCGGGTTGCGTGCTGCTCTGCTCCGCCGAGAGTTGGAGGACCTCGCCGTGATCGTAGCGGCGACCCAAGAACGCGCGATAGAGATTCGTGTTCTGATCGCCCGTGCTGATGTCGGCCCGCGTGTAGGGATCGGTCCGATCGACGCGCCAGCTCGTGGCGTACACGCGGACCTCCTCGGCGCCGCGCTCGATGCGCAGCTCCTCGAGCGCGTGCAATGGAAGATCATTGGGCGCCGCAGTTCCCTGCGCGCGGCGGTCCAAGGGATCGAGCTCGAGGCCGTCGAGGAAGACGCGCACACGCCGCAGATCGCCCATCGACGCCACGACAGCGGGCGACGACTGCCATCCGGCGGCGAGCTCCGTAACACCCGGCACGCGGCCGAGAAGATCGGAGAGTCGCAGGACGCCGGTCGCAAAGAGCGCAGCACGATCGTAGATGCGTGGCGCGCCGATCTCGAGCACCGGAGGCATCTCGGGGCGCGCGAGCGGCGGCTTGATCGTATCGGGCTTCGGCGTCACGGGGAGCGGCACGAGCCCCTTCGCGATCGAGTCGTTCTTCAGCATCGTGTCGGCGCGCGGCGGGGTCGGCACCCGCAGCGTGTCGCGACCCTCGGGGGGACGCACTGTACGCGCGCGCGCCGTGTCGGCGCGACTCGGCAGCGTGTCGCGTCGCGCGGGCACCGTGTCACGCCGGACGGGAACCTGTGCGCGGAGATGCGCGGGCAAAACGGCCCCGGCGAGGACGCCGAGGCCGATGAGCACCGCGCGTCGCGATTGTCGCAAACTCACCCCGCTCGTCCGCGCACGAACTCGACGAAGGTGCCCACGGGAATGCCGGTCGGTCCGCGCGGCACAGTGCCGAGGTCCGCTTCGGTGTACGCCGTGCCGGCGATGTCGAGGTGCACCCACGGGAATTCGTCCGCGAACTCCTTGAGGAAGAGCGCCGCCGTGATCGTGCCCGCCGGACGGCCGCCGGAGTTCTTGATGTCGGCGACGTCGGACTTGATGAGCTCCTTGTAGTCATCCCACATCGGCAGCTCCCACCCCGGCTCGCCCGCGCGCGTTCCCGCGCCGAGCACTTCCTGCACGAGCGCGGCATCGTTGCCCATCACGCCGGTCGCTGTATGGCCGAGCGCGATCACGCATGCGCCCGTGAGCGTCGCGGCATCGATGACCGCAGCGGGCTTGTAGCGCCGCGCATAGGCAAGGACGTCGGCCAGCACGAGTCGTCCTTCGGCGTCGGTGTTGATGATCTCGATGTACTTGCCGGACATGCTGCGCACGACGTCGCCCGGCTTCACCGCCGTGCCGGAGGGCATGTTGGTGGTCGAGCCGATCAGTCCGACGACGTTGACCGGCAGCCGGAGCCGCGCGATCGTCTCCATGGCGCCCAGCACCCCCGCAGCGCCGCACATGTCGAACTTCATCCACTCCATCCCCTGCGCCGGCTTGATGGAGATCCCCCCGGAGTCGAAGCAGAGACCTTTGCCGACGAGCGCAACGGGCGCCGCCCCCTTGGTGCCTCCCTGGTACTCGAGCGCGATCAGCTTTGGATCCTGCGGGGTTCCCTGCGCCACGGAGAGGAAGCTGCCCATCTCGAGCTTCTCCATCTCTGCGCGGCCCAGCACGGTGACGCCGAGGCCGTGTCGCGTGGCGATGTCGCGCGCCGTCGACGCGAGAAAGTCGGGCGTGCAGAGGTTGCCCGGCATCATTCCCAGCGTGCGGGCGAGCGTGTGTCCCTCGGCAATTGCGAGCCCGCTGGCGATTCCCTGTTGCAGGGGACCGTCGTCAGCGCCGAGGATGCGCGCGCGCGTCAGCGGCGCGCGGCGCTCGTCGGCGGGAGGCGGTGTCTTCGTGTCGGTGTAGTCCCACGCGCCCGCATTGAGACCGACGGCGATCGCCTCCGCGTCGCGGGCCGAAAGCGTGCCACCGTAGAAGGCGAGCTCACCGACGCCCATCCGCGCACCCTGGCGACCGGCGATGGCACCGGCGCGGCGCAGCGCGCCGGTGGCGTCCGTCGGCTTGCCGAGGCCGACGAGCAGCACCCGCTTCGGGCCGGTCGTCGCGCCGACGAGGTGCAGCGTCTCGTCACGGCCGCCGCGAAAGTCGCGGCGATCGAGCGTCCGCGACAGCGCACCACCGAGTGCTGCGTCGAGCGGCGTGAGCGCCGTACCGAGTGTGGCACCAGAGGGGAGCGCGATGACGAGAAGTGGGACATCGAGCGCACCGAGATCTGCTGAAGGGCCGGCCGAAAGCGACAGCGTCATGGGCAGGATCGGAAAGCAGTGAGGCGACCGGGGGATGAGCGCGTTACGCGCCCATCCCCTTGATGATCTGATCGCCGAACGCCGAGGTGCTCACTTCCGTGGCTCCAGGCATCTGGCGCGCCAGATCGTACGTGACACGCTTGCTCTTGATCGCGTTCTCCAGCCCGCGGACGATCAACTGCCCTGCTTCCTTCCAGCCCATGTACTCGAACATCATCACACCGGAGAGGATGACGCTCCCCGGGTTGATCTTGTCGAGGTTGGCATACTTGGGCGCCGTGCCGTGCGTCGCCTCGAACACGGCCACGCCGTCGCCGACGTTGCCGCCCGGCGCGAGGCCCAGTCCGCCGACCTGGGCCGCGGCGGCGTCGGAGATGTAGTCGCCGTTCAGGTTCGGCGTCGCGATGACGTCGTACTCGTCGGGGCGCAAGAGGAGCTGCTGGAACATCGCGTCGGCGATGCGGTCCTTCACCACCAGCGCGTCGGCGCGCGCCGCGTTGCCGCCCTTGGACAGATCGGCCTCGGTGCAGAACCGGCCCTTGAATTCGCTTGCGACGACGTCGTAGCCCCAGTCGCGGAAGGCGCCCTCGGTGAACTTCATGATGTTGCCCTTGTGCACCAGCGTCAGCGATCGGCGTCCATTCGCGATCGCGTACTCCGCCGCCATCTTCACGAGGCGCTTGGAGCCGAACTCCGACATCGGCTTGATGCCGATGGCCGAGTGCGCGCGGATGTCCTTCTTGAACTTCGTGCGGATGAACTGCGCGAGCTCCTCTGCCTCCGGCGAGCCTGCCTTCCACTCGATGCCGGCGTAGACGTCCTCCGTATTCTCGCGGAAGATGACGACATTCAGCTTCTCCGGCTCCTTCATCGGGTTTCCCACGCCCTCGAAGTAGCGCACGGGGCGGATGCACGCGTAGTGGTCGAGCACCTGGCGCAGCGTGACGTTGAGCGAGCGGATCCCACCGCCGACGGGGGTGGAGAGCGGTCCCTTGATGGAGACGCGGAACTCCTTGAACGCCTCCAACGTCTCGTCGGGGAGCCACTCGCCGTGCTGGGTGTGCGACTCCTCACCGGCGAAGACCTTCATCCAGGACACACGGCGCTCCGCGCCGTACGCCTTTTTTATCGCAGCGTCGAAGACGCGCACGGAGGCGCGCCAGATGTCGGGGCCTGTGCCGTCGCCCTCGACGTATGGAATGACGGGGTTGTTGGGAACCTTGAGGACGCCCTGCTCGAACGCGATCGCGTCGCCGGTCGTCGGTCGCGTCGCGAAACGGTAGCTCGCCATTCCGAAGCCCTGGATCTCTGTTGGGTTGAGTGCCTAGCCGGGGAAAGGTATCGGAGCGACAATCCCCCAGCAACGGCCGGCGCCGTCATCGGGAACCTGTAGACGCCGCACAACGGCGAAAGAGCGGCGAGCACCACTCGGCAACAAAAACGGCTCGCGAAGGACGCGAGCCGGCGCGTGCGCGGCAGAGAAGAATACCCGGGACGAGACTCGAACTCGTATATCCCGAAGGATGGGGGATTTTGAGTCCCCTGCGTCTACCGATTCCGCCACCCGGGCCGAGGAACGGAATCTAGCGCACCTTCGACACGCGCTCAACCAGCCGACGGAGCACATCGGCGAATCACCGTCGGCGGTATGCGCGACGTAAAGGGCATTTTGTTGTGCGCGTCTGCGGGTGGGGCGACGCGCCGTGCCGAGTCTCGCCATCGACTAAACGACGGCGCTCACACCCGATCACCCAGTCAGCGCGCGTCCGCAGCCGGCGCCGAATCCGGCCGTTGGCGCCGCAGCGCCTCGATCCGCCGCCGCACCTCCTCCTGCAAGGCCGCATACTTCGCGCGCTGGATCGGCGTCATGAACGTGGCGAACTCCCGCTGCTCCTGCGCCTGCAGCTCCACGCGATCGCGCTGGATCTGAATCAATCCGTCCAGCGCCTTCGCCACCCGCGCCTGATCGGCCTTGTCGTTCGCGAGAATCTCGTCGCGCAGCACCATGCGATGCGCACGCTCCTCGAGCGCGAGCGCGCGGCGGCGCGCGGCGAACCGCTTGCTCGTCTCCTCGAGCTGCGTCATCTGCTCGTCGGTGAGGGCGAGACGTTCCTTGGCGATGCGCCACAGCCCCTGCCGCAACTGCTGCTCGAGCTGCTGCCGGCGCGCCGCGGCCGGGGCGTTCTGCTGGTTCGCGACGTCGCCCTGCGCCTGTGCCTGTACCGACGTGCTCGACACCGCCAACGCGATCGACGCGATCGACACGATGCGAATGGCGTGGCGCATCAGCTCTTCCCTCTCGGCAGCGAGGGTGCGAGCGGCGTGGGGGTCGAGACGCCCTCCACCTCCACTGACGGCACTGCGTCGAGCGACTCGATGTCGCGCAGCAGCGCCGACAGCTCGTGATCCGTGAGATCGGCCGTCGCGCCGCTGGCGAGGGCGAGCTCCCGCGCGGCACGCGGCGCACGCTCCACTGCGGCAATGGCCGGAGCAGCGGCCGTCGACTGCACGGGCGCGTGCGACGCCGCAACCCGCTGCACGGCAACCACGGACTCGGCAGGCGCCGATACGCGCCGTGTCGTCGTCGCCACCTGCGGGGTCGGCCGCACGCCGGCGTGCCGAGCGAGCATCACGACGCTCGTCCCGACCGCGAGAGCGAACAGCACCGCTGCGGCGCGCACCCCGGTGCCTCGCCACGCGCGGCGAGGCGGCGTCGCCGGCGCGCGATACGCCGGAATCGCGGCGCTGACGCGCGCCACGTCCACCGACGGCGAGTGTGCCATCGTCGCCCGCAGATCGCGCAGCAGGGCAAGCTCGGCGCGGCAGTCCGCGCACCCGCGCAGATGCCCCTCGACCTCGCGCCGCTCCGACGGCGACAGCCGGTCGTGCAGCAGATCGGGCAGCCGGTCGCGCCACTCGCCGGCGGGACAATCAGTCATCGAGAAACTCCTTGATGGCGCGCATCGCGTTGTGATAATGCACTCTCGCCGCGCCCTCCGTCGTGCCGACCACGCCGGCAATCTCCTTGTACGACAACCCTTCACTCACCCGCAACGTGAACACATCGCGCTGCGTCGGTGTCAACTCCTGGACCGCCAGGCGCAGACGGCGCCGACTCTCGTCGGCCACCAGTGTGTCCAGCGCGTCGAACTCCGTCATCGCATCCGCATCCTGTACCTGCACCTGGTCGCCGCGCCGTCGCTCCGCCCGACGGCGGTCCAGCAGCAACCGCCGCGCGATCGTGAACAGCCAGGTCCGCAGCGAGCTGTCGGCGCGAAAGCCGTCGAGCGACGCGAAGGCGCGGACGAAGGTGTCCTGCACCAGCTCCTCCACGTCTCCCCGTGCCCCGACGCTCGCCGCGAACCGCGCCACCGCGCCGGCGTGCCGGCGGACGAGCTCCGACGCCGCCCGCTGGTCCCCCGCCCTCCAGCGCGCGATGAGGTCGAGGTCGGTGGAATCGTCGGCCTGCCCACGTGGGGGGGCACCGATGGCGGCATCAGGCATTCAGTCCGTGGATTCGACGAGCGCGGAGCGGGAATGTTAAGGGAGGGTCCGATGGTCAGACAGTCGAACGGTCGGACGGTCGGACGGTCTGACAGTCGGACGGTCAGACTGTCAGACTGTCAGACCGTTCGACTGTAGTTAGACTCCCTCCATGCCCCCCCTACGGATCGCGCATCGCGGCATGCCGCGGCTGGCGCCCGAGAACACGCTCCCCGCTTTCGTCCGCGCCCTCGAGGCGGGCGCGGACGGCGTCGAGCTCGACGTGCACGCGACGCGCGACGAGGTCGTCGTCGTCCACCATGATCCGGTACTCCCCGACGGCACGGTGATCGCCGACACGCCGCTCGCGCTCCTGCGGCGCCACGAGGCGGCCGCTGGGGTCGGCATCCCTACGCTCGCCGAGGTGACCGATCTCGTGGCCGGCCGCGCGACGCTGTTCGTCGAGATCAAGGGCGCGGGCATCGAGCAGCTCGTCCTCGACGCGCTGGCGAAGTACTCAGGCGACTGTGCGATCCACAGCTTCGACCACGCGATGATTCGACGCATCCGCGCGCTGAGCTCCCAGGTGCGACTCGGCATTCTGTTCGAGGACGCCGTCGGAGACGTCGCTCGGCAGATGGAGCGCGCCGGCGCGTCCGATGTGTGGCCGCACTGGCCCCTCGTGACACCGGCGCTCGTCGCGGCCACACACGCTGCCGGAGGACGCGTCATCCCGTGGACGGTGAACGACGCGAGTCGTGCCGAGGCGCTCGCGGCAGCGGGCGTGGACGCGCTCTGCGGCGACGACGTGCGCCTCTTCCCCAGCGAGTGAACGCTCTGGCAGCGGTCCGCGTAGATCGGTAGCTTCTCCCGCCCTTTCTACCACTCCTCACTCCATCTTTCGAGGACCGTTCGCACGATGCGTCACTCCGCCATCGCGCTCGCCGTCGGCCTCTCTGTCGTCGCGGCACATCCGGGCGTCGCGCAGGAGTCCACGCCGCCCACGGCGCAGGCCGCCGCCCGTACCACCGACACGGTGCGAGTCAGCCCGGGCTACGGCGCCACCTCCACGCCCAACGCCGATCCCTTCCCGAGCACCTATCGGCCCTTCCCCTCGCGGCCGACGGTGATTCGCAACGTCACCATCCTCACCGCCGCCGGCCCGACGATCCGCAACGGCAGCATCCTGCTGCGCGACGGCAAGATCGCCGACGTCGGAACGAGTGTGAACGCGCCCGCCGACGCGCTCGTGATCGACGGCACGGGCAAGTACGTCACGCCGGGGATCATCGACACGCACTCGCACATCGGCGCGGGGGGCGTGCCGAACGACAACGGCACGCAGACGAACGACGTCAACGAGGCCACCGCGCCGGTCACGGCGCAGGTGTGGGTGGAGCACTCCGTGTGGCCGCAGGACCCGCAGTTCCCGCGCACGCTCGCCGGCGGTGTGACGACGATTCAGGTGCTCCCCGGCTCGGCCAATCTCATCGGCGGACGCAGCGTGGTGCTCAAGGTCGTGCCGTCGCGCACCGTGCAGGAGATGAAGTTTCCCGGGGCGAAGTACGGGCTCAAGATGGCATGCGGAGAGAATCCGAAACGCGTCTATCAGCAGCGCGGGCCCTCGACGCGCATGGGCAACGTGGCTGGCTACCGTGCGGCGTGGATCCAGGCGGAGGGCTATCGCCGCCGCTGGGACAAATGGAATCGCGATCATCAGGGCGATCCACCGCAGCGCGATCTCGGCCTCGAGACGCTGGCCGAAGTGCTGCGCGGCAACATCCTGGTGCACAATCACTGCTATCGCGCGGACGAGATGGCGCAGATGATCGACATCGCGAGGGAGTTCGGCTACAAGATCCGCTCGTTCCATCACGGCGTCGAGGCGTACAAGATCGCCGACCTGCTCGCGGCGAACGACATCGGCGCGAGCGTATGGGCGGACTGGGGCGCGTTCAAGCTCGAGGCGGCGGACGCGATCCGCGGCAACATGGCGCTGCTCAACCGCGCCGGCGTGCGCACGATCATGCACTCCGACGACGCCAGCGGCGAACAGCGGCTCAATCAGGAAGCATCCAAGGCGATGGCCGAGGGCAATCGCATCGGCGTGCCGGTGACGGAGGACGACGCGATCCGGTGGATGACGATCAATCCCGCGTGGGCGCTCGGCATCGACGATCGCACCGGCTCGATCCAGCCCGGCAAGGACGCCGACGTCGTGCTGTGGTCGGGCAATCCGTTCAGCGTGTACTCGCGCGCCGAGAAGGTATGGGTGGACGGCGCCATGTTGTTCGACCGTCTCGACCCGTCGTCGCAGTGGCGGACCGATTTCGAGCTCGGGTTCGTCCCGACCAACCGTGGAGGGACCCGGTGATGCGCATACCTCTTCTTGTCGGTGCGGCGCTCGTTGCCGCCGCGTCCGTTGCACACGCGCAGACGATCGCGATCACCGGCGCGAAGGTCTATCCGGTGAATGGTCCGGCGATCGACAACGGCACGGTGGTCATGCGCGACGGGCGCATCGTCGCGGTCGGCGCCGGCGTGGCCATTCCGGCCGACGCGCAGCGCATCGACGCGACGGGCAAGATCGTCACGCCGGGACTCGTGAACGCGGCCACGCAGCTCGGCCTCGTGGAGATCGGTGCCGTCGGCGGGACGCGCGAAGGGTTCGCGCGCGGGCGCGAGGGGATCGCGGCGGCGTTCCGGCCCTGGGAGGGACTCAACCCGGCCTCCGTGCTCATCACGCCGGCGCGCAACGCCGGCGTGACGACGGTGCTCGTCGCGCCGAGCGGCGGGCTGATCTCCGGGCAGGCAGGGGTGATCCATCTCGTGCCCGGCACGGTGGGCGACATGACACTCCGTGCGCCCGCCGCGATGGTCGCGGCGCTCGGTCCGTCGCGCGGACCGAACCCGATGCCCCGGGCCGAAACGATCGCGCGTCTGCGTGAGGTGCTCGAAGATGCACGCGTGTATCGCACGCGTCGCAGCGAGTTCGATCGCGCGGCGCTCCGCTCGCTCGCGGCGAGTCGTCTGGATCTCGAGGCACTGCTCCCGGTGCTCGACGGCCGGCTGCCGATGCTGATCGAGGCGGACAAGGCGAGCGACATCGAGGCGGCGATGAAGCTGGCGAAGGAGTACAACTTCAAGCTCATCATCGCCGACGGTGCCGAGGCATGGCAGCTCGCCGACAAGCTCGCCGCGGCGAAGGTCCCCGTGCTCACCGGTGCGATGAACAACATCCCGGAGAGCTTCAGCACGCTCGGTCAGCGCCAGGAGAATGCCGGCATTCTGAGCCGCGCGGGGGTGGCAGTGACGGTGATCGGCAATGCGGGCGGTGGTGACGAAGAGGCGTTCAACGTCCGCAACGTCCGCATCGAGGCGGGGAACGCGGTGGCGTACGGGATGGATTGGAACGCCGCCCTGCGCGCGATCACGCTCACGCCGGCGGAGACGTTCGGCATCGCCGACCGCGTTGGCTCGCTGGCGCCGGGCAAGATTGCCGACGTCGTGATCTGGAGCGGCGATCCGCTCGAGATCTCGTCGCAGCCCGAGCGGGTCTTCGTGCGCGGCCAGGAGATTCGCCAGCCGTCGCGGCAGGATCTGCTCGAGGATCGGTACAAGTCCCTGCCGCCAAACTATAGGCGACCGTGAGTGCGGTATCAGGTACGGGTAAACGGTATGCGGTATCAGGTACGGGTAAACGGTATCAGGTATGGTAAAGGGCACGGGTAAATGGTAGCGGGTACATAGTACTGTTTACCCGTACCCTTTACCTACCGACTACCGTCTACCGTTGCGGGCAGCGCGGATCAGACCGCGCGGTTGACCCGCAGCGCGTCGATCTCGCGCTCGAGGCGCGCGACCTCCGCTTCGGCGCTCGCGATGTTCGCCGCGAGAGCGTCGTACCGCTCCGTTTCCAGCTCGCGACCCTCCGTGCGGGCGCGATAGACCGCGAAGCCGAGCGAGGCGGCCGCGGCCTCGGCACGCTGCTTCGCCCGATGCGCCTCCAGCCGCAACTTGCCCTCGTCGAGCGCGCCCTGCGCCACCTGTCCCGCTCTGTCCAGCTCGCGCTTCAGCGTGTTCCAGATCGCCATGTCATCCTCCGGGGATGCAGCCCTTACGCCACGCGCCGGGTGGAAGTTGCATCCGCCGGCGCTCGATGCGACGAGAGCAATGCAAAAGAGCGCCCCCCGCGAATGGCGAGGGGCGCTCGACGCCGTGGCGTGTCGTGCGACGTGCGGCGCGACGCGACGTTACGCCGCGGAGGTGGACTCCGGGTAGACGCTGACCTTCTGCCGCGTCTTGCTCTTGTGCTCGAACTTCACGACGCCGTCGATGAGGGCGTAGATCGTGTAGTCACTGCCGAGGCCGACGTTCTTGCCCGGGTGCACCTGCGTCCCGCACTGGCGGATGATGATGTTGCCGGCGACGACCTTCTCGCCACCGAACTTCTTCACGCCGCGGTACTTCGGGTTGCTGTCGCGCCCGTTGCGTGACGAGCCGACGCCCTTTTTATGTGCCATGATATCCTCGCGTCAGCCGAGAGTGATCTTGTTGATCTTGACTTCGGTGAAGCCCTGCCGGTGGCCCTGCTTGCGGGCGTAGTTCTTCCGGCGCTTCATCTTGAAGACGACGATCTTGTCGCCGAGGCCGTGCTTGACGATCTCGCCGGTGACCTTGGCGCCGGAGAGCGTCGGGACGCCGGTCAGGACGTTCTTCCCGTCGTTGCCGAAGAGAACCTCGTTGAACTCGACCTTCCCACCAGCCTCGCCCACGAGCGTGGGGAAGCGATATTTCCTGCCCGCCTCGACGCGGAACTGCTTGCCGCCGGTGCGGATGATAGCGTAAGACATGAGAGTGGCTCGTGAGCGTGTGGCGTAGAGCCTAAGAAGTTAAGCGGCGCGGGGTTAGGTGTCAACGGAGGGTCGGGGGGTCTCGGGGTCAGACGGTCGGACCGTCGGACCGTCGGACCGTCGGACCGTCGGACCGTCGGACCGTCGGACCGTCAGACCGTCAGACCGTCAGACCAACCCTCACGCAACAGCATACTGCTGA
>CAYTKA010000035.1:0-32474 GCA_964438255.1 uncultured Gemmatimonadaceae bacterium | reverse complement strand
CCGACCGTCCGACCGTCCGACCGTCCGACCGTCCCACCGTCCCACCGTCCCACCGCCACTGGACTCCCGCCCCACTCGGCGCTAAGTTCACCAGTCTCTATTAGTTAAGCCTCAAACCGGGCCCGGCCCCGAGCGTCATATGCATCCCTTCATCGAGACCCAAAAAGAGTGGCTTCGCACCGATCTACCGCCGTTCCGGGCCGGTGACACCCTTCGTGTCAACGTCCGCGTCAAGGAAGGGGAGAAGGAGCGCATCCAGGCATTCGAGGGGATCTGCATCGCCAGGCGCGGCAGCGGTGTGAGCGCCACCTTCACCGTCCGCAAGATCTCCAACGGCGTCGGCGTCGAGCGCATCTTCCCGCTGCACAGCCCCATGCTCGCCGACATCAGCGTCGTGCGCCGGGGCCGTGTCCGCCGCGCGAAGCTCTACTACCTGCGCCACCTCACCGGCAAGGCCACGCGCATTCGGGAGAAGAAGGCGAAGGCGCCGCAGGTGCCGCAGACCGGGACCGCCGCACAGTAAGTTTCGCGGGCCCGCCGTGCCGCGCTGGAGCAAGATCGAGCGAGAGCTGCGCGAATCGCGCGGCCCACTCCTCGCCGGTGTCGACGAAGTCGGACGGGGCCCGCTCGCGGGCCCCGTCGTCGCTTGCGCCGTCATCATGCCTCCGGACGCGCGCGCCATCCGCGGCGTGGACGACTCCAAGAAGGTCGACGCCGCCGAGCGCGAAAAGCTCGCCCGGCGCATCCGTGAGCGCGCCGTGAGCGTGAGCGTCGGCGCGGCATCCGTGCGCGAGATCGACCGCATCAACATCTATCACGCCGCGGTGCTCGCCATGAAGCGCGCCCTGGCGCGATTGCGCGTCACACCCGACCACGTCCTCGTCGACGGCAATCCGATTCGCACGCTCGGCGTGGAGCATACTGCTGTCGTCGGGGGAGACGCATGCTGTCACTCCATCGCCTGCGCGTCGATCGTCGCGAAGGTGACGCGTGACCGGCTGATGCGTGCGCTGGCGCGCCGGCATCCGCACTACCGGTGGGAAACGAACGTCGGTTACGGGACGGCGGAGCATCATGCAGGGCTGGCGTCGCACGGTCTCACGGCACATCATCGGCGCTCGTTCGCCGCCGTGATGCAGCTCGACCTCGCGCTGACCGTCGCTCCCCCCGAGGAAGCCGCGTCGCTGGCCGACGTGCTGCACGACGTCCTCGCTCCGGAGCCGACACGTGACCACATCCCCGACACCCCACCCTCAGAGCTCCGCCCCTAGCGTCTTCCGTCCGGGACTCTTCGACGGACAGGTCGCACTCGTCACGGGGGGAGGAAGCGGCATCGGTCGAGGGATCGCCGACACGCTCGCGTCGCTCGGCGCGCACGTCGTGCTGGCGAGCCGCAAGCAGGAGCGCGTCGATGCCGCGGCGGAAGAGATCCGCGCCGCAGGCGCCAGAGCGAGCGGCGTCGCCGTGGACGTGCGCGATCCGGAGCGCGTGCAGCAGATGGTCGCAGGGGTGAAGGAGCAACTCGGCCGCATCGATCTGCTCGTCAACAACGCCGCGGGCAACTTCTACGCGCCGTCAGAGACACTGTCGCCCAACGCGTGGAAGAGCGTCGTCGAGATCGATCTGTACGGCACGTTCTTCTGCTCACAGGCAGTGTTGCCCGTGATGCGCGCACAGGGTGGCGGATCCATCGTGAACATCTCGATGACGCTGCACTATCGCGGATGGCCGCTCATGGCACACGCCACGGCGGCCAAGGCGGGGATCGATGCGCTCACGCGCACGCTCGCGCTGGAATGGGCGCGCGACGGCGTGCGGGTGAATGCCGTTGCGCCGGGGCCGATTCCCACCGAGGGGGTGCGCAAGGCGTTCACCCCTCCTCCCTCCGCCGAAGGTACCATGCCCGACGTCTTCGCCGTCGAGCGCGCCATGGAGAGCTACGCCAGCAAGGCCATTCCGCTCCGGCGCTGGGGCACACCCGCCGACATCGCCAACATGGTGGCGTTCCTCGCATCCCCCGCCGGCGCGTGGATCACCGGCGCGATCATGGTGGTGGACGGCGGGGAGTGGTTGGCCAAGGCACCACGGTGATCCTGTCGCCGGCGCACGCCGGCCGCCGGTTCCAGCCATCGTCGAGTCCGATCGTCTAGGCATGGTCGAGTCCGATCGATAGATTGCGGCCCCTGCGGTGACCGGGCCTCGGCAGGCTGGGTCAGCCCTCCGTTATAACAGTGGCCAGGCTCCGTCCCCTCCGCGATACACGTCGCGGTCGATGGAGACTTGACATGTCCCTTCGCATACAGAGGCCTTCACGCACATGTTATCAACCTCGAGTGCTCCGACGCCGGAGAGGTCTGTCCTGAGCCGAGCCCGGTGGCTTCTGCTCGCCGGCCTGAGCGGTCTCGTGTTCGCCGGTGCAGCAGGAGCCCAGTTGCCGGCCGGAACGATCACGGGGCGCGTCGTGGATCGCGCGAATCAGCGGCCGATCGAAGGCGTGCAGATCCGCATCATCGGCACGCAGCGTGGAGCGCAGACCGACGCGACCGGCCAGTATCGCATCGCGGCCGTGCCGGCCGGTAGTCACCGGCTGATCGCTCAGCGCATCGGGTACAGCGCCAGCCAGGTCACCGTTGACGTGGCGACCAACGGCACGACGACCGCCGATTTCTCGCTCGCGTCGGCCGCGACCCAGCTCGACCAGGTGCTCATCACCGCGACGGGACAGACGGAGCGCAAGCGCGAGAACGGAAACGCCGTCGCGACGATCGACACATCGAACATCACGCTGGCGGCCACGCAGAATTTCTCCGACGTGCTCGCCGCGCGCTCCCCGGGGGTATCGGTGACGACGTCGGGGGGCACCACCGGCGGCGGGTCACGCGTGCGTGTCCGTGGCTCCAACTCGATCTCGCTGTCCAACGACCCGCTCCTCATCATCGACGGCGTCCGCGTCGACAACGGGTCCGCGTCGTCGTCCATCGGCGTCGGGGGGCAGGTTCCGTCGCGCTTCAATGACATCAACCCCGAGGAGATCGAGAGCATCGAGATCATCAAGGGGCCGGCCGCCGCCGCTCTCTACGGCACCGCGGCATCGAACGGCGTCATTCAGATCACCACCAAGAAGGGCCGCGCGGGCCGGACTCGCTGGGACGTGTTCGGCGAGACGGGCGTGTCTCGCGACATCAACAACTACCCCGCGAACTATCTGGCCTTCGGAAAGCGCACGTCCAACGGCACTTTCACCTCCAACTGCAACATCGATCTGCAGCAACGGCGTCTGTGCACGGTCGATTCGGTCGTCACCAACTCGCCGCTCCAGAACTCCAACCCGTTGCGCGACGGTGGGCGACGTGCCGCCGGGGTGAGCGCATCAGGCGGCGGCGATGCGGCGACCTATTTCCTCTCGGCCGAGTACAATCACGAGCAGGGCGTCTACGACATCAATCAGTCGCAGCAGCTCAACCTCCGCACGAACCTGCGGAGCCAGCTGACCAAGACCCTCGACGCCAACGCGTCGGTCGGCTACGTCAACAGCGACCTGAGACTGCCGCAGAACGACAACAACATTCTGGGCGCGCTGTCGTCCGCCCTGCTGGGACTGGCCTATGATTGCGGTCCATACGGTCTGGACGCGAACGGAAACAACAAGCGGTATCCGCTGACCTGCGGGTCCGATACCACGAGCCGCGGCTACATCAGCGGCCAGATCCCGCAGCAGATCTATGCCATCAACACGCGGCAGCAGATCCAGCGGTTCATCGGGAGTGTGACGGCCAATTTCCAGCCGCTGGGCTGGCTGTCGTTCAACGGCGTCGCGGGGGCGGACGTCAACAACCGCTTCGACAACGAGACGGTGCCGCCGCAGCAGGTGTTCTTCGGCTCCCTCCCGGAGGGTAACCGCACCGCGAACCGTGCGGTGATCTCGAACTACACCCTGAACCTCAACGGCACGGCGAGCTACGAGTATTCGCCGACGATGAGGCTGATCACCTCGCTGGGCGGCCAGTACAACGACGAGCTCTTCCGGCGGACCGATGCATTCGGCGCCAAGCTGCTTGCCGGCACCAGCTCGCTTGCGGGCACGAACGCGCGCTTCGCCGTCGGCGAAGTGAACACCGAAGTCCGGACCCTCGGCGCGTACGCACGCGAGCAGTTCGCGTGGCGCGACAGGGTGTTCATCACGGGGGCGTTGCGCACCGACAAGAACAGCGCGTTCGGTCAGGACTTCAGCAACGTCCTATATCCATCGCTCAGCGGGTCGTGGGTGATCGGAGAGGAAGATTGGTTCCCGAAGCGGTTGTCCGCGGTGAGCTCGCTGCGTCTGCGTGGCGCCTATGGCAAGGCCGGCCAGCGCCCCGGGTTCCGCTCCGCCGACTTCTTCTTCACTCCCGTGGCCGTCAACGTCACCGGGGTCGACGTGCCTGGGTTCACGATCGGCGGGCCGGGTAACCCGGCGCTCAAGCCGGAGGTCTCCGCCGAGTTCGAGGGCGGCTTCGACCTTGGCCTGTTCAAGGATCGCGTCTCGGTCGAATACACGAAGTACGACAAGCGCACGCAAGACGCACTCGTCTCGGTCGTCCTTGCCCCGTCACTGGGAGTAGGAAACTCCCGCTTCATCAACGTGGGTCAGGTGCGTAATCGTGGCGACGAGCTGCTCGTTCGGGCGAACATCCTCAACGGCGCCGCCGTCAAGTTCGACGTGACCGCCAACGGCGCGTGGACGGCGAACCGGCTCGACGACCTGGGCCGGGATCCGCTCGGCAATCCCATCCCGCAGATCTTCCTTGGCTTCTCGAGCACCCAGGTCATTCGCAATGGCCTGCCCCTCGGCGCGTACTTCGCGCGTCCGATCACGAGCTTCCAGGATCTGAACGGCGACGGCGTCATCAGCCGGGTGAACTGCCCGGGCCAGCCCGTCGTCACCGGCGGGCCGGCCTGCGAGATCGCGATCGGCGACACCGCGGAGTATCTCGGCTCGCCGTTTCCGAATCGGGAGCTGACCTTCACCCCCGCGCTGACGCTGTTCGACAAGCTGCGCCTGTCCGCGCTGATCGACCACCGGGGCGGCCAGAAGCTCTACAACAACACGCGGGCCTTCCGCTGCTCCAACGGCGGCTTTCAGAACTGTCTCGATGCCGCCGACGCGTCGCGCACCCCGCTCGCCGACCAGGCGCACCTGATCGCCGCATTGATGGGCACGCAGGCCGGCTACATCGAGGACGCGACGTTCACGAAGCTTCGTGAGATCTCGGCGACGCTGACGCTTCCGGCGAACGTTGCGTCCCGCGTCCGCGCCGGGTCGGCATCGTTCACGGTCGCCGGCCGGAATCTGCATACCTGGACGAACTACTCCGGACTCGACCCCGAGGTGAACGCGCTCGCACAACAGAACTTTGCGACGGCGGACTTCCTCACGCAGCCCAACGTGCGCTATATCACGGCGCGTCTCAACCTCACCTTCTGAGCCGAGCGCATATCATGACACAGCAACACGATTCCGATGCCCGCCGCCGGCAGCGCCGTGTGCGCTCCCGCGTGCTGCCGGGCCTCGGTGCAATCGCCGCGATGGCCTTGGCGGCGTGCAACACCAAAGACCTGCTGACCGTGGCGGATCCCGACGTCGTCAAGCCCGCCTCGCTCGGCGGCGTGACGGCGCTGCCGAACGTCCTGGCGGCCACGATCGGGGACTTTCAGGTAGCGTTCGCAGGGAGCAACGCAAGCGAAGGGCAAGCCCAGATGTCCGGGCTGTTTACCGACGAGCTCGTCAACGCCGAGAGCTTCCCGACGCGCATCGAGGTTGATCAACGCAACACGAACATCATCAACGCCACGATGCTCAACCTCTTCCGCGACATCGAGAAGGCGCGGGCCACGGGAGAGGATGCGGAGCGTCGATTCGAGAAACTCGACCCGACGAATTTCTCCAGGCCGGAGGTCGTCGCTCTGGCCGCGTATACTTACGTGATCCTCGCGGAGAACTATTGCGGCGCGGTTCCGGCCAGCACGTACGATCCCGCGACCGGCGTCTCGAACTTCGGTGGCCCGCTGTCGACGAAGGCGCTGCTCACCATCGCGTCGGCCAAGTTCGACACGGCGATCACGCTCGCGACCACGGCGCAGAACGCCACGGCGCTCAACCTCGCGCGCATCGGCAAGGGCCGCGCGCTCGTGGACCTGAAGGACTACGCGGGAGCCGCGGCAGCGGTGGCGAACGTGCCCTCCACCTTCCGCTATGTCATCAACCACGACGAGAACACCGGCCGGCAGAACAACGGCATCTTCTCGTTCGCGCAGAATTCGCGGCGCTTCTCGATTCCGGACCGCGAAGGCACCAACGGCTTGCCGTTTCGCTCGGACGGGCTGAGCACCGGGGGCAACGATGGTCGACTCGCCGTGCGCAGGAATTCGGCGAGCGGAGGAAACGGCTTCGACAACTTCACGCCGCTGTATGTGACGGCCAAGTATCAGAACCGCTCGTCGCCCACCCCGCTGGCCGAAGGGACCGAGGCCCGGCTGATCGAGGCGGAGGCTGCGCTCGCCGCCGGTGACGACGCGACGTTTCTCGCCAAGTTGAACGCTGCCCGTGCGGCCGCGCCGACGTACGCGTTGGCGCCGGCCGCGCCCCCCGCCAAGCCCGCCCCGCTGGCAGCCACCGACATCGCGACACTGACGCCAGCGGGCAAGGTCGACCTGCTCTTCAAGGAGCGCGCGTACGACCTGTTCCTCACCTCGCATCGACTCGGCGACCTGCGGCGTCTCATTAGCCAGTATCTCCGCAACAGCGAGTCCGTCTTCCCGACGGGGGCATACTTCAAGGGCGGCGTTTACGGAAATCAGGTGAACTTTCCGGTCCCGTTCGAGGAGCAGAACAATCCGCAGTATACGGCGGCCTCCTGCTCGACCACCACGGCCTGATCTTCAGCACGTCCGTTAGTGAAAAAGGCCCCGCCGGCGCGATGCCGACGGGGCCTTTTCGCTGTCGTCCAGAACGGCCGCGGTGGACCGCCGTTGATTCCTGCCATGACCGGAGTGGGGATCGAACCCACGACCTGAAGATTAACGCGGTTGGATGTGGCAGCTTTCGCCCCTACGCCAACGTTCAGCGTACCAACCGTGGACTATCCCTTGACCTTCACCCGTGGTGGTCAGGTCCGCGCCGTCTAGTCTCTACACCTTCCGGTCGACCACTCCGGCTTGGCTCGGGATTGGGACGGCAGCGCAACCTGCCAGACCGTTCCCCGACTTTGACGCGCTCCCATCCCGTCATTTCTGGCGGGTGGCTCCGTGATTGAAGTCTCCTGCTCTACCAACTGAGCTATCCGGTCTCTCGCAAACAATCTACGACCGGATGAAAGATTGACGAGCGACGCCCGAAACACAACGCTCCACCTGGCTCAGCGCGGCACGGTGGGCTGCAGCACCTTGAGTGTGATGTACCGGAGCGAATCCCCCGCGGCAATGAGATACTGATGCGGCATTCCCGCGGGAATGATCATGAGATCCCCGGCGCCCACCGGCCGCGACGTTCCTCCCTGGATCGTGCCGCCGCGGTGCTCGCCCGGGGACTCGACATGGTCGCCCGACACATGGCCGCCGCTCAACAGCGTGCCGCGCCCCGCCTGCACGACGGTCACGTCGGTCCATCGATCGTGCACCTCGGGGCCGCCGCTCCGGGGACGGCGAATCATGAGATACTGATACGTGCCGTGGTCGCCAAGCCGGTGGCCGGTGGAGCTGCCGTGCGACAGCGAATCGGCCACGTGGCTCAGCGTGGCGGCGCTGTAGTACTCGAGCCCGGTGCTGCTCGGCGTCCCCGTCGTCGTGTCGCCGTCGCCGGACGCCCGCGCGGGCACGGCACGCGCCGCGACGGGCATCGATACCGTATCGGCGCGCGGCGAGCGATCGGATCCGGCGCATGCATAGAGCGTCGTTGCGCAGAGCGCGAGCGTGAATGCCACCGCGTGGCGCGTGAGACTCGTCATCGTGCTACCTCATGTTTCCCGTGTGGCCGAGCGAGTAGCGGCCCGGCTGCGGCCAGACGCAGAGTCCGTGCGGCTCGCGCCCGACGGGGATCCGATGCGTGAGTTTTCCGGTCTGCGTGTCGAACACGTATACCTCGGAGTCGTAGCGCCCCGACACCCACACTTCCTTGCCGTCCGCCGTCACGTTCCCCATGTCAGGGCTGCCACCACCGGGGACGGGCCAGTCTGCCACCACCTTGTCCGTCGCCGGATCGATCACGCTGATCGAGCCGGGGCCGTGGCGGCCACCGGCGGTCGTATTCCACCCGCGATTCGTGACGTACAGATAACGCCCATCGCGGCTCGGCATCAGCCCGTGCGCGCCCTTGCCCGTCTTCACGAATCCGATGCGGCGCAGTTGGTCCGGGTCGACGAGGTACACGCCGTCCGCCTTCATGTCGGCCACGTAGAACACTTTTCCATCCGGCGACGAGCGAATGTCCTGCGGCATCGACTTCGATCCGAGGCCACCGGGATCGAGCGTCAGATAACCCACCACCGCTTTTTGCTGGAGATCCACCTTTACGAGGTGGCCCGAGAACTCACACGTGGCGATCGCGTAGCGGCCGTCGACGGTGAACTCGACATGATCGAGGCCCCGGCATCGCACGTGCACGGAGGTGTCGAGCTTCATCGTCGTCGGATCGCGGAAGTCGAGACGCTGCCGGCGCTCTGCGACCACGATGGCCCGTGAGCCGTCGGGGGTGAAGTACATGTTGTATGGATCGTCCACGTGTACCGGCTGGCCTTCCTGTCCCGTAACGGGATCGACCGGCGTGACCGTGCTCGCCGCGTTGTTCAATACCCAGAGCCGCGACAGATCGTACGAGGGGACGACGTGCTGTGGCACCGCCCCCGTCTTGAAGGTGCGCACGACCCGATAGGTTTTCGGGTCGATCACGCTGACGCTGGCCGAGCGCGAGTTCGGCACGAAGACGAGCGGCTTGGCGTGCTGCGCGGCCGGCGAGAGCATGTTGGCGCCGGCGTCGGCGTAGATGTTCAGCGTCGGATTGCGCGCCGGTCGTGGAACGTCCGGCGTCGCGACGGACGGTTCGACGGAATCGCTGTCGGCGGCATTGTCGTGCGAGCGGCATCCGGCGGTGACCGCCAGTGCGGCCACCAGAAGGACCAATCGTGATGGAACAGGCATGCTGGAGCGTGGTGGGGTCGGTGGTCGCGGTCGCGGCCGACGTGGGCGTTGTGCTGCTACGCCGGCTCCGTTGCAGCGATGATGCCGTGCGAGTCAACAGCCGCTCGGGCGAGCCCCACACATCCGCTTCATCCGCTCAATCGGTCCTCCAACAGCCGCTCGGGCCGGCTCCTCAGCCGAAGGTTCATCCGGATGCGGCGGAAACGCGGATGGGGGGGAGCTGCACGGCCACAGTCCAATGCGCCAGGGCCGGGAGCTGTGATGGCTGCGGGGAGAGCGTGCGGCACCGAAACTGACCTCAGCTTTGGGCTTGGTCCCCCAGTCGGAACCGCTATTCGGCGCAACCCCACAAGCACTATCCGTCTGATCCGCCTCTCCGTCGTATCCGGATGAGCTAGATCCCGGCACTCGCTTCGCTCGTGCGGGATGACACGTGCGGCTCGGCGGCCTCGACGTAATGCCGAAACGCCATCCAGCTCCCCACCAGCCATACGAATCCCGTCAGCACTCCGCCGAGCAGATCAGTCGGCCAGTGGACCTGGAGATACAACCGCGACACGCAGTTGAGGAAAATGAGCAGCACTGCCGCGACGAATGGCCAGCGCCACCCTTTCTCGCGATGCAGGAGAAGTGCTGCGGTCATGAAGATCGACGTCACTGCAATCGCGTGTCCGCTCGGATACGAGGACCAGTTGTACCAGCCACGCGCCGGATAGAGATCGGGACGGCTTCGCCCGAGCTGATGCTTGAGCGTGATGTTGAGCAGCAGCGACCCCACCGCGACCACCACGAGCTGAAGCGCCGCTGCACGACGGTGGCGTCGCCAGAGCCAAAGCGCCGTCAGCAACAGAACAGGGAGCACCGTCAGGTTCGTCCCCGTGAATGGGATCCAGAGCATCACCGCATCGAGCCCACCCGAGAGCGGATGCGCGTGGAACCACACCAACATCTGCCGCTCCCACGGTGCCCCCCGAAGCCAGCCGCCCGTTCGGTCGAGCGCGAACCCGAAGGCGTTCCCTACCGCCGATGAGAGCGCAAAGGCGAGCAGCAGCTCGAGCGCGAGCCTCCGGCGCGCATGCCTCGCCGGACTCGAGACGCGTTCGTCAGTCGGCAGTCGGGCGTGCTCCTGCGCCGCCACCCAGCCAGCGACGCACTTCGGCCACCACGGCGCGCGGCTCTACGGGCTTGGCGAGGTACGACGTGAACCCCACGGCCGACGCCTTCTCGCGATCGTCGGCGAGGGCATGGGCGGTGAGCGCGATGATCGGGATCTCCTTCGTGGCGGGATCCTGACGCAGGATGCGTGTCGCTTCCCACCCGTCCATCCCCGGAATGGAGATGTCCATCAGGATCACGTCGGGTCGCTCACTGCGTGCGAGCGCGATCGCCTGCACCCCGTCCTCTGCCTCCACCACCGTGTATCCGAGATGGCGCAGGAGCGTGGAGTAGATGATCCGGTTGTCCTCGTTGTCTTCGACGAGGAGCACCGTTTGTCCAACCGATGCCGAGGGTTCCACGGATGCTCGCAAGGTCAGAGAGGCGGGCGATGCGCCGCACAGTCGCAAAGCTAGTGCCGGCGGTTGAGCGCGCTACCCGTGCGCTCCCGTGACCTCCCGTCAGCGCCGCTCCAGCGCGGCAATCTTTCCCAACCGCCGGCGATGCCGCTCCGCGCCCGAGAAGCGCGCCGCAAGAAAATCGCGCAGTAGCTCCGCCGCCAACTCCTCGCCGATCACGCGGGCGCCGAGGCAGAGGATGTTCATGTTGTCGTCCTCGACACCCTGTCGCGCCGAGAAGCTGTCGTGACACATCGCCGCGCGGATCCCCACGACTTTATTGGCCGCGACGCATGCGCCCACCCCACTTCCGCACACGAGCAGTCCCCGCTCCGCATGTCCCGCCGTGATCGCGGCGGCAACTGCGGCGGCCGCGTCGGGATAATCATCACCGGGCACGCGCTCCGTCCCGCCGCAGTCCACGACTTCGTGTCCCAGCGCGGCAAGCTCGTCGAGGAGTCGCGCGCGCAGCGGCCACCCGGCGTGATCCGAGGCGAACGCGACTCTCATCGGGCGCCTCCCACGGCTGCTTGCGTCGCACCCATCGCGTGTGCCCACGTGAGGCGCGCGACGTCGACGATCAACTTCGCCGCATCCTCGCGCTTCGGGATGTTGCGCGTGAGGATGACGAGCACGTACGGCGCGCGCCCGGGCGGATAGACGATCGCCGCATCATGCAGCGTTCCGGTGATCCACCCCGTCTTGTGCGCGACCGGCGTTCCCGCGGGAAGCCCGGCGGGAATGCCGTCGTTGTACTCCTGGCGCAACAGGATCTCCTTCATCAGCGACGCACGGCCGGCGCTCAGACCGTCATGCTGCTCGATGCGCTTCAGCAGTATGGCGAGATCCGACGACGTCGTCGTGTTGTTCAATCCTGCCTCGAATGCTTTTCCGTCTTCCACCCCGCGCCGCACCTGGATGTGCGCCGCTCCCAATGCATGCGCCGTCGTATTCGTCTGCTCTGCGCCGACGAGCGCGATCAGCGCGTTCGTCGCGAGGTTGCTCGACTTCGTGATCATGCGCTCGAGCAGCTCCGACACCGGGACGCGCTGCCCCACACGCATGTAGAGCAGCGAGTCGCTGTCGTCGCCTGCGTCGAGCGCGTACGGCGAGCCGTCGACGATCGAGTGAAAGCGATTGACGAGCAGGATCTCTTGATCGAGGCGCAGCCGTCCGGCGTCCGCGGCACGCAGCACCTCGATCATCACGGGCACCTTCATCGTGCTGGCGGCGTGAAAGGATACGTCACCTCGCACGTCGAGCGAGTCGCCCGTCGCGAGGTCGCGAAAGCTGACCGCGGCGTCAGCGCCAGGCAGCGTGGCGATCCGGGCGGCGATTCCGCGCGCCAGCGCCTCGGCGCCGCGCTCCTGTGCCACCGCTGGAGGAGCGAAGTTGACCACTCCGAGCAGGGTAATCGTGACAACTGACCAGAAAGTGCGCATTTGGCCGAATATACGGGTCGCCACCGATGAGGAAAGCTAGCCGAGCGTTACGGTTTGTGATTTGAGTCGTTATCAGCCGCAGGGTGCCGCCGCCCGCACTTCCCCGTTCTCGGCCCTCAGCCCTCCCCCGAGATGCAGCCGATGTCCTCCGATCGCGAGGCCAGCGCGCCTCGCGCCGCCGCCGCTCCAAGCGCCCAGCCGAAGCGCGAGCGGCTTCGCTTCACCGGCTTCTCTCTCGAGCGCTCCCCGTCCGGGCGCGTGACGTGCCAGGTGACCCTGGAGTTCGCCCCCGGCGAGACGATCACCGGGCGGGCGGAGGGACAGGCCAGCCCGGCGGGGGACAGTCGCCTCGGCGCCGAGGCGGCCATCCGGGCACTCGAGGCGTTCACCGAGCGGGCGATCACCTTCGAGCTGGTGGGGGTGAAGGTCGTCCGAGCGTTCGACGCGAACGTCGTCATCACCTCGCTCATTCAGCGTGGTGACGAAGGCCCCGACCGCCTGCTCGGCTGCTATCTGGCCGACGGCGACATGGTGCGCGGTGCCGCCCTCGCGGTGCTCAACGCGACCAATCGAATCCTGGGCAACTACATCAGCGCCCGATAGCACGTTCGGCTTTCCCTCCCACCGCCTTCGCACTCGCCATCGCCGTTCCCTCCCCGCGAGTGCCGTCACCGGAGAATGCAGTTGCGATTCTCGTCATCCCTCGCCGGCTGCATCGTTCTCGCAGGGCTCGCGCTGCGCTCCGCGCCGACCCTCGCCCAGAGCGCGGCACCGGCGCCAGCCTCCAAGGACCCGAGCTTGCACGCCACGGTGGTCCCGGCAGGCGCCCCCCGTGACGTCCTCGGAGGCCCTGTCTCGCCTGCCGAGGTCTCGCGTCGCGCCATCGAAGTCTTCGGCGACTCACTCGTGCTCCAGCCACCACCGGCGCTCGATTCCGCGGCGGCCGAGCCGACGTGGGACATGGACGTGCGCTCGTACGAAACACAGGAGCGCGTGGCGCATTACATCAGCGCGTTCACCGGCCGCTCGCGCGACCGGATTGCCGAGAAGCTCGAGCGCGGCTCGCGCTACGAGCCGATGATCCGCGCCAAGATGCGCGCCGGCGGACTGCCGGAGGACATGTACTACCTCGCCCTCATCGAGAGCGGCTTCGACAACAACGCCTACTCGCGGGCCGCCGCGGTGGGCATGTGGCAGTTCATGACGTCGACGGCGCGGGGGATGGGGATGCGCGTGGACTGGTGGGTCGACGAACGTCGCGACCCGGTGAAGTCGACGGGAGCTGCGGTACGCTTCATCAAGGGAATGCGCGATCAGTTCGGCTCGTTGTATCTGGCCGCGGCCGCGTACAACGGCGGTCCAGGACGCGTCGCCCGCGGGCTCGCCCGTTATGCCGACGACCTACAGGACACGCAGGGCGAAGACGCTTTCTTCGTGCTCGCCGAGAAGGATTATCTCAAGAACGAGACGCGGGAGTACGTCCCCCAGCTCATCGCAGCAGCGCTGATCGCGAAGGAGCCGAAGCGCTACGGCATGACGCTCACGCCGCGCGAGCCTTTCGCGTACGACTCAGTGAAGGTGCCGGCAAGCAGTCCCCTCGCGGCGGTTGCCAAGGCGGCCCACACGACAGTCGCCGTGCTGCGCGACCTGAATCCGCACGTTCTCCGTGGTATGACCCCCCCGCGCACGGCCTTCCAGGTGCGCATCCCGGTCGGCAGTGCGGCGGGCTTTGACTCGGCGTTCGCGGCGCTGCCGAAAGCCGACCGCGCGGCCACCAAGGTCATCGAGTCGAAGAAGGGCAACACAGTCGACGGGCTCGCCGAGAAATACGGCATCTCCTCGGCATCGATCGTCGCCTTCAACCCGCACCTGCGCCGGCTCAAGCCGAGTGGGCGCCTGGTCCCGGGGCAGGCGATTCTCATCCCCATGCCGGCCGTTGCGCGCGCTGCGGCGAACGTACCCGACCCGTCGATCGAGAAGTACGCACGCGGCAGGAAGGTCCACACGGTGAAGCGCGGCGAGACCATCCGACTCATCGCGCGGAAGTACGGCACGACGCCGGAGCGCGTCATGCGCCTCAACGGCCTTCGCAAGCCGATGATCTTTCCCGGGCAGACGCTGATCGTCTCCGGCAGTGGGAAGGCCGGCAGGTCCAAGAAGGGGAAGGGGCGCAAGTAGAAAGGCGATCGGGCGCTCCGCAACGCGGAGCGCCCGATAAGGCCCGCGCGCAGCACCGGGCCGCCCGCTCAGCGCAACGCCCGACTACTCCACCGTCCCCTTGCCGCGATAGCCTTTCGTGAGGATCCGGTCGTAGCCGTTCGACGGGTTGCCCCCCTCCGCGCGTGCCTTCTGCACGGCCACCGGTCCACGATTGTAGACGAGGAGCGCGAGGTTCACGTCGCCCTTGTACTCCTTCACGAGCCCGCTCAGATACCGGAAGCCCACGCGGAGATTGGTGTTGGAGTCATAGAGCCCCTCCCGCGTGATCCCTTTGACGTAGTACTGCGCCGTGGACGGCATGACCTGCGTCAGCCCCACCGCACCTACCGGGCTCGTCGCGCGGGGGTTGAAGTCGCTCTCCAGCTTCACCAGCCGGAAGGCGAGCTCCGGATCGATCCCCTCGGCATACGCAATGTCGACGATCGACGACGCCAGGCTGGCGGCGATCCCGTATCGGCTCGAGTAGCCGATGACCCGATTGGCCCGGTCGAGCTGTGCCTGTGCCAGCTCCAGCTCTCCCCGGGTCGAATCGAGCGCCGCGGCAAGCGAGCGGTCGGTGCTCAGGTTGATCCGGAACTGACTGCTGGCGGGCTTCACCGGGGCCGCCTGCGCCTCCGGGGCGGCCGGCTTCCGGTTTCCGAGCAGGAAGGCCACGACACCGAAGAAACCAACGGCCAGCGAGACGCGCTTCAGCCGTGCGCGGCGTCTATTGGCATCTCCACGGTGCACGTACGTGCCTCGGAGATTCTTCATAAGTTGAACCCTGGTAAAGGGTTGGCTTTCTTTCTGTTCAGCCTGCTGCTGCTACACCTTACTGGGCAACGGCCATGCCATCAAGGCCTTGCGTATGGCCCGCTGATCCCACCCGTTTTCTCAGTCAACGATATATCGGAGATGGTCATGCCCTTGTCGAGCGCCTTGGCCATGTCATAAATCGTGAGCAGCGCGACGCTTACAGCCGAGAGCGCTTCCATTTCTACCCCAGTCCGGGCCAGGGTTCGCGCCACCGCCTCAACACGCACCCCGGGTAGCCCTCGATCCGTCACGAACGAGATCCCTACGTCCGTCAGTGGGAGGGGGTGACAAAGCGGGATGAGCTCGGCTGTCCGTTTGGCCGCCATGATCCCTGCCACGCGGGCGACACCCAGCACGTCCCCCTTGGCCACCGTGTTGGCGACGATGGCCTCGAGGGCGGCCGGCGACATCCGGATGAGACCAGTCGCCCGCGCCATGCGGGCCGTCTCCGGCTTGGCGCTGACGTCCACCATCTGCGCCGTGCCTTCGGTGTCTACGTGCGAAAGCTTGCCCGTCATGCGAGCAGCGCCTCCAGCCGCCTGATGAGCTCGGCAGTGACGAGCTGCGGGTTGACGTTTCCGGCTGCGCGCTCCTTCGCGCGCTCGACCACATCCAGCGCCCGTGCCGCCGCCGCGGCGTCCCGAGCGTTGCCGCGATCCACCGAGGCGCGCACGCCCTCATGCAGGAGCGTCGTGAGGGCGTCCAACGACGTGCTGAATGCACCACGTGCCCGGTTGGAGCCCTGCACAAGGACTGTCTTCATCTGCTCCTTGCGATTCGCACTGGAGGCGGTGTCGAGGATGCGCCGTGCGCGTGCGAGGGCGTCCGCCCACTCCGTCCCCGACAAAAGCGCTCCTGGTGCTCCAGCCGCGAGCCGTCGCTGCTCGGCCGCACTCGACGGACCACCCGCGGCGGCGATTGCCTCGCGCATCGCCGGCTCCGCCAGCACAGCGTCGACGTCCGCTGCTCCCAGCGGGGTGACGCGAACAGCCACCAACCGCGATCGGATGGTCGGGATGAGCGCGCCCGGCTCACTGCTCGTGAGGATGATGTTCGCCCGTGCCGGCGGCTCCTCCAACAGCTTGAGAAACGCCCCCGCCGATTCCTCTGCACCCTCGCGCAGCACCATACGCTCGGCGTCGCCGACGATATAAACCTTTCGGCTACCCAACGCCGGTGCGAGGGCGGCCGACTGGACCATCGCCCGGACGGTGGAGACGAGAATTCCCTCCTCCGGCGGTGGGGGGGGATAGGCGCCGGTCTTCAGGCGCTCCCCAATCGCTTCACGGAAGTCGTCCTCGACCTTGGCGGGGGATGGATCGGGATCCTTGAGCCGAGGGCGTGGAAAATACCAATGGATGTCCGGGTGCGTCCCCGCGAGCGCGTAACGGCAGTGCTGACAGGTTCCGCACGGGTGTGGTTCCGGACCCGCGCACAACAGACGCTGCGCTATCCAGTGCGCGAGCCGCTGCTTTCCCACACCGGCCGGTCCCTGCAGAAGCAGCGAGCCGGGAAGCGCGTCCCGCCGGATGGCGTCGTCGAGACGCGCGCGCAGTGCGCCGTGGCCGTGGAGCGGAAGAAGGGGCACCTACGAAATCTGGCGGGAGGCGCAGAGGCGCGACAGGAGTGAGCGGCAAACCGGTTTCCGGTTTCCTGTGCACGGTCTTCAGGCATGCTTCATGACGTCCCGATCCCGGTCATCACCGTGAGGGCCTCATGCGATTTGGATTGACGGGACACAGGATCGCCATCCTGGCGACGGACGGGGTGGAGCAGGTCGAGCTGGAGGAGCCGCGGCGCGCGCTCGACGCAGCAGGGGCGATCACCCACCTGATCGCACCGGAAGAAGGCTCGATTCAAGCGATGAATCACGATGAGAAGGGCGCGCGGCTGCCTGTCGATCGCGTGCTGTCGGACGTGCGCGCGAGCGATTACGACGCGCTGCTGTTGCCGGGCGGCGTTGCCAACCCGGATCGGCTGCGCACGATCGATGGGGCAGTGCATTTCGTGCGGGAGTTCATGCTGTCCGACAAGCCCGTGGCGGCCATCTGCCATGCGCCATGGATGCTCGTCGAGGCGAGCGCAGTGGCGGGGCGCACGCTGACGTCGTGGCCGAGTCTGAAGACGGACATTCGGAATGCGGGCGGTCAGTGGGTGGACGAGCCCGTGCAGATCGACGACCGTCTGATCACCAGTCGCAAGCCGGCCGACCTGCCACAGTTTTGCGCGACGATTGTGCGGGAGTTCGAGAATCGGATCGACGAGGCGATCGTGGACTCGTTGAGCGAGCAGAGCTTCCCGGCGAGCGATCCCCCGCCCGGGCCGACCGCGATTGGCGGCAATGGCGAGGTGAGGGCGTAGACCGCGAGGCCGCAAATCGTAACGCGCCGCCGTCTCACCGTCTCGCACTTTGCAGTAAAAAGCACTTGACAATGCGTCACTTCGGCCGCATTCTCCTCCCATGACCCGCGTCCTACCCCTCACACGTCGCCCGACTGAGCCGCCTGAGATGCAGGCGCGGGCGATGGACAATCTCCGCTTCATCCGCGAGACGATGGAGGCGGCGGCGACCTTCACCGCCGTATCGGGGTGGGGTACGGTGCTCATCGGACTCACCGCGCTCGTCGCGGCAGGGCTCGCCGCCGCCACTGAGAGCATGACGCGCTGGGTCTTCATCTGGATGTGCGAGGCGGTGCTCTCCGTGGGCATCTCGGTGTATACCATGGCGCTCAAGGCGCGCACGAACGGACTCCCGCTCTGGTCGGAGCCGGCGCGCAAGATCGTGTTCAGCTTCGCCCCGCCGATGGCCGTCGGCGCGCTGCTCACCCTCGTCTGTTACGAGCACTCGCTGCTCGCGCTTCTTCCCGGCATCTGGATGCTCCTTTACGGAGTGGGCGTCGTTGCCGCAGGGACGTTCTCGGTGCGCATCGTCCCGGTGATGGGAGTGTCGTTCATGGCCGTCGGCACGGTGGCGCTGTTCGCGCCGCCGAGCTGGACGACCGCCTGCATGGCCGCCGGCTTCGGCGGCCTGCATCTGTTCTTTGGTACGTTGATCGCCCGGAGGCACGGTGGCTAAGCACGGCGCAGCGAAGCATGCACGCGACGATGGAACGAGCACGGAGACGGCCGGCGCCGCGCGGTCGGGTCGTTCACTTCGCTCGGTGGAGGGGGCCGGAAGCGCACGTGCCGAGACGGCGGACGAGGGCGCGCTCGCGCTCGATCGCCTGATTCACGAACGCATGCGACTCGGCATCGTGAGCGCGCTCGCGGTGAACGACAGCCTCACCTTCAACGACCTGAAGCGGCTGATGCAGACGACGGACGGCAACCTCAGCGTCCACGCGCGCAAGCTCGAAGACGCCGCATACATCACCTGCACGAAGAGCTTCGAAGGACGCGTGCCCAAGACGGAATATCGACTCACGGCGGCCGGCCGCCGCGCGCTCGAGCGCTACCTCGATCACATGGAAGCACTCATCCGTGCGACGCGGGAGCGCTGAGACGCCGATGGCGACGTCACGACACGCTGGGGGAGGAACGCAGACCACCCCCACGACCTTCGCCGGCCCCCACCTGGCGATCATCATGGATGGCAACGGGCGATGGGCCACGGCGCACGGGCTCTCTCGCTCGGCGGGACACGAGGCGGGCCTGCGCACGGCACGGGAGATCGTCGAAGCGGCCGTGCGCGAGGGCGTCGGCACGTTGACGCTCTACGCGTTCTCCTCCGACAACTGGAAGCGCCCGACGGCCGAAGTCACGGCGCTGATGCGACTCTTTCGTCGCGCGCTCCTGGGTGAAGCGAAGCGCTGTCTCCAGAACGGCGTCCGTCTCACCATCCTCGGCCGGCGCGACCGGCTTCCGTCGTCGCTGCGGCACACGGTGGAGCAGATCGAGTCGCTCACGGCCGGTGGTGCGCGGATGCATCTGCGCGTGGCCGTGGACTACTCGGCGCGCGACGCCGTGCTGCGCGCCGCCGCCGCCACGCGCGGTGAGCCGACCACGCGCGACGCATTCTCCGAGCTCCTCGCCCGCGTCGATCACGACCGCCTCGCGGCGCGCGACGTCGATCTCGTCGTACGCACGGGGGGCGAACAGCGCCTGAGCGACTTCCTGCTCTGGGAGTGTGCCTACGCCGAGCTGCTGTTCGTGGAGAAGATGTGGCCCGAGTACACGGCCGACGACCTCGCGGATGCACTGGCGGATTTCCGGGGGCGCAATCGGCGGTTCGGGCTGGCGCCGGAGCAGGTCGCGTCGTGATGCGCTGACCGCGCGCTGCCGCGGTCAACTCTCGTCGTCCCAGGCCGATACTGGTTCGTGAGGTCCCTCCTCACGAGCCCATGCCCTCACACACTCGCGTTCTTCTCGTCGACTCCGACGGCACCAGCGCAACGGCACTCCTGCAACTGCTCCGTCCCGCGGGGTACGAGGCGAGCCACGCAGCGGATCTCACGCAGGCGGCCAGCCGCCTCGCCAGCGTTGGCGCCGACGTGGTGCTCTTCTCCCTCGACACGGGTGGGCTGGCGGGGGTAACGCGCCTCGCTGCTGCGGCACCCGACGCCGAGCTCGTGCTGCTCACGGGGGCCGGACAGGCCGCAATGGCGCGTGAAGGACTGCGCCTCGGGGCGTGCGACGTCGTGGAGCGCACGGGCGGTCTCGATGCGTTCCTCTTTGCGCTCGAGCGTGCGGCGCGCGAGCACCAGATGCGCCGCGAGGTGGCCAGCTTGCGCGCCCGCATGTGCGAGGAGGCGCAGCAGGCGCTCATCGGACGGTCGCCGAGCATGACGCTGTTGCGCGAGCTCATCGCCCGGGCGGCCGCGTCGCGCATGACGGTGCTCGTGACCGGTGAGCCGGGAACAGGAAAGGACGTCGTCGCGCGGCTGGTGCACGACTTGTCGGACCGTGCGGATCGTCCCTACATCGTCGTGCGCTGCGATGGTGCCGACGTCGCCTCGCTCGAGGACGAGCTGTTCGGGGGCGCGCGCGGGGGGCTGCTCGAGGCCGCGCGCGGCGGGACGCTCGTGTTCGACCAGGTGCTGAGCATTCCACGCTCGCTGCGTGCGCGGATCGCCGCGATGCTCGCCGAGCGTGTGGTGCGGCGCGTCGGTGCGGAGGCACCGATCCCGATCGACGTCCGCATCATCCTCACGGCACGCACCGATGCGGACGACGCGCCGATCGACCTCGCCGACCTGCTGTTCGGCGAGCGCAATGTGCTGCCGATTGCCATCGCGCCGCTGCGCGAGCGCCGGAGCGACATCCCGCTGCTCGTGCAGCACTTCCGCGGGCGTGCTGCCCGCGCCGCGGGGGTGCGATTCTCTGCGTTGCCTGCCGAGACGACGAGCTTCCTGATGGGACACGAGTGGCCCGGCAACGTGCGCGAGCTCGAGCACCGGGTCGAGCGGATGGCGTACGCCGGAGTGAACGGCGAGTCCGCCGCGGCATTGCCGGGTGGTGCAGGCTCGGAGTTCGCGCAGCTCGATGCGCAACGCCTCACGCTGGAGGAGCTGGAGCGCAGGTACATTCTGCACGTGCTGCATCTCGAGCGCGGCCACCAGAGCCGCGCGGCCGAGCGTCTGGGGATCGACCGGCGGACGCTCTACCGCAAGCTGAAGGAATACCGCGGGGAAGGAATACGAGTGCAGCAGGCCGGGTGAGAGCGCGAGCGGTGAGCCGTCAGCCGCAACGGCGAGCCGTCAGCTCACCTCACGTGATCGATCGCCCACGTCCAGAAGATTGCATCCTCCGGCGTCATGCCGCCGCGCGGGGTGAGGCGGGCGTCGGCGTAGCCGTATTGGCCGATGTCGATCAGGTATTGCGCGCGGCTGACCAACGTGCCCTGACACACGCGCTCCGGCGGCGCTGCATTGCGGCGTGCCGCGTGACGTGCCGCGAAGTCGTCGAGCACGGCCGTCGGCAGGCAGTGTGCGTCGCCCGGATACACGAAGGAGAAGAAGACGAGGTAGGTGTAGAGTAGCGGCCACCGGTCGCCGAAGCGCTCGGCGAGACGTCCCCACTCCAGCCTGTCGGCGCGCGCGCGCAGGATGTGCATCACGTCCGCGCCGTCGAACCGCTCGCGCTCCATGACGAAGCACTTCTGCCAGATCAATTCCTCGCAGGGGATGATCTTCACGGGCATGCCGAGCACCTGCGTCTCCACCGCGTGCTCGAACCAATCGTCGTCCACGGGGCAGATGCCGTTGCCGGAGTTGAACACGAGGTCGACGAAATCCTCGTGTTGCCACGCCTTGGCGAGCCAGTGCGGAAAGGTGAGCTCCGTGCGGTAGCCGCCATCGCGCAGCGCCTGCATGGCGCGATCGACGTCGGCCTTGCGCAGGAAGACGTCGAAGTCCTTGGTGGTGCGAACGATGCCCGTATACTCGAGAAACGCGTGCGACCCCCCGACCATGAACGGCACGCCCGCGTCGCTCAGCACGTGGAGCGTGCGTCGATAGAAGGTGTTGGTGTCCTGCGCGGACTCGTCGAGCGTGGACTGGCCGGACATGCGTTCGGGCGGGGAAGGGTTGTCTCGGGGTAGTGCAAGTCTGGGGCTACACGACGCTCGGACGGTCTGACCGTCAGACGGTCAGACCGTCCGACCATTCAGTGGCCCGAATCTCTCAGTAGAGACTCCGGACCTCACCCTCATGCACCATGCCTACGAACGACGCCGTCCGTATCGCTGCCCTCAGTGACCTTCATTACGCCAAGACGTCGCAGGGTCACCTCCAGTCCCTATTCGCGCAGGTGGCCGAGCGCGCGGATATTCTGGTGATTGCGGGCGACCTCACCGACTATGGGCTCGCCGAGGAGGCTCGCGTCCTCGCGCGCGACCTCACGACCACGGTGAAGATCCCAATCGTCGCCGTGTTGGGCAACCACGACTTCGAGGCCGGTGAGGAGGAAGCGGTGAAGGCGGTGCTGATCGAGGCGGGCGTCCACATGCTCGACGGCGACTCGGTCGAGATTCAGGGCATCGGCTTCGCCGGAGTGAAGGGCTTCGCCGGCGGCTTCGGCCGCGGCGCGCTCGGCCCGTGGGGCGAGCGGGCGATCAAGCAGTTCGTCCAGGAAGCGGTGAACGAGGCGCTCAAGCTCGAGTCGGCGCTCGCGCGGCTGGAGACTGAGCACAAGATCGCCATCCTGCACTATTCGCCGGTTCGCGAGACCATCGAGGGGGAGCCGCTCGAGATCCATCCGTGGCTCGGATCGAGCCGGCTCGAGGAACCGTTGTCACGCTTCGAGGTGAGCGCCGTGGTGCACGGTCATGCACACAAAGGCGCACCCGAGGGCAAGACGACTCATGGCATCCCCGTCTACAACGTGTCGCTCACCGTGCTGAAGACGCATTTCCCCGATCGTCCGTGCTTCCGCCTGATCGAGGTGCCGAAGCCGCACGCGGTGGGAGGCGAGACGCCGCGCATGCACGGGCGTCGCGCCTCGGATCGCGAGCCGCTCGCCGCGCGCGTTGCGGCTCCGCGCGCGGACGCCGACCACCAACCCGTCGCTCAGCGCGATGGGGCGCCCGACGCGGCCGACGCGGCCGACGCGAACGGACGGGTGCCGTCGAGGTAGAGCGCGAGACGGCGAATGTCGGCCTCGAGCTCCGCTTCGCGCGACGGCATGACCAGCGCGACCAACGCGTCGGCGAGGCCGCCGTTCACGACCTGATAGTCTGCGGTGACCTTCAGATTGGTCGTCGCACCGTCGGGGGTGAACCGCAGCGTGGCGTGCATTCGCACGGGCGCGCGGGCGACGCTCTGCAAGGCGATCACGGAGTTGGGCAGGTATTTCGTCGTCGTTGCATCCCACTCGATCGTGCCGCCCGTCGGTGTCGATGCGCACCAGTGCGACCGGCCGTCCCCGTAGTCGCGCACCTCGCGCAGCGCTCCGATGATCAGTGGAAAGTTCTCGAGGTCGCGGCAGAAATCGAAGACGACGTCGACCGGATGCGGGACGACGAAGGAAAAATCGAGCGACGCGGCGCGCCGGCGCGTTCCGGCGCGGCGCAGTGCTTCGACGACCGGCCGCTGACTCGCGGCACCGATGAGCGCCCAGCCGCCGACCGTCGCCGCGGCGCGTGCCGGTATGGAGAGCGACCGGCGGCTGCCGATCAGCGCGCCCCCGGCGGCACCCAACAGGAGGGCTGACAACGGCGAGATCGACCGCGGAGGAACGTCCAGCGAAGGGGGGGCGGCTAGAGTCATGCGGCTTCCACGGGCAAGCTGGGTGCCGCAGCGCCGCAGCCCGCTACAGGCGTGCCGCGGCCTCTTGGGCCAGTTGCAGAGCGGTCGCCGGGCTCTCGGCACCGGCCGCGAGGTGACCCATCTTGCGCCCCGCACGAGCACCGGACTTGCCGTAGAGGAAGAGCCGACTCCCGGGAACGGCGAGCGCCGCGGCGAAGTTCGGCGGGTGTCCCCCGAGCCAGAGGTCGCCGAACAGGTTGACGATCGCCGCCGGCCGCACGACGCGCGCGTCCCCGAGGGGCAGATTGCAGACGGCGCGAACGAGCTGCTCGAACTGGCTCGTTCCACACGCCAGCTCCGACGCATGATATGAATTGTGCGGACGCGGTGCGAGCTCGTTCACGAACAGCCGTCCGTCGCGCACGAGGAACATCTCGACGGCGAGGATTCCCTCGAGTCGCAGCGACTCGGCGATCCCGCGCGCGATGGCGTGCGCGTCGCGGATCACGCCGCTCGGCAGCTCGCCGGGGATGACGCTCCACGCGAGCACCTGACGCTCGTGATGATTCACCGCCGGTGGATACACGACGACGTCGCCGTTGGGACGGCGCGCGACGAGCACCGACAGCTCGAGCTCCAGATCCAATGCCTGCTCGGCCACCGACTCGCGTCGACCGAGCGCAGCGAACGATTCCGCGGCGTCCGCGTCCTCGTCGAATCGCAACTGACTCCGCCCGTCGTAGCCGCCCTCGCAACACTTGACGAACAGGCGCGGTCCGATCGTGCGTGCGGCCTCGGCGAGATCGGCCGCCGTCCTGACGTCCGCATAGGGTCCGACGGGAAATCCGGCGTCGACCAGCCACCGACGCTGGCGGCCCCGGTGCTGCACCGTGCGGAGCACGCCCGCATTGGGGCGCAGCAGTGCGTGCCGCTCTGCAGCAGCGAGGGCAGGTGGTGCGATCTGCTCGATCTCGATCGTGACGACGTCGCACGCACGCGCCAGCTCTTCGGCCCCTGCTGCATCGTCGAAGCGTGCAACGACAACACGATCGACGACGGGACGTGCCGCGCAATCCGGATCGGGATCGAGCACCTGCACGCGATAACCCATGGCCCGCGCGGCGATGGCCGTCATGCGGCCAAGCTGCCCGCCGCCGAGGATGCCAATCGTTGCGGGAGGGAGAATGGGCGAGCCGGCGTTCACCGCGAGCCCGGTGCGACGATGGTGTCCACCATCACGTCCGCGGTGCGCTTCGCCCGCCACGCCCGCAGCCGCTCGCGCAGCTCGGGGCGCCGCGTCGACACGATCGACGCGGCCAGCAGCGCGGCGTTCGCCGCTCCCGGCTCGCCGATCGCGAGCGTGCCGACCGGCACGCCTTTCGGCATCTGTACTATCGAGAGCAGGGCGTCGACGCCGTTCAGCATCGTGGCGGGAATGGGCACGCCGAGCACGGGTACGGTCGTCTTCGCGGCGACCATGCCGGGCAGGTGTGCCGCGCCACCGGCCGCGGCAATGATGACCTCGACCCCACGCTGCTCCGCCGTCGATGCGTACTCGAACATCCAGTCGGGGGTGCGATGCGCCGAGACGATCCGGACCTCGTGCGGGACAGCGAGCTCCGTCAGCACGTCGACGGCATGCGTCATGACGCGCAGGTCGCTGCGGCTGCCCATGATGACGCCGACCAGGGGGGCGGCGTCGCCGGTGGTGGACGAGTGAACGGTGGACATGCGAGATGGGCAGGGGGCAAGAGGCGGCGGCGCGAAAGATAGCCTCCCGCGGGCTGCATGTCATAGCGCTTCGGCCGATACTTTCTCGCGGGCGTCGTCGTCCAACGGATGTACTCGCGGTACATCTCGTTTCGGGGGCGACGTGGCCCGCGAACTTCGCCCACCATTCCGTCGCATGCGCCTCCGACATCGTCGACCGCGCGGCCTCGCCGTTCTTCGAGTCGCCGTTCTTTCCGCACCGCTCTTCTTCGGTGGCTGTTCGCGCCGCGGCGCCACGGGCACTGAGATCGGCATCGCGGTCGCGCTGAACCCACGGCGCGCCGGGATGCAGTCCATCTACAATGGAGTGCAGCTCGCCGTGGTGACGCTCAACGCCGAGAGCAACGGCAAGCTTGGCGACGCGAAGTTCGTGATGGTGAAGGGCGCGGCCGACGTGACCGATCCGGTGAAGATCGCCGACACCTTCCGGGCGAATCCGACTGTCGTCGGTGTCGTCGGTCACCCGGAGAGCGGCAGCACGCTCGCCGCGATCGACGAGTATGCGGACACCGAGAATGGCGGCCGACAGGGCGTCGTCACCATCTCACCGACGGGCACGAGCCCCGCGCTGAGCGGCGCGAACCGCTGGCTCTTCCGCGTCTGCCCGAGCGACCTGCAGGCGAGCCGCGCCGTCGCGCGCTTCCTGCTCGATTCACTCAAGGGGAAGCGGGCGAGCATCATCTACCGCAACGACTCGTACGGGAAGGACTGGGCGAAGTCGTTCACCGACACCTACAGGCAGGGGGGCGGCGTCGTCGTGCAGCGCGACCCGTACCTTCACGGGGCCACGGCGTGGGACGCCTACGCCGGCTACCTGAAGCTGCTCAAGCCGGATGCGCTGCTCTTTCCGGGCAGTCAGGAAGACGCGCTCGATCTGCTGCGCGCCATGCACAGCGCCGGCGTCGCCACGCCGATGATCGGCGGGGATGCCGCGTCGGGGCTCGAAGCGAATGCCGCGGAGTTTCCGACCGTGCGCTACACGGCGTTCTTCCTTCCGCGCAGCGCCACGTCGCCCGAGGCGCGCAAGTTCATCGCCGATTACACGGCGGCGTTCAAGGCGGAGCCCGACCAGCGCGCGGCGCTCGCGTACGACGCCGCGATGCTCATCGGCCGCGGTGCGCTCGAAGTGGGTCCCGACCGGGCGAAGATCCGCGACTACGTGGAGTCGATCGGCAACAGTCGTCCTCCCATGTCGGGTGTGGCTGGTCCGCTGGCCTTCGACGACAAGCATGATCCCATCAACAAGCCCGTGGTGGTCGCACAGGTCGGGGCCGGCCAGTGAGAGTCATCCGAACGATTCAGGCCCGTCTCTGGGTCGGCTTCGGCATCACCGTCGCGCTGATCCTCGGCGCCGGTGTCCTCGCCGGCAACGCGCTGCGCGACGCCGGCGTGCGCAGCGAGGCGATCGTCGGGGAGATGCGCAACGAGCAGGAAAGCGTGCAACAGGTGGCATACCGGCTGCTGCAAGAGGTCGCTGCGGGGATGCGCTACCTGAACACCGGTGACGCGGCGGACGGCGCGCGCTACGCGTCGCTCGCCGACGAGGCCGACCGGGTGCGCCGCGCGACGGTGAAGCTCGATGCCATCTCGAGCGCGGAGCGGCAGAAGCTCGAGGAGCTCGGCACGCTCCAGGGGATGGCGGAGGTGGGCATCGGTGTGGCGCACGCCTATCAGGCGATTGGCAAGCCTCGCGAGGCGGCGGCGGTGCTCGCGAGGAACGCGACGGCGATCGATCAGGTGGATCGCGCGCTCGAGTCGCTGCGCGCCGAGGGGCAGCGGCGCATGGCGGAGCGGCAGGCATCCGCGGCGCGCACGCTGCGCCAGAACGAGTCGTGGCTCGGCACTGTCGTGCTGCTGGCGGTGCTCGTCGGCATCCTCTCCAGTATCTCGACGTCGCGCGCCGTGACGCGGCCGCTGGGGGCGCTCAGGCGCGACATGGACGCGATCGGGCGCGGCGATCTCCGCAAGAGCGACGTACGGCACGAGGCGCTGGGCGCGGCGGAGTACGAGCAGCTCGCCGAGGCGTTCGATCAGGCGCGCGCCCGCCTGCGCGCGCTGCTGGGCGAGATGCGCCGCCAGTCGGACGACGTCGCCGCGGCGGCAGCGGAGCTGGCGGCATCAGCCGCGGGCGCCTCGGAGAGCACGCAGCACGTGGCGACCGCAGTGACGGAGATGGCGCACGGCGCCGGCCTCCAGCTCGACGTGCTGAATGGCGCCGGGAGCGCCGTGGAGCAGCTCGCGGCGTCGGGGCGGACGATTGAGGACGCGGTGAAGGAGAGTCAGTCGCGCGGGCGCGAGATTCGTGCGTCGGCCACTGCCACGGCGCAGGAGATCGGTACCGCCGTGGACACCCTGCTCGCGGCGCGCGAGGTGTTCGATCGGAGCGTGCGCGAGATCGCCGCGCTGCGTGAGAGCCTGGCCGTCGTGGACGACTTCGCGACGACGATCTCCGAGATCGCGTCGCAGACGAATCTGCTCGCGCTCAACGCGGCAATCGAGGCGGCGCGCGCCGGTGATGCCGGCCGCGGCTTCGCCGTCGTCGCCGAGGAGGTGCGCAAGCTCGCCGAAGAAAGCGGACGCGCGGCACAGCAGGTGACGTCGAACGTCGGGCGCATTCGCGAGGGGGTGCTCGCCACGTCGCGCGCCGTGGAGAGCGGCACGACGCAGATGCGCGACGTGACCCGAGTGGCCGACGCCGCACGCGAGGCGCTCGCGCAGATCCAGGCCGCGGTCGAACGCGTCGAGCAGGCATCAGCGCGCGTGGCCGACGCCGTGATGGGCAACGCCGCTGCCATCGCGTCGGTCGAGGAGGCGATCGCCAAGGCGGGCGACACCGCGCAGGGCCACGCAGCGTCGGCAGAAGAGGTGGCGGGCGCGACGGAGGAGACGTCGGCCTCGGTGGAAGAGCTCGAGGCGACGTCGCACATGCTCAACGACTCGGCGCGACGCGCGCGCGAGCGGGTGCAGGAGTTCCTGGTCGACTAGCGCGAGGCGCGTGCGCGGGCGCTACTTCACGCTCGCGCACTGCTTGAGCATGCCGTTCAGACGGTCGGCGTAGCTCGTCCCCTTCGCGACGTCGGCGCCCTCCCGCAACGCACGGCAGGCCTGCGCGTCCTGACCGAGCGTGCCGTGCGCCATGACCTTCGTGAGCAGCAGGAGCGCCTTCTCCTCGGGCGTGGCCACCTTGGCGTCCAACGCGCTCGCCTCGTCGAGCGCCCGGCGCGCCGTGCCCTCGTCGAGCGCGTGCTTGAGCGCTGCCTGGAGCGCTCTGTCGAGCGCGAGTGAGTCGGCCGCGCTTCTCGCCGGCGTCGCCGGTGCAGCAGGCTGCGGTGCGGCGGATGCAACCGGCGTCGGCGCGGCAGCTCGGGGCGCACCTTGTGTCACGGGCGTTGCCGTCGAGGCAGCCGCCGTCTCGCCCGATCTGCCGCGCGCCAGGAGCACGCCGGCGGCGACGGCGATGGCGACGAGGGCGCCGATCCCCGCGAGCAGCGGCGTGCGACTCTTCCTCTGCGCCGCCGTGGTCGCGCTCCGCGGAACCGCGGCGATCTCCTTCTCCGTCGGCTTCTTGATCGTCGGGTTCGACATCACGAGCGTGCCGTCGCTGCCGAACGAGCTGCGGGGCATACGCTCGATCGCCGCGTAGAGCGCGCGGCCGAACTCACGCGCCTTGGCGTATCGCGCGCTCGGATCGCGCTCGAGCGCCTTGTCCATCACAGCCTGCACCTCGGACGGCCACGTGGTGTCCGGCTTCATCTCGAGCAGCGACCTCGGCCGATCGGTGAGACGCATGATCATCGACGCCTGCGGCGTATCGCCGGTGAACGGCAGGTGGCCGGTGAGCATGTTGAACGCAACGAGGGCGAGCGAGTAGATGTCGCTGCGTCCGTCCAGTCGCTCGCCGCCGAGCTGCTCCGGGCTCATGTACTCGGGCGTGCCCACGATCATCCCGGTGCGCGTGACCTTCTGCGACTCGCTGTCGCTCGCTTTGGCGATGCCGAAGTCCACGACCTTCACGCAATCCAGCCCGTCATGATCCTTCGTGATCATGATGTTGTCGGGCTTGAGATCGCGGTGCACGATGCCCATGTCGTGCGCGACGTTCAGTGCTTCGGCGACCTGTCGCGTGATCTCGGCGGCGCGCATCGCCGGCAGGGCGCCCCGCGCTTCGACGATCGACGTGAGCGTCTGTCCCTCGATGAACTCCATCGCGAGGTACACCAGCCCATCCGGCGTCTCGCCGAAGTCGTAGATGCCGGCGACGTTCGGATGATTGATGCGGCTGGCGTTCGCCGCCTCGCGGTTGAAGCGGCCGATCGCGCCGGCGTCGTGCACCATGATGGGATTCATCACCTTCACGGCGCTCTTGCGGCCCATCTTCACGTGCTCGGCGAGATACACCTGTCCCATGCCCCCCTCACCGAGCTTCTTGAGGATGTGATATCGCTCGGCGATGATCGTGCCGACGAGATCGTTGCTGCTCTGCGAGCGGAGGGCAGTGCCGTCGCGCGGGCAGAAGCGCTCGTTCGCGGGGTATTCCGTGCTGCAGGTCGGGCAGATTTTCAGTGCGCTCACGGGAGACGATGGTGCTTGTGAATGGCGACGTGCCGTCGCGCGGTCGCGACGGCACGGTCGGTCGAGCGGCGGGAAGCGTTACTTCGGCTTCACCAGATCCTGCAGGCTGGCGGCGCAGAAGCGGCGGCACAGGCGCTTCCGCTTCTGGTGCACCGTCGTCTTCACCTTTCCCTTCGCCGCGGAGCGGGTGGCCGAGGCGACGCGCGTACCCGAGGCCGCGGCGTCGGCCTTCGGCGTCTCCGCCGGCTGGTCGAGGGCGCCGACCGCGATCGCGCCCAGCATTGTCTTGAACTCGTTCGTGAACTCCGGATCGAGCTCCATCCCGCGCTGGAGCACCTTCACCGCTTCGTCACGCTTCTTGTTTCCCATGAGCAGCTCCGCGTAGGGGAGCCGCAGCTCAGGCGCGTGCTCGATCATCGTGAGCGCCGTAGCGTAGGTGTCGAGCGCCTGTTTCTCGCGCCCCATCTCATGGAGGAGCTCCGCCAATCCGTACCAGGTGTCGGAGTCGAGGGGATCATTCTTGATTCCCTTGCGATACTCGGCCAGGGCGGCCTCGACCTGGCCCTTCTCGTAGAGGGACACCGCGCGCTGCACGTACTCGTTGGCCTGATCCGCCGCGCTGTCGGCGCTCTCCGTCTTTCCGATCGACGCGGGCGCTGCGTTGCCGGCCCCCGCGGCGGCGGCGACCGGAGCGGCCGGCGCTGCGCGCTGAGCGGCGGCAGCACCAGCCGGTGCTCCAGCTGGTGCTCCTACGCTCGACGGGGCTGCACTCGCGGGGGGCACGGTCGACGCGGGCGCCGTTGGCGTCGAGGCCGCTGTAGCGCCCGCAGGGGTCGTTGTAGCGCTCGCAGGCGCGGCTGGAGCGCCCGCAGGCGTGGCCGGAGCGCCGGCAGGGGTCGCCGCGGCGCTCGACACCGCGGTAGGTGACGGCGCCGTTGCCGGCACCGTCGTGCCTGGGCTCGCCACGGCCGGCGTTGCTGGTGTCGCCGCCGGTGCCGCGACCGCGCTGGATGCGGCCGGATCGGCAACTGCCGGTGCGGCTCCAGTCGCCGCCGGCGTCTGAGCAGCGGCCGCCCCGGTTACGGGGGCGCTCGCGGGCGTCGTGGCTGCGCTGGACGGCGTGGCTGCGGCAGGCGGCCCGACGCTCGGGGAGATGGAGGGGGAGGGGGAGGGGGAGAGGGCAGTCGGCGCGGCCGACGTCTGGGCAGCGGTTGCGGCCGGTGCCGCCATGGCGGCGGTCGGACTGGGAGACACAGCCGTCGGAGCCGCAGATGCAGCCGTTGGAGCAGCAGATCCGACGATCGGTGCGGCAGGTGCAGCGGTCGGCGCTGCAGCAGTCGGTGTTGCGGCGCCCGACGCGGCTGGCGCCGCGCTCGGCGCGGGCTCCGGTGTGGCGGACGTGACCGTCGCCGCGCCCGCAGGAGATGCCGGCGCAGCCGGTGCTTGGGTAGCGGGCGGCGGAGCCGCAGCCGCTGGGGTGGCCGACGTCGGCGCAGCGCTTGGCGCGGCGGCGGGAGGGGGCGTTGCGGCCGGCGAAGTTGGCGCAGGTGCCGTCGGGGCGGCGGCCGTCGGAGCAGGGGCAGTCGTCGGCGCCCCAGGCGCGCTCGTCGCGCTCGCGGGGTCGGGCGCTGCGGGGGCTGGCGTAGGAGCCGATGATGCCGCAGGAGGCGTCGATGCGGACGGAGCGGCAGACGACGTAGGTGACGACGCGGCAGGCCCGGTAGGAGCCGTGGTGGATGCGGCCGGTGTTGCGGGCGCTGTCGCCGGCGTGGCAGGCGGGGTCGACGCAGGAGTTGCCGCCGGTGCGCTCCCCGGCAACGCGGTTGCCGGCGCAGGTGAGGTGCTTGCGGGCGTCGCGGGCGCGTTCGCCGTGGGGACGCTCGTCGCCGGTGGGATTGCCGGCGCACTCGCGGGCGTCATGGGAGCGGGCGTCGACGTGGGGGGCGTGGCTTGCGCCGCCAGGCGTGCCGCCAGAGCGGGAAGCACGAGGAGTGCGAGCGTCGTGCTGGAGGAGACGCGACGCACGGGGGAGCGCGATGAGCGACTAGGCATAACGCGCAGGATTGAATGCCTACGATTGTGTGACGCAGGGCACACTAACCTGGTGCTTCGCGTCACAGTGTGCAAGAGCGATAGGGCGGCCGGTGCGCAATTCGGCTGGCGCACAATTCCAGGACGATCGGCCACCGAAAAAGAAAGCGCCGTCGATTCATCGGAATCGACGGCGGCCGAAAACGTGTCATAAAAAGTGTCAAGGGACATCGCCACTCACGCAGCTCCGAGTGGCGACTGCTTGTCTCTCCTATGACGATCACAGCTCCCCAGGTAGGACTTGAACCTACGACCCTCCGATTAACAGTCGGATGCTCTGACCAACTGAGCTACTGGGGAATGCGGCGTACAGACCTGAAAATTTAGCCCGGGATCGAGTGAAGTCAACCTGACCGTATGCTCGGAGCGGTAACGCTCGAGCTCCGCGGCAGGGGCCACGCGGCTACCACCAAATCATCGCGCTGTGAGACTCACGACGCCTTGGCGCGCTTGCGTGTCGATGCCGCAAGCGTGGGCTTCCCACCATGCTCGGCGCGCCGCGCACCCGCGGCGGTGTTCCAGTCCGGCAGCACCGTGCGCAGCCACTCACCGGTATGCGAGCCGCTCACCGCCGCGACTTCCTCGGGGCGGCCCATCGCCACGACTTCTCCTCCGCCGACACCTGCCTCCGGGCCGAGGTCGATCACCCAATCGGCGAGCTTGATGACGTCGAGGTT
>CAYTKA010000034.1:21298-34117 GCA_964438255.1 uncultured Gemmatimonadaceae bacterium | reverse complement strand
GTCGGACGGTCGGACGGTCGGACGGTCGGACGGTCGGACGGTCGGACGGTCGGACCGTCTCACCGTCTCACAGCTTCTTCGGTGCCGCCGCCGCCAGGGTGAACAGGTCCTTCTGCGACGAGCCCTTCTCCATCAGCTCGATCGCCTTGCGCAGTGGTGCGTCGAACTTGAGGTCGCGGCGCTTCGCCGTCGAGTCGCCGGCCACGAAGCGGGCGACGCGCTGCTCGAGCAAGCGGTCCACGTACCGGCTCGCCGCATCGTACTGCGCACGGTCGGTCGTCACGCCCTTCGCGGTGAGTCGGCGGTAGAACTCATCGCGCCACTGCGGCAGCGGATGGAAATCCTTCGAGACGCCGTGCGACAGCTCGAGCGTATAGTCGTTCAACACGACGAAGAAGTCCTGCGACTTCGGTGCGATCGCCTTCGTGAAGGCCTGCTCCACCGTGGTCAGTGTGTCGTCGTGCACGAGCACGTCGGGGGTAATACCACCGCCGCCGTATACGATCCGTCCTGCATCCGAGCGATATGCCGGTCTGGCCCGCTTCTTCGCTTCCGTCTCCGCCGTGTCGGGCTTCTCCTCCACGAAGCGGCCGTTCTCGAACTTCCGCTCGCGCTGGATGCTGCGCCCACTCGGCGTGTACCACTTGGCCGTCGTGATCTTGAGCGCGTAGCCGCCGTCGAGCGGGAAGAGCGTTTGCACGAGCCCCTTGCCGAAGCTCGTCGTGCCGACAACGAGCGCACGGTCGTGGTCCTGAAGCGCACCCGCCACGATCTCACTCGCCGAGGCGGTATTCTCGTCCGTCAGCACGGTGATGGGCAGGGTCGGAAAGACCGGATTGCCCGTGGTGCCGTACGTCTGCGGTTCACCCGCGCGACCACGCACGCTCACGATCTCTTCCCCGTTCTTCAGGAAAAGATTGGACATCGAGATGCTCTGGTCGAGGATACCACCGGGGTTACCGCGCATGTCGAGGATGACGCCCTTGGCGCCGTCCTTCTGGAGCTGCGACACGGCCGCTGCCACCTCGTCCGACGCCGTCTCGTTGAACCGCTGCACCGGCAGGTAGCCGATCTTGTTACCCAGCACGATCGCGTACGGGACTGCCGGGATGTGAATGACCTGACGCGTGAAGTTCATCGTGATCGGCTCGGCGACGCCGGGCCGGTTGAACTTCACGGTGACCTTCGTGTTGGGCTGTCCAATCAGATAGTCGGAGACCTTCTGCGTCGTCCAGCCGCGCGTGGAGAGCGAATCCACCTGAATGATCCGGTCGCCCTCGCGGACGCCTCCTGCCTCGGCCGGAGTGTGCGGGAAGACCGTGCTCACCGTGATGGCGCCCTGCAGATCCTGGATCTGCATGCCGATGCCAGCGTACTTGCCGTTGGTCTGCTGGGAGAAGCTGGCGAGCTCCTTCGGAGAGAAGAGCTCGCTGTACGGATCATTGAGCTCCTTCACGAGCCCGCGCGCCGCCTTCTCGTAGAGCGCTGCCTGACCGACCGTGTCGACGAAGCGCTGGGAGACGATGGAGAACACCTGATCGAGCAGGCGTGCGCCGTCGGCCGTTGCGCGGTCCTGCGCGATGAAAGCGCCGGCGAGCGCAGGCAGCAGTGCGAGAGCGACGAAAGCGGTGCGACGACGGGACATGATAAGCCTGCTGGTGTGAAAGGAGTTTGCTGTATGAATACGCCGTGCCAGAATCGTAGTTCCGGCAGGACGACACGGTGAAGCTCGCTACCCTGTTAGACGGGTCGCGACCCCAGTACGTAATCGACGTACCATTCCCGCTTCTCCTGCCGGATCGCCGCGTTTCGCAGCACGCCGTGCTCGACGAGCATGTCGTGGGCCGGCTGGAGCACGCGCTGAAGATGCGATGGATAGCGCTGGGCGAGTGGCATCTGTTCAGCGAGCCGGTCCAGTGCGATGCGCCAGGTCAGGCGGCCGTCGGCGCGGGCCACTTCGAGGAGCCGATACAGTCGCCGCGCGACCGGCGACCCCAGCGCCCAGTACGCCGGTGCGGAGAGACTGACGACGTGCTCGGCGGCGAGGTTGTCGCGCACGACGGGGGTGAGCACCACGCGTGCGACCCCGGGCTCGCCGGCGTTGATGCTGTCGAAGAGCGGGAGCTGCTCGCGGTCGAGCGCGCGGCGGCGCTCCACAGCGACCGACGTGAGCAGTGTGAACCGGAGCTCTCCGCGTGTGCCGTCGGCGCTCTCATATACGCCCTGCGATTCCAGCGTCGTGCGCTCGAGCCGCCCGAGCGCGCCGCGCAGCTGCTCGTAGGTCCGCCCGTCCACGTGCCGCCCCATCGCACGGAGAAACGCGTGCAGCGTGAACGAGATCGCGCCGTCCACCGGATCCCCCGCTTCGTGGAAGCGGCGCATCAGCTCGACGTAGACGTCCTGGTCGAACGTGCCGGGCAGGCGCTCGCCAGGGCTCGGGATCACGCGCCAGCGTCCGCCAAGCGCATCGCCGTACGTGATGATCGCATCGTCCGCCGAATCGCTCAGGCGAAACAATGGAAGCCCCTCCAGCGAGCGGTCCAGCCGGATCGCCCGCGAGGCAGTACGGCGCCGCGCGACGACACTCATGCGAAGAAGCTGCGTGACGCTGCCGTGGCGGGCAAGCGCGTCAACGGCGTGATCAACGCACCGGAATGACCTGACCGGTCACGGCGCGCGCGCCGTCCGAGCAGAGCCAGACGACGACGTCGGCAACGGCTTCGCGTGTCACCATCGCGGCGTCCAGACCCATCGCCTTGAGGTTTGCCGCCGTGCGAATCGCTGTCGGCGCGACGGCATTGACTCGCACACCGTGCGATTTCTCCTCCTGCGCGAGCGCGCGCACGAGTCCCACCACCGCGCTCTTTGCCGCCGTATACGCGGACAGCTCCGCGGTCCTTGACCCGGGCAGCACTGCCTCGGAGGCGAAGAAGACCATTGCACCCTTGGCTGCGCGCACGAGCGGCATGAAGGCGCGTGCGGTTACGTACGCCGTGGTTGCATTGATGGCGAACTGCTGATGCCAGATCGCCGGGTCGCTTTCGGCAATGGGACCACTCGCGGCGAAGCCACCGGCCACGTGGACCAGCGCGCTCACGCGACCGTTCGTCGCCTCGCGGACTCGCTCGGCGAGCGTCGTTGCCGCCGTTGGATCGGTGAGATCGGCGGAGAGCGATGCAGCGCGTAGCCCCCTGGCGACGAGCGCCTCCGCGCGCGCGCGCGCCGCGTCGTCATTCCGGTCGATGAGCAGGACACGGGCGCCTCGCTCGGCGAACGCTTGCGCAACGGCCTCGCCTACCTGTCCCTCATGTCCTACTCCGGTGAGGACCACACTTCGTCCACTGAGCTCCATACGCGCTGTCTCCGGCGTCACGGGCGTATACCGGCCTCGGCTTCGTGGCATGAAGTATGTGACGTGGCAGTCACAAATGCGAAAAGCTCTCCGTCTCAAGCGCGTGTCCATCGTGCTCGGCATTGTATTGCTTGGCTCGCTGGCACTCATGGGCATTCTGTCGCTTACGCGCGGCACTCCGGTGCGCTCCGTCGTGGCGATTGGCGACAAGGAAGGGCCGCCGCCGATCACGGAGTCGAGCTTCACGCGCACGATCGAGCTCTACACGGGGCTGCACATGAGCCGAGGCAATGCCGTGCGGCAGGTCAACAACGGTGCCGTATACGCGCAGCTCTGGGGCGACCTGCGCCAAGCGCAACACACCATCACCGTGCAGATGTACTACTCGCGCCCCGGCGTGGTCGCCGATACGATGGCGGCGATCCTCAAGGAACGCGCGCGTGCCGGCATCCGCGTGTTGCTCGTGCTCGACGCGTTCGGCTCGCAGAATCTGAAGAAATGGTGGGTGGACAGTCTCAAAGCCGCAGGGGTCGAGGTCGGCCTGCTGCGGCAGCTCCACTGGTACTCGCTGCACAACGCCAGTGATCGGTCGCACGTCCGCGTGGTGGTGGTGGACGGCGAGGTGGGATACACCGGTGGCTTCGGCCTGGCCGACTACTGGCTTGGCGATGGCAAGCAGCCGGATCAATGGCGCGACAGCAACGTGCGCTTCGAAGGACCGGCCGTGATGGGCCTCCAAGCGGCGTTCGCGGCAGCGTGGGCGGAGTGCACCGGTGAGCTCATCGCCGGCAACTTCTTCTTTCCACGAGCCGCCTTCAACGATGTCGACGGCGGTGTGGAGGCCGGGGTGTTCTTCTCCTCTCCCACGACGGGCAGCACGCCAGCCGAGCGATTCATCGCCCTCTCGATCGCCAGTGCGCGCAAGAGTCTCTACGTCACCAACTCCTACTTCGTCCCCGACGACGACTTCCGCCGGCTCCTGCTCGAGGCACGTCGCCGCGGCGTAGACGTGCGCATCCTCACGGTAAGCAAAATGACGGACGTGAAGACGACGTGGTGGGCGGGCCGCTCACGCTACGAGGAGATGCTCAAGGGCGGGATACGCATCTACGAGTATCAGCCCGCGATGATGCACTCCAAAACGTTCGTCGTGGACGGCCTGTGGGGCTCGATCGGCTCGATGAACTTCGACAACCGCTCATTGGCCTTCAACAACGAGTCGAATCTGGTCTTCCTCGACGCCGGCCTCGGCGCCGAGTTGAACGCGACGTTCTTCGACGACCTGAGTCGCTCGAAGGAGATCATCCTCTCTGAATTCCAGAAGCGCCCGTGGCACCATAGGATGATCGAGAAAGGGGCGTCGTTACTTTCCAGGCTCCTCTGAGTTGCCGAACGGTTGACCGTTCGCGGAGTTACCGGATATCAGCTCGCCCGAGCGCCGCTCGAACCGCCTCGCGCATGGCCACGAGGGCTTCGTCTCGTGCGGCGGGGGCGTCGTCGCGGACGTGCAACTCGATGCCGTCGGCGACCGGGACGCGACGCCAGCTTGCTGACCGCTCGTCGTCGGTGTCGCGCACGGCCTGATCGGCGTGAGCGCCGAGCGCCGGGGCGAGCGAGGCCGCCACGCGCCGTTCGAGGGCGTCGCCGGTGACCTCCTTCATCTCGTGCTTGATGGCTTCGAGCGTCGCACCCTCACGCTGGCGGATCTTGATCGCGAGGAGCTGGAGCAGGTGCCGGTAATTGTACGTCGCCGCGGTGCCGGCACCCTCGGGGCGGTCGAGCAGCCCGTTGGCCACGTAGAACCGCACCGAGCGGGCACTGGGCGCGACACGTGCCGAGGCGTTGGTCGGGCGAATACCCGCTGCATCGACGAGCGCAGTGACGTGGGCGGCGAGGCCCCGAGCATTCCAGGGTGCGTGGCGCGAATGGGCGCGCAGCAGCGCGACGGGCGAGAGAGACGACTCCGGCATAGCGGCGGAAGATAACAGCCGCCGCGGGTGGCCGTGAGTCAGCGGACCGCCTTACGGCGGCAGTCCGTCAAGCCCGCTTGACGTCTCCCGTCATGCGGCGGGGACCGCCCGTGCGCACGCCGCGCTGTACGCGCTCGAGGAATCGATGCAAGGCATCGTTCGTCCGGTCGGCCTGCTCGTCGTGCGGCAGATCACCCGCGCCGGAGATGAGCGCCCACTCCATCTCGGGCTTCAGCACACGGAACGCGTGCGCGTACTGCACGGAATTGAGTCGCGCCTGGTCCCCCCACAGGAGTAGCATGGGGTGACGCACACGCCGCAGCGCGTTCCGGACGTCTACGTTCAGACGCCCGCCCATGAGGGCCGCCACCGCGTACTTGCCACCGGCCTGCCGCGCGTTCTGCACGTACGAGTCCACGAGATCCTCGGTCACCAGTCGGTCGTTGGCGTAGCTCTCCTCGAGGAAGTATCGCATGCTCGCGTCCGAGGTGAGTGCGTTGTAGAGCGTCGTCCCGACGATCGGGGTGTCGAGCAGCATCCGCGTGGCCGACTCAGTGGTCGTGGGCTTGTCCCGCCCCTGGACGACACCGACCGGTGCGATGAGCGCGAGCGCGACAAAGTGACGGGGGTCGCGCGCCGCGAGTGCGACGGCGTTGGCCGCCGACAGCCCGCTCGCCACGACAGCCATCGGTCCGCGACCGACCTTGGTGACCAGGTCGGCGAAAAGCGCCTGATAGAGCGCCGGTGTATAGCGCAGGCGTGGCCGCTCCGAGCGCCCGAAGCCGGGGAGGTCCAACGCGAAAACCGTGTAGCGCTCGGCGAGGGAGTCGATAGTATGACGCCATTCGTTCGACGATGCGCCGGCATAGATGCCGTGCACCAGCAGCACCGGCGAGCCGGCGCCGTGCCTCGTGTATACGACGCGCTTGCCGCGCCAGAGGAGCTCCTCGCTCTCGCCACCGAGCTGGTTGACGAGGGGCGCGGCGCGGTGCTCTGCCGTTGCGTTGTACAAGGCGGCCGCGCCAAGCGCCGCCCCTCCCGCTGCTGCCGCCTTCCGCCATCGCATGCGTTTCTTCCTCCGGTCGAGCCGACGTTCCAGTCCACCCAATCTTAGCGCGGTGGAGGCGGTCGAGCGTCGGCTCTCGAGCCTCGCATGGCCTGGTCCCGCTGATGCGACACGGTGGACTGCCGAAACGGCACAGGCCCGTTCACGCCGGCCCCGGTACTCGTTCCTGCCCCTGAATGAGCGGGGTAGTGGGACCCGTTGGGCCCTACGCCATCTTCGCCTCCCCTCCTCCCCCCCGACGTCGCCTGACGCCAACGGGCCGCGCGCTCCCTAGGCGAGAGGCGCGCCACGCGAGATCAGACTCCCGGCAATACGATGGTCGCCGTCGTTCCGAGTTCCGGCGTGCTGTCGAGTGAGACAGTGCCCCCATGCTCCTCGATGATGCGCCGCGAGAGTGCGAGACCGATCCCTGTAGCGCCGGGCCTGGTGGAGAAGAACAGCTCGAACACGCGGGGCAGCACGTCGCCGGGAATGGGCGGTCCACCATTGCGCAGGGTGCAGTGCCAGCTCCCATCAGGGAGGACGGAGCTTTGGAGGACCAGATCCGAGCCCTCCGGCGCGGCGTCGGCTGCGTTGACGAGCAGGTTGACCATCGCCTGCCCCAACTGAGCCCCGTCGATCGAAGCGCGCGCGTGTGGCTCGGCACGGGTACGCTGCAGCAACAGCGCGCGGCTCTCGAGCAAACCGCGCTGCGTGTCGAGCACCTCGTCCCACACAGCGTCCGGGTCGCCCGGTGTGAAATGCATGGGGCCCAGATCTGCGTACTCGAGCAGCACGGTGACGAGGCCGTTCAGTCGCTCCACCTCGCGCAGAATCCGCCCGACGTTCTTCTCGATGACCGGATCATCCTTCACGCGGAAGCGTAGGAGCTGGGCGGCGGAGGAGATGCCGAACAGTGGATTGCGCAGCTCATGGGCGACGCCCGCCATTCCGCGGCGGAGTTGCTCCGACGCATCCTGCGGCGCGTCTGGCTCCAGAGACGAGTGGCGCATGTCGAGATATTAGTACGCGCGGTGGCAGTGAGAAGCAAACACGACGGGTGTGGCCATCCAGCCACACCCGTCGAACGCTCATGGCGTACGGCCCGCGACTAGCGGCGGCGGCGGCGCTTGGCGCTCTTCGTTCTTGCGCTGCCCTTCTTGGCGCTCGACTTCCGAGCGGCGGACTTCCGCGCGCTTCCCTTCTTGGCGCCCTTACGGGCCGACTTCTTCGCCGCCGACTTCCGGACGCTCGACTTCCTGGTCGCCTTTTTTGCCCCTTTCTTGGCAAACGCCTTCTTGGCCGAGCTCTTCTTCGCGCTGCCCCTCTGGGCAGATGCCTTCTTCGTACCGCCGCCCGCCTTGCTCGCCGTCTTGCTCGCGCCGCCACCCGCGAAGACGTTGCCGCGTGAGACGGCCGACTTCCCCGCCGGTTCGGCGATGGCCGGATGCTTGGACGGCGTCACGCCTCCGACAGCACCGGCGCCGGGACGGGGGGTGGTGCTCGGTGGCGTGGCCGGGCGGGCGCCTCCCGCCTTGGGTACGCGTGCCACAACGAGCGGGCTTTCCTCCTCTTCCTCCTCGATATCCATGACCGGAGTGCCGAGCCCTTCCTCGTCCTCCTCGTCGGCTTCGTCGGTGCTATCCCAGAGGTCGTCGCTGTCGTCCTTGTGGGTTGTCCAGCCACCGTCCTCTTCATCGTCGTCATCGTACGACGATCCGCCGCCCCCACCCCCGTACCCCAGATCGTCGGCGTCATCGTCGCGATCGGAAAAGCGGAGGAACTCGTTCATTTCATCACCGCGCGGCATTACCGCCTCCTGTAGAGATAGGACAGTCGGACCTGCGTGTCGCCATGAAAGTCGCGGCGCATTTTGACGCACCGTTCCTGCCTCCGCGGGACGCGCGATCGGCGCGGTCCCGCTGCACGACGTATGCCCGCCCTGCCGCACGAAGCACCATCACGGCGACGTGCGCCGTGTCTCACAACACGCGCAGCGCGTGCACACAGTCACCCTTGTAAAGCAGAGCGCGGAATCCGTCAAGCGCATTCCGCGTTCCGCCTCATCATGATGCTGCGAAGACGACGATCAATCGCCCGCTGCAGGCACTGGCACGGCGTCACCGACCGCGTCTCCGGCGTCGTGGGGTGCGCCGCTCAAGCGGGCGCTCGCCCAGCTCCCGAGGTCGTCGAGGAACGTGTACATCACCGGCACGACGAACAGTGTCAGCAGGGTGGACGTGATGAGCCCTCCGATGACCGCGCGCGCCATTGGCGCGCGCGCCTCGGCGCCGGCCCCGATGGCGAGCGCCAAGGGGAGCATGCCGAAGATCATCGCGACCGTGGTCATCACGATCGGCCGCAACCGAATGCGGCCCGCCGAGAGCAGCGACCTGGCGCGCTCCTCGCCTCCCGCCCGGAGCTGGTTCGTGAAGTCCACGAGCAGGATGCCATTCTTGGTCACGAGCCCCATGAGCATGATGATGCCGATCATGGTCATCACGTTCATGTTGCCGCGTGTCACGAGCAGCGCGAGCGCCACTCCGATGAAGCTGAGCGGCAGCGCGAGCATGATCGCCAGGGGCTGCAGGAACGATCCGAACAGCGACGCGAGGATCAGATAGATGAAGACGACAGCCAGCCCGAGTGCGCTGAGTATGTAGCCCTTCGTCTCCTCGAGATTCTGGACGTCCCCCGTGAAGACGACGTGGTAGCCGGGGGGCAGACCGACCGCCTCGATCGCCTTCTGCACCTCCCGGGCGACGTCGCCCATGGCGTACCCCGGGAGCACGCCGGCGCGGAGCGTCACCTGCTGCTCCAGCTGGCGCCGCTCGATCTGCTGTGGTCCCACGCCGGCGTGTACTTCCGCCACCTGGGCGAGCGGCACCATGGAGGGCAGCCCATTCCGCGGATCGCTGAACGTGCTCGCCACCGGAAGGCGCGCCACGTCGTCAGCCGAGCCGCGCAGCGAGTCCGGAAAGAGAACGACGACGTCGTGCGAGAAGCCCTGAGGATCCTCCCACGTGGTCGCGCGCTGTCCGTTGAACAGGGGCTGCAGCGTGGCCGCCACGCTCCCAACGCCCAATCCGGCGCGCCATGCCTCCTGCCGGTCCACCCGGACGTCGAGTTGCGGGATGTCGCCGTCCTCGCTGGAATTCGGCTCCGCCACACCCGGCACCGACTTCATCGCCTCCAGCGTCCGCTCGGCCGCGATGCGCAACCGCGACGCCTCGGGGCCCTGGACGTTCACGGCGATCGGCTGGTACCCGCGGCTGAAGATCGACGTCTGCCCGGTGATCGACGGACGCACCCCGGGAATCTGGCGCAACTTGCCACGCAAGTCGCCCTGGATGTCGAACAGGGACCGTCTGTGGCCGTGCTTGAGCGCGACGAAGATCTGCCCCTGATTGGGCGTGCCGCGGAAGCCGCCGCCGACGCTGAGATACGCGAAATCGACCTCCGGCTGCTTCTTCAGGAACGCGGCGATCTCACGCCCCTTGTCCAGCGTGTACTCGAGGCGCGACCCGGGCGGCGTGCGGAAGCTCACGCTGAACTCGTCGCCGTTCACGTCGGGCATCCAGGTGAAGCCGAGCCGCGGAATGATGACGAAGCTCACCACGACCGTTGCGGTGGCGATGCCGAGCACCGTGAGCCGGTGGCCGAGCGCCCAAGCGAGCCAGCGTGGATACTGATCGGCGACCCGCTCGAACCAGTCGTTGAACGCGAACGCGATCCGTCGGATTGGATTGGCCCTGCGCCGCTGCTCCGCCATATGCCTGCCGCCGTCGTTCACCGCGTGCTCCACCTCGGGATCGGCCCACTTGCTCGAGAGCATCGGGTCGAGGGTGAAGCTCACGAACAGCGAGACGAGCACGGCGAACGCCACCGTGACCCCGAACTGGAAGAAGATCTTCCCGATGATCCCGCCCATGAACGCCACCGGGATGAACACGGCGATCACGGCGAAGCTCGTGGACATCACGGCCAACCCGATCTCGTCGGTGCCCTCTTTGGCCGCGACGTCGTGGTCTTTCCCCATCTCGAGATGACGCACGATGTTCTCGCGTACGACGATCGCGTCATCGATCAGCAGGCCGATCGCCAGGGAGAGGGCGAGCAGCGTCATGGTGTTCACGGTGAAGTGGAACACCCACATGATGAAGAAGGCGCTGATGATCGAGACGGGCAGCGTGAGCCCGGTGATCACCGTGGAGCGCCAGGAGTTCAGGAACAGATAGATGATCATCACCGTGAGCAGCGCGCCGAGCACGATGGTGATCTGGACGTCCGAGAGCGACTCGCGGATGCGGCGTGAGTCGTCGCGGATGATCGTCATCTGAATGTCCTGCGGCAGTTGGCGCTCCAGCTCGGCCACGGCGCCGCGTACGGCGTCGGCGACCTCCACGGTGTTGGAGCCCGAGACCTTGAGCACCTCGAGCGACACCGCCGACGTGCTCGTCGTATCGGTGAAGATCTCAGCGGCGGTGCGGCGATTCTCCGCACCGTCGACCACGGTGGCGACGTCGCTGATGCGCACGGGGGTGCTCCCGCGGACGGCCACCGGGATGTCGGCGAACGCCTTCGGGTCGAGGATGCGCCCGGTGACGCGTACGAGCCGCTCCGTCGCACCACGTTCGATGCGTCCGGCTGGTACCTCCTGGTTCTCCCGTTGCAGCGCGGCTGTGAGCTGCGCCGGTGAGAGGCCGTAGGCGCGCATCGCGTCCGGGTTCACCTGGATGCGAATCTGCCGCTTGTTCCCGCCGATGATGTTCACCCCGCCGACCCCCGGGATGGCCTCGATGCGCGTCTGCACGACTTCGTTGGCCAGATCGGTGATCTCGCGGATCGGACGCTCGCGCGACGTGAGCGCGATGGCCATGATCGGCGAGTCGTTCGGGTCGAAGTGCTGGATGATCGGATCCTGAATGTCCGGTGGTAGCGTGCGGCGGATGCGCGCCACCTTGGCCTGCACGTCCTGCTGTGCGGCCGCCACGTCCACACCCAGGTTGAACTGGAGACGAACGATGGACACGCCCTCGAGCGACGTGGAGCTGATCTCCTTGATCCCCTGGACGGTGTTGAGTGCTTCCTCGATCGGCTTGGAGATGTCGCGCATCATCACGTCCGGGCTCGCGCCGGGATACGTGGTCTGCGCGATGACGATCGGATAGGTAATGTCGGGATATTCGTCGATGGCCAGCCGATCGTAGCTGACGATGCCGAGCACGACGAGCGCCACCATCATCATGGTGGCGAACACCGGTCGCTTGATGGAGACGTCGGAGAGGAACATCGCCCGTGCCTTCGTGTGTGCTGGTGCGCGGGCGCCGTGCGTCCGCGGCTGCTATCACTTCGCCTTGCTGCCCCGTTCCTCGCCGGCAATCGTGACCTGCATCCCGCGGCCGAGTGTGCCGACGTTCCCGACGATCACGCGCTCGCCGGCCTGGAGTCCCTCCACCACCTGCGCGACGCCGAGGCGCTCGTCCACCGCACCGAGCTGTACCGGCGCGACGTTGATCGTCTTGCCGTCGATGCGGTACACGAACGGCTTGCCATCCTCCGGCGACTGCCGCAGCGCGGCGGTCGGTACGGCCAGCACGTCATGCAATGTGCGACTCACGACACGCCCCGTGGCGAAGGTGCCGCCGCGCAGTGTACCGCCGGGATTGGGCACCTGCACGTACACGGTCACGGCGCGCGTGGCAGGATCGATCGTCGGGCTCACGCGCGCGACTTGCCCGTCGAAACGACGCCCGTCGGCGACGAAGTGCACGACCTGACCGCTGCGCAGCGTATTCGCCTGCCGCGACGGAACCGCTGCCGCCAGCTCGAGCGTGTGATTGCGCACGATGGTGAACAGCGGCGTGCCCTTGGACACGTGCTCGCCGCTCTCCACGAGCCGCTTGCTCACGCTCCCCGCGGCCGGCGCGACGACACGCGTATCACGCTCCTGGTTGCCGCTGGCTCGCAGTCGTGCCTCGGCAGCCGCCAGCCGCGCGCGCGCCGAGGCGACTGCCTGCTGTGAATTGTTGTACGCCTGCTGCGCGATCGCGCCTGCCTTCAAGAGCTGCGCATTCTGCTCGAGGGTCCACTGCGCGTTGGCCAGGTCGGACTCTGCGGCGGCCCGGTCGGCCTCGGCACTCTTGCGTCCGCTCTCCTGCTCCGTCGACTCGAAGCGAGCCATGAGCTGGCCCGCCCCAACCTGCTCGCCCTCGCGCACGTAGACGCCGAGCAGGTCGCCGTCAATGCGCGCCCGCACGTCGATCGTCTCGATGGGGTTGAGGTCGCCGGTCAGGGCGACGCCATCCTCGATGGTCGTCGGGGCGACCGTGGCGACGTCAGTTGCGGCGAGTGTGATGGACGGTGTGGGACGCCGGCCCGTAGGACCCCTGGAGCCGTCAGGACCGCTGCGCTCCGCACGCGGCGTGGTCGCGGCCGCCGCCGTGGCTGCG
>CAYTKA010000034.1:14232-21198 GCA_964438255.1 uncultured Gemmatimonadaceae bacterium | reverse complement strand
GTGGCTGCGCTCGCGGCCTGCGTGCCACCGGCCTCCTTGGAGGAGCAGGCGGTGGCGAGCCAGGCCAGCGCGGCAAGGGCGCAACCGAGCGGACGAAACGGACTGTTCACGCGCATCACGAAAGCACTATCTCGAGGAAGGCACGGTGCTCGCCGCCGGTGGCAGTGGCACCGGCCGGCCGAGCGCGCGGGCTAGGTCGGCACCCGCAAGGAAAAGATCGTACGTCGCACGCGCCTCGGTGCTTTCCGCCGTCAGCAGTGCGAGCTGCGCGTCGGACACCTCGAGCTGCGTGCTCAACCCGCGCCCGAAGCGTAGCGTCGCGAGGCGAAACGCCTCGGCCGCTTCGGCCGCGTTCTGCTGCCGCGCCGAGAACACGGCCCGTGCGCGGTGCAGCTCGGCCCGCGCCCGCGCGACGTCGAGCGAGACGGCTTCGCGCTGCTCGTGGAGCTGCAGCTCGGCAACCCGCCTCTGTGCCGTGGCGAGGTCGACGTTGGACTTCACGCGAAGCCCGTCGAAGATCGGGAAGGAGAGATTGATGCCCGCGAGGCGGTCGGAGAAATACCCGCCGTTCTGACACAACCGCCCCGCGGCGGTCCCCGGTGGACAGAAGGTTTCGGCCAGCTCGCCCCGCGCCGTCGGAAAGAAGCCGTAGCCCGTGGTCGGGAAGGCCTGAAACCCTGTCTGCAGGAACGCGGTGAGGGTGGGATAGTAGTCGGCGCGCGCCACGGCGATGTTGAGCTGCTTGGACGCGACGTTGAGCTCTGCCGAGTGCACCGAGGCGCGGTCGGGGACACGCGTGCTGTCGTCGAGCGTGGCGACGAGCGCTGCCGTAATGGCGGGGTCGATCCGACTCACGAGCACGAGCGGCTGCTCCACCGGCACGTTGAGCACACGCTTGAGCTCGAGCACGGCAAGCTCGCGGTCGCTGCGCGCCTGGATGGCGAGCGGCTCGATGTTCGCACGCTCGACACGCGCGCGCAGCACGTCATAGCGCGCTGCCTGGCCGGCATGCTCGAGCTGCTCGACCTGCGCCACCCGCCGCGAGGCGAGCACGAGGTTGGTATCCTGAAGCTCGGCGATGCGCGCCGTATAGAGCGCCTGGAGGTACGCGCGCTGCACCTGCAGCGTGACATTGGCGCGCTGCTCGTGCTCGTCGTAGCGCGCTGCGTCTCGCATGTCACTCGCCGCGCGCGTCGCCGAGACGAGCTTGCCCCCCTGGAAGAGGGTTTGCGAAAGGTTGAGGTTCGCCGTGTAGGTGTTGGGCTGGTTGAAGACCGAGCCCACGGCTTGCCCGCGCGCGCTCTCGTATACGTGTTGGTAGCTGCTATTGAAGCGGAGCTGCGGCAGTGTGTTGGCGCGCGCCGCGCCGTAGAGCGCGTCGGCCACATCGACGTTCGCCGCGGCGAGACCAACCTCGTCGCTCTGCCGGAGCGCCATGCCGACCGCCTCCTCGACCGAGAGGCGCAGCGTGTCACGCGTGCGCACACTGCCGACACCCTGCCCGTGCGCCGTGACCGGCACGAAGGACAGCGCGAGTAACGGGAGGAAAGCCGGCAGGGCCATCAGCGCCGGGATGGCACGGCGATGGCGCACGGAGAGACATGAAAGCATCGCGGAATAATACGCGACACAGAGGGGAAGCGCTGAGACCGTGCGTCTCGCACTCACGTAGCCTTCATGCCCCCGATCCCGATCCTGTTCGACAGCCGTGAGACGCTGGCTGCCCAGTCTCGGAGGTACTGCGGGGTGACTACGGGGTAACGTCGTCGATGAAGGGAAGTGTCTTGCGCCGCAGCACGACGCGCTTCATCGCGGCGAAGACCTTGGGATCGAGCAGTCGGCCCACCTGGCCCTCGAGGTACTCCACCGTCTCCTGGGGCGCGACTGCACCGCGGAACGCGCGGCCTGTGGTGAGCGCGTCGTAGGCGTCGCACGCAGCGAGAATGCGCCCCCCGATGGTGATCTGCTCGCCGGCGAGCCCACGCGGATAACCCCCGCCGTCGTAGTGCTCATGGTGGTCGTGCACGTACTCGAGCGCGATCGGGATGTGCTTGAGCGGGGCGAGAATCTGCATCCCGATGCGCACGTGTGCCTTCACATGCTCGAACTCCTCTTCGGTGAGCGGGCCCGGCTTGTTGAGCACTTCCTCGCGAATGCCGATCTTGCCGACGTCGTGCAGTCGGCCGGCTAGACGCACGTTCTCGACGATGTCGGGGTCGAGGCCGAGCTCTTCCGCAATCGACGCTGCCTGATCCGCTACGCGGCTCGAGTGGCCACGGAGGTAGACGTCCTTCGCCTCCATGGCGTTGATCAGCGTTTCGGCGACGCCGATGGTGAGCGCGTGGAGCGCCGCCTTTTCCTGCTCGAGCTGCGCCGAGCGAAGTGCCACTTCCTCGCGGACGTGGTAATCGACGTTGCGCCGCTCGATCGTCAATCGCCGTCGGTGTGCGGCGCGCTCGATGGCGTGCTGGAGGTCGGGCAGCTCGACCGGCTTCACGAGATAGTCCATCGCCCCGTGCGACAGCGCGTCCGTCGCCGTGTCGGCGTCGTTGACGGCGGTGAGCATGAGGATCGCCAGATCGGCGTCGAGCCGGAGCGCTTCGGGAAGCAGATCCAGCCCCGTCATCCCAGGCATGCGGATGTCGCAGACCACGGCGACGAAGCGCTGCCGTTTCAGGAGCGTGAGCGCAGTGGCGGCGGAGTCGGCGACCTCCACCTCGTAGCCCTGTGTGCGGAGAAAGCGCGCGAGAGTTGTGCGAATTGCTTCCTCGTCGTCGACGACGAGGATGCGCGGCTGCGCCGGCTCCGTCGTGTTGCGCGGGACGGCGGCCGTGTAGAGCGGAGAGCGGAAGGGCGCGGGGACGAGCTCGGAGGCGTCGAACATCGGCAGCAGGCGGGGATATAGATGATTATCGGCTGCTCCGCGGTGCGCTTAACCAGGAGCGATTCTGCTCTTCCTCGACGATCATCCTGCGAACCCGTATCACCCGGGTCAGCCGGACACAGCCGTGCGTCCGACGTCAGCGGGCTGCCGCCCGTGCTACCGCTCCTGCGGCTGCCAGCGCAGCATCGATGTCGTTCTTGTGCAGCAGATATTCGGGGAGTCCCGCATTCTGCTCACGCGGCGCCACCGAGAGCAGGCGTGCCTCAAACTGCCGAGCGTGCAGCTCGTCTCCGACCATCCGGGCGGCCTTTGCGCCGAGGATGAGCCCGAGAAGGTGCGTGGGGCGCTCGCGAAGGATGCTGTCCGCCTGTGCCCGGGCGACGGTCGTGTCTCCTCCGACCTCGGCGAGACGACCGAGGTCGTACCGCTGGTCGAGATTGAGCGGCGCGAGCTGCTCGTACGCGGCGAACGCCATGGGCAGGAAGGCGCGCACGTTCTCCGGGTGCCCCGCCTCGTTCTCGCGCATGATGCGGTCGTACAAACGCTCGGCACGCTGCCCGGGGGTGAGCTGGCTGATGTCCGGGGCGCGAGGCATCGTTCCCTGAGGCGTGCCGACCGGCGGGGCGATCACCGTGGCGCCCTGACCATTCGCGCCATCGAGCACCTCGCTGGTCGCGCCGCGTGCGCCGAACTGCTGGCCGGCAACGAGCGCGATGAGCGCCACCAGCGCGATCGCCGCGACCGCCCACGGCACCACGTCGCCGGTGCCACGCGTCGATCGGGGTCGCGTCGTGCCGGCGGGGGTGCCACAGCGGTGGCAGAAGCGCGCGCCGGGGGAGAGCGGGGCGGCGCAGGTGGCGCAGGTGGCGCCGGCCAGAGCCGTACCGCACGCCGCGCAAAACCGGCCGGACGCGGGCGCGCCGCAGCCGGGACAGGAGGGATGTGTCACAGCCGCAAACTACTCCGTGAGCCGTAAACCGTGAACTGTAAACGGTGAACTGTAAACCGTGAACGGTTCACGGTTCACGAGCAGTTTCAGTTCTGGTGAGTCCCGCCCGGTTGAGAGATCTGTTCGACCGTCTGCTCGACCTTGGTCGCGTCGCCGGCTTTGCGGAGCAGGTCGGCCTGCGAGACGACCCCCACCAGCGAGCCACGTTCGTCGACGATCGGGATGCGGCGGACCTGCTCGCTGCCCATCAGTGCCAGCACGCTTTCGATGCTGTCGTCCGGGGTGGCCGTCCGCACGCCGCCCGACATCACGTCGCGGACGGGGACGTCGCTGTTCCGCCCCTCGGCAACGTGGCGCACGGCGATGTCCCGATCGGTCACCACGCCCACCAGCCGGCCACGCGTTTCCGCGCCGCCCACCCGCTCCACCACCGGGATGATCCCGATGTCCTCTTCCTTCATCAGGCGCGCAGCGTCCGACACCGGCGTGTCCGGAGTGACGGTGCACGGATTCTTCGTCATCAGTTCCGAGACCTTCATCGTTCCCTCACGGTTGAGTCCCATGATCTGCCCGGGTCCGGGCGACGCTGTGTCGGGGACGGGCAAGCGACGTGCCCCGGTTTATTCCGGGGTCGATTGACACCGCCGTGCCGCGCCGCGAGCATTGGGCCGTGACTGAATCCCGCGCACTGACCCCCGACGTCAAGCACGCCACGGCGAAGGACATCCTCGAGCTGACCCGCCAGCTCAACGTCCGCTTCCTTCGCCTGCAATTCACCGACATCCTCGGCGTCAACAAGAACGTCGAGATCCCCGCCTCGCAGTTCGAGAAGGCGGTCGCCGGCGACATCATGTTCGACGGCTCGAGCATCGAGGGATTCGTGCGCATCGAGGAGAGCGACATGCTCCTCGCGCCGGATCTCTCCACCTTTCGCATCTTCCCCTGGGGCGATCCGGAGTCGCGCGTCGCCCGGCTGATCTGCGACGTGAACCTCGCCGACGGCACCCCCTTCCAGGGCGATCCGCGGGGCGCGCTCAAGCGCGTGATCGCCGACGCGGCATCGATGGGCTACACGATGAATGCGGGGATGGAAGCCGAGTTCTTCATGTTCAAGCGCGGGTCCGAGGGAGAGACGACGACGCAAACGCACGACATCGGCGGCTACTTCGATCTCGCTCCAGTGGACCTCGGTGAGGAAGCGCGCCGCGCCATCGTGGACGATCTCGAGCGAATGGGGTTCGAGGTCGAAGCGGCGCACCACGAGGTCGCGCACGGACAGCACGAGATCGATTTTCGTTATGCCGATGCGCTCACGACGGCGGACAACATCGCGACGTTCCGCTTCGTCGTGAAGGTGGTGGCGCAGCGCTTCGGCCTCGCGGCGTCGTTCATGCCCAAGCCGATCTTCGGGCAGAATGGCAGCGGCATGCACACGCACCAGTCGCTGTTCAAGGGGAAGGTGAACGCGTTCTGGGACGAGAAAGCGCAGTGGCAGTTGAGCGAGGTCGCGCTGCACTACATCGGCGGTCTGCTCCGGCACGCGCGCGGCACGTGCGCGATCACCAATCCGCTCGTGAACTCGTACAAGCGGCTCGTGCCGGGGTACGAGGCGCCGGTGAACGTCGCGTGGAGCATGCGCAATCGCTCACCGATGCTCCGCATTCCCGAGCGCCGCGGCCTCGGCACGCGCGTGGAGCATCGCGTGCCGGACCCTGCAGCGAATCCGTATCTCGCGCTCGCGGTGATGCTCGCCGTGGGGCTCGATGGCATCCGCACGATGGCGGACTATCGCGAGCCGGTGAACGAGAACATCTGGGAGATGAGCCATCGCGAGAAGCGACGGCTTCGCATCGACGATCTGCCGCACGATCTCAACGAAGCGTGCGACGAGCTGGAAAAGAACGACGTCGTCACGCGCGCGCTCGGCGATCATATCACGACGCACTACCTCGCGGCGAAGCGGCAGGAGTGGCGCGAGTACATCTCACAGGTCTCGCAATGGGAGCTGGACGAGTACCTGGCGAAGTACTGACCCGCCCGTAGGCGCTCGCTAAGCCTTCACCACTCGCGTGCGATAGCGCACGACGAGCGGCCCATCGCGCCCGGGACGCGTTTCCGGCCATAGCTCGAGCGTCCAGCCGTCGCAGAGTGCGACGTGCACACCGCGCGTCGTGAGCTCGCCGATCAGATTGCCGCCGGTGACGAGCGCGCCTTCGGGAACAGTCGCCAGGAGGGAGTCCGCGCGCGGACCGTAGAGCGTCGGCAGCGTCTCGCGCAGCACGCGCTCGAACTTGTCGCGCCGCCGCGTGCGCGCGACCTGCGTATCGAAGTGCACCGTGGCGTCGTCGCCCGTCCGCTCGACGAACATGCTGTCGGCGAGCTCCGTGCGTCCGGCGGCGATCACGAGCGCGGGAGGCGCCCCGCAGTGGGCGCTCGCGGCGGGCGTCGCGGCAGCGGCGGGGACGTTTGGTGTCGCCGACGACGGGGTCGCCGCGATCGCCTGCTGTGACGCCACGGCGGCCGTGTCGACCGCTGGATCACCGCCGCGACTCCGACGCGCCGCGCGCACGGCATTCGTCGCACTCGCGCCCACGACATACATGCCCACCAGACCGAGCGCGATCACGCCCGCCATGCCGAGCAATCGCTGCTGGCGTGCACGGGCAGCCTGCCGCGCTTCCTGGCGGCAGCGAAGACACACGGTAGTGCCCACGCCGATGTCGTGGGCACAGACGGGGGGCGGGACGCGTGGCACGGGGAGACTCCTCGTCGGTGCGGCTGGGGCAGCGAGAACTACCACCTAGACGAATTGCACCATTCGGCGAAACAGGCAAGGGCGAACGTGAACCGTAACCGCACACTGGAGACCGCAGCTCGGAGTCAGCGCTGCCGGTCCCTGCCGCCACAACGGGGGCACGCACGACACTCGTAGATGCCGCGCGTGCTCCCGAGCTCAGCGGTGTCCCAGCGAACAACTCCTAGCTGTGCGACGGCCGCCCCGCGCCGGCGTGCGTCGAGCGTCAACAAGATCTCGAGGTCGCCGTCGGCAAGGGCATCGGCCACACGCAATCCGGCCTAGCCGATTCCCCGCTGTCGCCGGTTGATGGCGAAGGTGGACGTCGTGAGCATATGC
>CAYTKA010000034.1:0-14132 GCA_964438255.1 uncultured Gemmatimonadaceae bacterium | reverse complement strand
TCGCGCCGAGAAGGGACCGGGATTGCCGTTCCCGACCAGCGCCGGCGCCAAGCTGCGGCGCGCGATTGCAGCATACGACAGCGCTCCGCCTGCACGGGGGCGGTGAGCGCGGTGGTCGCCGCAACCGATGCGCACAGCACGATCACACTGTGGCATCTCCTTCAGCGAGAGTCGCCGGACGTGCGAGCGCGAGTCTACGATCGCCTCGCGTTCACTCACGGGCTGGTGACTGAACGACAACGAGCTCACTTCCTGTTCGACTTGTCATCCGCGAGCATGTCGGACCTCGCCACGAGCTGCGCTGCCAGGACGGTCTGAATGACGCTCGAGATCTGGCCGGTCGTCGAGCCGGCCGCGCCGCCGTTCTCCCCGCCAGCAACGGTAATCAGCCTCGCCTCGGCCAACGCACCGGCGATTGCCGGTGCGATCGCGGGGAGCATCTCGATCTGGCGGTAGCGGAAATAGCTCTCGCCACCGGCGGCGATGGCGCGATTCACCTTCTCGATGCTCTCCGCCTGCGCATCGGCCACGGTCTTGATCGTAATCGCCTGTGCCTCGGCTGCGGCTTGTGCGCTCAGCCGCACCTTCTCGGCATCGGCGCGCGCCTGGGCAATCTGCGTCGCGTCCAGCTCCGCGGTGCGCTGTACGGCCATCGCCTCCTGACGCTTGGCCTCCGCTTGCGCGATGAGCGCCGCATTCGCGGCCTTCGTCTGCTCGAGCTCGCGCTGCCGGTCGGAGATGATCCGCTCTGCCTCGAGCTGCGCTTCCTTCGCGCGCCGCGCCTGCTGCGCCGATACGATGTCCGCGTTCGCCTGCGCCTCGGCGGCGGACATGCGGCGGCGCGCGTCCGCCACTTCACTCTGCACGACCTTGATGTTCAGCGAGTTGAAGATGAGGCCGAGGTCCGTGAGCTCGCGCGAGCACGCCTTGCGGATGATCACCGCGAGCGGATCGTCGTCATCCTCGGGGGTATTGTCGCCGCCGTCGACCCGAACGGGAAGCGGCGCCGGCGCCATGCGCGCCACCGCGGTGGAAGGGTTTCCGCCGGGGGAGAGCAATGGCCGCGACGGGCCCTTCGCCGAGAAGAGCTGGTCGTGCGTGAGCAGGTTGATGGCGCGGCGGCCGGAGCTGGAGAGCAGATCGGTGAGCGTGTTCACCTGATCGGCTTCCGGCTTGGCGAAGAAGCGATTTGCCGCCGTCTTGATGAGCTGATCGCTGTCGCCGACGGACACGATCGCGCTGGCCAGGACGCGGACCTTGATCGGCTGCGGAGTGCCGTTTTCGTCGAGGTCTGCGGTCTGGTCGGTGATGTCGAGATCGACGTTGATCACCTTGCTGGAGATCGTCGTGCCGGTGGTGAGCAGTGGGATCTCCTTCGACTTGCCGGGTCCACGATAGATCACCGTCCCGCCGGCAAGCCAGCTCACGAGCCGAATCTCGCCCGCCTCGACATTGCGGAGGAACGAGGCAACGATTGCGGGAAGCACGACGAGCACGCCAACGACGACGGCGGCGACGAGAATGAGGGTCGACATACAGGGATTGGGGAGGGAGAAGCGTCAGCGGTCGCCGGCGCGAACGGTGCACGATCCGCGCGCCGGATCGATGTCGGTGATGCGGACGACGTCGCCCGAGTGCACACGCACGCCGCGCGCACGGTCGTCGGCATTCAGCGTCGCCAGAAGCTGGACGATCTGGCCATCGACTTCGACGGCGACGAGCCCACATCCCTTCGCGTCGAAGCCGGTCACGGCACGCGCATCATCCTCGACCGCGCTCTCGAGTGTGAGCGCGGGCTGCGACTCGAAGCGAAAGAGAAAGCGCCAGAGCGGACCGACGATCAGCGCCTCGAATCCGATCGCGGCGAGGATCGCGGCGCCGAAGCGCCACGGCTCGCCGAGTGGCGCCGCGAGCAGTCCGCCCGCTCCGAAGCCGACGAGCAGCGCGAACAACACGCGCGGCGAGAGCAGGTTCTGGAGCCACGACGTCCCGCGACCGCTGACATGATGCGCGTGGCCGGCATGGGCACCGTGACCGCCATGGACGCCGTGTCCGTGCCCGACCTGCCCGACGTGGGCGACGCCAGTCACCGCCATCGCTGCCAGCCCGGTGCCGCCCGTCGCGAGGGCGACGAGGTAGAAGTCCATACTGAATACTACGGCTGAAGACGGCAGGGCGGTACGGCCTGTACCGCAATACCATCTCAAGAGGAAAGGCACGCCGGGTCAGCTCGGCGTGCCTTTCGCAGTGACGGCGTGCGTGAATGGTCACGGCGCACCGCTTGGTGCACCAACCATCCTTACACCGGGAACAGCATCTCGCGGTACTTCGGCATCGGCCAGAGCTCATCGGAGGTCTTGAGCTCGATCGCGTCGCTCGCTGCGCGCACGTCCGCCATCGCGTCGGCGCCGGCGCCCGTCAGCAGCTTCCCCTGCTTCGGCAGCTCGTCGTGCATCCCCTCCGCCTTCTCCATGACGGCGACGAGCTTGTCACGACGCTCGCGCAGCGTCGTGATCAGGTCGCCGAGCTCGTTCGCCGCAGCGACCTGCGGAATCGACTTGATCCCCGCCGACGCGGCGTGCGCCGCCGCCGCCGAGAGTGCACCGTGATACTCGAACGCCGCCGGCAGCACGAGCGTATCGATCATCTCCTTCAGCGTGTGCATCTCGATCAGCATGTCCTTCACGTACCGCTCCAGGCGGACATGATAGCGCGACTCCAGCTCGGCCTTGGTGAAGATGCCGAGCTTGGTGAGCAAGGCGCGTGACTGCTTGGTGATGAGCTGCTCGAGTGCCTCGGGCGTGCGCCGCAGGTTCGGCAGGCCACGCTTCGCCGCCTCCGTCACCCACTCCTCGGCGTAGTTGTTTCCCTCGAAGCGGATGTTCGCCGTCTCCTTGAACACCTCGCCCACCACTTTGAGCACGACGTCGTCCACGGACTTGCCGCGCTTCAGGCTCGCCTCGATGGCCTCGCGGATCTCGTCGAGCGCTTCGGCCACGGCGGCGTTGAGCAGCACGATCGGGAACGCGATCGACGCCGACGAGCCCACGGCACGGAACTCGAACTTGTTCCCCGTGAACGCGAAGGGCGACGTCCGGTTGCGATCGGTGTTGTCCTTCTCGATCTCCGGCAGGCGCGCCACGCCGAGCTTGATCATCGCCTGCGCCGCGTTGGCCGACGCCTTCCCCGCGGCGATCGACTCGATCACCTGCGTGAGCATCGAGCCCATGAACACGGAGATGATCGCCGGGGGCGCCTCGTTGGCGCCGAGCCGGTGCTCGTTGCCGCTCGACGCGATGCCGGCGCGCAGCAGTCCGGCGTGCCGATGCACCCCGCGCAGCACCGCGGCGAGGAAGACGAGGAACCGCAGGTTCTGGTGCGGTGTCTTCCCCGGCTTGAGCAGGTTGAACCCGTCGATCTCCGGGTTGTCCGCGGCGATGGAGAGGGACCAGTTGCAGTGCTTGCCCGAGCCGTTGATCCCGGCGAACGGCTTCTCGTGCAGCAGTGCCTGGAGGTTGTGCCGCAGCGCCACCTTCCGCAGCGTCGCCATCACGAGCTGGTTGTGATCGACGGCGATGTCCGTCTCCTCGTACACCGGTGCCATCTCGAACTGCGACGGTGCGACTTCATTGTGCCGCGTCACGATCGGCACGCCGAGCTTGTAGAGCTCGTGCTCCGCCTCGGAGATACACGCCTGGATGCGCTCCGGAATTCCACCGAAGTAGTGATCCTCGAGCTGCTGCCCACGCGGCGGCGGCGCACCGATGAGCGAGCGGCCCGCCATCACGAAATCGGGGCGCTGCGCGAAATGGCGGCGGTCGATCAGGAAGTACTCCTGCTCCGGTCCGAGCGTCGTGTACACCCGCTGGACGCCCTTGTCACCGAGCACCTCGAGCAGCGCGATCGCCTTCGCCGAGAGGACGTCCGAGCTGCGGAGCAGCGGCGTCATCTCGTCGAGCGCCTCGCCATTGTAGCCGATGAACACTGAGGGGATGCACAGTGTCCGCGTCTCGCCCGACTCGACGATGAACACCGGGCTCGCCGGGTTCCACGCCGTGTAACCTCGTGCCTCCCATGTCGCGCGGAGTCCGCCACTCGGGAAGCTCGACGCGTCCGGCTCGCTCTGGATGAGCTGCGCGCCGGTGAACTGCTCCATCGGTTGCCGATTGTCGTCGAAGGTCAGGAAGGCATCGTGCTTCTCCGCCGTCAGCCCCGTCTGCGGCTGGAACCAGTGCGTGAAGTGCGTCACGCCCCGGCTGATCGCCCACTCCTTGATCACCTGGGCGACGATCGGCGCCACGTCCAGGTCCAGCTTCTTTCCGAGGCGAATCGACGCGGCGAGCTTGGCGTACACGTCCTTGGGCAGCTTGTCGCGCATCTGGCGCGCGCCGAAGGTGTTGATGCCGAAGTACGCCGAGGTGGGGAGGGAAGCCCGCCCGTCGCCATTGGCGGCCGATGGTACTTGGCTGAGGAGGTCGCGAAGGGGGGACTTACGGGAAGGGGCGGTCGGAGCAGTCATGGGCGCGACTCGGCTAAAGGCTCAGCCGCCCGCAGGCGGCACTCGTGAAAGCGTATCGAGAGATTCGTGCACGGAGTGCACAAATCGTATATCAATGTACCAGATCGAGGCCTGAAAATTCAAGAAACGGCCGCGAGCTCGTGCAGAAGATGCACATCAGGCAATCCGCCCCAGCCGACGCAGCTCCGGGACGACCTTCGCTGTCACCCCCACCACCGCCAGTGCCGCCGCGCCGCCCAACGCCACGGCGGGCACGGTACCCAGCAACCGCGCCGCCACCCCCGACTCGAACGCACCGAGCTCGTTTGACGAACCGATGAAGATCGAGTTCACCGCCGATACCCGCCCCAACATCTCCGTCGGCGTGAGCAACTGGAGCAGGGTGGAGCGGATGACTACGCTGATGTTGTCTGCCATGCCGCTCACCGTGAGCAGCATGGCGGAAAGCGCGAAGCTCTTCGAGAGTCCGAAGCCGATGATCGCAAGCGCAAAGGTGGCGACTGCCAGAAGCATCGCCCGCCCTGCGCGCCTGATCGGTCCCCGGTGCGCCAGGTACACTCCCATGAGCACCGCCCCCGCCGCCGGAGCCGCACGAAGAATGCCGAGCCCCTGCGGTCCGACTTTCAGGATCTCCGAGGCAAAAACGGGGAGCAATGCCTCGGCGCCTCCGAGGAACACCGAGAAGAGATCGAGCGACATCGCGGCGAGAATCACCGGCTCGCGCCACACGAACCGCAGCCCGGTGACGAGCCCCTCGAGGACCGAGAGTCCCTTCGCTGCCCGCTCCGCTGGGTCGTAGCGTACGATGGCGAAGGCGAACACGCCGAACACCGCGACGGCCACATCGGCGGCGTACGCGCCAACCGGTCCCCAGAAGCCGTACAGCAATCCACCAACGGCTGGCCCGATGACGGCGGCCGTCTGCCACGTGCTGGTGCGCCAGGCGATCGCGTTCTCGTACATCGGGCGCGGGATGATGTCCGCGCTCAGGGCGGTTCGCGCCGGCTGAAGCACGCCGCGCGCAACGCCACTCACGAAGATCAATGCATAGATGGGACGCACGCCCACGCGCCCCAGCACACCTGGAGCACCGCTCAACCCCAGCAGTCCGAGCGCACAGAGGGCGAGCACGAGGAGCGAGAGCGCGCACAGCGTGCGCCGGTTGAACCGATCGGCGAGATAGCCGCCTGGCAGCGCGACGGTGATGAAGGGGAGTGCCTCAGCCAGCCCGATGAGACCGAGGGAGAGCGGATCGTGCGTGATCGAGTACACCTGCCATCCCACGACGACCGCCTGGAGCTGCGAGGCGGCTGTCATGGCGAACAGGCTGACGACGTACCACCGGAAATCCCGGTGGCGGAGCGCAGCGTATGGGTCGTACGATGGCGGTTCCAGCGTCGGCGCGGCGGCGGGCCCCATTACGCGCGAGCCGCGAGCGTCGTGCGGAGCTGCGTGAGCGTGGTGTTGCGCAATCCGTGTAACGAGAAGGCGAGACTGTTGGCGTCAGCGTCGCATCGGCCTGCTCTCCATTGTGTGCGGAGGCGGCGCACCTCCCCACGATATCCTCGGGACGTCCGCGCGGCTAGCGCGCGGCGGCGTCGCGCAGCCCGGGATGCGCACCGGTCGCGCTCGCCACAAGCCACTTTGCTGCAACGAGATGCGATGGGTTGCGCAAGGAACCCGGCGGCCCGGTCCCTGTATTAGATTTACTGTGTTGCCACCGCCGCCGAGGCGGACGCGACGATTCGTGTGACGACCGCCTGGATTGGGAGCTGGACATGAAGGACCTCAAGATCGACATCGCCGCCGCCGGAGGCGTGGACCTCGACCGGTTGGGACGCAGCCTGCTGCTGCACGGCGAACGAGTAGGTGACGGCCGCTATCACGTCACCGGTGGAGATCACGACCACTGGGTCGACCTCTACACCACGTCGCACCCGCGCTGCGACTGCGGCGACCACCTCTGGCGCGAGCGCATCTGCAAGCACATCCTCGCCGCGCTCCTGCGCGAAGGACACGAGTCCGTCGTGGACGCGGTCGGCTCGCTCTTCCGGCGTCTCCAACCGGAGAAGAAGGCGCGCGCGGCGTGAGCACTCGCGCACTCTTCTTGCCCGCCTCGCGCGCATGCCAACGCGGCGAGCGACGACGAAGAAGGTCAGGCGGCTCTCCTCGGCGCGCGGCGGCGACAAGAAGCCGTTCGACATCGACGAGGTGATGCGGCGCGTGCGCGCTGCCGTGAAGCCGTACCCCGATGCGGCGATGTTCGCGCTGCGCGAGCTCGGCTACGGCACGCTGTTCCAGCAGCTCGTGGCGTGCATCCTCTCCATCCGCACCGCCGACGAGGTCTCGCTTCCTACGGCCGTCGCGCTGCTCGAGCGGGCGCCGACGCCGGCACGCACGGCTGCGCTCGACGTCGCGGAGATCGACGCGCTGATCCATGCGTCGAGCTTTCACGCGCCAAAGGCGAAGCAGATCCATGCCATCGCACGCCGAGCGGTCGAGGAGTTCGGCAGCGAGCTCCCGGCTGACGAAGCCGTGCTGCGTTCGTTCACCGGCGTCGGCCCAAAGTGCGCCAACCTCGCGCTCGGCGTTGCGAGCGGCGTGAAGCGCATCAGCGTGGACGTGCACGTGTGGCGCATCGTGAACCGCTGGGGCTACGTGGAAGCGCGCACGCCGGAGAAGACCGAGCAGGCACTCGCCGCGGTGCTGCCCAAGCGCTACTGGATCGAGATCAATCAGCGGCTCGTGCCGTTCGGGAAACACATCTGCACCGGTGTTCGCCCCAGGTGCTCCACATGTCCCGTGTTGGAGTATTGCCGCCAGGTGGGGGTGACGGAGCACCGCTAGCGCCGGCGGTGCCCCGTCGCACTGCGTCACCGGCTGCGCTTCGACGTCCGCTTGCGTGACGACGAGCGCTTGCGGCTCGACTTCTTGCTCGACCGCTTCCGCGGTACCTTTGCTCCCTTCGCGCGCGCCTCGGAGAGGCCGATCGCGATCGCCTGCTTGCGGCTCTTCACCGTCTTGCCGCTGCGGCCGCTCTTCAACGTCCCCTTCTTGCGCCGGCGCATCGCGCTCTGGACCCGCTTCCCCGCGGCCTTCCCGTACTTGCGACGCCCTGCTCTCTTTTTCGCAGCCATCGATCGTATGCTCCTGAAGAGGGTAGCCTCACGAGACAGCGCGAGCGTACGCGCAACGATTGTTCCACTCAGGGCGACAATCAGCTTGGAGCTGGCGGCGCGCGACGTTCTTCGATGACTCGCTGCGGTGCACGCCGGCGCGCGAGTGCGAGCGATGCCTCGAGCGTCGCCATGCAGAACGCCGCCCATGCCAGTCCAACGAGAATTCCGGCGATCACGTCGGACGGATAGTGCACGCCGAGGTAGAGGCGTGTCGCGCAGATGAGCAGGATGAGCACCGTCGCGCCGCCGAGGGTGAGCGCGCGTGCCCAGCGGCGCTTCTGGAGCCGCGCGACGAGATAGGCCACGGTGCCGTAGCACACCGTCGCGCTCATCGCGTGGCCGGAGGGGAACGAGGTGCTGAGCGCCGTGGTCTGCCAGGGGAACACGTCGGGGCGCGGCCGACTGAACACGAGCTTGAGCGCGTTGTTGACGAGCAGGTTGCCCGCAACGGCGGCGAGCAGCAGGCGCGCCGAGTGTTTGTGTGCGGTGTTCCAGAGAAAGAGCGCCGCCACCGCAACGATGGTGAACACCACCGTTCCCGTACCAAGATGGGTGAGCTCCACGGCGATCTGTGTGAGCAGTGGGGATTGGTGCTCGCTCATCCAGCGCAGCACGGCGACGTCGAACGCCTGCGTCGCACCGCTGCGGACATGCCCACCCAACGCGGCGAAGGCGAGCGTCCCGGCCACGGCCACGGCGGCCCCCGCGATGAGGAAGATCCCGACGCTGGTGTAGAACCGGTCCACACGCACGCCGAGCGCGCGCATGCTGCGGAAAAGGGGATCCCAGACGATCGCGACGCGCCCACGTGCGATGGCACGCCGCTCGACAGTGGATGCCGGGATCTCGTCGGGGTGGAGCTCCGGGGGCTCGACCATTGGAGACAAGATGCGGCCAGCGCCATGCTCTCGCGAGCTGGGTGTGCTGTCGGGTTGAGGGGAGGGGTGGCGCGAGGTTACTTTGCGGGTCCGGCGCCGTGGCCAAGTGGTAAGGCGGCAGACTGCAAATCTGCTATTCGTCGGTTCGATTCCGACCGGCGCCTCATAACTACAGCTGTCAGCTGTGAATCATCAGGGAGTGGCCAGTGGTGAGGAGTCAGTGGTGAGTGAACACCCCGCTCGCCATCTCCTCACTCGATCCGGAGGAATCTCCGCATGAGCACGCGCACATTTCTGCGACGGCTCGCACCGCTCGTCGCCGGGCTGACATTCGTCTTCGGTGGTGCCGGACCAGCCGGCGCCCAGACGACGACGGGAACGATCCGCGGCACGATTACCGGAGTGAGCAATGCTCCACTCGCGGACGTCCAGATCTCGGCGCGTAACCGCGAGACCGGCGTCGTGCGCACGACGACCAGTCGGTCGGATGGGTCCTACGTTCTCGCCGGACTCGCGCCCGCTCCGTACGACATGACGGTGCGCCGTATCGGCATCGCCGCGCAGACGCGCGCTGTCGTCGTCCAGATCGGCGCGACGACGGTGCAGAACTTCACCCTCGCGCCGCAAGCACAGCAACTCGAGCGCGTCACCGTCTCCGCCACCGTTGCGCCCGAGACGCGAACGTCGGAGGTGGCGACGAACGTCAGCGAAGCGCAGATCAGCAAGCTGCCGACGGCGAGCCGGAACTTTCTCGAGCTCGCTGCCCTCGCGCCGGGAATCACCGTCTCGGAAGACCGGATCAACGGCACGAACTTTCGCACGCTTCAGGCGGGCGGACAGAGCGCGAGCGCGGTCAACCTGTTCATCGACGGCACGACCTTCAAGAACGATCTCACCGCCGGCGGTGTGGCGGGGCAGGACGCGAGTCGCGGCAACCCGTTCCCGCAGAACGCCATCCGCGAATACCGCGTCATCAGTCAGAACTTCAAGGCCGAGTATCAGAAAGCGTCGAGCGCCGTGATCACGGCGACGACCAAATCGGGGACGAACGAGTGGACCGGCAGCGCACTCGTCGGCTACCAGAACGCGAGCATGGTGCAGTTGGACAGCTTCCAGCGCCGGGACAAGCACATCAGCGACAGCGTCGCGGCAACTAAAGGCACGCCTCCCACCTTCTCCAAGCCGCCCTACAACCGCACGCTCACGGCGCTGAGCTTCGGCGGGCCGATCATCCGCGACAAGCTGCATGTCTTCGGCTCGTACGAGGGCAACGTTCAGAACCGGTCGAGTCGCGTGGACTTCGGCACGCCGCCGACAGGATTTCCTGCGCTCGACACGGTCAACCTCGCGCAGTACAACGGCACCTTTGGTTCACCGTTTCGGGAAGATCTGATCTTTGCCAAGCTGAGCGATGCGATCAACGATCGCTCTTCGCTCGAATTCAGCTTCACCAACCGCCATGAGACCGATGTCCGCGACTTCGACCTCAGACACGCCTACCAGGCGGCGGTGGGCTACCGCCAGAACGTTGCCGTGGGGTTGCTCAAGCACAGCTACTTCATCGGTCCCTGGCTCAACGAGGCGAAGATCGACCTCTCGCGCTTCCAGCGAAACCCCAGTCCCTACACGCCGGGCATCCCGGCGCGAAACTATCTGTTCAATGGCGCCGACCACTTCATCGGCAGCAACCGCAGCACGCAGGACTTCATCCAGGATCGGCTCGGGCTCCGCAACGACCTGACCTACTCGGGGTTCGTCGGCCACGTCATCAAGAGCGGTGCGAGCGTCGACTTCGTGAAGTACAACATCTACAAGGACAACAACGGCACGCCGACCTTCTTCTTCGCCGCCACGGCAAACACGGGCTCCGGCACGCAGAGCTACAACTACGCGTCGCCCTTCCAGCTCATCTACGGCCGGGGCGACCCGAACTTCAATGCACACAACAATCAGATCGGGATGTACGTTCAGGACGACTGGACGCCGATCGAACGGCTGACGATCAACGCCGGGATCAGGTGGGACTACGAGTCGCACATGATGAACTACGGCTACGTCACGCCGCAGATGGTCGTCGACACGTTGACGCGCTACAACAGTCAGCTGCCGACGCCGCTCGACCTGAGCCGCTACATCAGCACGGGGAGCAACCGCAAGCCGTTCTACGGTGCGTTCCAGCCGCGCATCGGATTCTCATACGCCGTCGACCGGGACAATCGGACGACGGTCTTCGGCGGATTCGGCGTCTACTACGATCGCACACTGTTCGACGTCGCCGTGGACGAGACGCAGAAGCTGACGCATCCGACCTTCACGATCAACTTCGCGCCGCGCGGCACGGCGCCGGCGGCGGGTCAGGTGGCGTGGAACGACTCGTACCTGACGGCGGATCGCGCGACACTCGACGCGCTCGTCGGAACGACAGGCAAGCCGGAGGCCTGGCTGATCGACAGGGACATCGAGGTCCCGAAATCGCACCAGTGGAACCTCGGCGTGCGACAGTTGATCGACGACTGGGCGGTCTCGGCGACGTATGCGGCGGTGCGCGGCCTCGATCAGCTCACGCTCAACTGGGCGAATCACACCGTCAAGGCCGATGGTACCTGCTGCATCGACTTCGATCTCGCGCCGCACGGCTTCAGCAACTTCATCTACTCCACGAACGACGGAAAGACCTGGTACGACGCGCTTCAGCTCCAGGTCGATCGACCGTATCGCCGGCCGGCGCCGGAGAGCATCGGGTGGGGGTTCGGGCTGGCCTACACGTACGCGCAGCGTGCCGTGCAGGGCATGGACAATCTCGGCGACCTCTTCGAGTATCCGAACGCGCTGAGCATCCCGAAACATCCGCCGTCCGCGGGGAACAACGCACTTTCAGGCGACGAGAAGCATCGCGTCGTGATCAACGGCGTGTCGGATCTGCCATACCTGTGGGGCATCCAACTGTCCGGCCTTGCGACGCTCGGCGGGAAATACACGCAGGACGTCGGGTGTCCGGGCCGTTTCTGCCCTGCCGGGTACGAGCGCGGCGGCTTCACCGTACCTGGTCTCTTCCCGTACCAGAACGTGAACGTCCGGCTGCGGAAGGATTTCACGAACCTCGGGACAGCGCAGGCGTTCGGCGTGACGCTCGACGTATTCAACGCCTTCAACCACGACAATCTCGGGTGCTACGACACCGGCTCGCGCACGAGCGCGACATTCGGTCGCGCGAACTGCGTCGTAACGGATGCGCGCCGCGTGCAGGTCGGGGCGCAATACGACTTCTGATCGATGATAGATCTCAGACGATCCCCGAGACCGAGATACGCGAGGATTTGCTCGCCGCACTGGCGGTTGCTTGATAACCACGATGTCTACGGGGAATGCGCTACTCGATCGTGATGACCTTCAATACCTCGTCGCCGTAGTGGTTGATCACCTTCACTGCGATCTTCCCCGTCTCCGGTTGGTCGAAGGGCCGGCTGACCGTCGAATACAGTGATTGCCACGCCGCCTCGTCGATCTCCGCGCGCAGCGCACGCTGCAGCTTTTCGTACGGCTCGTCGGCGCCGGTGAAGTAGGCGTGGCGCACGAAGAAGCTCTCGCCGTTGTACATCGTGTCGATGAACCAGCAGGCGATGTCGTCCGTGCTCGATGAGCGGATCTCACCGGTCGTCGGGTCGTAGACGTCCAGGCCGCGGATCTCGACCACGATCTTGCCGTCCTTCGTCTTGCGGACATCGAGATCCGGCTCGCCGAACACCATGAACAGGTTGCCGGCGCCCGTCTTCTTGAGCAGCTCGTCGCCCATCGCAAGGTCGGGGTTCATCCGCGTGGGAAGCACGGTGAGCGCGCCGTAGCGCTTCACCTCCTCCGGCACGTGCGGGTCGAAGGCGAAGCCGCAGACGACGAGGGTGTCGAAGCCGACACCCTGGACCGCCTCCTTGGCCGCCTCCTTCACCTGCGTCGGCCCCACCGTTCCGTGCTCCGGGCCGATGGACACGGCCACGCGGCGGCTCGTGCCCGAGGCATCCTTGTAGGTGCCGGCGGCGTGAATCCAGGTGCCGGCGTGGATGTCCAGCGCGTCGAAGACCAGCCGCTCCCCCTTCTTCGTGTTCTGCACGCCCGCCTTGCGCAGGTTGTCGACGATCATCGTCTCGAACTGCGCGGGCAGCGAGTCGCGCTTCCCTTCGGTCTCGCTCGCCGGGCGCTCGTCGTCGGTTGCGAGGACGCGATGCGGCGACAGCGACTCGACGGTGAACGGGCCGGCGACGCGGATGCGCTTGGGGTCCTCGTACGGCTTGTCGTAGAGTAGCTCGGTGTCGGCGTGCTTCGCGATGGCCGCGTCGATCTCGGCGCGGCTCATCCCCTCTTTGATGTCGGGGTTGTTGGCGATCGACTTGAGGGTGACGTGCGGGACGCGCTTGTAGACGAAGCCCTTGCGGATGTCGCCGTCCGTCTTCTGCTGCGACGGCAGGCGCTGCGCGGTGCTGGACTCCTTCGCCACTCCCTCGGGGGAGTCGGCGAGCAGGTAGTAGGGATAGCGCGCGGTCATCAGCCGCGTGCGCGCGAGCGCGAGGGCGACGCGGCTGGTGTCGATCGTGATCCAGCGGCGTCCCCACTGCTCGGCGACGTAGGCAGTCGTGCCGGAGCCGCAGGTGGGATCGAGGACAAGGTCGCCGGCATCCGTTGTCATCAGAACACAGCGTTCGATGACCTTTGCAGATGTTTGGACAACGTAGGTTTTGTCGCCGGGTCGGCCAGCGATACCGGTATCACTCCAGAAGGAATTCAAAGCAACAGCAGGGAAGTCATCAATATAGCGGATATATGCGAGTGAATTCTCCCGTGCGATGACGCGTTGTGCCGCTAGCAGTCGGTCCATTCCTACCTTGTTCGTCTTCCATCCCCCAGCTCCTGGTGCAACCTTCTTCCCGTCAATCGAAACCGGAAAGACAGTAGTCTGACCGACGCGGGTGGTCTGAGACGTCAGATTGTCGAAACGAAAAAGTCTGCCACCCTCCTGGTTGCGCAGCTCCGCTTCAGTCGCGCGTCGACGCGCGCCATTAGCGAGTTCGATTGACGTGTACTCACCACTGCCGACATCAAAGGATTTCTCGCTGAACAACTGACGATACTTAGTCTGCTTGGCTGACTTGCCGTACCACAGGATGTAGTCAGCCACGAGAGGGAGAAAATTTGTTCCGCCGGCAAAACTCCCGGCACCGCTCGTCTTCTTGAACGTGATTAGTGCGACAAAGTTGTCACTCCCAAACGTCTCGTCGAGTAGGCTTCGGACCAGATGTACATTGGCATCGCCAATCTGAACAAAGACGCTTCCCGAGTCGGCCAAAAGCTCTTGGGCGATGACTAGACGATCCCGCAGGTACGTCAGGTAAGAGTGGATCCCCAAGCTCCATGTATCGCGGAAGGCTCTCACTTGTTCAGGCTGACGCGTCGCGTCCTCGGCTTTTCCGTCTCTTACGTCCCGCTTCCGCGTACTCACCTGCCAGTTAGAGCCGAACTTGATCCCGTACGGCGGATCGAGGTAGATGCACTGCACCTTCCCCTTCA
>CAYTKA010000033.1:0-34589 GCA_964438255.1 uncultured Gemmatimonadaceae bacterium | reverse complement strand
GACAGTCGGACAGTCGGACAGTCGGACAGTCGGACAGTCGGACAGTCGGACGGTCAGACCGTCAGACCGTCAGACCGTCAGACCGTCCGACCGTCCGACCGTCAGACCGTCCGACTACAGTGCCGCCTTGTAGAGCAGCTTGTTCGGTGTGCCGGAGATGTTGCCGCTCACGACGTTCGCCGTGGCATTGGCGCTCAGCCAGTCGCGAATCGTCGACCAGGCGGCGTCGCCATAGGTGGCCTTGTAGAGCGCGGCGACACCGGTGACGTGCGGCGTGGCCATCGACGTGCCACTGATCGTGTTCGTGCCGCTGTTGAGCCACGTGGAGGTGATGCTCGAGCCGGGCGCATACAGGTCCACGCATGCACCGTAGTTCGAGTAGCTGGCGCGCGCGTCCGTGCTCGTCGTCGCGGCCACGGTCACCGTGCCCGGCGCGCTGGACGGCGAGGAGTTGCACGCGTCGGCACTGCTGTTGCCCGCCGCCACGGCGAGGAACACGCCGCTCGCCGACAGGTTCGTCGCCGCATCGTTGGTCGCCTGCGAGTACCCGCCGCCGAGCGACATGTTGGCGACGGCCGGCGCGATGTGGTTCGTCGCGACCCAATTCATCCCGGCGATGACGCCCGAGTTGGAGCCGGAGCCGTTGCAGTCGAGCACGCGCACCGCACGGAGATACACGTTCTTCGCGACGCCGTACGTGCTGGAGCCGACGGTGCCGGCGACGTGCGTGCCGTGGCCGTTGCAGTCCTGCCCGTTCCCGCCGAATGCGTCGTAGACTGCCGACGCCCGCGTACCGAACTCCGGGTGGTCCGTCTGAATCCCCGTGTCGATGATGTACGCGCGTACGCCCGTGCCGGTGGCCGCGTAGGTATACGATCCGCTGAGGGGGAGGTTGCGCTGATCGATGCGATCGATGCCCCACGTGGCACCCGTTTGCGTCGTGCTGGCCGCCATCGCCTGGTCCTGCTCGATGTACGCCACGTCTGGATCGGAGCGGAGCGCCGTGACCGCGCCCGGGCTGAGCCGCGCGGCGAAGCCCTTGATCGCCCGGTCGTACTTGAACTTGAGCATCGCCTGGTGCTTCGCCGCCTTCGCGTCCGCCTTGCTCAGGGGGTCGACGACGTCGGGCTTGAAGACGACGATGTACTCGTCCGGCACGCCATTCCCGAGCTTGGCGTAGAATGGCGCCTCCGATGCGCCAAGCTGTTCCGGCGCGGCGGGCGCCGTCGGGGAGCTGTCGGAGCACGCCGCGAGCGATAGCGCGGCGAGCGTTGCTGCAAGTGCACGCTTCATCAGTGGAAGTCCTCGTGCTGTGTCGCGCGCTCGTCGGTGTCGCCAGGGATGGGACGAGGCACGACGGTTCCCGGCGGTGCGGTGGGCGCATCGTCATCGATGTGCGTGGAGGCGCAATCGTCCGGGGTCTCACCGCAGAGCACCGCGGGTCTGCAGTCCCGCGTGTTCTTCCGTTTACCGATCTACAAACGGACGGTGAGGGCGGAGATGTTAAGATTGCACAAAGAAGTGCGCAAGAGGCGTTGCGCCATGCGGATGCGGCCGCCGCGCGGCAGCACGCGGCGCGCCCTCGTCAGTGCTCCTCCGGCCTACCGAACAGCAGCTCCACCAGCGGCCGGGCGTCCGCCGGCGCGATCACATACACGTAGTCGCCGGGCTCCACGCGCGTGGCCCCCGAGGGCGCGACGAGCGATCCGGCGCGCTCGATCATGCTCACGGCAGCGCCGTCAGGGAACGGGATCTCCGCCAGCGTCGCTCCGGCCACCGCGAGCTGGCTCGACACGAAGTACGCGCGCAGCTCGTCGCCCTTCGGCGCGCGTACGTCGACCTCGACGACTGCCGACGGCGGCGGCGGCCCCGCCGACTCGACGCGCAGCCATCGCGTCATCACCGGCACTGTCGCACCGGGGATGAATGCGCCGACGACGACGATGAAGAACACGACGTCGAACAGCTCGCGCGCGCCGAGGATGCCGGTCATCACCGGAATCGTCGCCAGCACGATCGGCACGGCGCCACGCAGCCCCACCCAGCCGATGTACAGCGCGTCGCGCCATCGATAGCGGAAGGGCGCGAGGCACAGCATGGTCACGACGGGACGCGCGACGACGGCGAGAAAGAGAGCGAGGGTGAACCCCAGGGGCGCGATCCTGACCAGCCGCGACGGAAAGACGAGCATGCCGAGCAGCAAGAACATGAGCACCTGGCTCAACCACCCGAGTGCGTCGTGCACGCGACGGATGCCGACCGCGTGCGGCAGGGCGCCGGTACCGAGCGTCATCCCAGCGACGTACACGGCGAGAAATCCGCTCCCGTGCAGGAGCGTCGTCACGCCGAAGGCGAGACAGGCGAGGGCGAGCGTGAATGCCGGATAGAGGCCGGCCGCGGGAAGATGCACCCGCACGATCGCCCATCGTCCGGCACGCGCGATCGCCCAGCCGAGCACGGCGCCGAGCACGAGCTCCACGACCACGTCGCGGACCAGCAGCATCGGTGTGAGGGCCGCGCCGGCCACCCACGCCGTCAATGCGGAGGTGAGGATGACGGCCATCGGGTCGTTGAGCCCCGACTCCAGCTCGAGGGTGAGACCGACCTTGCGACGCAGCCGCGTACCGGTGGCGGTCAGCACGGAGAACACCGCCGCCGCGTCGGTGGACGACACGATCGCCCCGAGCAACAGCGCCATCGGCCACGAGATACCGAAGAGGTGCGCGGCCACACCCACGAGCGCCGCGGTAGCCAGCACGCCGACGGTCGCGAGCACGGTGGCGGGGGCAAGCACCTCGCGCGCCGCGGCGACCGGCGTGTTCAGTCCACCGTCGAAGAGGATGAGCACGAGCGCGGTCGTGCCGACGCGGAAGGCGAACGGGTAATCCTCGAACGCGATGTGGCCGATCCCTTCCGATCCCGCCAGCACACCGACGAGAAGAAAGAGTAGCGCGACGGGCAATCCGAGTCGCGCCGATGCGCGGCTGAGCGCCACACTTCCGGCGAGCAGCCCTCCGAACGCCGCGAGCATCACGGCGGTGGCGAACGGCTCGCCGCCGATCACTCGCCGCGCGCCTTCCGCTCGCGTGTCAGCCGCTCTCCTTCGCGCGCGCGCCACTCGGCGATCTTCTTGTGATCGCCGGACAACAGAACGTCGGGCACCGCGTGCCCTCGATACTCCGGCGGACGCGTGTAGCTCGGTGCCGAAAGCCCGCGCTCCCAGAAGGAATCGCTGAACGCGCTGTCGTGGTCGCTCATCGCACCGGGGAGGAGTCGGACCGTTGCGTCGATCATGGCGAGCGCCGCTGGCTCGCCGCCGCTCAGCACGAAGTCGCCGAGCGAGAGCTCCTCCGTCGCGAGGTGATCGGCGACGCGCTGGTCGACGTCCTTGTAGTGACCGCAGAGGATCGTCAGCTCGTCGCCGGCGGCGAAGCGCACGGCATCGGTCTGGGTGAAGCGACGGCCACGCGCGCTCATGAGGATGATCGGTGGCCGCGCACGCAGCGCTTCCACCGCCTCGAAGAACGGCTCGGGCTTCATGACCATCCCCGGACCGCCGCCGTACGGGTAGTCGTCCACCGAGCGATGGCGGTCGTGCGTGTGATCGCGCAGGTCGACGACGTGATACGTGACCTGCCCCGCCGCCGCCGCACGCGCGGGGATGCTCAGCCGGAGTGGCACCGTGAAGAAATCGGGAAAGATCGTGACGACGTTGATCTTCACTCGAGCATCCCCTCGGCGGGCGTGACGACGATGACGCGCTCCGTCTTGTCCACCGAGGCGATGGTGCGCTCATCGTACGGAAGCACGACGGTCTCCGTGTCGCGCGGCGCGACGCGACGGACGTCGATCGCGAGCCCGTGCGGCAGCTCGTAGATCTCTTCGACGACGCCGACCGGCGCGCCGTCGCGCAACTGCACGCGCATCCCGAGCAGATCGTGGAGGTACACTTCGTCGTCGTCGGGCGGGGGCAGCTCGTCCTCCGGGAGGAGCAAGTATCGGCCACGCCACAGCTCGGCGGTGGTGCGGTCGGGTACTTCATCGAAGCCCACGAGCAGCGCGTCGTTGAACGGGCGCGCCGTTCGCACGTGGAGCTCGAGGTGGTTCGGAGCGAGGTCTCCGCTGGCCGTGCCGGCGAAAAGGCGACGGCCGGACGCGAAGACCGCGTCCGGCTCGTCGGTAATCGTTTCCACGACGACTTCGCCGCGGATGCCGTGTGCCTTGCGGACCCGCCCGACGATGATGAACGCGGGCGACGTCATCGTGCGGGTGCCGGCGTTATGCCTCGTCGCTCGTACCGCGGACCGGCACGGCCTTGCCCTTGAGCTTCTCGGCAAGGCGGGTCTCGTGGCGCTGCTTCAGGAGACCGGCCTTCCGCAGCAGCGAGCGGACGGTGTCCGACGGCTGCGCACCGTTGTCGAGCCAGTGGTTCACGCGGGCGGCGTCGAGGTTGATCGCCTGATCGCCCGTGCGGGGCTGATACTGGCCGACGATCTCGATGAACTTGCCATCGCGCGGGCTCTTCGAGTCGGCGACGACGATGCGATACACGGGAGCCTTCTTCCGGCCCACGCGGCGGAGACGAATTCTGACCACTGGTTACTCCTGATCTGCGTTTCGTACGACCTCCGGGCTCCTCGCGCCACCGGCATTTCCGGTGCGCACCCGGTACTGCTGACTGCAAACTACGTTAATCGAAGAACGTAGTCGGCAGTTCGAAGTTAACGCATCCCCCCGAACATCCCAGGCGGCATGCGCATCTTTCCGCCGGGTGCCCCGGCCACCTTCTTCATCATCTTCTGCATCTCGCGGAATTGCTCGAGCAGACGATTCACTTCACTGATCGGGCGGCCGCTTCCCTTCGCCACACGCGCACGGCGCGAGCCGTTCATCAGCTCGGGCTTCTTGCGCTCGGTCTTCGTCATGGAGAGCACGATGGCCTCCATGTGCTTCATGCGCTTCGGGTCGGCGTCCTTCACCTGCCGCAGCATTTTGCTATTCACGCCGGGGAGCATCTTGAGCAGTCCCTCGAGCGGGCCAAGCTTCTCGAGCTGACGCATGGCGGCGAGGAAGTCCTCGAGGTCCATTCCCTCTTTGCGGACCTTCTTCTCCATGCGCTTCGCCTCTTCCGCGTCGAAGGCGCCTTGCGCCTTCTCGACGAGCGAGACGATGTCGCCCTGCTGGAGGATCCGGCCGGCCATGCGGTCGGGATGGAAGTCCTCGAGGGCGTCCGTCTTTTCACCGACGCCGATGTACTTGATCGGCTTCTTGAGCACACCGTAGATGGACAGCGCCGCACCACCGCGCGCGTCGCCGTCCATCTTCGTGAGGATCACACCGGTGACGCCGAGCTTCGCGTCGAAGCCCTGCGCGATGCGTACGGCGTCCTGCCCGGTCATACCGTCGGCGACGAGGAGAATCTCGTCCGGCTTGATCGCCTCCCTGAGGCGGACCAACTCGGCCATCATCTCGTCGTCGATCTGCAAGCGCCCCGCGGTATCGACGAGGACGACGCGATCACGCGCCCGGCGCGACTGATCGATGCCGTTCCGCGCGATCGTGACGACGTCCTGGTGGCCGCGCTCGGCGTACACGGGGATGTCGAGCTGCTGGCCGAGCGTCTCGAGCTGATCGATTGCGGCGGGACGGTAGACGTCGGCGGCAATCAGGCGCGTCTGGCGGCCCTCGCTCTTCAGCTTGCGGGCGAGCTTCGCGGCCGTCGTGGTCTTACCCGAGCCTTGGAGGCCGACCATCATGACGACGGTTGGCGGGACCGAGCTCAACTTCAGTCCTTCGCGCCGCTCGCCGAGCATGGTAGTGAGCTCGTCGTAGACGATCTTGACGAGCTGCTGGGCCGGCGAGACGGTCTTGAGCTGCGAGACCCCGACTGCCTTTTGCTCGACGCGCTCGAGGAACTCGCGGGTGAGCGCGAAGTTCACGTCCGCCTCGAGGAGGACGCGGCGCACCTCGCGCAGCCCTTCCTTGATGTCGGCCTCGGAGAGCACACCGCGCCCGCGGAGGCGGGCGAACGTGGCCTCTAGTTTCTCGGAAAGCTCATCGAACATAGCCTTTAAGCTTAAATCAGTGCGGGACTTAGGACAAGTTGGACCTGTGTCCGAGCTGCCATCCCGCACGCGCGAGTGCAGCGAGCGAGTCTACCGGTCATCCCGCAGGAGCAGCCCGCAGGGCTGCGAGTGTCGGGATCTACTCACTGGATCGATATCTCGATCCGTACGCTCGATCCCGACACTCGCGGCCTTCGGCCGCTCCTGCGGGATGACCAGGTTCACCGGCGCGGGTGCCCGGCGATGTCGCCATCCCACGTCCCACCATTACTTTACGCGTCATGGCCAAAGCCCAGCGCAAGGAAGAGATCCTGAAATCCGAGCTGCCGCCGACGCTGCCACTGATGGCACTGCGGTCGACCATCGTGTACCCCCTCGGCACGATCGCCGTGCAGATGGGCGCACCGGAGAACCTGTCGCTTCTGCGCGCGTACGACGAGCCCGGCTTGGTCGTCGCCCTCGTCGTCGCCGGTGGCGACCACGATGAGCCGATCGACTCGCAGAAGTTCATCGGGCGCGTCGGCGTGGCGGCGCGGGTGCACGAGCGGATCAACCTGCCCGGCGACACCGTGCAGATCACGCTCCAAGGGCTGCGCCGCATCGTCATCGAGGACATCAAGCAGAACGAGCCGTACCCGGTCGCCGGCATTCGCGGCGCCAAGGAGACGCCGGCCGATCCGTCGGAGCTCGATGACCTGGTGACACGCGTCGTCTCGGCCAGCGAGACGCTGGCCGAGTTGGTCGATCGCATCCCCGACGAAGTGCCGGCGATCCTGAAGATGAACGTCTCGGATCCGGGGCGCTTCGCCGACCTGGCGGCGACGAACATGAACTTCCGCATCTCGGACAAGGACGAGGTGCTGCAACGGCTCGACGTCGGCCAACGGCTGCGCTTCATCCTCAATCGCCTGGAGCGCGAAGTGGCGCGCGCGCGCGTGATGGAAGACGTGAAGCGCCAGACCGAGATCAAGATCGAGCAGCACCAGCGCGAGTTCTATTTGCGCCAGCAGCTCCGCGCCATTCAGGCCGAGCTGGGCGAGACCGATCCGGGGGAGAAGGAAGCGGTCGAGCTGTTGAAGAAGATCGACGAGGCCAAGCTTCCGGAGCGCGCCGCGCAGGAGGCACGTCGCGAGACGGACCGCCTGCGGCAACTCTCCCCCGCGTCGAGCGAATACCAGGTCATTCGCACGTACCTGGACTGGATTCTCTCCCTGCCGTGGAACAAGCGCAGTGGCGACGACGAGATCGCGCTCAAGAAGGTCGAGGAAGCGCTCGACAGCAGACACTATGGGCTGAGCGAAGCCAAGGAGCGCATCATCGAGTTCCTCGCCGTGCGCAAGCTGCGCGGCGGTGATCCGCACGGGCCGATTCTCTGCTTCGTCGGTCCGCCGGGCACGGGCAAGACGTCGCTCGGCGAGGCGATCGCGACGTCGATCGGCCGCGAGTTCTATCGCATCTCCGTCGGCGGCGTGCGCGACGAAGCGGAGATTCGCGGGCACCGGAGAACGTACGTCGGCGCGATGCCGGGGCTGCTCATTCAGGCGCTGCGTCGCGTGCAGGTGCGCGATCCGGTCCTGATGATCGACGAGATCGACAAGATGTCGGGTGGCGGGCCGAGCGGCGATCCGACGGCTGCGATGCTCGAGGTGCTCGACCCGTCGCAGAACGACGAGTTCGTCGATCACTACCTGAATCTGCCGTTCGACCTCTCGGGCGCGCTCTTCATCTGCACGGCGAACAACCTGTTCGACATCCCTGCTCCGCTGCGCGACCGCATGGAGGTCATCCGCATCGCGGGCTACACGGTCGAGGAGAAGGTCGAGATCGCGTGGCGGTATCTGCTGCCGCGGCTCCTCGAGGAGCACGGCATCAGCGACACGGACATCCAGTTCACCGACGAGTCACTGTCCTTCATCTCGAATCGTTACTCGCGCGAAGCAGGGTTGCGCAACTTCGAGCGGAACCTCGCCGCCATCATGCGTAAGCGCGCGCGCAAGAAGGCAGAAGGCGAAGAAGGGGCCTGGGTGATCGATGCCGAGAAAGTGGAGGAGATCCTCGGCATTCCGCGCTATGCCGTGGAAGAAGCGGAGATGGTGCCGGAGATCGGCGTCGTCACCGGGCTCGCGTGGACGGCCACGGGCGGCGATCTCATGGTCATCGAAGCCCTACGCATGCCCGGCTCCGGGCGACTCACCGTCACCGGACAGCTCGGCGACGTGATGCGCGAGAGCGTGGACGCTGCGTACTCGTACGTCCGCTCCCGCGCGGCGGCGCTCAACATCCCGGACGGCGTCTTCAAGGAATTCGACGTCCACGTCCACCTGCCTGCCGGCGCGATTCCGAAGGACGGTCCGAGCGCCGGCATCACGCTCACGCTCGCCATCGCCAGTGCGCTGTCGCAGCGTCCCATCCGGCGCGACGTCGCGATGACCGGGGAGGTCACGCTGCGCGGGAAGGTGCTCGAGATCGGCGGCGTGAAGGAGAAGGTGCTGGCTGCCTATCGCGCCGGTCTGCGACAGCTCATCATGCCGGCGTCGAACGAGAAGGACCTGCGGGACGTCCCCGAGGAAGTGAAGAAGCAGGTGACCTTCACCTTCGTGTCGACGATGGACGAAGTGCTCCGACTCGCGCTCCTCCCGGCGCCGGCCGACGGTGCATCGAGCGATCGGTCGGATGCGACGGCGAAACCGGAGAGCTACGCGCGGCTGCCCCTCTCGAGCGAGCTGGATACGGCCACGATCAACGCGACGTGACCTTGATGGCGGCGGCGTCCACGACGCCGCTGCTCATCGCGTTCGGCAGGTCGCTGTACACGATCGCAGCACGATCGCCGATCGTGCGCGGACGGATCGACACGGTGCGACCATTCACCGAGAAGATTGCTCCGCCGCCCGGGATGCTCCGCTCGCCGGCGCCCGTCCGTTTGGCCGTGGCCCGCGTGAGCACATCCGAGAACTCGGCCGCCTCGAGCGGGGAGTCCCACACGCTCGCCCACACGATGCCGCGCCCGCCGGCACCCTGCACGACCATGTAGCGGTCGCCGTCCCAACCCGCCGCACCACGCGCAGCCACCGCGGGATCGTTCAGGTGCTGGTACAGGAACAGCCGCGTCATGAACTCTCCGAGGTCGTTCTCGTACACCTTCGTTGCGCCGTGCGGTGCAGGAAGCGTCACCGTACTCGGCTCATCCGGCTTCGCGCCGAAGTACGCGTCGGTATGGAGCAGCTGCTCCGTCGAGCGCGGCAGGTTGCGGAACAGCTCCAGCGTGGTGCCCTTGTGCTCCTTGAACCGCGCGACGAAGTCGGCACCGCTCAGATACGGAAAGAGCAGCGCCTCCTGAATCACCATCGGTGCTTCGTTGAATCGCGGCATGCGGCTCTGATTTTCACGAATCAGCTCGCGCATCCGATCCCGGCCGCCGACACGCGCGGCAACGTTGTCCGCGCCGCCGAGCATGATGGCGAGCTGCTCGAACTGCGCCTCCCCCTCGATCACCGCTTGCGCCGCGGAGACACGATCGTTGTCCGACGTCGCTCTCTGAATCGAGTCGAGGTTCACGTACTGATCCTGCAGGGCGTGCACGAGCTCGTGCGTGATCGTGACGCCGACAATCTGATCGTCGGTGCCTTTGACGACGTAAAGAACCTTCTTCGCCGGGTCGTAGTAGCCGACCACCTGCTCCGACAGTACGTCGAGCAGGAGCTTGCGCAGATCCGTCTGCGCGGGGAGCATACCGAGGAGCTTGTAGGCCGCCTCTTCGCCGGCGATCTCCTGCTGCGGCGTCTCCTCGTCGAACTTCTGAATCAGGAACTGGCGCACCTCGTCGCGACTGCGCACCTCGAGCTTCGGCGTCTGCTTGAACTTGAGTCCCGTCTCCTGCTCGATGCGCGGGATCGCCTCGGCGACTTCGCGCGCGTACGGGCCTTCGCCAGCCGGATTGCGCCGGCAGGCCGAGAGACCCGCCAACAAAAGCACCGCCGCGCCGGCGGCGCGGCGAACGATCACTCTTCCCATTCCACTCTCCGTCCAGTCATCAGTCCGACCACGCGCGCCACGTCGTGTCCGCGCACAACGATCCCGTCGTCGAGCAACTGCCGCTCGAGCTCGATGTCGAGCTCGGCGCGGAGCGCTGGCGTCGCCTCGGCGCGGCCGCCCGGTGTCGTGCTCGCTGCGGCGCGAGCCGGCGCACCCGCCGGCGTCATCGCCGGTCCACCGGCAAACGCCGCCTCGAGCTCGGCACCAAGCTTCTCGAGCACCGCGAAGCCGTCGCGGGCAATGCGATCCAATTGGGGCGCGACATCCGGCCGGCGCGCGGTCGCCGACTGCTGCGACCGCTCGCGGTCCCATTTCCGACGGCGAGCGATCAGGTCTTCCGCCCGCGTGGAGTACGCAGCGGTCGCCTGCGTGTGTGCGCACGCTTCATCGAGCGCATCGATTGCCTTGTCGGGACGACGACGATCGGTGACCCACAGATCGGTCAGCTCGATTGCCGCACGCACGGCGGCGTCGGTGATCACGACGTTATGGTGCCGCGCCAGCGACGGCACGCGCGTGCGCAGGATCTCCAGCGTCTCCGCCGGCGAGAGCTCGCGCACCGCGATCTTCTGGAAGCGCCGCTCCAGCGCCGGATCACCGAGGATCCACCGCTCGTACTCCTCGTCGGTCGTCGCGCCGAGCATGCGAAACTCGCCGCGCGCCAGGGCGGGCTTGAGCATGTTGGCGGCGTCCATCGCTGCGCCGTTCGCGCTCCCCTGGCCGATCAGGTTGTGCATCTCGTCGACGAAGAGGAGCACGTCCCCCGCCGCGCTCGTCTCCGCGATGAGCGCGCGAACGCGCTCCTCGTATTGTCCACGGTAGGTCGTGCCGGCAAGCAGCCCGACAGCGTCGAGCGAGAGCAGGCGGAGATCGCGCATGGCGATCGGGACGTTGCCCTCGGCGATCCGGATGGCCAGCCCTTCAGCGATCGCCGTCTTGCCGACGCCGGCTGGGCCGACGAGGGCCGGATTGTTCTTCCCCTGTCGCAGCAGGATGTCGATCGTGCGCGCGATCTCCTCGTCGCGGCAGCGCACGGCCTCGAGCCGGTCAGCCCGCGCGTCGGCCGTCAGATCGCGGGTGAATCGGTCGAGCGCGCCGGTATCGGAGTGCGGGTCGTCGATCATGCGTACAATCTGGTGGGAGGGACAGGCGGTCGAAACCGTCGATGGCCATCGCTGGTACTGGTTCGACCGTGCCCGCCCGATTACACGCCGAGAAAGATCCGATCGAGAATCCGATCTCCGAAGAACAGCATGATCGCCGCCGCCGGCGCGAGGAAGACACCGAACGGGACGAGCGGCAGCTCCGTGGCCGTCGAGCCGAGGGCGAGCTCGGTCTGTTGCGCCACACGCCCGCGACGCAGCAGCGCGACCGGATAGACGACCGAGAGGAACACCACCGCGCCGAGCGCTGCGCCGAGGAACACGGTGCCGATGGCGCGCGCAGGACCGAGTGCCGCACCCACGAACGCCATCAGTGTCATGTCGCCCATTCCCATCGCTTCCTTCTTCAACGCGGCCTCGCCGAGCCACCCGATGATCGCGATCAGCCCGGCACCGGCGCACGCTCCCACGAGTGCATCGTACGGTCCGGCAAAGAGCTGAGTTTCTTCGAAGAATGGCGCGACGAAGGCCGTAACGAGCACGAACAGCAGTCCGGTCACGGTGAACCCGTCGGGGATCACGTAGTGCCGCACGTCGGTGAGCGCCACACCGGTGAGAATCGTGAGGAACACCGCCAGACGGACTGCCGTGACGCTTGCGCCGAAGGAGGCGGCACAGAGGGCCCACAACAGCCCGATGGCGATCTCGCCGAGTGGATAGATCGCCGAGATCCGCTCGTCGCAGCAGCGACAGCGCGCGCGCAGGACGAGCCAGCTCGCGACCGGAATGTTCTCGAACCACGCGAGCTGGTGGCCGCAGTGCGGGCAGCGCGAGCGCGGACGGATCACGCTCCGCTCCGCGGGCCAGCGGGTGATGCAGACGTTGAGAAACGAGCCGACGCAGAGCCCGAGTAGAAAGGCGGACGTCGTGACGAGGAGGGACGTGTTCACACGCGGAGCTGATAGAGAAGAATGCCCGTGGCGACCGCCACGTTAAGCGATTCGACCGTGGATTCGATCGGCAGCGACACGAGCGCGTCGATGCGAGCGCGCGCCTCGCCGGATAGCCCCGCCCCCTCGTTGCCGACGACGAGCGCCAGTCGGTCGGGCGCCGTCAGCTCCTCGAGCGGTGTTCCGCCGGCATCGGCACCCCAGAGCGAGACCGACTCGCGCCGGCGGAACAGGTCGACCGCCTCCCAGGTACCGGGAAATGCGGGGACGTGAAATCCCGCCCCCATCGCACTACGGACGACTTTGGCATTCCAGAGGTCAACGGTGCCCGGCAGCGCGACTACCGCGACGGCGCCCAGCGCGGCCGCCGTGCGAAGGATCGTGCCGACGTTGCCCGGATCCTGCACCGCATCGAGCAGCACGAGCCTGGCAGCCCTCGAAAGCGCGAGTGTCTCGAGCGATCGGTGCGGGATCTCGGCGATCGCGAGCACCCCCTGCGGCGACTCCGTCTCCGCGGCGCTCGCGAACTCCGCCGCTGTGACCCCGGCGACGTCGGCGCCACGGTCGCGAAGCGCCGCGAGGAGCGCGGCACCGCGCGGCGCCTCGGCAAGCTGCGGTGCCACGAGCGCGCCGCGAACGATCAGGGGCGAGCGAACGAGCTCCTCCACGGCCCGAATACCTTCGGCCGCGAAGAGCTGCTGGCGCTCGCGTGCTTTGCGGCGGCGGAGATCGCGAGCTAACGTGAGGAGCTTCAAAGCGTTATGGATTTCACCGGCGGGAATGGGTCTTGCGCAACTCGCCCGCGTCCGCCCTACCGAGAGAGAGATCGATGAGACGAATGCTGGTCGGCGTCGCGCTGGCGCTAACGATGACGGCGTGCGGAGTATCGACGCAACAGGAAGTCGAGATGGGTGCGTCGTACGCACAGCAGATCAATCAGCAGCTCCCGATCGTGCAGGATCCAGAGCTGAACCGCTATGTCAACGTGCTCGGCGACTCGATCGCCCGGCTCACGTCGCGAACGGATCTGCCCGAGTGGCACTTCTACATCGTGGACAGCAAGGAAGTGAATGCCTTCGCCGTCCCCGGCGGCTACGTCTACGTGAATCGCGGCCTGATCGAGCGGACACAGAAGATGGATCAACTCGCCGGCGTGCTCGGCCATGAGATCGGCCACGTCGTGCGACGGCACTCCATCAAGCAGATGCAGCAGCAGCAGGGCGCGAACATCGGGGTGACCTTGGCGTGCGTGCTGACGAGCATCTGCAACAGCCAGGCGGGTCAGGCGGCGATCCAGGTGGGTGGCACCGCGCTCTTCGCCAAGTTCAGTCGGAGCGACGAAGCGGAAGCGGATGAAGAAGGGGTGCGCAACGTCATTCGCGCCGGTATCAGCCCGTACGGGATCCCCGAGATGTTCCGGCTCCTCATCGATGAGCGACAGACGAACCCCTCGGCCGTCGAGGGGTGGTTCGCCACGCATCCGCTCGAGGAAGACCGCATCACCGACACGGAACGCCTGATCGCGACGTACGATCCGGCGATTCTCCGCTCGCTCGCCGTCGATTCCCGCAACTTCCAGGCGTTCAAGGCTCGACTGAAGGCGCTGCCACCATCCCCGACGCCGCGCCGATAGACCGACGAGCTACGGCGTGGGATCGGGCGCCCTGTCCCTCACTCCAATCCGGATACGAAGGACTCGACGAGCGCCTCGAACTTCGATGCCACCACGCGCGTCGTCTCGAGTACCTCGTCGTGCGAGAGCGGATGGGGGGAGATGCCGGACGCCAGGTTGGTGATGCAACTGATTCCGGCGACGCGCAGGCCGAGCGCCCGTGCGACGATCACCTCCGGCACGGTCGACAGCCCTACTGCGTCGGCACCGAGCGTCGCGAGCATGCGGACTTCGGCGGGCGTCTCGTAAGTCGGGCCAAGGAGGGCGCCGTACACGCCCTCCTGAAGCGAGATGCCGAGGTGCGCTGCGCGATCGCGCAGTTGCTGCGCGAGCTGGACGTCGTAAGGGGCGCTCATGTCGGGAAAGCGCTCGTCGCCCATCTCGAGCGCGCCGATGAGCGGATTGCGGAACGTCAGGTTGATGTGATCGCGAATCAGCATGAGGTCGCCGGCGCGGAAGGACGGGCGGATCCCTCCGGCGGCGTTCGAGACGAACAGGGTCGTCGCGCCCAGCGCGTGCAGCAGGCGCACAGGGAACCCGGCGAGCGCGGCGTCATGCCCCTCGTAGATGTGAAAGCGGCCGGCGAGCGCGACGACCGGACGCCCGCCGAGTGTACCGGCGATGAGCTGTCCCACGTGTCCGGCGACGGTCGCCGACGGAAAGCCGGGCACGTCGGCGAACGGAATCGCCACCGCGTCGCCGATGCGATTGGCCAATCCGCCAAGTCCGGAACCGAGTACGATGCCCGCGGCCGGCTTCTGCGCACCGATGCGCTGCCGCACGGCGTCGGCCGCCGTTGTCGCGGCCGCCGCACCATACGTCGCCGTCACGCCGCGCCCGCCCGCAGCGCGCGAATCTCCGACTCGGCCCGCGTGATCAGCTTGACGCGTTCCTCGTAAGGGAGAAATGCGCTCTCGAACCCGTTGAGCGCGACGCGCGCCAGCTCGTCGAAGGTGAAGTTCAGCTCCCGCGCCGCGTGCGCGTACTCGTCGGTGAGCGTGACGTCGCTCATCAGACGGTTGTCCGTGTTCAGCACGACGTTGAGACCGCGGTCGAAGTATTCCCGGAACGGATGGGCCGCATACGACCCGACGGCATGCGTCTGTACGTTGCTCGTGAGGCAGATCTCCAGCCCGATGCGCCGGTCGTTGCAGTAGTCGGTGAGCGACGTGTCCTCGATGAGCCGTGTCGCGTGACCGAGCCGGTTCGCGCCGCAGATGTGCACGGCCTGGCGCACGGAATCCGGACCGTCCCCCTCGCCGGCGTGACAGGTGCACGCGAGATCATGACAGCGCGCATACTCGAACGCCTCCGCATGCACGCGCGCGGGATGCCCCCGCTCGCCCCCGGCGAGATCGAACCCGACCACGCCGCGGCGCCGATACGCGACGGCAAGCTCGGCAAGCTCGCGCGACACGGCCGGCGCCAGGTTCCGGAGCGCCGTGATGATCACTCGGCCGACGATGCCGTGCTCGCGCTCGGCGCGAGCGAGGCCGCGCAGCGGCGCTTCTACCGCCTGCTCGAGCGAGAGTCCCTCGCGCACGTTGAGCACCGGCGCATATCGAATCTCCAGGTAGCGCACACCGTCGCGCACCGCGTCCTCGGCCAGCTCGTACGAGATCCGCTCGAGTGCCTGTTCCGTCTGCATGACACGAAGCGTCACGTCGAATCGTTCCAGATAGTCCTCGAGGTTGCGCGCGTCGGTGACGCGCATCGCCTCGCGAAGGGCCGCCGGATCGGCGACCGGCATCGGCTTGCCATACTCGCGCGCGAGATCGAGCAGCGTCTCGGGCCGGACGGATCCGTCCAGATGACAATGGAGCTCCGCCTTTGGCAGGCGGCGCAGGAGCTCGCGGTCGACGTTCGAAGTCATTCGGTTGAACGCTCTACGTTGAAGCGGGTCGTCATCGCGCACGGCGCAGCTGCCTGTACAGCGCGCCGACGGCAGACGCGGGCTCGAGACGCCAGTTCGGTGTGAAGTACTCCGACGGCATGATCGTCCCCTTCCGGCGCACCTCGTCGATCAGCAGCTCGCGGATTCCCTCCTGCTTGTCGTACACGAGCGGCGCGCCGCTCAGCATCGCGTAGCCACCGCCGCCGGTCTGCCGGTAGTTGTTGAGCGCCATCGTGAAGCTGTCCGTCGGCGCGACCGGCGTGCCACGCACCTCCAACCGGGTGACGCGCTGGCCGGCGGGACGCGACACGTCGAGCGTGTAATCGGCGCCGGAGACGATGTCGAAGTTGAAGCCCGGAATCGTCGGATCGACGGATACGGAGCCGTCGGGTGCCGTGCGATAGTACCGCGCGCTCTGCTCCAGATAATCGCGAAGCTGACGCCCGGAGATCTTCACGGCGCGGAGGGTGTTGTCGTACGGGTACAGCGCCTGGAGCATCCCCGGCGTGATCGCGCCCGAGTCGAGCGCGGCATCGAGCGAGAACGCGGCGGTCGACGCGAGATCGGAGCCCGCCGTGCGACGCTCGACCTCGAGGATGAAATCGATCAACGGCGTGTCGGCGACGCGCGCCGAGTCGGCGCGCCAGACCACCGGCGTGCGGCCGATGGGGGTCGTCACCCAGGCGACGGTCGCGCGATGGGCCACCTCCGTCGCGGCGAGCACCGCCGGCGACTCCGTGTGACCGGCCGCCTGCACGAGGCTCGAGTGCTTCGCGGCGACGCGCGACCCGGTGCCGTCGTTCACGAGCTGCAGATGTGCCACCGCAACGCTCGTCGCCCAGTTCTTCGGCTGCATCAACAGCACGCCATTGATCACGGTATCGGCCATCTCTTTGTGCGAGTGCCCGTACACGATCAGATCGATGCCCGGCACCTCGCGCGCCACACGCGCCGCGACGTTCTCGCTCGGCACGCCGGTCGTCACGGTGTCGTAGCTCGACGGCTCGTCGAGCCCCGCGTGGATGGTGACGAGCACGACCGACGCGCCGACGGCGCGCACCTCGTCCACCGCACGGCGCAGCTCGGGGATGATGTCGTGGATGACGATCCGGCCGGCGAGGTTGTCGCGATCCCACACCATCGAGCCGGGGGTCGTTGCGCCCACGACGCCGATCCTCGTCCCGCCACGCTCGACGATCGTCCAGGCGCGAAAGGCGCGGCTGCCGTCGACGTGATACGTGTTGGCCGCGAGGAAGGGAAAGAACGCCGGAGCGATCGCTCGCTCCAGGAACGGCACACCGTAATTGAACTCGTGATTCCCGATCGCGGCCGCGTCGTAGTGCATGGCGTTCATCGCCGCGACCACCGGATGCGGTGCGTTCGGCGTGATCCGCGCCGCGACATACGTCAGCGAGTTACCCTGCAGCAGGTCTCCTGCATCGAGCAGGATGACGCGGCCCGGTGCCGCGGCCCGCAGCGAATCCACGATGGTCGCGGCGCGTGTGAGCCCGCGAAGGGAGTCTGGCCGGTTGCTCTCGTAGTTCCAGCCGCGCAGCCGTCCGTGCACGTCGGTCGTGACGGCGACGACGAGGTCGAGGCTTGCCGACGCCGGCGCGGGCGCAGGGTGCGCGCAGCCCGCCGCCAGGAGCACGAGGACGACCGGTGAGATTCGGTTCCGCATGGTGAGAAGCTAGCGGCGCACGTCGGGCACGGGGAGGCGCCGTGGCGTTGGCGCGGCTCCCTGGCGGGGGCGCATATTTCACCACCCGGCTGCCGCCGGTATCTCCCGCGAGGCCGATACGTGACCGTGACAGATCCCCTACTGCAGTCCGCCGGCCGTGGCCCTCACCTTTCCGGCGTGCCAGTCGCCGTTCCCGCCTGTAGCAGCCGATCGCGCCCATGAAGCCACTCATCATCGGCGTGGCCGGTGGGTCCGGCTCGGGCAAGAGCACCGTGGCGCGCAACGTCGCTGCGGCACTCGGCGACGCCTCCGTGGCCTTCGTCGACATGGACGCCTACTACCTCGATCACGGCCACCTGCCATTCGAGGAGCGCAAGAAGGTGAACTGGGACCACCCCAATGCCTTCGACTGGGATCTGCTCGTCGAGCAGCTCGGCCGGCTCGGTAGCGGGGAGGCGGTCGACAAGCCGGTCTACGACTTCGTGACGCATGCACGCGCGCGCGAAACGCAGCACCTCCCCGCCGCCGACGTCGTCGTGGTCGACGGCATTCTCCTCTTCGTCGACGAGCGCGTGCGCGCGCTCTGCGACGTGAAGGTGTTCGTGGACGCCGACGCTGACGTGCGGCTCATCCGGCGCATCCGCCGCGACATGGCCAAGCGGGGGCGTCCACTCCCCGAGATCCTCGACCAGTATCTCCGTACGGTGCAACCGATGCACCTCGAGTTCGTCGAACCGAGCAAACGTTACGCCGACGTCATCGTTCCGCGCGGTGGTCACAATCCGGTGGCGATCGAGATGATCGCCGCCAAGATCGCGCGACGCCTTCACGCCAGAGCCTCATGAGCGCACCTACCGTGACCGGCGAGCGCGTGCTCGTCGTCGACGACGAGGCGGACATCGTCGCGCTCGTCGCCTATCACCTCGCCAAGAGCGGCTACCGGGTCTCCACGGCGAGCTCGGGACCCGACGCGCTCGAAGCGGCGCGGCGCGAGCGTCCCGCCCTCATCGTGCTCGACCTCATGCTCCCGGGGATGTCGGGCTACGACGTTCTCGAACAGTTGCGCGCGTCGGAGGCCACGCAGGACGTCGCCGTGCTGATGCTCACGGCGCGGCGCGAGGAGCAGGACCGCATTCGCGGTCTCTCCCTCGGCGCGGACGACTACCTCACCAAGCCGTTCAGCCCCCAGGAGCTGGTGCTCCGCGTCGGCGCGATCCTGCGGCGTGTCGGGGCAGGCGGAACGAACAGCAGCAATCGGCTCGTGCTCGGCCCGCTGGAGATCGACACGGCCGCACACGTCGTGCGCGTGAACGGCCAGTCGGTGGAGCTGACGCCCACGGAGTACAAGCTCCTGCTCACCCTCGCCGAGCGGCGCGGCCGCGTGCAGGCGCGCGCGCTGCTGCTGCAGACGGTGTGGGATGCAGCGCCGGACATTCAGACGCGCACGGTCGACATGCACGTGCAGCGGCTGCGTGCCAAGCTCGGTGACGCGGGCGATCTGATCGAGACCGTTCGTGGCTTCGGCTACCGTCTGCGTGCCACGCAGGGCCGAGCGACGTGACCCTCAGCCGGCGGCTGCTCGTCGGATCGCTGGTCGTGGTCGTCACGCTGGTCGCCGCCATCGTGCTGATCACCGGCGGACACCTTCGCGAGCGGCTCGTCCAGGAGCGCATCGACCACTTGGCGCGCGATGCACGCCTCGTGGGTTCTCGGTGGCGCCCCGACGTCGACGCGGATGCCTTGGCGAGTCGCGCCGGCAGTCTCCTCGGCTACGGCGTCACGCTGATCGACAGCACGGGCGTCGTCGCAGGCGACGCCGATTTCTCACCCGAGGCACGGCGCCGACTCGAGAATCAGCGCACGCGACCCGAGGTCGTGGCCGCGCGGCAGACCGGCGTCGGCTCGGCGCGCCGCCCGAACGCGTCGACCGGTGAAGAGGAGCTCTTCGTCGCCGTACGCCACCCGCATGGCGTCGTTCGTGTGGCGCTCAGCACGTCGCATATCGACGATGTCGTGGCCGGCGCACAGCGCGACGTGCTCGCGAGCGGACTTGTCGCGCTCATCGGCGTGCTGGGACTGTCGTGGCTCTTCGCGCGCAGCATCTCGCAGCCCATCGTCGAGTTGCGTGACGTGGCCCGCGCCATGGCCGGGGGAGATCTCAGCCGTCATCCGGCGCTGTCCGCGCCGGGCGAGGTCGGTGATCTGGCGACCGCGCTGCACCGCATGGCCGAGCAGCTCGCGATGCGGCTCGATGCCCTGCAAGCCGACGATCTGCTCATGATCGCCGTGCTCGAATCGCTCGAGGAAGGCGTGCTCGCCGTCGACGAACGCGGGATGGTGGTTCGCATCAACGAGCGCGCGCGGGCGCTGCTGAACGTGTCCACGCCCATCCCCTTCCCGCGCGATCTCCTGCCGCGCGATCCCATGCTGCGGGGCGCGGTCGAGAGCGGTCTCTCCGGCGTCGCCACGCCGCCGCAGGAGGTGACGCTCTACGATCGCACGGTCGCCGTGGCATCGCGGCCGCTCGCGACGGCCGGAGCGGTGGTCACCGTGTTCGATCTCACGATGCTTCGGCGGCTCGAGACGATTCGGCGCGACTTCGTGGCGAACGTGAGCCATGAGCTCAAAACTCCCCTCACCGCAGTCCGTGGCTTCGCGGAGACGCTGCTCGACGACGACATCCCACCCGACCAACGGCGTCAGTTCGTCGAGACGATTTGGGACAACGCGTCGCGCATGCAGCGGATCGTGGACGATCTGCTCGATCTCTCTCGCATCGAGAGTGGCGGCTGGCGGCCGAACGTCGGCAAGGTGGATGTGGCCGCGGTGGTACGCGAGGTGTTCACCGCCGTGCAGCGCACGGCGGACAAGAAGGGACTGCGCCTCGTCTCGGATATTCCGAACGGGGCGGGCGTCGTCCGCGCCGATCCGACCGCTTTCCGGCAAGTGGTGAGCAATCTGGTCGAGAACGCGGTCCGCTACACGAACGAGGGAAGCGTCACGTTCCACACGCGCGCCACCGACGGCGGCGTGTGGGTGGACGTGCGTGACACCGGCATCGGCATTGCTGCCGAGCACGTGCCGCGCATCTTCGAGCGCTTCTATCGCGTCGATGCCGGCCGCTCGCGCGAATCGGGGGGCACGGGGCTTGGGCTGGCGATCGTGCGTCACCTCGTGGAGGCGCACGGGGGACGGATCGACGCGTCGAGCGCGGTCGGCGGGGGCACGACGATCAGCGTCTTCTTTCCCGGCGCCACGACCGACTAGTCCGCTTCCATGACGACGGAGCGTTACACGCTCGTCGCACGGTGGTCATTCGGCCGTGGCGGGCCGCTGCGAGCGTTCGGCTACCTCCAACGGGTGACGACGCTCATGATGGATCGGATGCATTACCAGATCGAGCTGTCCGGCTCGACGGCGACGCTGTACGTTGCCGGTTCGCTCGAGGCCGATCACGCGGCGACGCTGTGCGCCGCGTGCGGTGCGCTCCCGCCGAACGTGCGAATGCTGCGACTCGACCTCAACGCGGCGGATACCGGCGGCCCGGCGGCGATGGATGCGGTTCGCGCGCTGCTGCGCCACTGGCGCGTGAACCGGGGCGGCGAGGTTCGACTGTCGCTGCGTGCGCCGCACGCGCTCGACTGCAGTGACGGCAGCCCTGATGGATCGGCGGACCCGACCGGACCGCCGGGCCGCGCGCGACTCGGCCACCCACTCGCCGCCGCCTGCCGCTGATCGACGGCGTGCGATGCGAGCGGAAGGACACGAGCGGAAACGAGAACGGGCAGCCTGCGCAGGCTGCCCGTTCTCGTTTCTGGTGCGCGGTACTTACTTCGCGGCGACCGACACGGTGCCGAGCTGCTTGATGAGCTGCTTCGACATCGCGGCCGGGATCGGCGCGTAGTCGAGCGACGCCGCGGACTTCTCACCCTCGGTGAGCGCCCACTTCACGAAGTCGATCAGCTTCTTCCCCTTCACCGCATCGGTCTGATTGCGGTACACGAGCAGCCACGTGAACGACGAGATCGGGTAGGCGCCTTTGCCCGCGGCGTTCACGATCGACACGCGATAGTCGGTGTTCGCGGGAAGCTTCGCCACGGCGCCGGCGGCAGCAGCCGTCACCGCGTCGATCGTCGGCGTGACGAACTGTCCCTTGGCGTTCTTGATGTCCGCATACGCGAGCTTGTTCTGGCGCGCATATGCCAGCTCGACGTAACCGATCGAGCCGGGGAGCTGCTTCACCTGACCGGAGACGCCCTCGTTGCCCTTACCGCCGAGGCCAACCGGCCACTGCACTTCCTTCCCCTTGCCCGGCTTCGCCGCCCAGTTCGGGCTCACCGACGAGAGATAGTCGGTGAACACGTAGGACGTGCCCGACCCATCGGAGCGGTGCACGACCAGAATGTCGGTGGCGGGGAGCTTCACGCCCGGGTTCAGCGCGCCGATGCGCGCATCGTTCCACTTGGTGATCCTGCCGAGGAAGACGTCCGCGAGCGTCGGACCATCGAAGCGGAGGGTCTTCTTCACCTCGGGGAGGTTGTACGTCACGACGACCGCGCCGAGCACGGTCGGGATGTGCATGATCGGGCCACCCTTCGCCTTCGCGAGCTCGGCGTCGCTCATCGGCGCATCGCTGGCACCGAAATCCACCGTCTGCTCGGAGAGCTGCCGAATACCGCCGCCGGAACCGATCGACTGATAGTTGATCTTCACGCCCGTCTTCGTGGCGTAGTCGGCGAACCACTTGCTGTAGATCGGATATGGGAAGGTCGCACCGGCGCCGGTCAGGTCCTGGGCGCCGACCGGCGCGACAGCCGCGACGATCATCGAGGCGGCGACGATGAGCCGGGAGAACAGTTTCACGAAAGAGCTCCTGAGGAGTGGGATAGGTCGATCGAGCACCGGGAAGCTCGACCTGTCAGGTCATGGAGCCATTGCGGCGGCGTAACGAGCTCGTCACGCCGCCGCGATAGGCTCGGACAGCCGGACTAGAAGTTCACGACGAAGTGAGCGAAGTAGCCCTTGCTCGGCGCCGGGGGCGCGAACGAGTTGTTGTTGTTCGACGCCAGCGACTCCTGGTAGTCGAGGGCGAGCTGCGCCTTCTGCGACAGATCCCAGAAGAGACCGCCGACGATCGTGTGGTACGAGTTCTCCGTGGGCGGCACGACGGCGCCGGCCGGGGCGTTGTCGGTGTTCGCGGTGGGCGACACGTGGTCGTAGCGGCCCACGAGGCCGAGGGGCGACTTGCCGCCGTTGATGAGCGCGAGGGGCCGCACCGTGCCGTAAACCGACCAGAGGTTGCCCTTCGTCGTGATCACCGTGCGCGACAGCGTCGCGGACGCCGTGTCGCGGGCGTCGGTGCGCGTCGCGAACTGCGCGGCGAGCGTGAGCCGCGGATCGCGGATGCCGACGAGCACGCCGTAGCGGCTGCGATCCATCGCCTCACCCACCGGCGTGATGTTGAGGCCCGCGTTGCCGTTCACGAAGCTGCTGGCCGTCGCGCCCTTGTAGCCCCACCCCGTCAGGGTGAGCGACTGGAGCAGAGACGCCACGTCCTTGTTGGTCGCGAGCGGCGTGAGGGAGAGACGCAGCGCGAAGTCCTTGAACCGGTCGCGCTCGCGCGAGGTGTAGCCCGGGCCGTTCGTGATCGTGCCGTAGATCTCACCCATCTTGCTCGGCATCGTGTACGTCACCGCGGCGCCAGCGTCCGCCGAGGCGAAGAATCCGGCGCGCTCCACCGGAACGGTGCTGAGGAAGCGCGGCCAGAAATTCTCTTCGTGATCGATCAGCACATTCTGGAGGATGCCGAGGCGCCCGCTGAGCTGGGCGCCGGTCGAGCTCTTGTCGCCGTCATACTGCAAGTAGGCATACTTGGCGCGCACGGTGTACGCGTTGGTGCCCGCATCCTGGAAGATGTCGGTCGTGACGCGAATGGTCGTCCGATCGCCGGCGGGCATCCGGAACGTCAGATACGCGCGGTCGAGGATGAACTGGTTGTTGATCTGATTGTTGAACGTTCCGCTGACGGGGACGGCGTAGTTGTAGCTGCCGAACAGAACGCCCGAGAAGTTCAGCGGTGTGGCATTCGCGGTTTGTGCCTGCGCGGGGGGCGTATTGCCGCCGGCCGGCGCGGGCTGCTGAGCGGCGAGCGGCGTCGCGGCGCACGTGATCGCGGCGAGCGTCCAGATACGAGCACGGAACATGTAGGTGTCTGTCTGGGGGAATAAGGAGAGTTCGTCACGATGCCGAAATCGAAGCCCCGGCGCGCGAGACAGACCGGAACGTCCGCTTTCGCGGTCACGAACCGAGCATGGACCTGTCGCGGTTGTGTAACGGACGCTCCAGAACGCCGTCGCCGGCGCCCCGGTTCGCCGTGACGGGACCGTTACATTCAGGGCGGCATTTCGAGACGCCGTTCCGCGAGCTTCAAGGGCGATGACGCAGCCCTCTCTCGACACGACCGCGACGCCCCCCGCGTCCACCCCGGCCGTCGCCGGAGCCGAGCCGCCATCGGCACCGCCGCCTGGCGCGCCACCGCGCACGGCGCCGGGAGCGAAACGCCACCTGCCGTCGATCCACGGCTCGGTAGTCGCCGATCGGATCTATCGCGGCGCCATTCTCTTCTTCGCGCTCTGCGTCCCGATCCTCCTCGTCCTGCTCTTTCTGGAGGTCGGTCGCGCCGGGTGGCCCGCGCTCAAACAGTTCGGATTCGGGTTCATCACGTCCAGCACGTGGGATCCCGTGAATGGCCAGTTCGGCGCCGCGCCGGCGATCCTCGGGACGATCCTGACCTCGATCATCGCCCTCCTCATCGCTACACCGCTGGCGCTCGGCGGGGCGATCTTCCTGTCGGAGTTCGCGCCGAACTGGCTGCGGCAGCCGATCTCGTTTCTGATCGAGCTGCTCGCCGCCGTGCCGAGCGTCGTCTTCGGCCTATGGGGGATCTTCGTGCTCGTGCCCGCGCTGCGCACGACGATCATGCCCTTCCTGCGCGATACGCTCCACCTCGGCGCAACACCGCTGTTCAGCGGCCCCGCCTACGGGCCCAGCGTCCTCGCCGCCGGCCTCATTCTCGCCATCATGGTGCTGCCGTACATCGCCGCGGTGAGCCGCGAGGTGCTGTTGGCCGTGCCCCGCTCGCAGCGCGAGGCGGCCCTCGCCCTCGGCGCGACGCGCTGGGAGACGATCATCGGTGCCGTGTTGCCCTATGCGCGCACCGGCATCATCGGCGGCATCATCCTCGGACTCGGCCGCGCGCTCGGTGAGACGATGGCGGTCACGATGGTGATCGGGAATCGGCACGAGCTCTCGGCGTCGTTGTTCGCACCGGGCTACACGATGGCGTCGCTGATCGCCAACGAGTTCGCCGAAGCCTCGGGGGACCTTCACCTCGCGGCGCTCAGTGCCGTCGGTCTCGTCCTGCTTCTCATCACGCTGCTCGTGAATGCCCTCGCACGCTGGCTCGTGCGACGCGTCGGCGAGGTGCGCGCGTGAGCACCGCCGCCCCCTCCTTCGATCGTGCGCCCGTCCGCGTACGCCCGCGGGCACTCGTTCGCCGGCGCGCGATGAGCGTGCTCATGGTGGCGCTCACCTGTCTCGCCGCCGCGATCGCCGTCGTGCCACTGCTCGTCATTCTCGCGTACCTGCTCAAGCAGGGCGCCGGCGCCCTCTCGCTCGACTTCTTCACGCACATGCCGAAGCCGGTCGGCGAGGAAGGCGGCGGGATGGCGAATGCCATCGTCGGCACGCTCGTGCTGATCGCCATCGCCTCTGCCATCGGCCTTCCGGTGGGAATCGGGGCAGGGCTGTATCTCGCGGAGCGCCGCGGCACGCGCCTGGCCAACCTGGTTCGGTTTCTCGCCGATGTCCTCAACGGGCTGCCATCGATCGTGATGGGGATCTTCGCCTGGCAGTTTCTGGTGCGTCCCTTCGGCCACTTTTCCGCGCTCGCCGGCGGCGTCGCGATCGGCGCGATGATGGTTCCGCTCGTCACGCGCACGACCGAGGAGATGGTGCGCACGGTGCCACAGTCGCTGCGCGAAGCGGCGCTCGCCCTCGGCTATCCGCGCTGGCGCACGTCGCTCCAGATCGTGCTGCGCACGGCACTGGGCGGCATCGTCACCGGTGTCCTCGTCGCGGTGGCGCGCGTCGCCGGCGAGACGGCACCGCTGCTCTTCACCGCCTTCGGGAATCAGTTCTGGTCCACCACGCTCACGCAACCCATCGCCGCGCTGCCGCTCCAGGTCTTCGCGTATGCCAACAGCGCCTATGAGGATTGGCACAGGCAGGCCTGGGCCGGTGCACTGGTTCTCATCACGCTCGTGCTGATCATCAGCATCGTGGCGCGGCTCGCCACGCGGTCGCGTCATGGAGGCGGCCATGACTGAGCTGGTGACGTTGCGACAGTCCGACGCCGTCGCCACCACGCCCGAAACGTGGGCGATACGCACCGTGGATCTCAACGCGTACTTCGGCGCGACGCACGCCGTGCGCGACGTGAACCTCGGCGTCCCCACGCACGAGGTGACGGCGATCATCGGGCCGTCCGGATGTGGCAAGTCCACCCTGCTGCGCTGCCTGAACCGCATGCACGAGACGGTGCCGCTCGCGCGCGTCACCGGCGAGGTGCTCTTCCACGATCAGGACATCTACGCCGAGGGCGTCGACCCGATCACGCTGAGGCGCCACGTCGGGATGGTGTTCCAGCGTCCGACGCCCTTCCCGACCATGTCCATCCGCGACAACGTCGCGGCCGGACTGCGCGTGCAGCCGGGGGAGCGGCCGAATCGCAAGGAAGTCGACGAGATCGTCGAGCGGGCGCTGCGGCAGGCCGCGCTGTGGGACGAGGTGAAGGACCGGCTCAAGACGAGCGCCACCGGCATCTCGGGAGGGCAGCAGCAGCGGCTGTGCATCGCGCGCGCGCTGGCCACACGGCCGCATGTCCTGCTGCTCGACGAGCCGACCGCGTCGCTCGATCCACTCAGCACACAGAAGGTGGAAGAGCTCGTGTACGAGCTGCGCAAGACGATGACCGTGGTGATCGTGACGCACAACATGCAGCAGGCGGCACGGGTGTCCGACCGTACGGTGTTCATGCTGGCCGGTGAGCTGGTGGAGACGGCGCCGACGCGCGTCATGTTCACGACACCCGCCGATCCGCGCACCGAAGCGTACATCACGGGTCGGTTCGGATGACGGCAGCGGTGGAATACGGCCCGGTGCAGGATCGCCGGCTCAGGGGTCGAATCGACGTCGCGCACTTCGATTTCTGGTACGGGAAGACGCAGGCGCTCCACGACATCAACCTGCACATCGTGCCGCGCGCGGTGACTGCGCTGATCGGTCCGTCCGGGTGCGGAAAGTCGACCTTCCTGCGCTCGATCAACCGTCTCAACGAGCTGATCCCGGGCGCGCGCCGCTCGGGGGAGATCCGACTTGACGGGGAGAATATCTACCAGACGGGGATGGACGTCGTTACGCTGCGGCAGCGGGTGGGGATGGTCTTCCAGCGATGGAATCCCTTCCCCAAGTCCATCTACGACAACGTCGCGTACGGGCCGCGCATCAATGCGAGACTGAGCCGGCAGGATCTGGACGTCGTCGTCGAGTCCGCGCTGCGCCGTGCCGCCCTGTGGGACGAGGTGAAGGATCGGCTGCGTGACAGTGCGCTCGCGCTCTCGGGCGGACAGCAGCAGCGGCTCTGTATCGCGCGGGCACTCGCCAACGATCCGGAAGTCCTCCTGCTCGACGAGCCCGCGTCGGCGCTCGACCCGATCGCCACACAGAAAGTCGAGGAGCTGGTGTACGAGCTCAAGCGCGAGCTCACCATCGTCATCGTCACGCACAACCTGCAGCAGGCGGCGCGCATCTCGGACCGTACCGCGTTTTTCTATCTCGGCAGCCTCGTCGAGATGGACGACACGCAGAAGCTCTTCACGAGCCCGCGCGAGGCGCGCACGGAAGCCTACATCACCGGGAGATTCGGATGACCCCCACGGAGACGCCGTTCCGGCACTTTCATGATCAGCTCACGGCGCTCAATCGTCGCCTGCTGACGATGTCGGAGAAGGCAGAGGCGCTCGTCGAGTTGTCGGTCGAGGCGCTGCTCGCCAAGGACGAAGGAAAGGCCGAGGCCGTGATCGCATCCGACCGCGAGCTCGACACGATGGAGATCGAGCTCGAGGCGGCGGCGCTCGAGCTGCTGGCCCTCCAGCAACCGATGGCGCGCGACCTTCGCTTCATCGTCAGCGCGATCAAAGTCGTGAGCGATCTGGAGCGCGTCGGCGATCACGCCGTCAACATCGCGCAGGCAGCGCTGCGTCTGATCTCGCAGCGCACGGACATCATCCCGGATCCGGAGATTCTCGACATGGCCCGCCGGGCGCGCGCCATGCTCAGCGACTCCATCGACGCGTTCCTGCGCGCCGACGGTGCGCTCGGCCGCGACGTCTGCGCCCGCGACGATCAGGTGGACGCGCTGCACGAATCGGTGTTCCGCATCCTGCTCACGCACATGATGGCCGACCCGCGGACGATCAACCCGTCGCTCGAGTACCTGCTCGTCAGCCGGAACCTGGAGCGCGTGGCCGACCTCGCGACGAACATCGGGGAGGACGCGGTCTTCCTGGCCGAGGGCAAGAACATCAAGCATGGCGGCGCCGAGCAGGCCCGCGCCGGGACGTTCACGTCCTGACGGTCGCGGTCGCCGGGCGTCGGGCCGCCAGCCAGCACCGTAGCTCAGCGCACCGCATGGAAGTAGCTGGACTGTGGGCGATGGTCGGTTCAATTTCTGCACGTAGCCCGCTCATGACCCGTGCTCGGATGCCCTGAGCCCTGATGGCCGACTCCGCCCGTCTCACTCTGCATCAGCGCACGCCGCGCTCGACGCGCGCGGTGTCGGCGGCGCGCCGCATCGCCGCGATCGACATCGGCTCGAACTCCGTCCGCCAGATCGTCGCCGACGTCACCGCCGACGGCGGCATTACCGTCGTGGACGAGATGAAGGCGGCACCCCGCCTCGGCGCCGACGTGGACGTCACCGGAGTGCTCGACGACGCCGCCATGCAGCGCGCGGTCGAAGCCATCGGCCGCATGGCGACGCTCGCGCGCCAGCTCGGCGCATCGCGCATCGAGGCGGTGGCCACGAGCGCGGTGCGCGACGCGGCGAACGGACAGGAGTTCGTCGCCCGCGTACGGCGGGAGGCGGGGCTCGACCTGCGTATCATCGACGGCGAGGCCGAGGCGCGGCTGTCCTATCTCAGCGCCCTCGCGCACTTCGACCTCGCCGTCGGACGCACGGTCGTGATGGACATCGGCGGTGGATCGCTGGAGCTCGCGCTCGCGGCCGACGGCGTGCTGGACGATCTGGTATCGCTTCCCTTCGGTGCGCTGCGACTCACCGAGCGCCATCTGCGCGGCGGCACGGGACCGAAGGCGCTTCGCGTGCTGCGCGCCGACGTGCGCGACGCGTTGAGGGACGTACTTTCCCGCCGCGACTGGCGCGGCGCCCGCCTCATCGGCTCGGGGGGCACGTTCACGAATCTCGCCGGGATCCATCTCGCGCGGCGCGGCATGCTCATCGCCCGCAACGTGCACGCGGCCGAGGTGCCGCGCGTGGACGTCGAGCACGTGCTCGACATGCTGGCTGCCATGACACCGGAAGAGCGCCGCGGGGTGAGCGGTCTCAACCCGGAACGATCCGACATCATCGTCGCCGGGGTCGCCGTGGCCGCCGAAGTGATGGCGCGCCTCGATTCGCGCACGCTCGTCGTGTCGCGCTATGGCATCCGGGAAGGGCTGCTCCTCGAGGCGGCACGCGTGACGCCCAGCATCGCCGATCCCGGCGAAGCGCGGCAGCGCTCCGTGCGCGAGTTCGCCGAGCGCTGTCACTACGAGGAGGGACATGCGACGCAGGTGCAGCGACTCGCGCTGCGCCTCTTCGACGCGATCGGCGCGCGGCTCGGCTGCACCCCCGCGGATCGTGCCGCGCTCGCCGACGCCGCGCTCCTGCACGACGTCGGCTATCACATCAACTACGACCGGCACCACAAGCACTCGTATCACCTGATCCTGCATGCGGAGCTGCTGGGCATCACGCCGAGCGAGCAGGTGGTGATCGCCAACGTCGCCCGGTATCATCGCGGTGCGCCGCCGAAGAAGAAGCACAGGAACTTTGGCAACCTGGATCGGGCGCTGCGCGATCAGATCGTCCGGCTCTCCGCCATCCTGCGCGTGGCTGACGGATTCGACCGCGGGCACGTCGGGGCGGTGGGGGAGCTCGGCATTCGCTGGGTGCAGCGCGCCATTCGCATCACCCCGAAGCCCGCCCATGGCACGACCCCGCTGCGGCTCGAGCTGTGGGGCGCCCATCGGAAGTCGCAGCTTCTCGCGGAGCTGGCCGGCGTGCCGGTGGAGATCGTCGGCGCCGACGGCTCGGTCCTGTCATCCGAGGACGTGACCGGCCCGGACGAATGAACCGAGTGAACCGCGGACCGGTGAGAGCTCAGTCGCCGGTCTGCTGCGCCGGGTATGGCGCGTTGCGCGGAGCGTCCGCCTCGCCCCACGAATCCGCGAGCAGGCGCACGTGCGTCGCGCGCTCGACCCCCTCGGGGACACGCTGCGTGTAGTGTCCATCGGCGTCGAGCTCCCAGGCTTGCCGATTGTCCTCCAGACACACGCGCAACAGGTTGGACAGGCGATCGCGAAGCCGCGGCGCTTCCACCGGGACGACCGCCTCCACGCGGCTCAGGAAGTTGCGCGGCATCCAGTCGGCCGAGCCGACGTAGAGTTCGTCCTCACCAGCGTTGCCGAACAACCAGACGCGCGAATGCTCGAGGAAGCGGCCGACGATGCTGATGACGCGAATGCGTGAGCTGACCCCGGGCAGCCCCGGGCGCAGGCAGCAGATGCCGCGCACGATCAGATCGATCTCGACCCCCGCCTCGGAGGCAGCGTAGAGCGCGTCGATCGTCTCCTGATCCACCAGCGCATTCATCTTGGCGATGATGCGCCCCCCGCGGCCGGCGCGTGCGTGCGCGCTCTCCCGCGCGATCAGCTCGAGGAACCGCTCGCGCATGTTCGCCGGCGCCACGAGCAGCTTGCGATACAGCTTCTGGCGCGAGATACCGGTCAACGAGTTGAACAGATCGCTCACGTCGGCGCCGATCGAGGGGCTGCAGGTGAACAGCCCGATGTCCGTGTACAGACGCGCCGTGCGCGAGTTGTAGTTGCCCGTCCCGACGTGCACGTACCGTCGAATGCCGTCCGGCTCGCGCCGCACGACCATCACCGCCTTCGCGTGCGTCTTGAGCAGCGTCGAGCCATACCCGACGTGCACGCCGTAGTCTTCGAGCGTGCGCGCCCAGGTGATGTTGTTCGCCTCGTCGAACCGGGCGCGGAGCTCCACCAGCACCGCCACCTGCTTGCCGCGCTGCGCCGCCTCGGTCAGCGCACGCACCGCGGGCGTATCGCCCGACGTGCGATACAGCGTCATCTTGATCGCGAGCACGTTCTCGTCCATCGCCGCCGTCTGCAGAAGGCGCTCGACGGTGGCCGGAAAGGAATCGAATGGATGATGCACGAGCAGATCGCGCTCGCGGATCACGTCGAAGATCGAGCGATCCGGATCGCGAAGCTCCGGGGGCACGCTGGGCGTGAACGGCGGATCGCGCAGCTCGGCCACGTCGAGCGTGGACAGCTCGAGCAGATCGGCGAGGTCGAGCAGGTAGCCCGCGTCCTCGACGTCGGCCTCGCTCAGCGTCGTCTTCGCGGGAAAGTCGGCGTCGCGCAGCTCCTCGACGAGCAGCTTGCGGATGTGCAGCGGCATGTCGTCCTGCACCTCGACCCGGATCACCTCGCCGAACCGCCGCTCGAACACCCGTTCCTCGATCGACGCGAGGAGATCGTCGGGATCCTCGAGATTGGTGAACTCGAGATCGGAGTAGCGCGTCACCCGGAACGCATACCAGCCCACGATCTCCATTCCGGGAAAGAGCGCCTCCAGGTTCTCTCCGATCAGCCGCTCGAGTGGAACGAACTCGAACGCACGGCCCGGCACCGCCACCCAGCGCGAGAGCCGCTCGGGCACCTTCACGCGCGCGAAGTGCATCGTCCCCTGCACCGGGTCGCGTACCTCCACCGCGAGCGACAGCGAGAGATTGGAGACGTACGGAAACGGATGCCCCGGATCGACTGCGAGGGGCGTGAGCACGGGAAAGATCTGCGACTCGAACTGCTCGTCGATCGCGCGCCGCTCGCCGGCCGTGAGCTCGTCCATCCCGACGAGTCGAATGCCGTGCGGGGCCAGGCCGGAGAGCAGCGTCCCCAGGATCTGCCGCTGATCGTCGAGGAGCAGCGCGACGCGGTCGCGAATGGCCGCGAGCTGCTCTGCCGGCGCCAACCCGTCGGGCGCGTGGTGCAGCGTGCCGGAGGCGATCTGCCGCCGCAGACCGGCAACGCGCACCATGAAGAATTCGTCGAGGTTGCTCGCGAAGATTGACAGGAACTTGAGCCGCTCGAGCAGGGGGACCCGCGGGTCGGCCGCCTCGTGCAGCACACGCGCGTTGAACGCGAGCCAGCTCAGCTCGCGGTTCAAATACAGTGGCGACTTCGCTCCCTGCTCCGTCATGCGTCTTGCGCGCTCGTGACGCGCTACTTGAGGCTGTCGATCCGCGTCGCCAGCGACGTCCGCATCGACTCGGGGAGCGGCGCGTAGTCGAGGGCAGCCTCCATCCCCTGACCTTCGCTGAGCGCCCAGTGCAGGAAGTCGGCGAGCTTCTTCCCCTTCGCCGCATCCGGCTGCTTCCGGTAGGCGATGATCCAAGTGAACGAGGAGATCGGATACGCGCCCTTCCCCGGCGCGTTCACGATCGAGACACGATAATCCGTGTTCGCCGGCAGCCTCGATGCGGCGCCCCCCGCCGCCGCCGTGACCGAGGCGACGCTCGGCGCGACGTACTCGCCCGCGGCATTTTTGAGCTGCGCCGTCGGGAGCTTGTTCTGGTTGGCGTACGCGAGCTCGACGTAACCGATGGCGCCGGGTGTCTGCTTCACCTGGCCGGAGACGCCCTCGTTGCCCTTCGCGCCGAGTCCCGTGGGCCACTGCACTTCCTTGCCCTTGCCGGGCTTGGTCGCCCACGCCGGGCTCACCGCGGAGAGGTAGTCCGTGAACACGAACGACGTGCCCGACCCGTCGGAGCGATGCACGACGAGAATGTCCGTCGCCGGCAGCTGCGCCCCGGGATTGAGCGCGGCGAGGCGCGGGTCGTTCCACTTCTTGATCTGCCCCTGAAAGATCGCCGCGAGCACGTCACCGTTGAGCTTCAGCGGCTGCGTCACCTCGGGGAGGTTGTATGTCACCGCGACCGCGCCGAGCGCCGTCGGGAAGTGCAGGATCGCGCCCCCCTTCGCTTTCGCCATCTCCTCGTCGGTCATCGGTGCGTCCGTCGCGCCGAAGTCCACCGTCTGCTCGGAGAGCTGGCGGATGCCGCCGCCCGAGCCGATCGACTGATAGTTGATCTTCGTCCCCGTCTTCTGCGCGTACGTGTCGAACCACTTGCTGTAGAGCGGATACGGGAAGGTGGCGCCCGCACCCGTCAGGTCGGCGCCGGAAGCGGTGGACGACGTGGCCGCAGTACCGGCCGGGTGGGTGCTGTCGCTTTTCTTCGAGGCGTCGCCGCACGCGACGGCAAACGCCACCGCAGCGAAGGCAAGCAGAGCGCGTGACATTGGACTCCGGGTGAGTGGGTCCCGAAAGATGTCGGCGGTACGGACACGAGCTACCTACGCTGCACGGACCGTGACGCAATCGCGACATTCGGGTCGCCGCAGGTTATTGATGACGCGACGTAGCGGCCCTCGCAAGTCCATGCCCGCCTGGCGGTCTCGTCCAAATAGCCACACGCGCCTGCCGTTCCGGCATCGGCGCCGCGAGTCGGTCAGCTTGTCACCCGTCGCCCCCTGGCCGCGCGAGCCGGTCTGTCAATGTGGCGGACGCCAACCGGTCCCGGACTTGCGCCGACTGGTCCCGTTCGCGGCAGCATGGTCTGCCGCGCCTTCACCACTCATCGAGGGAACAATGGCGGATAAAGTCATCGGCATCGACCTCGGGACGACCAACTCCGTCGTCTCGGTCATGGAGGGGGGAGACCCGGTCGTCATCCCCAACGCCGAAGGGGGACGGACGACTCCGTCGGTCGTCGGGTTTACGAAGGATGGAGAGCGCCTGGTCGGCACGGTCGCCAAACGTCAGGCGGTCACCAACCCGCAGAATACGATCTTCTCGATCAAGCGGTTCATGGGCCGCAAGATCAGCGAGATCCAGGACGAGATCAAACGCGTTCCGTACAAGGTCGTCGCCGGCCAGAACGAGCTGGCGGTCGTCGAGGTCCAGGGCAAGCGCTACACGCCCCCCGAGATCTCCGCGATGATCCTCCAGAAGATGAAGCAGACGGCGGAGGACTACCTGGGCCAGACGGTCACCAAGGCGGTCATCACCGTTCCTGCGTACTTCAACGATGCTCAACGTCAAGCGACGAAAGACGCCGGAAAGATTGCCGGACTCGACGTCTTGCGCATCATCAATGAGCCCACGGCCGCGGCGCTTGCGTATGGGCTCGACAAGAAAAAGGATGAGAAGGTCGCCGTGTTCGATCTGGGCGGCGGCACGTATGACATCTCCGTCCTCGAGCTGTACGACGTCGACGGCTCGCGCCAGTTCGAGGTGAAGTCCACCAACGGCGACACCCACCTCGGCGGCGACGACTTCGATCAGCGCGTCATCGACTGGATCGTCGGCGAGTTCAAGCGCGACCAGGGGATCGACCTCTCCAAGGATCCGATGGCGCTCCAGCGCCTCAAGGAAGCGGCCGAGAAGGCGAAGATGGAGCTGTCGAGCACGAACGCGACGGACATCAACCTGCCCTTCATCACGGCCGACCAGAGCGGCCCGAAGCACCTCAACTACCAGCTCACGCGCGCCAAGTTCGAGCAGTTGGTGGACGATCTCATCACGCGCACGATCGAGCCGATGCGCAAGGCGTTGAAGGACGCCGGGCTCGAGCCGAAGGACATCGACGAGGTGCTGCTCGTCGGCGGCTCGACGCGGATCCCGAAGATCCAGGAAGAGGTCAAGAAGTTCTTCGGCAAGGACCCGAACAAGGGCGTGAACCCGGACGAGGTCGTGGCGATCG
>CAYTKA010000032.1:0-34718 GCA_964438255.1 uncultured Gemmatimonadaceae bacterium | reverse complement strand
TGACCGTCTGACCGTCTGACCGTCTGACCGTCTGACCGTCTGACCGTCTGACCGTTCGGCAGCCTTACTTGCAGTACCGCTTCACCGCCGCATCGAAGAACGGCTGGTACTGCGCCGCCGCGCCCATGATCTGCTTGGCCGCGTCCGGGCTGATCTTGCCGGCGACCGGGATGGTCGTGTTGACGATCGAGAGGTAGTCAGCACCCTCCTTCGCCGCGGGGCACGACTTCGACTTCTGGACCTCCCCCGCGACCTCTGGAATGAGCGAGAAGGCAGACACGCCCTCGAGGAACTTCGCGTTGTCGCTCGGGCTGATCTCGTCCGACGCCTTGAGGATCGTGAGCGCCTTCTTGTAGTCCTCCGCCTTCTTGGAGGCGACGCCCGCCTTGTACGCCTGATTGCCGAGGCTGAGCAGCAGGCCGCCGATCATCGGCTTGTTCGAGGTGTCGGCCGTCACCGTCGCCCGCGCGATCTTCAGCGCGCCCTCGGTGTCGCCGAGATCATACGCGATCTGAATCGCCTGGGGCGCCGCTCCGGGTGCCTTCGGATCGATCGCCAACGCCTTCTCCAACGACGTCTTGGCGGCCGGGAGCTGGCCCGCCTTACGCTCGTTCTGTCCCTGGAGCACGAGCAGCGAGGCATCCTTCGGGAACCTGGCCGCGCCACGCGCCGCGAACTCCGCCGCCCGCGCGAACGCGCTGTCCGCCGCGAGATCCGCCACCTGCCGCGTGAAGTAGCCGACGTCCGCCGCGGCGGTGTCGAGCTTCACGTACTCCTCACCTGCCGGCACCGACTCCTTGTAGTGTTTGGCCGCACGGAGCACGAGCCAGTAGAGGCGCGCGTACTGCGGATCGCCAGTGTTCTCGTCGCGGAGCTGCTTGGCCGTCGGGATCGCCATCTCGGCCTTCCCAGACTGCACCAACTCGGCGATGACCTGCTCACGCAGCGACGCGTTCGTCGGATCCGACGCCATCATTCCCAGGAGGGCCTGGAGCGCGTTGGCCGTGTCGTTCTTCGCCTTGTAGGCGTCGTACGCCAACGTGTACGCGATCTTGCTCCGCGGATCGAGCGCCGTGACTTCCTTGGTGACCTTGATCACCGAATCCGCCCAGGGCCGGGTGGAGTCGGCGGTCGTCTTCCACGCCTGGAAGGCACTGGCGAGGCAGAGCCGCGCGAGCGTCGCCTTGGGGTACTCCTGAATGCCCCGACGGGCCTCGGCGATGGCGACGTCGTACTTCCGGTCGCGAATCGCGTTTTCGCACGCCTGGTTCGCCTGGAGCTGCTTTCGGGCCGCGTCGTACTCGCGCACGACGTCCCTGGCGACGTCGCCCAGGTTGGCGTTGTCCGACGTGACGAGCGGCTGGGACAGGGCGGCGTCACGCGGGAGGAAGAAGCGCGCATAGGTGTGGTAGCCTGTGGGCGTCTTCGTCACTGTGCCGTCGATGATCTCGTCCGCGCGGACGAGCTTCGCCAGCTCCTTGATGTCGTTCGGGCTGAGGGCCGAATCCGGCCGATAGCCGGACTGCACGAGGGTGTTGTCGATGTCCTTCTTGCTATTCGGCATGAGCTGCCGGATGTTGAACTCGCTCGAGACCCGTCCGCGGATCTCGTCGGCGATCCGGACACCTCCCTCGCCGTCGCCGCGGAACGCGGTGACGAGCACCCTCTTCGTGTCGGGGCCGGGTACTTGCTGCCGCTGGGCGCTGGCGACCGCTGGAGCGGCCGAGACGGCGAACGCCGCGGCAAGTCCTGCGGCCGAGAGCGCAGAGCGATACGGAGCCTTCACAGTCATAACCTCCAAAACGTTGGTCGATCGTACCCCGACAGGTCGCGCCGGGTCCGCCGGTTCACGGACACGGCACGGTTACAGCAATGGGCGAAGAGGGATTCGAACCCCCGACATCCTGTGTGTAAGACAGGTGCTCTAACCGACTGAGCTATTCGCCCGGCGAACGCTCGCACGAGCGAAGCCACCGTCGGCCGCGCCCGCCAGGTCGTTCCCGATTATGTATGGCGGTTCGGCCCACCGGTTCGTTCAGGATCGCAGGATCGCGAGCGGGATCAGGACACAATATCCCGCAACGAGCAAGATCGGTGCAATCGTCGTCCCACCGCGAGCGAGATCGGCGTAGCCGAGCAGAATCGTGACGAGCGCGAGCCCCCACCACACCCAGGGTCGCGTCGGCGACACCGTGTCGATTTGTGCCATGGCGTGGTAGTGTACGCCTGGCCCAATGGGCTGTCAAGCAACGGTGCCGTCGTCAGTTACGCCGTCTTTTCGTCCGGTCCCGCTACAATCGGCCAGGAGCGCCTCGAGCGCGCGCTCCCCCTCGCGTTCCGCGGCGGCCTCGGCGGCGATGAGCGCCGCGAGCCGCCGCCGGTCGCGCGTGCGCCGCACGACGTAGAACGGGAGCACCAGCACCGTGACCGCGAACACCGCCATCGACATGTCGGCGGCGAGGGCAAGCCCGCCGTATCGGCGCCGCGTGCGCGATTGGAACTCCCGCTCGAAGCCGGCGAGCGTGACGCCGAATGCCCGCCGCATCGCCGCTTCCATGGACGCGCCGTCCCCCCAGAATCGAAAGAACAGGGTGAGTCCGCGCTCCGGATCGAGTGACGCGAGCTCCGTCACGGCACGATAGCTCAGCGCATACGCCGACTGTGCCGCGACCGAGCCACTGCTGAAGCTCTCCTCGAGCTGATCGAGCGAGGGTGCGCCGCGCACCGCGAGCGCGACGTTGGCCGCGAGCACGTCCTCGCGCCGCCACTCGCGGGCCGCCACGCTCGCATAGCCTTCGTCGAACCAGCGCGGCGGTCGATCACCGAGTCGCTCGTGCAACGCGAGGTGCGCGAGCTCGTGGCGCAGCACCTCCTGCGGATCACCGGCGTCGGCGGGGGCGGCGCGGCCCTGCATGACGATGCGCCGCGACTCGGGAAAGGCGATGGCGGCGCCCCAGTCGGGAGCGTTGCGCCCTGCCCACGCGCGAAAACGTGCTGCGTCCGGCGCGATCGCGACGAGCACGCGCTGCGTTGGACGCGGCAACCATGGGAAGGTGTCGGTCGCAGCCGCGTGGGCGAGCAGCGCATGGGCGAGCCGCTCGTCCGGCGGGAAGTACACCGCGGTGAACCGGCCGACGTCGAGCCGGCGCGGCGCGTCGTCCTGGGCCTGTGCCGGACGGGTGAGCGCGAGGGACGATGCGAGGAGCACGACCAGCGGCAATGCACGCGCCAGCCGCGCGGGAGCGCCTGTTACGGCTCTCCGCCCTGCTCGACGATCTGCAGCACCTCGGCGCACTTCTTTCCCCACGGATTGAACTTGTTCGCCGTGAAGCCGTCGCGCCACGTCTGCATCGCTTCGTCGCGCTGTCCATTGAACCAGTAGGCGCGCCCGAGCTCGTAGTACGCCTCGATCAGGTTCGGACCGAGCGCGAGCGTTTTCTGGAAGAACGTCTGCGCGTCCTCGAACATGTCGCGCTCGAGATACACGAGGCCGAGGTAGAAATGGGCATAGAGCGTCGCCTTGCGGTCGCTGTCGAGGCGAATGGCGCGCGAGAGGTGCTCGATCGCCTCGCCGAAGATGCGCTTCTTCAGGCAGATGTAGCCCACGTTGATGCGCGCGAGGGCATTCGTCGGCTCGCGCATGAGCACCTTCTGGAATTGCATCAGCGCGTCGTCGTACTTCTCCTGGAGCATCTGCGCCCAGCCGAGCAGCGAGACCGCCTGCGGCTCGTTCGGCGCCAGGTTGAGCGCCTTCTCGAGCGCGTCCTCCGCGCCCACGTAGTCGCCGAGCGAGATGCGGCTCCACCCCTTCTCGATGAAGGTGGAGGCGCCGATGTGGTCGGCGACCACCGGCCTCTCGGCGCTGAACGCGGGTGCGGCGCTCGCCTGGAGGCCCTTGAACTTCTCCACGAGCGCCTTGGCTTCCTCGCGCAGCGCCGTGAGCTCGGTGATATCGTGCTCGAGCCCTTTGCCGAATGCGATCAGCTCCGCACGGAGCGCGTCACGCTCCGCCGTCGCGTCGGGTGCATCGAGCCGTTCAGAGAGTGCCGTGAGGCGCGCGCGGTACCCGGCTCCGGCGCCGCCGTCAGCCATGCGCGAGCTCGCGCGCTCCGGCGTCATGCAGCGCGATTCGCTCAGTGGATGACAGGAGCTGCTCGACGTCCAGGAAGATGACGAGCCGCTCGCCACGGCGGACGATGCCCTTCAGATACTCGCGCGCCAACCCGCGAAACAGTTTCGGCGGAGGCTGCACGGCACTCGGGTCGAACGCGGCGACCTCGGTCACCGCATCCACGACGGCGCCGATCCATTCGCCGCCGGCGTTGAGCACGAGGATGCGCGTCTCCGGGGCCGCCGCGATCTTCGGCAGCTCGAAGCGCGCGCGCAGGTTCACGATGGGAACGACGCGGCCCTGGTAGTCGATCACGCCCTCGATGTACGCGGGCATGTCGGGCACCGACGTCGGCACGCTGTAGCGCAGCACGCGCTCCACCGAGAAGATGTCGGCGGCGAAGTAGTCCTCGCCGAGCCGGAAGGTGACGAGCTTGTTCGCCTCGGTGGTCATGCGGTCTCCAGAAGTGGTACGGCCTGACAGGTGGCGAGCAGCGTCTCGGTGTCGACGACGGCGAGCAGCGTGTCCTGCTGGCGCAGCACGCCGAGCACGACGCCCTCGGTGCCCTCGGCGCCGGGAGCGTCCCGCAGCAGCGCGAGGTCGAGCGACGTCACGTCCTCGACGTCGTCGATCACGAGGGCGAAGCGATGCCGCCCGCGCTTGAAGACGAGCGCGGACGCGCCGTCACTGAGCGACAGGCCGAGCGCCGACTGCGGCGAATAGACGGGGGTGAGCGTACCGCGCACCGTGATGACGCCAAGCATCGACGGGGGCATCTCCGGCACGTGATGCACCGGTGGGAGGTCGATCACCTCCTCCACCGCGGCGAGCTCGATACCGAAGCGCTCGTTGGCGACGCGGAAGAGCAGCAGCCCGAGCTTGCCCGTGCGGGCGCGCACGCGGTCACGGAGCGCGCGTGCGCCCGTGACGATCGGAACGCCGCGCATGGGGGTGACCCGCGGCACACCGCGCATCGGCGTGACTCGCGGCACGCCGCGCATTGGCGTGACGAGTCGCGCGATGGGCTGCGGTGCCGGCGCGGGCTTTGGCGGCGGGGCCGGCGAGGTCGCCGGACCGAGCTGGCTGTAGAGAATCTTTTTCTTCTTCATTCCTGATCGTCCGCGACGTCGCCCAGCAGCTCGCCGTCGATCGTCTGCAACTGCCGCATGGCGCCGACGAACAACGCCTGCGTGGCGAGGGTGTTGATCCGGCGCGGCACGCCTTCACTCCGCTCGGCGATCACCGTGATGGCACCGTCGTCGAAGATCGGTTTCGTCGCGCCGGCGACGGACAACCGGTGCGCCACGTACCCGCGCACGTCGCCCGCTTCCATCGGCTCGACGTGAAAGCGGAGGCTGACGCGCTGATCGATCTGCGGACGCTTGCGGACGCGCTCGCGCAGCTCGGGCTGGCCGAGCAACACGACGTGCAGGTGCTTGTCCTGGCGGTCCTCGTAGTTCGTGAGCAAACGGATCTCCTCGAGCAGCATGGGGCCGGCGAGCTGCGCCTCATCAACGACGAGTACCGGACGGCGCCCGTTACGGTGCAATTCCCCCAGGCGACGGCGTACCGCCTCGATCGTCGGCACCTTCCCGCGAGGGACGTTCTCGACCCCGAGCCCCGCGGCAAGCGTCGTCAGCAGTTGAGTCGGCGTGACCTTGGGATAGGGCAGCGTGACCACGTCGTTCGCCGATCCCGCAAGGCGTTCCGCCAATGCGCCCGCGAGCATGGTCTTGCCGCAGCCGATCTCCCCCGTGATCAGCGACAGCCCGCCCCGCAGCTCGGTCGCGTCGTAGAGGAGGCGCGCAAAGCCCTCGGCGAACGCCGGGGAGCGGTAGGTGAAGGCGGGATCGGGCGTGTTCGCGAACGCCCGCTGCGAGAGCTTCCAGTATTCCTCGATCATGCGCGCGCCTTGCGTGCACCCAACAGGGAGACGATGGCGGAGCCTACCTCCGACAGCGGCGCGACACGCTCGGCGCCGGCTCGCTGGAGCGCCACCTGCGGCATGCCGTAGATGGTCGACGTGGCCTGATCCTGCACGATCCCCATCCCGCCGGCGGACCGGATCGTTCGCAGCCCTTCCGCGCCGTCGCGCCCCATCCCGGTGAGGACGACGCCGATCGCCGCGCGCCCGAAATGGTGCGCAACGGAGGTGAACAGCGGATCGGCCGCCGGCCGCACGCCCCACACGGCGGGACCGTCGTCCAGGGCGATGTAGCGGCTGCCGCGCTGGCTGGCCGCGACGCGCATGTGCCGCCCGCCCGGCGCCAGATAGACGCGGTTCGCCTCGACGGGCTCGCCGTCTTCGGCTTCGGCAACGCGGAGTCGGCTCATGAGGTCGAGGCGCGCGGCGAGACTCTTCGTGAATCCCGCGGGCATGTGTTGGACGATGAACACAGCGGCCTGGAGGTCGGCCGGGAGACTGGGGATCACTTCGGCGAGGGCACGCGGCCCTCCGGTAGACGACGCGACTGCCACCGCCGCCACGGCGCCCGCGTGGCGCTCCGGCTCGCGGGGCGCCGGCGGCTCGACGAATCGCGGCCGCGCGAGAAGCGTCATTCCGTCGAGGTTGACCTGCGTCGCCGCGCGCAACGCGCCGATCAGCCGCTCCGAGACCGTGGCGAGATCGAGGCTGATCGGGCCGGACGGCTTGCGCACGAAGTCCACGGCGCCGAGCTCGAGGCAGCGCAGCGTGAGATCGACGCCCCCTTCCGTTGCCGCCGCGCTCAGCATGACCACGGCGCGCGGCGTCTCGCTCATGATGTACCCGAGCGTCTGCACGCCGTCGAGCTCGGGCATCTCGACGTCGAGCGTGACGATCTGCGGATCGAGCGCGTGGATCTGCCGAATCGCGTCCTGGCCGTTGCGTGCCGTGCCGATCACGCGAAACTCGGGCGATGCGTCGACGATCTGCGCGATCAACCGGCGCATGAACGCGCTGTCGTCCACCACGAGGACGGTGGCGGGCGACCCGGATCTAGATGACACGATCGCCTTTCTTGAGCGAGCGCACCTCGAGCCGCCCATCGGCGAGGTGGAAGTACACGCTGCGCCCGTAGTCGAGTCCCGTGTCTTCGGCAACGATGGGAATCCCCGCCTCGGCGAGCACCTCGCGCGTCGCGGTCACATTCCGTTCGCCGACGTTGATCCCGGCGCCGTTGCCGAGCTGGCCGAACATGCTCGCTCCGCCGACGATCTTGGCGCTGATGCGCGCGAACGGCCTGGCGCCGAGGGTGCGCATCTCCTCGAGCATGATCGGGACGACGGTGGCCGGGAATTTCGCCGGGTTCTCGGTCTCACGCGACATCGCCTGGCTGGGGAGGAGAATGTGCGCGAGACCGCCGATCTGGGTGTCCCGGTCGTACAGCGCGATCGCGACGCACGATCCCAGCCCGATCGTCGCGATGACGTGCGGGCCGCGGCGGACGGCGTAATCGGCGACCTTGACGCGGACGTCGGTAACGGGGGGCATCAGGCGGGACGAAAGATGCGTTCGCGACCGTCGACGGCCACGAACCGCGTGCGGGCGGCGCCGAGCAGCGTCTCCACCTTGCCGAGCACGAGAAAGCCATCGGGCGCGAGCGCCGCGTGGAATTTGTCGAACAGACGCTCCTGCGTCTCGCGATCGAAGTAGATCAGGACGTTGCGGCAGGAGATGAGCTGATGCCGTCCCGTCGGCGGCGCCTCGGCGAGCAGGTCGCGGCGCTCGAAGCGCACGAGCCGGCGCACGTCGGGAATGATCGTGAACGGAGGCTGCGGGCTGAAATAGCGCCGCCGCAACGCTTCCGGTGTGTCGGAGAAATCGGCCTCCTCGAACGCGCCGCGCTCGGCCGCCTCGAGCGACCGGGCGTCGATGTCGCTGCCGAGGACATGCAGTCGCGACGCGAGCTGGTCGAGCGCACGGCGCTGCTCGGCGTGGCGGTGGAAGAGCGCGGCGAGCGAGTACGGCTCCTCCCCCGACGAACAGCCGGCGCTCCACACGCTGATCGTTCGCGTCGGCCGTTCCCACAACACCGGGACGACCTCGGTCGCGATCGCCTCGTACGTCTCCCAGTTCCGGAACAGCTTGGTGACGTTGATCGTGAGCGCGTCGAGCAGCTTGTCGTACTCCGCCTCGTCCACGTCGAGGACGCGGGCGTAGTCGCGGTACGTGTGCACGCCTCGCGCGCGCATGCGCACGGCGATGCGGCGACGCAGGCACTTGTCCTTGTAGCTCGCGCAGCCGAAGCCGCGGTCGCGGGCGATCTTCGCGGTGAGCTCCGCGAAACCGGTGTCGGTCAGCTCGCTCACGACTATAGGACCTGGCGGACGGCGTCGAGGTTGGTCTTGACGATCGCATTGTTCGGATCGAGCGCGAGCGCCTGCTCCCAGCAGCGGACGGCCTCGTCACGCTCCTGCCGCTTGAACCGGATGTTGCCGAGCTTCAGATACACGTCGTCGCCGAGGCGTGGATTCAGCTTCACGGCACGCAGATAACTCTCGAGGGCCTCGTCGTAGCGTGCCGCACGATAGTGGCAGTCGCCGAGATTCTTGTGCAGTTGGGGGATGCCCGAATCCTCGAGCACGCCCTTCTCCGCCGCCTGCAGCGCTTCGGGGTGATAGCCGCGCCGCTCGTGCACGGTCGCGAGATTGTTGTGCAGCGGCGCGGCGTGCGGATGCAGTCCGATCCCCTCGGTGAGCAGCGCGAGCGCGCGGTCGAGGTCCCCGAGCAGCGCCGCGGTGAGCGCGGCGTAATGGAACCACGACGCGGTCGGCGGGCGTGTGCCGAAGAGCGGGCGCGCCATCTGGAGCGCGGTATCCGCGGCCGCGACGTCGCCCGTGCGCAGCGCAATGACGCCGAGCGACGTCTGGATGCGCGGGTCCTTGGCGCCGCCGCGACGGAGCGCCTCGTCGAGCCACGCCTGTGCCTCGTCGTAGCGGCCCAGGCGCTCGAGGGCATAGGCGAGGTTGTGGAGCGCCGCGGCGCGCGCACCGGGCTGCGCGCAGCATTCCTTGAACGCCTGGACCGCTTCCTCCCACTTGCCCTGTCGCATCAGCGCGAGGCCGATGTAGAACCGCGAGGGCGCATCGGCGTCACGGAGCTCGGCCACGCGACGGAACTCGCGCATCGCTTCGTCGAGCATCCCGGTCTTGTAGAACGCGATGCCGAGGTTGCGATGCTCGTCCACGCGCGTGTCGCTGACGATCGGCTCGGTAGCCTTCGTCTTGCCGACGCGCTGGGCGAAGCCGGCGCTCACGAGCCCGTAGATCGCCTTGCCGACGTCGAACTCGCCGAGCCCGGAGTCGTCCATCACCGCCGTCACGTCGCGGCGTCCATCGAGGAGGCTGATCACGAGCTCCTGCTCCCGCGTGAGCTCGACCCCGCTCTCCTCGATCTTCTTCCGGTCCACGTCGAAGACGAGGTCGAACGCGGGGATCTTCTTCTCGATCAGCGTCCACTCGTCGACGCGGCGAGCGCCCTCGAGGAGGAGCGACTCCGGATTGATCGACACGAGGAAGTCCTGCTCTTCGGGGCGCACCTCCGCCTCGAAGTTGAACGACCCCTGCATCCACGTGAACAGGAAGTAGACCGCTTCCTGAATCTGGACCCGGATCTGCGCGTGCAGCGCATCCCGTGAGATCGCCCCCTGCGCGACGAGTAGCTCGCCGATGCGCTGGTCGCGGTGCAGCACCTGTGCGTTGATCGCCGCCTCGAGCTGCGCCTGCGTGATCAGGTTGCTCTTGACCAGGATGTCGCCGATGCGATCGCGCCGATTGACGATCGACGCGTAGCAGATCTGCCCCTTGTCGAAGTAGATGTAGCCGAAGTTGTTCCGATGGGTGACGGCGAGGCAGCCCGTCTTCTTGCCCATCGAGAGCAGCTGCAGCACGTCGGGGAGGCTCGCCTCCTTGAGACTGCCCTTGATCGCCATCAGCGCATCTCCTCGACGAGGCGACCGGTGACGTCGGGCCACTCCCACACGATCTTCTCGTCGTCGAGGAAGAAGGTGTCGGCGGCCTGACGGACGCTCGGCGGCGGCGCCGTGACCGTGCTGCCCGCCGGCTCGAGCTCCTGTCGCGCGAGCGACAGCGTGAGCGGTGTCCCGCTCTGCTCGACCATGGCGACCAGGCGGTGCACGGTGCCAATGAGCTCGCGCACGCTCGCCGCCGAGCGCTCGGCCAGATAGGCGAGCAGGTCGGGCGCGACGGTGACGCGCGCGTCCCGCAGGAAGCGGCCGAAGAGCTTCTCGCGCAGCGTACGGTCGGGAGTGTTGAGCTCTGCGACCAGCCCCCCTTCGAAGCGCGAGCGCAGCCGTTCCTCGAGCCCCTCGATCAGCTTCGGAGGGGTGTCGCTCGCGAAGACGAGCTGTTTCCCTGCGGCGTGAAAGTGGTTGAAAACGTGGAACAGCTCGTCCTGCGTACGCTCCTTGCCGCCGACGAACTGCACGTCGTCGACGAGGAGGGCATCGGCGGCGCGGTAGCGGGCGCGGAACCGCTCGACCGTTCCGTCCTGAAGCGCGGCGATCAGCTCATCGATGAAGACCTGCGCACCGACGCACGCGACGCGGCACGTCGCGCCGCCGCGTCGTGCCAGCTCGTTGCCGATCGCGTTGAGGAGGTGCGTCTTCCCCACCCCGCTTGGACCGGCGAGAAAGAGCGGATTGTAGCGGCTCCCCGGTTCGGCCATCACCGCATCGGCGGCACGCACCGCCATCTGGTTCGACGCGCTCTCCTCGAACGAGGCACGCGAGAATGCGGCCTGCGGGCCGGCGGGAGGCACGGCACCGGCAAGCGCGCGCTCCACGAATGCCTCCGCCTCGGAGAGCCGCTCCGGATCGCGGAACAGCTCCGTGCCACCGAGCGCCGGATCCACCGTGCACACCTGCTGCTCGAGCTCACGCAACCGCTCGATCGCCTGCCCGAAGCCGCGTAGCAGCGCCTCGTAGTTCGGCGGCGGCGTCGGCTCTTCCATGAGCCGCTCGAGCGCCGCGGTCCGATAGCCCTCCCCACTCCAATACGCCACAGCCTCGCCCACGCGCACCTTCCACGGCTCGATCTGCGCCGCGACGGCGCTCGCGATGTCGGTGAGAAAGCTGAAGAACTCGTTGCGCTTGCCCGACATCTGTGCGCGCGCCGGCGCGGGCTCGGGGGTGCCCACGAGCGCCGCCACGCCCGACGGCGTGAGATGTCCGTCGACCGTCTGCTGCGCCACGAGTCGATTGAGCGCTCCCTGGAGCTCGCGCACGTTCGCGTACTCCATGCGCGCGAGCTCCTCGATCACTCCCGGCCCGAACGTGACCTTCCGCTCCTCACACTTCGCGCGGAGGATGGCGACGCGCGTCTCGTAATCGGGGGGCCCGATGTCGACGATCAGGCCGCCGCTCAGACGACTGATGAGCCGCTCGTCCACGTCGGCGATGTCGGCGGGGGGACGGTCGCTCGTCATGACGATCTGGCGACCGCTCCCCTGGAGCGCGTTGAGCAGCCGCAGGAGCTCCGTCTGCGTCTCACGCCGGCCGGTGAGGAACTGCACGTCGTCGATCAGGAGCACGTCCACGCGGCCGTAGCGCTGCTTGAACCGGTCCATCTCGCCCGCGGCAATGGCCGCGTGCAATTGCTCGACGAAATCCTCGAGCGGCACGTATTCGATCGCCGCATCGGGATTGCGCGCGATCGCCTGGTTGCCGATCGCGCTCATGAGGTGCGTCTTCCCGAGTCCCGACCCACTGTAGATCAGCAACGGGTTGTAGACGGCGCCCGGCGCATCGGCCACAGCGCGCGCCGCGGCGACGGCGAGGCGGTTGGCCGAGCCGACGATGAAGTTATCGAACCGCGCGCGCTTGTCGGCTTGCATTTCTACCTGGTGGCCGCCCCCGCCCCCGCGGCTGCGCCGGCCGTGCCCGCGGCACTCAGCCGCCGCAGCACGAGCTCCGAGATACCACGCAGCGTCTCGAACACGCCGGGACCATGCAGCGCGTCCGCGGCGAACTCCGGCACCCCGCGGAAGTTGATCGCGTCGGACAGCTCCGCCACGGGCAGAATCAGCTCCTTGGGGAGATCCTGCTTGTTGTACTGCACGACGAGCGGCATGGTGCGCGGATCGACCCCCTGCTCGGCGAGATTCGCATGCAGATCCTGGAAGCTCTCGATGTTCTCCTCGAGCTGGCGCGCCTGACTGTCGGCGACAAAGACCACCCCGTCGGCGCCCTGGAGCACCAGACGGCGCGTCGCCTGGTAATAGACCTGACCGGGCACCGTGTAGAGCTGGAACTTCGTCGTGAAGCCCGAGATCGACCCGAGATCGAGCGGCAGGAAGTCGAAGAACAGCGTGCGATCGGTCTGCGTCGCCAGCGACACCATCTTGCCTTTCCGGTCGTCGGGAACCTGCCCGTAGATGTAATGCAAGTTCGTCGTCTTCCCCGAGCGACCAGGCCCGTAGTAGACGATCTTGCAGGTGATCTCGCGGGTGGCGTAGTTGACGAGCGACACGAGGCGACGGGAAAGGGCTAGGCGCGCCCGAACAGGACGGCGAGGTTGCGATTCAGCTCGCGCTCGAAGTTCTCGGGGAGCGCGGGGCCAGCGGTCAGGACGTCCTTCGGTGCGGCGGCAGTGAGAGCTTTCACGAGCTCATCGAAATAGAGGCGAACGAGCCCGAGGGAGCTTTCGGACCCGAACACCGTCAAGAAAATGTACGTTCCGCGCGGGTTGTGGGCCTCGGCTAGAAATATTTGACGCTCACGTCCTACGTGGTGCAACCCGCGGAAGGGGCGGCCGTCGAGCAGCCGACCGAGCTCGCCCGCCGAGGCATGGATGCCCGCGGCGAGCGCGCAGGCGGCCATGACGTCCACGGCTTTCGCGAAGCCGTGCTGCGCCAGCACCTGCCCACTGGGATGCAGTAGCAGGGCCAGCTCCGCGCCGGCATCGGCGACGAACTGCCTGAGCGGCGGCTCGATCCACGACTCGACGACCGTCATCTTCATGCGCGGCCGCCGCCACCCAGCAGGGTGAGCTCTGCGATGGCCTTGAGCAGCTCCACGCGGACGAGGCCGACGTTGACCGCCGCCTCGGCGACGACGACGAGCACCAGCTCGCCCCCGCCGACGGCGCAGATGCGTCCCGCTGGCGCCTCGAGCTGCATGAACGACACGGCGCCCAGTCCGGCGGCACGAGCGGAGAGACACGCTTTCCGATAGAGCGACGCGGCGAGCGCCGCCACGCGGTCGCCGTCCTGCCCGATCTGCAGGTTCGAGTCGATGACGATGCCGTCGCGCTCGGATACGACGAGCGCCGCCGTCACGCCGCGCTGCTTCGTCAGCGCGTCGAGCATGGGACCAAAGGGGGTCGGCGGCGCCATCAGATCCGCCCTCCCAGCCATCGCCGCGCGCGATCGCTGCACCGGTCGAGCAGCCGCCGCACGAGGCCGAGCGGCGTCGAGCGCGACGTCGCCATCACGAGCAGCCCATCGCCCGGTGAGGGCGCCATGGCCACGACCGCGACCTCGGTCTCGAAGACGATCGACGTCCAGTCGCCGAGTGTGAGATGCCGCGTGGCGCGGCGCGCGGCGTCGGTGACACCACTCAGCTCCGCGCCCACCTCCTGCGCCACGTCGCGCCCATTGTAGTCGACGTAAGCCCCGGCGAGGACGAGACCGTCGTTGTCCAGCAGGAGGGCGGTCTGCTCGGCTTCCGTGAGCACGTCGGCGAAGAGGAAATGCGGGTCGCGCGACGTCCCCGGGGGCAGCACCACCTCGTTCGACGACGACGTGCCGCCGTACGACAGGGGAGCCTCGACCTCGCGCTGCGCCGCGCGCACGTTCGCCAGGGCGAGCGCGATCGCCTCGTCGGTATCCCCTGCCGCCGCCGCCGCGCTCAGGTACTGCTCCGCTTCGGCGTAGCGACCTTGATTGAAGCAGACGAAGCCCATCCCGCGCAGCGCGCCGAGATGCTCGGGCGACAGCCGGAGCACCATGTCCCACTCGTCGAACGCGCGTTCCATGTCGCCGCGATCGACGGCGATGCGCGCGAGGAGATCGTGCGCGTCGACGAAGTGCGGATGCCGCTCGAGCCCGCGCAGCGTCACCTTGAGCGCGACGTCGAGCTGGCCCTGCTTGCGGAGCGCTTCGCCGAGCGGCACGAAGACGCGGCTGCCCGGATCGCGGGCCAGCTCGTCGCTGAGGCGGCGGACGTCGTCAGACATCGGCGTGCGCCTCCAGCAGGTACATCATGCGCGTGAGTGTCTCGAGCGCCGCGTTCACGCGCGGGACATCCGGCGAGCCTGGCGCCAGGCGGAGAAAATGCTCCCAGCTCGCGCGTGCGTTCGCGAAATCGCCCACCTTCACCGCGGCGAAGCCGAGGTCGAGGTGGATGGCGGGTGTGAGCGGATCGGCCTGCACGGCGCGGCGCAACGCGTCCACGGCATCCGCGCTGCGGTTGAGCGCCGTCAATGCCTTGGCCGCCTGGCGATGCGCTTCGGCGGAGCTCGGGTCGGCACTGCTCGCAGCGCGCGCGGCGCTGAGCGCCTCCTCGTAGCGTCCCGCCGCGAGGGCGTTGCGCGCGCGCTCGAGCGCCGCGTCGACGGTGTGCGTCAGGGGCACGGACGTCGGTGTCGCACGCGTCGGCGTCTGGAGTCCGACGACGCCGGTCGACACGAGCCCGTACGCGATTTTCGCGATCTCGAACTCGCTCCGTCCGAGGGAGCCGGCGATGCCGCGCAGATCCTGCGTGCCGTCGATCATCATCAGGACCTCCCACTCGTGTGGGAGGAGATCGAGCACGGACGCGCGGTCCTCCTCGACCGGCGCGAGGATCGGCACGACGCCGAGACTCGGCACCTTGTCGGCGATGCGCGACCATTCGTCGATCCGGCGCGCGCCCTCCATGAGCAGCGACTCGGTGGAGATGCGGATGCGCGTGTCGAGCGGTACGTCGTTGACCTGACGCTCCTCGAACGAGAAGAACCCTTCACGCCACGACATGAGCTCGAACACCACGTTCTCGATCGCCTGCCGAAGTTGCCGCTCGAGCTCGCGCTGCGTGATCACGCCGGCACGAACGAGTCGATCGCCGAGCCCCCCCCCCTCGCCGGGCTGCTCCGGGAGGGCCATCGCGCCGGCGAGATCGGCGTCGCTCAGTCTCCCCGCCTGCCGCAGAATCCGCTCGATCGACGTCGGATTGCTGCGGACGCTGGCGTGAATCACACGGCCCCCGTCGAACAGCACGAACCCCTCGTCGTCGCGCAGGTCGGACGTGACGCGCAGCGCGCCCGTCTTCCGGCTCAGGTCGAGCAGCTGGAAGACGTCATGGATGCCAAGCTCGCGCAGCGGTCCCTCGATCGCCACGGTCAGCGGCCTCCCGCCGAAGCAAAGATCGCGTCGAGGTTGGCCGCGGTGCGCGCATCTCGGCGCGCCCGGCGCGCGAACTCTCCTGCCGGATCGATGTCGATGACACGCTTCCACCGGTCGATGGCCTCGCGGAAGCGCTTCTGTTCGGTCAACAACACACCGTCGTAATACAGCGCGCCGGCGTGATGGGGATCAAAGCGCAGAATGCGGCGGAACGCCAGCACCGCGTCGCCCTTCCGGCCGAGGTCGAGCAGCGTCTCGCCGAGCGCGAGCAGCGCCTCGAAGTTGTACGGATCGCGCTCGAGCATCTCGATGAGCAGGTCGAGTGCGGACGGCGCGCGGCCGGCGAGCCGCCGCACCGACGCCAGCTCGAGCGTCGCTTCGGCATAGGTGGGCACGGCGTCCAGCGCACGCTCGAGCTCCTGCTCCGCCTCCTTGAGCTGGCCGCGCTCGCGCAGGAGTCGCGCGAGCTGATGGCGCACGACGGCAAAGTCGGCATCGAGCTCCAGCGCATGCCGGTATGCCACGATCGCGCCTTCGTTGTCGCCCAGCGAGCGCGCGATGTCACCCATCTTCTGATGCACGTCGGCACGCTGCGGTGCGAGCTTGCGCGCCTGATCGAGCGCGGCGAGTGCCGCTGCCGGATCGCCGGTGTCGGCGCGCGCCGCCGCAGCCAGCATGAGCGCATCCACCGTGACGGGCGCCTGGATCGCGAGCGTTTCCGCGATCGGCAGCGCGTCGCGCGCACGCCCCATGGCGAGCAATGCCCACGCCTCCCCCATCTGGGCGCGCGCATTGTCCGACCCTTCGCGCTGCGCCTCGCGGTAGCGCTCGAGCGCCTCGCCGTGCAGCCCCTGCCGGGCGTAGATGTCGCCGAGCAGCGTGTATCCTTCCGCCTTCGGCGCGCCGCGCGCGAGTGCGCGGCTCACCGCCGCCGCAGCGCGCTCGTACAGCCCCATGCCGAGGTAGTCCGACGCCATGCTGAACGCGTCACCGGACGACGGTGCCGGCGTCGCCGAGGGCGGCGTCGCGGCCTGCGCGAGCGAGCTGAAGAGGCCGTCGAGCACTCCCGAATCGAACGCGAAATCGTCGACGGTTTCCTCGGTACGACGCACCGCGCCGAGATCGGGCTGGATCGACAGATCGGGATCCTCGTACTCGAGGTCGATCGCCAGCTCGAACTTCTGCGCGACGTAATAGGGGTCCAGCTCGAGTGCGCGCTTGGTCTCGCGCAACGCGCCCTCGAAGTCGCCCAGGTTGGAGAGCGTGAAGCTCAGGTTGTAGTGCGCTTCCGCGTAGTCGGGCTTGGACTGAACGGCGCGCGCGAAGGCATTACGCGCATCCTCGTACTTCTTGAGCTCCGACAGCACGAGGCCGACGCCGTTCCAGGCCGCCGCGTCTTCCGGCACCGTCTGGAGCACGGTGCGGTACGCCTCGAGCGCGAGCTGGAAGCGCTTTCCCTTGCTGAGCAGGAGCGCGAGGTTGAGCCGCGCCTTCGTGAACGCCGGCTGTGCCTCGAGCGCGACCCGGAACGCGGCGATCGCGCCTTCGGTGTCGCCGCTGTGATAGAGCGCGACACCGAGATTGTTGTGCGCGAGGGCGTAGCCGAGCTCCGCTTGCACGGCGCGCCGGTAACTCTCCTCGGCGTCGGCGAACTTGCCTTCCTGGTGCAGTGCGACGCCGCGCTCGTTCCACAGCTTGGGGCTGTCCGGCTGGATCTTGAGCAGCTCGTCGTACAGCGCCACCGCCTGCTTGGCCTCGCGGCGCAACAGGTGGACTTCGGCCATGGCCTGAAGGACGAGCGCGCGATCCTCGCCCCGCTCGAGCGCTTTGGCGTACTCGCGCAGCGCTTCTGCGTAGTAGCCCTTTTGCCGAAAGGCGAGACCGAGATTGAAGTGCGCGAGCTGTCCGTCCTCGTGCACTTCCATCTGCGCCTGGCGCCCGTCGGCGCGCGCCGCAGCCAGCTCGTCGAGCGGCGAGCGTCCCTGGTCGATCGAGAGATTGGCCTGGGCGCGCGACAGCGTCGGATTGAGCTGGATGGCCTTGCGTGTGACCGCACGCGCCTCCTCGTGCTGGCCCATGTCGCCGAGCACGAAGCCCATCAGGTAGTACGCGTCGGGGTTCTGCGGGTTGAGCTCCACGGCGCGCTTGAGCGCCGCGAGCGCGCCCTCGTTCACCCCGCGGTTGTACAGCACCTCGCCGATGTAGAAGTTGACGACGGAGCTCGACGGGTCGAGCTCGAGCGCGCGCTCGAGGTAGCCGAGTGCTTTATCGAGGTCGCCGTTCGTGCGCTCGGCGAGACCGAGCTGCACCAGCGCGCCGATGTCGTTCGGGTGATGCCGCAGCAGCTCGGTGAACTGTTCTGTCGCTTCCGCGGTCTGTCCGAGCAGCGCGTGCGTCCTGCCCAGCTCCCATCGTGCGTCGCGGTCGGAAGGGCGCGCACGGAGTCGCTCGGTGAGGTCGCTAACCTTCTTGTCGTAGTAGCCGGTGTTGAAGTACGCGATCTCGAGGTTGCGTTGCGCGACCTGCATCCGCTGGTCGAGCTCGAGCGCGCGCATGAACGCGCTCACCGCTTCCTCGTACAGCCCCTTGTTGTAGTAGAGAACGCCGAGGTTGTTGTGCGCCCCCGCGTCCGACGGATCGATCCGCCGAGCGAACGAGCGCAGGACCTCGCGGTCGCGCTCCGATGTCAGACGGGGGGATGTCACGGACGGCGTGCCGGCGACGGACTAGGCGACGCGAACCGCGCGCAGGATCGCCTGGAGCGAGGCCGGATCGGGGAGCAGGAGGAAGAAGCCGCGCAGCCGCTCTTCGACGTCCTGCATGTAGAACTCGCTCTCCACGCAGAACACGTAGTCGCGATCGCTGCCGAACTGCAAGTACGCCGTCGTGAGCACCGCGGTGCTCATGTCCACGGCGAGACTCGGCGGCGACGGCAACAACATCATGCCCATGAAATCGCTCAGCGCGTTCATGTATGCACTGCTCAGGATGTTGCCCGCTTCCTTGATCGCGGACTGCTCCATCTCGCCCAGGTCGGCGCTGGAGCCGGTGGGCCGCCGCAGCATCAGCTCGGCGAGTCGCACGGCGGTCGGCTTGGGGAACACGAGCAGCGTGCGTCCCGTGAGATCGCCGAGCATGTGCATGAGCACCGCGGCAACGGGCTCCTCCGGCGCCGAGACCTGAGGGGGCACCTCTTCGAGGCGCGACACGTTGATGGTCGGCACGCTGATCATGATCGTACTGTTGATCATCTGCGACAGCGCCGTCGCCGCATGTCCCGCGCCGATGTTCGCGACCTCCCGAAGCGCATCCAGTTGGATCGCCTTCAGCGAGCGCATGTCATCCATTGAAAGTTCCATATTAGAGAAGACTGCTCACGTCGATGATCAGCGCCGGGGCTCCGTCGCCGAGAATCGTGGCACCGCCAAACAGCGCGAGCCCGTCCTTCACGCCGTCGAACTGCTTGACGACGATTTCCTGCTGGCCGATCAGTGCATCGACGACGAGCGCCGCTCGCCGCTCTGCCATCTCCACCACCACGACCTGCTCGAGGGCGCGAGGCATCGCGCCGTCGAATCCCACCAGCCCACGCAGGCGCACCAGGGGAAGGACGTCGTCGCGGAGCATGAGCACTTCCTTCCCCTTCACCGATCGCAGGGTCGACGGCCGCAGCTCCACCGTCTCACTCACGTGCGTCATCGGCACCGCGTACGTCTCCTCGCCGATGCGTGCGAGGAGCGAGCGGACGATCGCCAAGGTGAGCGGCAGCCGCAACGTGACCGTGGTGCCCTCGCCGGCGATCGACTTCATGTCCACCGAGCCACCCAGCGCGCGCACGCGGTTGTAGACCGCATCGATGCCCACGCCGCGCCCGGAAAGATCGGTCACCGTCTCGGCGGTCGAGAAGCCCGGCCGCGCGATGATGCGTAGCAGCTCGTCGTCCGTGAGCTCCGTCTTGCTCGCCTCGACGAGGCCGTCGCGGACGGCGCGCGCGAGCACCCGCTCGCGGTCGATCCCCTTGCCGTCGTCGGTGACGCGAATGGCGACCGCCGAGCGGTCGCGGATGGCGCTCAACGTGAGCCGGCCCGCGGGAGGCTTTCCCTTCGCGCGCCGTGTATCCGGCGTCTCGATGCCATGGTCGACGGCATTGCGCAGGAGGTGCACGATCGGGTCGCCCACCTCGTCGAGCATCGAGCGGTCGAGCTCCACGTCCTTGCCTTCGATGACGAACTCGACCTGCTTGTGCACCGAGTGCGCCGCGTCGCGCACGAGGCGCGGGAAGCGATCGAACACCTGCCACACCGGTACCATGCGGCTCGTCATGATCTCGTCCTGGAGATCCGCGACGAGCCGCGAGGTCTGCATCACCGTTTCGGTGAGCGCCGTGTCGTCGATCGCTGCCGAGAGCTGGGTGAGCCGGCCACGCGTGATCACGAGCTCGCCGATGAGATTCATCAGGTTGTCGAGCCGGCGAAGATCGATGCGTACGCTGCGCTGCTGGCGTACGCCACCGCCGGCGGGGCCGCCCGACGGCGCACCGCTCGGAATCGGCAGCTCCGTCGTCGCCGTCATACCGGGGTCGAGCTCCACACGTGCAGCCGGTGCCGCCGCCGGCTTGGTCGCACCGGTCGATGCGCCGCCGACCTGGACGTCGATCACGTCCCCCGCTTTGCGCAGCGCCGCGTCGACGGTGGCAGCAGAGCGCTCCGTGGTCAACCGGAACGCGAAATCATCCTCGAACTGATCTGCCTGCAGGGCCTCGAGCGGCGGCGACACGTTCCCGACCTCACCAAGGCCGCGCGCTGCCTGCACGACGAGGAATGCACGCACTCCCTTGAGCGGTGTGTTCGGTGCGAGGCGCACACGGATCAATGTCCCTTTGCCCGCGGGCGCGGCAACAGTCCATCCGTCACCCATGTGCGTGCCGTTGCCGTTGGAAGGCTCGGCCGCGCCCGGACCGTTGCGGCTCGTGCGCTTCTTTCCACCCTTCGCGGCCGGCTTCGCTTCACCCTGCGCGTCCGCACGCAGCAGCGCGACGACCGGACCGACGTCGACCGACTCGGCCCGCCCCGACACCACGGCCTCGATGGCATTCTCGAGCACGTCGGCGGAGCGGAAGAGCAGATCCATCAACGCGTCGTCGACGGAGCGGGCGCCACGGCGGACGTGGTCGAGCAGCGTTTCGAGCTCGTGCGAGAGCGACGCGACGGACGTGTAGCCCATCGTCGCACTCATTCCCTTGATGGTATGCACGGCGCGAAAGATTGCACCCACCTGCTCGCCCCCCCCACCCCCTCCGGCTCCCTCTCCCCCTCTCCCGCCCGCTGCGCTTCCTCCCTCTGCCCCGCCGCTACGCTCGAGCTCGAGGAGGGAGTGGTTGATGGCCGATACGTGCTCGCGGCTCTCCGTGAGAAAGAGCTCGGCGTACTGGGCGCTATCCACGGCGCGTCGGTCCACAGGGAAGGAAGTACGACCGGCCGCCGGCGGCGGCCGAAACGGTGGGACCCGGCCCGCGGGCGCGTGGCCGGGGAGTTACGAGCACGGCCAGGTTACCCCAGCACGCGCTGGACAGCTTCCAGCACTCGGCTGGGTTGGAACGGCTTCACGACGAAATCCTTGGCGCCGGCCTGAATCGCCTCGACGACGAGCGCCTGCTGCCCCATCGCGCTGCACATCAGCACCCTGGCGTGCGGATCGAACTTCGTGATCTCCCGGACTGCGTCGATCCCCCCCATGTCCGGCATGACGATGTCCATCGTGACGAGATCGGGCTTCAGTTGCTTGTACTTCTCCACCGCCTGGACGCCCGTCTCCGCTTCGCCCACGACCTCGAAGCCCGCCTGTTGCAGGATGTCGCCGACCATGGTGCGCATGAAGATGGCGTCGTCGCAGATCAGAACCGTATGACTCACTCGTCTTCTCCCTTAGAGCAGGACCTGCGTGAGCAGCGTATGAATGTCGATGAGGACGACGACCTGGTCGCCCTCGAGATGTCCGAACCCCCGCACCACTCCACCCCCCGCGTCGGCGATGCCCGCGTCGACCGGCTCCTCGGTGATCGCCCGAACGTCCATCACTTCGTCCACCGCCACGCCGACGACACGCGTGCCGTGCTCGGCGAGGATGATCGAGCCCCCGGCATCGCGGACCTGCGGGCGCGTCCGGTCCAGCCGCGTGCCCAGGTCGATCACCGTGATGACCGTGCCGCGCAGATTGATCAATCCCTGGACGTACGGCGGCGCGCCGGGCAACCGCGTGGCGCGTCGATACGGAATGATCTCCCGGACCGCGCTGATCTCGCAGCCGTAAACGTTGCCCGCCACGCGAAATAGGAGCGTTCGCGCCGCAGCGAGCTGTTCAAGGATGGTCGTCTGCGAAGAAGCCAAAGTAGTCGAGCGGATCGGGTGCGACAAAGGTACCTTCGGGGCCCGCAGCACTTCTCAGCGCCGTCACCAGGTCGGGCGGTAGGAGCGACCGTAGCTCCATCGGCTTCCCCGTCGCGGGATGCCGGAACCGGAGCCACGCTGCATGGAGAAAATGGCGCTTCGGCGGCAGAGTGATCAGCCGCCGCCCGCCACCGCCTCCATACGTGTCGTCTCCGACGACCGGATGTCCCACCGACGCCAGATGCACGCGGATCTGATGCGTGCGCCCGGTGTGCAGGTGCGCGCGTAGCAGGTCCACCGCGTCGAACCGGGCGAGCCGCACGAAGTCGGTCCGTGCTGCTCGCCCGGTATTGACGATTGCCATACGCTTTCGGTCTCGCGGATCGCGGGCGACCGGCTTGTCGACCGTCAGGTGGTCCCGATCGAGGTGCCCCCAGGAGAGCACCGCGTAGCGCCGAACGATCTCGCGCCGGGCCATCGCTGCACCCAGCACCCGATGTGCGCGGTCGGTCTTGGCGACGAGGAGCAGCCCGGATGTCTCCTTGTCCAGGCGGTGGACGATCCCCTCCCGCTCCTCCCCGCCGAGCGCCGACAGCTCTGCACCGCGCCCCTTGAGCGCGTTCACGAGCGTGCCGGTCCAGTTGCCGGGTGCAGGATGGACGACCATACCTGCCGGCTTGTCCACGACGAGGACGTCGTCGTCCTCATAGGCGACGACGAGGGGTATTTCCTCGCCGATCACGGGGCGCGTGGTCGGGGCGGGGATGTCCACGATGACGCGCTCTCCTGCCGTCGCGCGATAGCTGGCGCGCTCGACACGTCCCTCGACGGTGACGCGTCCGGTGGCAATGAGCGTGGCGGCCTGGGTGCGCGAGAGACCGAGCGATCCGGCGACGAACAGGTCGAGGCGCGGCGCCGCGTCGGCCGCCACGAGCTCGTGTCGGGCGCCCCCTCCGGCGCCCGCGGCGCCGGACTCGGTCACTCGCCGGGGCCCGAGGCAGTGGGGGGGGCGTCCGCGCCGGAGACAGCGCGAGAGCGCGCCGCCGTCTCCCGTTCCTCGCGCGACAGCGACCAAGCGAGAACGATCGCGCCGATGGTCACTGCCGAGTCGGCGACGTTGAACGTCCAGAAGCGTACGTCACCGAGCCCGATGTCGATGAAATCGACGACTCCTTGTGGTGACCGGACGCGGTCGAGGAGGTTGCCCGCCGCGCCCCCCCAGGCGAGGCCGAGCGCGAGCACGCGCAGCCGATCGCCGGCGCGGGCGCCGGCCCCGGTCATCTTGTAGAGCCGATAGAGCACGACGAGGGCGACGACGGCAAAGGCGCCGAAGATGACGCGCGAGTACTGCCCGAGCGACATGCTGAACGCCGCGCCGGGATTGTACGCGAGGGTGAACCGCACGACGTCGCCGACGATTCGCCGCGGGACGTAGCGCGGCACGAGGTAGTGCTCGGCGAGTACCTTCGTCAGCAGATCGAGCACGACGACGAATGCCGCCGTGCCCCAGAAGAGACGTGCCGTCGACCGAACGGGCTGGGCTGGCGTTGTCAGGCGAGGTCTCCCTGATCGGGCGCGCTCGCGAGCGGCACGGCGGGTGCGCTCGGTGACGCGGCGCGGTCTTCCTGCCAGAGGACCCAGGCGAGCAGCACGGCGCCGATGCTCACCGCCATGTCGGCCACATTGAAGGTCGGCCAGCGCGCGCGATCCAGCCCGATGTCGATGAAGTCCACCACGCCAAGGCTGGAGCGGAGCCGGTCGAGCAGATTGCCGATCGCACCCGCGCAGACCATGGCGAGGGCGAGCACGCGTGGAATGTCGCCGCGCGCGGTCGCGCGATAGAGTCGCCCGAGGATCACGAGCGCCACGATCGTGAGCGCGGTGAAGATCCATCGCGACTGCGGTCCGAGGTGCAGCCCGAACGCCGCCCCTGGATTGTAGACCAGCGTCAGGCGGACCGTGTTGCCCCACAGCTCGCGCGGCACATGCTGCGGCGGGAGGGTCTGGACCGCGACGGCCTTCGTCACCACGTCGAGCGTGGTGACACCGGCGATCACGGCCCAGAACAGCAGCGCCTTACTTCGTCTTTGCATCTTCCTCGCGCTGCTTGCATTCGATGCAGTAGCGGGCGTGCGGCAGTGCGTCGAGGCGCTCGAACGCGATGTCCTTGCCGCAGTTGTGGCACTTGCCGAACGTCTCCGGCGAGCGGTAGAGCCGGCGGAGCGCTTCATCGATGTGCCAGAGGAAGCGCCCTTCCTGACTCGCGAACAGGAACGCCTTCTCGCGCTCCATCGCGTCGGTGCCCTGATCGGCCATATGGAAGGAATAGCTGCTGAGATCGCCGTCGGACTCCTGCGACGTGGCGCCGAATGCCTCGTCGTAGTGCCCCAGCTCCTTCAGCACGCGCCTCCGCTCCTCGAGCAGCCGCTTCTCGAAGTGCTGGAGCTGCTTCTTGGGCATCGGCTTCGCCTTTGGCGTCACCGTCTTTGCCGCGCTATCTGACGTGGCCATCGCTACTCGTCCTTGGTTAGGGCAAGGTCGGCGCGGATCCCGTCGAGATCCACGGTCTGCCTTGCCAGCGTGTGTCCATGCAGCTCGCCAGCGAGGACCAGCTTCGTGGCGAGCACTTCGTCGGCGATCCAGCTCCGATGCACCTCGACTGCTTCGAGCACCGCCGGGTCACCCGCGATGGAGAGGCGAATACGATCGCTCACCGCGAGGTTCGCGTCCTTGCGCATACGCTGTACCCGGCTGATCAGCTCACGTGCCAACCCCTCGCGCTCGAGCTCGGGGGTGGTCGCCGGGTCCAACGCGGCGAAGAACCCGCGCTGCTCCTGCACGACCAACGATCCCGTGGCCCGGTGAAGAATCGTCAGGTCGTCAAGATCCAGCCCGTGAGTCTCCCCGTCCACCGTCACCAGCAGCTCCTCACCCCGCTCGAAGCGGCGCAGGTGCTCGCTCGTGAACCTCGACACCGCCTCCGCGGCGAGCGGGGTCTTCTTGCCGAACTTCTTGCCGAGCGTGCGGAAGTTCGGTTTGGCCTCGAGGGTGACGAGCGCATCGCCACTCGTGGCCAGCTCGATGTGCTTGATGTTCAGCTCCGCCGCGAGAATGGGCAGGAGCGACTCGAGCTGCGCGGGTGCAACGCCGGGGGCGACGCAGACCATCCGCGCCAGCGGCTGCCGCACGTTGATGCCGGCCTGCTCGCGCGCCGCGCGGCCCAGGGTGGCGAGGGTGCGCACCGCGTCCATCAACCGCTCGAGCTCGGGATCGGAGGGGAACGGCTCGTCGCGCACGTACGGCGCCAGGTGCACGGACTCACCCGTCAGCTCCCGGTGCAGCCGGTCGGTGACGAAGGGCGCAAAGGGAGCAAGCAGCCGCGTGACGGCGACGAGCACTTCGTGCAACGTCGCGAACGCCGCGTTGTTGTCCGCGGTGAATACGTTATCCGATGCCCAGAAGCGCGGCCGCGACTGCCGCACGTACCAGTTGGCGACGTCCTCGTCGACGAACTCCATCACGGCGCGCGACGCGGCGGTGGCGTCGTACGCGAGCATGGCCTCGTCGACACGACGCTCCACCGTCGCGAGCCGCGAGAGGATCCAGCGATCGAGCAGCGGACGATCCGCCGGCGCGGGGTCCGCATCCGATGGCGACCAGCCGAAGTTCGCGTATTGCGCGAACATTCCACTATAGACGTTCTTGAGCGTGCGCAGGAAGCGCCCCGCCCCCTGCATGATCACCGCCTCGTCGAACGCCCGCGGCTCCCACACCTTGCTGGCGCTCACGAAGAACAGTCGCAGTGCGTCCACACCGTGGCGTTGGATCACCCCCCAGGGCTCCACGATGTTGCCGCGGCTCTTGGACATCTTCTGTCCCTGCGCGTCGAGCACGAGGTTGTTCACCACCACGTTGCGGTACGGCGCGGCCGTGCCGTCGGAATTGTCGGGCAGCGCGTCACGGAGTCCGGTGGCGATGGCGAGCAGGGAGTAGAACCAGCCACGCGTTTGATCGAGCCCCTCGGCGATGTAGTCGGCCGGGAAGCGCGTGGCGAGCGTGTCGCGATGCTCGAACGGATAGTGCCACTGCGCGAACGACATCGCGCCCGAGTCGAACCACGCGTCGACGACTTCGGGGGTCCGATGCATCGTGCCGCCGCACCCGGACACGCTGCACTTCCACTCGTATTCATCGACCTGCGGCTTGTGCGGGTCGAAGTCGGAGGGGAGCGGCGTGCCGGTCTTCGCGGTGAGGTCGGCGTAGCTGCCGATCACGTCGAGATGTTGCTCGTCACGATCGCACACCCACACCGGCAGCGGCGTCCCCCAGTAGCGGTCGCGCGAGATCGCCCAATCGATGTTGTTCTCCAGCCACTCACCAAAGCGGCCGGTGCCCATCTCGGGGGGATTCCAGTTGATGCGCGCGTTGCGCGCCATCATCCGGTCCTTGTACGACGACGTGCGCACGAACCACGACTCGCGAGCGTAGTACAGCAGTGGCGTGCCGCAGCGCCAGCAATGCGGGTACGAGTGCGTCAACGTCCCCGCCTTCCACAACACCTTCCGGCGCTCGAGCTCCTCGATCAACAGCGCATCGGCATCCTTCACGAACCTGCCGCCCACGACCGGCATACCGGCCGGAAACTCGCCGCGCGCGTTCACCGGCTGGAGGAAGGCGAGATTGTGCCGGCGCCCCGCGGCGTAGTCGTCCGCGCCGAAGGCGGGCGACATATGCACGACGCCGGACCCGTCGTCGGCGCTGACGAAGCTCTCACCGACGACGATCTCGTGATTCGTCCCCGCGGGATATGGCAGCCAGTCGATCGGCCGGCGATAGCGCGCGCCGACGAGCTCCTCACCCTTCAGCAGCGCAACCTGCGTCCACCGCGTCGTGTAGTCCTCACCGAGCACGGCCCGCGCGCGCGACTCTGCCATGATGATCGTGCGCGCATCGGGACTGCCGGTCTTGCGCAGCTCGACGTACGTGAGCTCCGGATTCACCGCGAGCGCCGCGTTGGACACGAGCGTCCACGGCGTGGTCGTCCACACCAGGATGCGGCGCATGGACCGTCCCGGCATGCCGGGCGCATCCTCCACGACGGCGCCGCCCGCCGAGCCGAGATCGAGCGCGACGTACACACTCGGGTCGTCCACGTCCTCGTAGCCCTGCGCGACCTCGTGGCTGGACAGCGCCGTGCCGCAGCGCGGGCAGTAGGGGAGAATCTTGTGCCCCTTGTACAGCAGTCCACGCTCGTGCAGCGTCGCCAGCGCCCACCACACGCTCTCGATGTACTCGGGGGTGAAGGTGACGTACGGATGCTCGTAGTCGAGCCAGAAGGCAATCCGCTCGCTCAGCTTCTCCCAGTCGGCGCGATAGGTGAACACGCTCTCGCGGCAGAGTCGATTGAACTCCGCCACGCCGAACTTTTCGATGTCCTGCTTGCCGTTGATGCCGAGCTTCTTCTCGACCTCGATCTCCACGGGCAGGCCGTGCGTGTCCCATCCGGCCTTTCGCTCGACGAGATAGCCCTTCATCGCGCGGTGGCGGCAGAACAGATCCTTGACCGTGCGCGCGAACACGTGATGAATGCCGGGCTTGCCGTTGGCTGTCGGCGGGCCCTCGTAGAAGACGTACGGCTCGGCACCGGCGCGTCTGGCCAACGTCTGCTCGAACAGCTTCTCGGCACGCCACCGCTCCAGCATCTCCTGCTCGAGCCGATCGGGAGGGACCTCCGGGGGCACGATGCCGAAGCGCGGTGCCGTCACGTCGCTGACGCTCACAGGCGCTCCAGCACGCCGCGCACGAGCGCGGTCAGGGTGGGTTCAGCGCGCCGCGCGGTGGCGATGATCGTCGCCACGTCCGCCGGCTCGAGCGAGTCGGGAAGACACTGGTCCGTGATGATCGACAGCCCGAGGACGCGCATGCCGGCGTGCAGCGCGACGATCACCTCCGGGACGGTGCTCATCCCCACGACGTCGGCACCGAGCGCACGCAGCATGCGGTACTCCGCGCGCGTCTCGAGATTGGGACCGGGGACGGCGACGTACACGCCCTCGCGCAGCGTGGTGCGCAGATCGGACGCGACGGAGCGAGCCAGCGTACGTAACGCAACGTCGTACGGCTCCGACAAGTCGGGAAAGCGGACGCCGAGCCGATCGTCGTTCGGGCCGATGAGTGGATTGTCGCCGAGCAGGTTGATGTGATCGGCGATGAGCATGAGATCGCCCGGGGCCCACAGCGGATTCATCCCGCCGCACGCGTTGGACACGACCAGCGTGTGCGCGCCGAGGGCGCGCAGCACGCGCACGGGGAACGTCACCTGCTGGAGCGTGTAGCCCTCGTAGCGGTGAAAGCGCCCCTGCATGGCGACGACGCGCTTCCCGCCCAGCGTCCCCCACAGGAGCCGTCCCTCGTGGCTCTCCACCGTGGACAGCGGGAATCCCGGGATGTCGGCGTACGAGATCGTCGCCTCGACGTCGATCTCGCGCGCCAGGCCGCCGAGTCCCGTGCCGAGCACGATCGCAACGTCAGCGGTGCCGGTGAAACGCTCCCGCACGACAACCGCCGCCGCGGACACCGCCTCGAAGGTGTGCGCGCTCGCGTCGACTGCCGGCACGGCGGTGCTGGCCATCGTCATTTCACCGTTGCGGGAACGCCGGCGTCGCTCATCGCCGGCGCGGCTGCCGGCTCCTTCTCCGCCGCCGCAATCTCGGCGAGCTGACGCTCGGCCATCATGCGAAGCTGCGCGAGATGCACGCGCCGCGCGCGGTCGAGCTCCATCAGGCGCCCCTCGAGCTTGCGCACCTCGGCCCGCGCCGCCTCGACCGCCTGCTCCCCCGCCGCCCGCGCCTCGCGCACGATGAGCTGCGCCTCGCGCTCCGAGGTCTCGCGGATCTCGCTGCGCAACTGCTGCGCGCTCACCAGCGCATCGTTCAGCGCCTTGTCCCGCTCGCGGAACGCGCGGAGCTGCTCGTGGAACTGCTTCGCCTTCGCGTCGAGCTCCATCGCGATACGCGTGAGGCGCTCGAGCTCCTCGGCCACCTGCTCACGGAACTGCTCGACCCGCTTCGGATCGTAGCCCCGCATGGCTTTCCCGAAGTCGTAGCGCCGTACGTCGAGCGGCGTGAGATGAAAAGTCTCGTCAGTCATTAGGCGGCTCTCGCTCCGAACAGGATGGTGCCGAGGCGCACCAGGGTGGCGCCCTCTTCGACCGCGACCTCGTAATCGCCCGACATACCCATGCTCAGCTCCGTGGCCGGGTGACCGGCGGCGCGCAACACGTCGCGACACCGTCTCGCGCGGCCGAACACCGCGCGCAGCGTGGCCTCGTCGGCGTCCAGCGGGGCCATCGTCATCACCCCACGCACAACCACGCCCGGTAGTCCGTGCAGCCGATCTGCTTCCACCTCGAGCGCCGACGGCTCGTACCCGCCCTTCGTTCCCTCTCCTGACACGTTCACCTGCACCAGCACGTCCACCGGTCGTCCGCGCGCTTCGCCGTGCGCAGAGAGCGCGTCCGCGAGCCGGGCGCTGTCCATCGAGTGCACGAGGTGGAACGGATCGATCTGCTTCACCTTGTTGCGCTGCAGGTGGCCGATGAGATGCCAACGAAGGGGAGCGGCCACGTGCGACATCTTCCCGATCGCTTCCTGCACGCGGTTCTCGCCGACGTCCCGGACGCCGGCGCTCCACGCCGCGAGTGGCGCGTCCGGGCCGTACGTCTTCGTCACGGCGACGATCGTGACTGTCTGACCATGCCCGCCCCGCTCCCGCGCCCGCTCGACCGTTTCCCATACCCCGGCGAGCCGAGCCGGCAGGTCCTGAAAAGGCATAACACGCGAATTTACCGAAGGTTGCACTTCACTTCAAGCGAGTCCAGCCCACGGCCACGCCGCTCCGGTGGGAGCGCGAGCCGCGGGCAGGCGAGGACGGTGAGCATGGCCCCGGAGACGTCATCCGGTCGATCACCGGTGGAGATGATGGCGGCGGGCGCACGTCCGAGCCAGCGCACGGAGGTCGCACTGTCGATCGACGCGGCACTCGCGCCTCCCGCAAATGGCGCGTCCGACACGTACAGTGGTCCACGCAACACCCATCGGCTGCCGAGCCACGATCGGTCGCGCGCCGTCACCGTCGGCGACGCGGCGATGGGCCGGCCTGCGCCGCGCGCCGCACGTGCGACGAGAAAGCTGCGCTGCTCCATTCGCCACGACGCGCCCGGTACAGGCTCCTCGGCGGGCCAGCGCCAGCCGGTGCGTCGGGCGATCTCGTCGGCATACCAATCGGCAGACAGGAGCGGTGTCGTGACGACCAGCACGTCCGGCCGCACGCCCTCAACCTGCTGCGCGTACCACAGCGGATACGTGTCGTTGTCTCCCGAGACGAACAGCGCGGCCTGCGGGGGCGCGCTCTCGAGCAGCCCGAGCGCCACGTCGCGCGCCGCCGTCGACTCCGGGGCGCGCGAGCGATCCGCGCTGCGCCAATTGCCTAGGAGCGGCACCACCGCCGCCGCGAGCGCCATCGCCGGCGGCCACCGGCGACGTCGCGCGACCGCCAGCGCACCGTAGCCGACGAAGCACCCCCACGCCCAGAAGCCGAGCACGAAGAAATAGTCGCGCTCGCGCGCCTCGTGGGGCGCATCGTCGGGCAGCACGCCCCAGCCGAGCGAGGCGCCCGCCTTGAGATTGAGGTATGCGGCAACGCCCAGCGTCCCGCACACGAACAGCACCGACAGCGCGTCGGCGAGTCGCGCGGCATCGCGGCGCATGGCGCGCGCGCCCACGAAGCCGAGTGCGATGAACAGCAGTGTGGTGACGACGCGTGCCGGAGTAGTGAAGACGCCGCGCCCCCAGTCCATGGCGATCTGCCAATCGACGTACTGCGCGACGTTGGCGAGCTGCAGCCAGACCGGTGCACGCCGCGGCAGCAGCCCTGCCACGTCGTACTGCCGCCGCGCGACGACGTCGACCAATGCAGCGAGTGTGTGCGGATTCCCTTGGTTGAGCGGCGGATCGTGGCGCGCCCGCACGAGCAGGATGAGAAGCGCCGTCGTCGCCAGGGCCGCGAGCGCGAGAGCTCCCGCGGCCGGTGCAACGACGCGCCGGCGCGCTGTGCGTCCCTGCCGTCGGGCCGGAACGGAGAGCAGCATGACCAGTGCGCCCACGGCGGCGAGCGCCGGCGACATGCGCCCGATCGCCGCGGAAAGCACGACAACGCCGCCGAGCAGCAGCAGGCGATCGACCGACCAGCGCAGATGGCGATCGCGTGCCGCCAGGACGATCGCCGCTGGTGCGCCGACGAGTGCGCTGAGGTGCAGCGCCGGCGCCAGGGCGATCAGGTACGCCACACAGAGCACCCAACGTCCATCGCGGCCGTCGACGCTGTCACCGGCGCGCGCCGCGACGGCGAGCAGCACGGCCACATGCAGGAGCGAGACCGCGTACACTTCCGTCTCGGTCGCGTTGGCCCATGCCGTGGTCATCAGACCGGCGCAGAGCGCGCTGGCGAGCGCCCCCCACACGGCGTCGCGACCACGACTCTCCCGCGCCATGAGCCACGCCGTGAGTCCTCCGGCGATCGCCGTACACAGTGCGGAGAGCAGGTTCATCGCCCGCGCGAAGCCAAGCAGTGGCGCCGTGGCGAGGGTCCACGCGCGGGCGAGCGCCACATACAGTGGTGTTCCGGGAGGATGTGGAATGCCGAAGCCGTGCGCCGCGGCGATGAACTCCCCGGCGTCCCAGAAGGTCACCGACGGCGCGAGCGTGGCGAGATAGCACGCGAGCAGCGCCGCGGCCGCGTATGCGCCGACGTGCCGAGTGGTCAGGCGGAGAACCCCGCTGTCTCGAGCGCCACGCGCGCCGGCACGCGGCCGGAGAGCACGTCGCGTATCTCGTTCGGCGCCAGATCACGCCACAGCCGTCCACGCGCAGCGACCGACACGGTGGACCGCTCCTCGCTCACGACGACCACCAGCGCGTCACTTTCATCGGTCAGCCCGAGTGCGGCGCGGTGGCGCGTGCCGAGCGCGCGATCGTTGAGCGGCTTCTGCGACAGCGGCAGGATGCACCCGGCAGCGATGATCGTGTCGCCGCGAATGATGACGGCGCCGTCGTGCAGGGGCGAGTACGGCGTGAAGATCGTGGTGAGCAGATCGGCCGACACGCGGGCCTCGATCGGCGACCCGGATTCTGCCCATTGGTCGAGCGGCACTTCGCGCTCGATGGCGATGATCGCCCCAATACCGGAACGGCTCAACCGCTCGACCGCCTCGACGACTTCTTCCGCGACTTCGCGCTGTTCCATCTTGCGGAAGAGACTGGCGAACCGCGCTTGCCCGAGATGCGCGAGCGCCGCGCGCAGCTCCGGCGCGAACACGACGAGCAGCGCAATGGCGCCGTACTGGAAGACGAAGCCCAGGATGTCCGCGATCATCTCCAGCTTGAGCACCCACGCCACCGCGTACGCAGCGAGCAGCACGCCCAGCCCGGATACGATCTGCAGCGTCCGCGTGCCGTGAAACAGGAGCAGCACGCGATACAGGACATACGCGACGACCAGGATCTCCAGCATGTCGCGCCAGCCGGGGTGCAGGAGCCGCAGCTCCTGGAGCTCCGTCACGACGTCGTCCTCGCGGCACGTATCGCTGCCGCGACGTCGAGCGCGGCGCGCGTCGGGGCGACGTCGTGCACGCGCAGAATGCTCGCACCGAGCTCGTACGCCGCCACCGCTGCGCCCACGCTCCCGTAGACACGGTGCGACGGCCGACTCTCGCCGGTGAGCAGCCCGATGAACCGCTTGCGCGATGCGCCGACGACCACGGGGTACCCCCACGCCACGAGTCGCTCGAGGCAGGCGAGGACGTGCAGCGATTGCTCGGGTCGCTTTGAGAACCCGATGCCGGGATCGACGGCGATGTGTTCGCGCCCGACGCCTGCGCGTTCCCCCTCGCGCACGCGTGCCTCGAGCTCGCCGAGCATGGTGTCGAGAAAGTTGTCTCCGTACTCGGCGTGCTCGTACGTGGCCATGTCGGACACACCGCCGCGCGAATGCATGACGACGACGCCGGCGCCCGTGCGCGCGCACACCTGCGCCATCGCGGGATCGAGGCGCAGCCCGGACACGTCATTCACGATGCGCGCGCCTGCGGCGATCGCGGCGTCGGCGACGGCCGCCTTCACGGTGTCGACCGAGATGACCACGCTCGGGCGCTCAGCGGCCAGCGTCTTGATGACGGGAATGACGCGCCGCAGCTCTTCCTCGGTGGACACCGGCTCGGCACCCTGCGGCCGCGTCGATTCGCCGCCGACGTCGAGGATATCCGCCCCCTCGGCGACGAGTCGCGCCGCATGCGCGAGCGCAGCGCCGGGCGAGAAGTACTGCCCACCGTCGCTGAAGCTGTCCGGTGTCACGTTCACGATCCCCATGACCAGCGGACGACCGAGCGGCAGCGTGCGGCCGCGAATCTGCCAGTACGTCGGAGCGGCGGAGGACGACATGCGAGCAACATAACGAAAAGCGGTTCACGGTGAACGGGGCTCGCTGAACGGTAACTGCACCGTCATCCCGCGGGAGCGGGCGAAGCGAGCGAGTGTCGGGATCCATTCTCTGGGTCGAGATCCCGACCTTTACAGGAGATCCCGACACTCGCTCCGCTCGTGCGGGATGACAATGGAAAAGGCACACCTGACTGAGTCCGGTGTGCCTTTGATCTTACCGAGAACCGAGAACCATTAAGGGGTAGTTCGCGTCACCCGCCCCTTTTTTCACGCCGGCGACGGTTCCGGTCCTCCGAGCAGCGGCGGGTGTCTGCGCGGCTCGAGGACGATCGCCGGCGTCGCGGGCGCCGGCGGCGCGGTCGGAGTCGCACCGCTGCTTCGCGGCGGCAGCTTCTCACCACGCGCGATCATGCGGATGTCCTCCGCCGTGAGCGTCTCCCGCTCGAGCAGCGCCGCCGCGATCGTGTGCAGCAGGTCGATGTTCTCGCTCAGCACCTGCTTGGCCCGGTCGTACGCCGTCGTGATCACCCGCTTCACCTCGGCATCCACGAGCTGCGCCGTCTCCTCGCTGACCTCGCGCCGGTGCTGGATCTCGCGACCCAGGAAGAGCTCCTGCTCGTTGTCGCCGACGAGGATCGGTCCAATCGCGTCGGACAATCCCCACTGCGTCACATAGCGGCGAGCGACGCTCGTCGCCTTCTGGATGTCGCTCGCCGCGCCCGTGGTCACGTGCTCATGGCCGAACACGAGCTCCTCGGCCGTGCGGCCGCCGTACGTCATCACGAGCGCCGCCTCGAGCTGCTGCCGCGTAATCGACACGCGATCGTCCTCGGGGAGGGTGAAGGCCAGCCCGAGCGCGCGACCGCGCGGCACGATGGTGACTTTGTGCAGCGGATCGTTGCCCGGCACTTTCATCGCGCAGAGCGCGTGACCCGCCTCGTGGTACGCCGTGAGCCGCCGCTCCTCATCCTTCATCACCATGGACTTCCGCTCGGCGCCGAGCATGACCTTGTCCTTGGCGTCCTCGAGGTCGTGCATGTAGAGCTTGTCGTGCCCGCGACGCACTGCGAGCAGCGCCGCCTCGTTCACGAGGTTGGCCAGATCGGCGCCCGCCATTCCCGGTGTCCCGCGTGCCAGCGTCGTGATGTCCACGTCCTCACCCACCGGCTTGTTGCGCAGGTGCACCTTGAGGATGCCCTCGCGGCCGCGCAGATCGGGCGCGTCAACGACGATCTGCCGGTCGAAGCGCCCCGGGCGGAGCAGCGCCGGGTCCAACACGTCCGGACGGTTCGTCGCGGCAATGAGGATCACGCCGTCGTTCGACTCGAAGCCGTCCATCTCGACGAGGAGCTGGTTGAGCGTCTGCTCGCGCTCGTCGTGGCCGCCGCCGAGGCCGGCGCCGC
>CAYTKA010000031.1:0-34820 GCA_964438255.1 uncultured Gemmatimonadaceae bacterium | reverse complement strand
GCCGTCGTCGCGAAAGATGCCGCGCAGCGCGGACGTGATCGTGCGGGAATTCTGCTTCTCCACCCCGCGCATCATCATGCACATGTGATACGCCTCGATCACCACACCCACCCCGCGCGGTTGCAGCACCTCTTCGATCGCCTTGGCGATCTGCTCCGTCAGGCGCTCCTGCACCTGCAGCCGCCGCGCGAACATCTCGACCACGCGCGGCAGCTTGGACAGCCCGACGATGCGCTTGTGCGGGATGTACGCCACGTGTGCCTTTCCGAAGAAGGGGAGCAGGTGATGCTCGCACAGCGAGTAGAGCTCGATGTCGCGCACCATCACCATGTTCTCGTGCTCCTCCTCGAACAGCGCATCGCCGACCGCGTCCTCGAGCGACGTCGCGTATCCCTGCGTGAGGAACGCCATGGCGTTGGCGACGCGCTCTGGCGTCTTGAGCAGCCCTTCGCGGTCGGGGTCCTCACCGAGGAGCGCGAGCTGCTGCCGCACGAGGGCTGCATAGGCTTCCGTGGGCATCGCGTCGGTGAGATGGAGCGGCGCGGCCGTCGTCGGTGCCGGTGCGACGATGGCGCGTCTACTCGCCGGTGTACTCGACATAATTGTTCGGCGTCTCCCAGAGAACGAGGCGAACGAGCCTGCCCGGCGTCACGGCGGGGGCGAGCTCGCGCCAGATGGCCACGATGATGTTTTCCGACGTCGGGATCACGCCGCGCATGAAGTCCACGTCGAGATTGAAGTTCTTGTGATCGATCTTGTTCACCACGCGCTCCTCGACCAGCGTCTTCAGGACACCGAGGTCGATCACGTAGCCCGTCCGTTCGTCGATCGGGCCGCGGACGGAAACGTCGAGCGTGTAGTTGTGCCCGTGCCAATTCGGGTTGTTGCACTTTCCGAACAGCCGGACGTTCTCCGCGTCGGAGAGCGCGGGGTTGTGGACACGGTGTGCCGCATTGAACATGAGGCGGCGCGTGACTGTGACGTCGGGCATCGGCGAGCGAGGGTGAAAACGAAGACGGCGTGAGACTAACGCCGCGCGGCGCGGAGCCGTTCCCCGCCCGAGCCGTCACATGTAACATGCGCCGCACCGCAGCAGGGCGCGAGCCGGGAAACACGGCGGGCCCCGCGATGGTCTGCGGGGCCCGCCGGAAAAACTGGAACGGAGAGGGTTATTTGAAGCCCAGTCGAAATGATGAGGCTCTCACCACACCTTCCAGCGTCCCCCGCACTGGGGGCATGCCGTCAGTATAGATTGTCGAACCCACTCGAAGGACTTATCGGCTCAAGAACGTAGCTCTCCGTCCCGGTACTGCTGTTCCGAGTTTGACTCCCCAATCTACGGGACGTCACCGCGATGGTCAATTCAACGGAGATACCATGGATCTGGGTTTGATCGGTGCGATCGCGCTCATTGTCATCTGGGCGATCGCCGCGCTCGTGTTGCAGGGACCCGGCTGGGTCCACCTGCTGCTCACCGCCGGCGTGTCGCTGTTGATCTATCGCATCGCCGCGCGCGGACGCGCCAAGGACGAACGCGCAGGATCATAGCGCGCGACGTCGTGGAAGGAAGCAAGAATGCGCGCCGAGTGGCGCGTGCGCATCCACGCACCAGAAAAAGATCGTGTGACGCCCCTTGCGCTGCCGCGTCCGGTAGGTTACACGCGCCCGTGTTGATCACCGATGCCGGCTCACACAGAGGAGGACGTCATGAAGAACCCGTACGCCGCATCGCAGCATTCTCGTGCGATGCTGGAGTGGCTGGAGCAGCGCCGACTCGACCTGATCGCCGCATACCGCGCGGCGCTCCAAGCGCAGGGCGAGCCGATGACCGACGAGCAGTTGAACGCCGCCGTGGAGCACTGGACTGACTTCGCCCTCGGCCGCAGCCGAACGCGCGTCGCCTGAGCGGGGACGTCACGTCCCCGCTCAGCGCAGAAGGCGTGAGAGCGCGAACTGTACGGCGAGATCCGTCGTGCTCCAGAGCTGAACGTCCGAGCCGGTGCCGTATCGCACCGGCACGGCGCGCCCGTTGCGCACCTCGTAGCTCCACAGCTCGCTCCGAAATCCCGACGCTTCCACTGCGCGCCTGACGTCGTCCAGCGCGCGGCGAAGCTCACGCGCCGGCGCTCCGCCGGCGCTCCCTGCATCACCGATCCGGCGCGCGACACCGAGCAGGAACAGGTTCACCTCGCGGCCCCATACGACACGCGGCCCATGATACGGGTCGCGCTCGAAGGCGTGCCACACCGAGTCCGGGGCGTACGCGTCGTTCGCGACCACCGGACCGACGCCGTCGATGAGCAATCCCACAGGATAGGCGCGCGCGAACAGGCGCGCGTCCCGCACGGCGCGACCGAGATCGACGTCGCGTGGCGCCCCCGCGCCTTCGGCGTCGCCAAGGAAGAGCTGCGTCGCCGCGTCCGAGTTCGCGACGCCGATCGGCCGGCCTTCTGCATCGAGCGCGAGCGCCAGAAAGGTCAGCGAGTCATGGTCGGCACCGGTGCGCTGAAGCGCGCGCGTCCACGCGGCGCGCTCCGCGTCCGGCATTGCGGCGAGCCGCGCGGCGACGCGAGCGCGGAGCTCGGCGGGGGAGAGCGATACGACGAAGTGGCGTGCCGCACCGCGCCACGTGTCGATCGCGGCGCGTAGCGTCGCGGGAGCCCTCGCATACTCGACGAGCGGCGACCCGGCGATCGACGCATCGCCTCGCACGACGGAATCAGGCGCGATGCCGAGCGCGCGAATTGCCGCCAGCGCGTGCTCCATGGACTCGAGCGCGTGCGGCGCCCAGATCGCGTTCACGTCCATCGCATAGCGCCCGCCCGCGTATCCGGCGTTGCTGTCGCGCCAACTCGCCGACGCCCAGTGCACCGAGTCCCGTCGGGGGAAGGAGACGAGGTTCGAGGCCGACGGATCGTGCGCATACGCCGACGTCCACCGCGACACCAGGGCGAGCTCGCGCAGCAGCCGGCGGACGCGCGGCTCACCGTCGGTGGAGTCGAGCAGAAAGGCGCGCTTGCGCGCCGCCGGCACGTTCGGATCGCCGAGCCAGCGTCCGGCGATGACGGCGAGCTGGAACTCGGCATCGATCATGTGATAGTTCTCGCGCGTGCGGCGCAGCTCGCGCAGCACGGACTCGGCGCGCGCCGCGAGGCTGTCGGCGGTGGAGCGCCGACCCTCGCGGTCGGCGGAGAGTCGCGCGTCCTCGAGCACGGCATACTCGGCCGCCGCCTCGCGCACCGCCTGGCCGCCCATCGCTTCCTCGTGGCTCACGTCGCCATTCGGACCGAGCTTGCGCAGCGCCGCGGCAATGACGAACTCGGACATCTCGTCGCGCCAGATGGGACGCATCATGAGGGCGGAGAGGAGCATGTCGCGGCCGAAGTACGTCGCATAGTTCGGCAGACCCGCCATCAGCTTCTCGTGGGAGGCAAGCAGCTCGAGCCCACGCGCGTTGCGCTCGAGCCAGCGGGCACGCAACACCGTCGAGTCGGGCGCGCCGCGGCGCGCCGCGGCGCGCTTCGTCCGATCGAGAAATGCAAGGAAGGACCGGTTGAAAATCTCCGTGCGCGCGAGCGGCGTGAGCGGGCGCGCCGTCGTCGCAATGCGCAGCACCAGTGGCACGCGATCTCCGCTGCGTGCCGCCAGAGCGATCGAATCGCCGGCGTAGCTCGCGGTCGCGCGGCGTGGATCGGTGCGCACCTCCAGCCACAGCGTGTCGCGCCCGTCGAGCGACGGTTGCGTGAAGCGTGCGCTCCACGTCGACGCGGTGCGTGCGACCGTCACCGTGGGCTGGAGCCGCGCACGCAGCGTGGCGAGATCCGACGCGCCCAACAGCGCGAGGTGCCGCTGTCGCTCCTCTGGTTGCAGGCGCGCGAGGGCGCCGAGCATGCGCTCCACCTCCGGCAGCGCGAACGGCGGGCTCGTGTACGGTGCGCGATGCCGCTTCTCATATTGGTAGTCGCGCTCCACCCGCATCGAGCCGAGCAGTACGTGCCCCAGCGTGACGCGCGGCGATGCAGCGACAAGGCGATGCTCGAGCGTGCGAGTACGGCCTGTGGCGGAGACACTCGCGCCGGCGTCGTCCCAGAGGAGCGCGACCGGGGCACCCGCGGCATCGCGCGCCGTGAGGCCGATGCTCTCGTCGTCCGCGTCGGCCAGGAGGTGGACGACGCGCCCTTCACGGCGATCGAGGTAGATCTGGACGGTATTGCCGGCGGCGTCGCGGAAGAAGCGCGTGCCGTATCCCTGGTACGCGACACTGTCGTCGAGTCCCGGCTCGGGGAAGGCGAGCACGGGCAGAGCGTGACGCGCCGGCGCGGCGAGCTGCGCGAGCAGCATGACCCCGAGCAGATGCATGGACCTCGGCGTGATGAAAGGTGGGGAGTCATCGCGACGCGACTTCGTCCGCCGCGCGAACAATATGCGACGGTCAGGCGTCACATCGGACGTCGCGTTCGGTACGACGACGCCGTCCTCGGCGCGCACAGCCACGTTCGCGCGCCGAGAGCACGGCGTCAAGCGGTGTGGCGCCGGCCCACGACCCGGGGTCTCCTTTGTTGCGCAACGAAACTTAACTTGACACACAAATTCCCACGCGGTATTTGGGGAGTCGTCGAAACGTTACGAGAACCTTCTCATCGTGCCGCGGGAATCGTGACCGCTCCGACACATCGGCCGTCCGACGCTGGTAGCCGATCGCCGACTCGCACGGCGACGCATGGCAGTCCTCACCTGCGTCCCGAGCCCGCAGTGCCCACACGCATCCCCACTCCGCAGCCCTTTGGAGGCTGACGTATGGTGACGGTCCGCTGTCTCTCTCTCGCGCTCACTGCCAGTCTACTCCTCTCCTCGCACCTTCACGCGCAAGGCACCGTGACCGGGCGCGTCGTCGACTCCGCGTCGCGACAGCCGCTGACCGGGGTGAGCCTTCGCCTCGTCGGCACGCAGCGCGGCGCGTCGACGCGCGAGGATGGGACCTTCACCCTCGCCAACGTGCCGGCGGGGCCGCAGCGCATTCGCGCGAGCCGCATCGGCTTCGCGCCGCAAGTTCGCGACGTGACCGTGCCGTCGGGCGGAACGGCCACCGTGCAGTTCGAGCTCCCGGCGCAGGCGACGGTTCTCAGCGCGATGGTCGTCACCGGGTACGGCTCGCAGCGTCGCGAGTCCATCACCGGCTCCGTCGCGACCGTCGAAGCTGATCAGGCCAACGTTGGTGTCGTCACGAACGCGACGCAGATGCTCCAGGGACGCGTTGCCGGCGTGCAGATGACCACGAACAACGGCGAACCCGGCGGCGGCGCGCAGATTCGCATCCGCGGCGGGACGTCGATCAGCGCGAGCAACGACCCGCTCTATGTCGTCGACGGCATTCCGCTTCAGAACGAGAACACCGTCGCGTCGGCGTACGGCGCCGGCGCGCTCAACGCCGCTCTCCCCCGCAGCCCGCTCAACACGATCAATCCGAACGACATCGAGTCCATCACGGTGTTGAAGGATGCGTCGGCCACGGCGATCTACGGCAGCCGGGGCGCCAACGGCGTGATCCTCATCCAGACGCGGCGCGGGCCGGCCGGACGGCCGAGCATCGATTACGACGCGTACGTGGCCTCCTCGTCGCCGGCCCGCCACCTGAACTTCCTCACCGGTGATCAGTACCGCGCCTTCGCGCAGGATCAGGTATCGAAGGGCACGCTCGATCCGGCGCTCCTGACCTCGCTCGGCACGGCGAACACCGACTGGGAGCGCGCGCTGATGCGCACGGCGTACGCGAACAGCCACAACGTCTCGTTCGCCGGCGGAGCCGGAGCCACGACGTATCGCGCCTCGTTGAATTACTTCGACCAGCAGGGCGTGATCATCAACAACGGATTACGGCGGTATCAGGGACGCCTCAACGCGCAGCACCAGGCGTTCGACGGACGCCTCGGCCTCGGGCTCAGCCTGATGGCGTCGCGCGTGAACAACAACTACGTCATGTCGGAGAACGGCGGCGGCTTCTCGGGTGGCCTGTTCACGAACATGGCCATCTTCAACCCGACGCAGCCGATCATCGATCCGACGACCGGGAAGTACTTCGAGATCGGACCAGGTGCGCAGGGCACGCGTAACCCCGTCGCCATCGCGTACCAGATCGCCGACGTCGCGCCGGAGAATCGCGTCCTCGGCAACGTCACCGGCTCGCTCGAGCTGATCCCGAGCCTCACGACGCAGACCACGGTTGGCGTCGACTATACCGACGCCGTGCGCCAGACGTACTTCCCGATCGTGAGCCCGATCGGTGCGCAGTTCAGCGGCGTGGCGCGGCAGGCGGAGCGCAGCCTGCAGAACCTGAACTTCCAGCAGCTCATCACCTTCACGCCGAAGCTGTCGCGGCAGCAGGAGCTCGAGGTCGTCGGCGGCTACGAGTACAGCCGCTTCGACAACCACGGCTTCGAAGTGGTCATGCAGGGGTTCGTCACGGACGCCTTCACGTGGAACAACCTCGGCGCCGGGACGCAGGCCGCGTCGCCGCCGCCCGTGTCGTACATCCAGGAGAGCCGGCTCGTCTCCTTCTTCTCGCGCGCCAACTACAGCATCGCCGACAAGTACTTCCTGACCGGCGTCGTCCGTCGCGACGGCTCGTCGCGGCTGGCGGAGGGGAACAAGTGGTCGGTGTTCCCGGCCGTGTCGGCATCGTGGCGCATCAGCAACGAAGATTTCATGCGTGGCCGTGGGCCGTTCTCCACGCTGGCGCTGCGCGCCGGATGGGGACGGCAGGGCAACCAGGCGGTGCAGCCGTACGGGACGCAGCTGCTGCTCAAGGCGGACAACGGCGCCCGATATCCGTTCGGCTCCAGCATCACGACCGGCCTCGTTGCGGCGCAGGTGGCGAATCCCGACCTCAAGTGGGAGACGTCGGAGCAGACCAACGTCGGCATCGACTGGGGCGCGAAGAGCGACCGCGTCACCGGCGTGATCGACTTCTATCAGAAGAGGACGAAGGACCTCCTGCTGCGCGTGACGGTGCCGCAGCCCGCGGTGCTCGACTCCCGCATCGAGAACGTCGGGTCCGTGCGCAACCGCGGCTTCGAGGCCGCCTTCGACGCCCGTCTCCTCGACGCACAGGCGCGGAGCCTGTCGTCGGGGCTGGTCCTCACGGTGGAGCGCAGCTCGGTGCTCGACCTCGGGCCGGGCCGCTCCTTCATCATCACCGGCAGCGTATTCGGACAGGGGCAGTCCGGTCGCTTTGCCCAGCGCCTGATCGTCGGCCAGCCGCTCGGCACCTTCTGGGGCCCGCAGTTCCTCCGCGTCGATGGGCAGGGACGCCAGGTCTTCTCCTGCGTCTCCACCAGCACGGGCTGCACGAACGGAGAGACCTTCGCCCCCACGGCGGACGACGAGATGATCATCGGCAACGCGAACCCGAAGTTCACGCTCGGACTGCACAGCAACGGCTCGTGGAACAGATTCGACGCGAGCTGGAACTGGCGCGGCGAGTTCGGTCGCGACGTGTTCAACAACACGGCGCTGATCTACTCCACGAAGGGCAACGCCAAGCAGGGTCGCAACTTCCTCGTGTCGGCGCTGAGTGATCCGACGGGGATCAACGAGCCCTCGATCTATTCGTCGCGCTGGATCGAGAATGGACGGTTCATCCGGCTCCAGAACGCGACCGTGGGCTACACCTTCGATCTACGCGGGCGGAACACGCGCGTGTACCTCTCGGGGGACAACCTGCTGCTGTTCACACCGTACTCGGGCTACGATCCGGAAGTCTTCGTCGACGCGGGTGTGAACGGCGTGGGCACGCGCGGCATCGACTACCTGACGTACCCGCGCGCGCGGACGTTCACGCTGGGCGCTCGGCTCCAGCTCTGATCCTGTGACATCGACACGACTTTCTGCCTCCTTCGCCAGGTCACCGAAGCATATATGAAGACTCCTTTGAAGCAGTCGATTCGCCGGGTCGCTCTGTGCGCGGTGCTGCTCGCGCCGACGCTCGGCCTCGTGCCCGGCTGCACCAACCTCGCCGAGGTACCCAAGGACGCCCTCACCCCCGACAACGCGTTCAAGACGGACGCGGAAGTGCTGGCGGGTGTCGCGTCGGTGTACGCCGGCCTCCGCGGAACGCTCTGGGGCTACTACAACCTGAGCGAGATCAGCACCGACGAGCTCATCGTCCCCACTCGTGGCCAGGACTGGTACGACAACGGCCGATGGCTCGAGATTCACAAGCAGACGTGGGGATCGAACACCGGCTCGGCGCTCGACGACATGAACGGCACCTGGAACACGCTGTTCGGCGGCGTCGCCAAAGCCAACTTGATGATCGACGTCATCAACAAGGCCGGCGGTGCGAACAAGGACCAGACGATCGCCGAGCTGCGCACGCTGCGCGCATGGTACTACTACATGCTGATGGACTTCTTCGGCGGCGTACCGCTCGTCACGACGACCGAGCTCGGGACGAACGCCCGCGTACCGCGTGACTCCCTCTTCCGCTTCATCGAGAAGGAGCTGAACGACTCTCGCGCCGCGTTGCCGGTGAGCTGGCCGGCGGCCAACAAGGGTCGCATCACCCGGGGCGCCGCAGACGCGATCCTCGCGAGCCTGTACGTCAACGCGCAGGTCTTCACGGGCACCGTCACGGCCGGCGGGCTCACGAAGGGCACGGCACGGTGGACCGACGCGGCGGCGGCGGCGGACCGCGTGATCAACTCGGGGCAGTATTCCCTGGCGACCGACTGGAAGAAGAACTTCACGATCGACAATCACGACTCGCCGGAGCACATCTTCGTCATCAACGAGTCGTCGACGCCGGGCCTCGGCATGAGCCTCCAGATGCGCGCGCTGCACTACAACATGCTCGCGCCCGAGCCGTGGAACGGATTCGCGATGATCGCCGATACGTATCGCGCGTTCGATCCGGCGGACGACCGTCGCTCGGTGATTCTGGTCGGTCAGCAGTACAGCTACAACACCGGCCTCCCGGTCAACGACCGCCAGGGCAAGCCGCTGGTGTTCACGGACACGATCGCCGACGCCACCAAGGCGGCAGAGAACGAAGGTGCGCGCCTCATGAAGTTCCCACCCCTCCCTGGTGCACCGAACGGCGACTCGCACCCGAACAACTATCCGTTCTTCCGCCTCGCCGAGATGTACCTGATCAAGGCGGAGGCACTGAACGAGCAGGGACAGACCGCGGCGGCAATCCAGCAGTTGAACATCATACGCGACCGGCACTTCAATCCACCGAAGTCGATCCCGCTCACGTACACCCAGGCGCAGACTCGCCAGGCGATCTTCAACGAGCGTCTGTTCGAGCTCGCCGGTGAGGCCAAGCGGCGCCAGGACATGATTCGCGCCGGGACGTACACGTCGGCGCACAGGTACTGCCAGTCGACGGCTCCCAACGTCACGTGCGTGAAGCCGGCAACGGAGCCGTATCGCGTGCTCTTCCCGATTCCGGCCACGCAGATGCAGACGAACGCCAAGCTCGTGCAGAATCCCGGCTACTGAGCCGGTTCAGGTCGTCGAGTAATACACCATAGCCTGTCCCGCTCGGGGCAGGCTATGGTGTAGTAGGACCAGACGTTCCTCCTCCAGGTGTCATGCAGCGCTCCTCATCCCGGTGTTCACGCCTTCTCCGAGGGCTCTGCATCGTCGTCGTTGCCGGTTGCTCACGATCAGGCGAGGGCGGCGCCGACGTGATCCAGGCGGGTGAGGCGCCACCGGTGCGGAATCAGCTCTTCACGCTGCTTCCCTCGAACGTGACGGGCGTACGGTTCGAGAACCGGTTGACGGAGACGCCGGACTTCAACGTCTTCACGTACCGGAACTTCTACAACGGCGGTGGCGTTGCGGTCGGCGATCTCACGGGGGATGGGCTCCCCGAGATCGTGCTGACGTCGAATCAGGGTGGCCCGCGGCTCTATCTGAACAAGGGGAGCTTCCACTTTCGCGACGTCACGAAGGAATCGGGGCTCACGACCGACGCCGGGTCGTGGACCACCGGCGTCACGCTCGCCGACGTGAACGGCGACGGGCTGCTCGACATCTACATCTGCCGCGCCGGCAATGGACCGCCAAAGAGCCGCGCGAATCAGCTCTGGATCAATCAGGGCCTCGACGCCAACGGCGTCCCGACGTTCAAGGAGATGGCGCGGGAGTACGGCGTGGCCGATGAAGGCTACTCCATTCAGGCCGTCTTCTTCGACTACGATCACGACGGCGACCTCGATCTCCTCGTCATCAACAACTCGCCAAAGCCGGCCGCCAGCTTCGACGTCCGCAACACGCGCGACCAGCGCGACCCGTACGGTGGCGCCAAGCTGTTCCGGAACGACGGCGGGCACTTCACCGACGTCAGCGCTGCCGCGGGGATTCACAGCCCCGAGGTCGCCTTCGGCCTCGGCGTCGTCGTGGCCGACGTGAACGGCGACGGCTGGCCGGACATCTACGTCGCGAATGACTTCTTCGAGCGCGACTACCTCTACATCAACAACCGCGACGGCACCTTCTCGGACGCGATCGACCGGCAGATGCCGGTGATCAGCTATTTCTCCATGGGGCTCGACATCGCCGACGTCGACAACGATGGGTGGCCCGATGTCTACACCACCGACATGCTCCCCGAGGACGAGTACCGCCTGAAGACGACGAGCCAGTTCGAAGGGTGGGAGTCGTACCAGCAAAAGGTCCGCAACGGCTTCCATCACCAGCTCATGCGGAACATGCTCCAGCACAACAACGGCGACGGCACGTTCAGCGACGTCGCGCAGATGGCGGGTGTGGCCCGCACCGACTGGAGCTGGAGCGCGCTGATCGCCGACCTCGACCTGGACGGCAACAAGGACATCTTCGTGACGAACGGCATCGCCAAGGATGTCACGTCGCAGGATTACGTTGCGTTCCTCGCAAACCCGGAGACGATGAAGGCGGCGACGAATGGCGGCCGCTCACGCGCCGATTTCATGCAGCTCACGAAGGCAATGACGTCCACGCCGCTCTCGAACTACGCCTTCCACAACCTCGGCGGGCTACGGTTCGTGAACGAGGCACATGCGTGGGGACTCGACACGCCGAGCTTCTCGAGCGGCGCGGCGTATGCCGATCTCGACGGGGATGGTGCGCTCGACCTCGTGGTGAACAACGTGAACCAGGAGGCGGCCGTCTACCGCAACAATGCGCGCACGCTGCACCCGGAGAATCACTTTCTCCGCGTACAGCTCGTCGGCGAGGGAGCGAACCGCTTTGGCGTTGGCTCGCGCGTCACCGTGTATGCGGGCAAGGCGGCGTACATGCAGGAGGAGTTTCCCACGCGCGGCTACCAGTCGAGCGTCGATTACGTGCTCGATTTCGGCCTCGGGCGCGCCGATGCGGCCGACTCGGTGCGAGTCGTATGGCCGGACGCCCGGGTGACCGTGCTCGGACGTACCGCGGCAAATCAGTTGATCGGCGTCAAGCATGCCGAGTCGGTGCCCGCACCGGCGAAGCCGACGACAATGCCGCCGGTGCCCAAGGTGCTCGCGGACGTCACGGCGCAGGTGGCGCTGGACTTCGTGCATCACGAGAACGAGTTCGTCGACTTCGACCGTGAGCGGCTCATCCCCAAGCTGCTCTCGACGGAAGGCCCGATGATCGCTGTGGCCGACGTGAACGGCGACGGACTCGACGACATCTACATCGGGGGAGCGAAGGAGCAGCCGGGGAAGCTGCTGATCCAGCAGCGCGACGGACGGTTCGTCTCGAGCGATGAGGCCGTCTTTGCCGCGGATGCGATATCGGAGGACCTCGGCGCCGTGTTCTTCGACGCCAACGGCGATGGTCATCCCGATCTGTACGTCGTGAGCGGCGGCAACGAGTTCTCCGAGGGCGCGTCGGCGCTGCAGGATCGCCTGTACCTCAACGATGGCCACGGGCACTTCCGGAAGGCCGTCGGTGCACTGCCGTCGGAGACGAACAGCGGCTCGCGCGTCGTCGCGGCCGATTACGACGGCGACGGCGCGATCGATCTGTTCGTCGGCGGCCGCGTGGTGCCCGGGCACTACGGCGTCGATCCGAAGAGCATGCTCCTGCGGAACGATGGCCACGGCCACTTCACCGATGTCACCGCGAAGCTGGCGCCCGAGCTGGAACACGTCGGCATGGTCACCGACGCCGTGTGGCGCGACGTCGATGGCGACGGCCGGCTCGATCTCGTGGTCGTCGGCGAGTGGATGCCGATCACGATCTTCAAGAACATGGGCGGCGGGAAGCTCAAGCGCCTGACGGCGAAGGGGCTCGAGAAGAGCAACGGCTGGTGGAACCGCATCGTCGCGACCGACGTGGACGGCGACGGGCGCGTGGACTTCATCGTCGGCAACCTCGGCTTGAACGGGCGCCTGCACGCGTCCGAGCGCGAGCCGACGACGATGTACGTCAAGGACTTCGACGGCAGCGGCTTCGACCAGCAGATCATCTCCTGCTACAACAACGGCGTCAGCTATCCCATCGCGCTGCGCGACGATCTCATTCGCGCCATCCCATCGCTCAAGGCGCGCTACCCGAGCTACAAGTCGTACGCGCGCCAGACGGTCAGCGACATCTTCTCCGAGACGGATCTGCGTAGCGCCGTGGCGAAGACGGCGTACACCTTCGCCACGTCGCTGGTGCACAACAATGGCGACGGCTCCTTCACCGTCACGCCGTTGCCGGCGGAGGCGCAGATCGCGCCCGTGTACGGTGTGCTGGCGACCGACGTGGACGGCGACGGGCATACCGACCTGCTGCTCGCCGGCAACTTCGACGGCTTCAAGCCGGAGATCGGCCGCATGAGCGCGAGCTACGGCCTGATGCTCCGTGGCGACGGCCGAGGGGGCTTCACCCCCGTTCGCGCGCTCGACAGCGGATTCTTCGTGCCCGGCCAGTCTCGCGACATCCAGCGCGTGCGCACGGCGAATGGCGCGCTGTACGTCGTCGCGCGCAACAACGATCGGCCGCTCGTCTTCCGCGCGACCCGGCCGGTGCGCTATGCCGGAAGGAAATGAGGAGGTGGTCGGCGCGGACTCCCCGCGCTGACCGCCTCCCGGATCACTGATTCTGCCGCTTCGTCTTAATGACGATCACGCCGTTCGCCCCCCGCGCGCCGTACATCGTGAGGTCGGCGGGATCCTTCAGGACCTTGATGGAGGCGATGTCGTACGGGTTGATTCCGATGAGCCCTCCGTTCGATGCAGGCTGAAAGGGGGTGCCGTCGACGATGTACAGCGGCTCGGCGTTGTCGTTGAACGACGTCGATCCGCGAATGCGGATGGCGAGTGCGCCGTCCGCCGTGCGCCCCACCCAGACGCCCGGTGAGCGGGCCATGAGGAGCGTCTCGATCGGCTCACCGGGGGTCTTCTCGATCTCGCTGGCGGTGATCGTCGTGGTGCTCCCTCCAGGTCTCGCCGACGTCGCCGGTTCGGGCGCCGGGCGTGGAGGGGGTGAGCCGGAGCACGCGATCAGTGCATTGGCGAGGATCGCGCCGGGTATCAGCTTACGACGCGCGAATGTCATCATCGTTGACCCCAAGTTGAGGACGCGGCGTGCGCGTTAGAATGGCAGCATTCACGATGGCCGGCAAGCGCGGGCTGCGCGCGCAAGGGTCCCTACGGAGGTGGGGGCGCTCCGGTGTCGCCGCGGTCGTCGCGTGGACGATGGCCTCGGCGTGCCATTCCACGGCCCCGACCCCGACGCTGTTCGAGCAGCTCCCGTCATCCACCACGGGCGTGACCTTCGAGAATCGCCTGCCGGAGGACACGGCGTTCAACATCATCAACTACCTCTACTACTACAACGGCGGCGGGGTGGCCGTCGGCGACGTCAACGGTGACGGTCTCCCCGACCTGTACTTCACCTCGAGCCTCGGCCACAATCGGCTCTACCTGAACAAGGGGAACTACAAGTTCGAAGACGTCACCGAACGGGCTGGCGTGGGAGGCACCGGTGCCTGGACGACCGGCGTGACGATGGCCGACGTGAACGGCGACGGGCTCCTCGACATCTACGTCTCCGGCGTCGACTACCTCACGATGCACGGCCACAATGTTCTCTACGTCAACAATGGGGACGGCACGTTCACCGACCGCACCAAGGAGTACGGGCTCGAGCACGTCGGATATTCAACGCAGGCGCTCTTCTTCGACTACGACGGCGATGGCAACCTCGACATGTTCCTGCTCACCAGCTCCACGCACACCGAGCAGGAGGCAGGGCAGCAGGCCAACCGACACGAACGGAATCCCCGCGCCGGCGACAGGCTCTTCCACAACGACGGCGGCCATTTCACCGACGTGAGCGAGAAGGCGGGGATCTACGGCAGCGCGGAAGGGTTCGGGCTCGGCGTCGTGGCGAGCGACTTCAACGGGGACGGCTGTCCCGATCTCTACGTCGCCAACGACTTTCAGGAGAACGACTATCTCTACATCAACAACTGCGACGGCACCTTCACCGAGTCGATCGCCCGCGCGACGGGACACACCAGCCAGTTCTCGATGGGCGTCGACGCCGCCGACTTCAACAACGACGGCCGCCCCGATCTGATCTCGGTGGACATGCTGCCCGATCGCGAGGACATCCTGAAGACGTCGGCCGGCGCGGAGAGCTTCAGTCTCTACAACCTCAAGCTGAAGGCGGGCTACCATCCGCAGTTCGCGCGCAATGTGCTCCAGCTCAATCGCGGCGGCGGCAAGTTCAGCGACGTCGGCTTTCTTGCTGGGGTCTACGCCACCGATTGGAGCTGGGCTCCGCTCTTCGCCGACCTCGACAACGACGGGCGCAAGGACCTGTTCGTCACGAACGGCATCTACCGGCGCCCGAACGATCTCGACTACATCAGCTATGTCGGCAGTGATGCCGTGCAGGCGTCGCTCGCGCACGGGATCGACGCGCGGAATCTCGCCCTGCTCGATCGCATGCCGCACGTCCCACTCGCCAGCTACGCCTTCCGCAACAATGGCGATCTGACGTTCACGAACATGGCGGACGCGTGGGGGCTCGCACAGCCGGGCTTCTCGAATGGCGCGGCGTACGTGGACCTGAACAACAGCGGTGCGCTCGACCTCGTCGTCAACCGCATCAACGCGCCCGCTGCCATCTACCGCAACCATGCGCGCGAGCGGAACGGCCATCATTACCTCACGGTAGAGCTCCGCGGCGAGGGGAAAAACACCAACGGCATCGGCGCAAAGGTGATCGCCGTGACAGGAAGCACGCGTCAGCTGGTCGAGCAGATGCCGACGCGTGGATTCCAGTCGTCGGTCGACCCACGCCCGCACTTCGGGTTGGGAAGAGCGACGACGATCGATACATTGATCGTCGTCTGGCCCGACCGGCGGTATCAGACACGCACGAACGTCGCCGTCGATCGCATCATCACGCTGTCACAGCATGACGCGGCTGGGCGCTACGTGCCGCCCTCACCCACACCGGCGTCCGTGCGCTTCACCGATGTCTCCTCGCAGCTCGGCCTGGACTTCAAGCACGTCGAGAACACCCCGTTCGATTTCGAGCGCGAGCCGCTGATGCCGCATCTGCTGTCGACGGAGGGGCCGGCGCTCGCGGTCGCGGACGTGAATGGCGACGGGCTGGACGACATCTACGTGGGAGGCGCGAAGTGGCAGCCGGGTCGGCTGTATCTACAGCAGCGCGACGGCCGCTTCCGCGCCAGCCCGCAACCGTCGATCGCCGCCGACAGCCTGGCGGAGGACGTCGACGCGGTCTTCTTCGACGCGAACGGCGACGGACATCCCGATCTGCTCGTCGCCAGCGGGGGCAACGAGTTCTGGGGCCACGCCGACGAGCTGCGCCCACGCTTGTACCTGAACGACGGCCACGGCAACTTCCGGCGCGATACGACGGCGCTGCCGCCGATCTTCGAGAATGCATCGTGCGTCGTACCGGGCGACTTCGACGGTGACGGGCACGTTGACCTCTTCATTGGCAGTCGCGTGGTGAGCCGCCAGTACGGCGCCACGCCGACGAGTCACCTGCTCCGCAACGACGGGACGGGTCATTTTGTCGATGTCACCCGTGACGTGGCACCAGCGCTCGCCGAGGCCGGAATGGTGACCTCGGCCGCGTGGGTCGACTACGACGGCGACGGCAAGCTCGATCTCGTCGTGACCGGCGAGTGGATGCCGGTGCGCGTGTTCCATCAGGAGAATGGCCGCTTCGTCGATCGGACGACCGAGGCCGGTCTCGCCGGGACGAATGGCTGGTGGAATACCGTCGTTGCCGCCGATCTGCGCGGGGCCGGTCGAAGAGATCTCGTGCTCGGCAATCTCGGCCTCAACTCGTACGTTCGCGCCTCGCGCAAGGAGCCGGCGCAGATGTACGTCGGGGACTTCGCGCACACCGGCACGCTCCAGCAGATCCTCACCGCCTACAAGCACGGCGTCAGCTATCCGATCGCCGGGCGCGACGAGCTGGTGCGGGCCATTCCGTCGCTGCGCGCCAAATACCCGACGTATGCATCGTTCGGTGCAAGCCGCCTCGCGGACATCATCCCGGCAGCCGATCTCGCGAAGGCGAAGCGATACGATGCGTACGAGCTCGCGACGTCGATTGCGTTGAACGACGGCCGCGGAAAGTTCACGCTGCGGCCGCTACCGATGGAAGCGCAGTTCGCGCCGGTACGCGCGGCGATCGCCGATGATCTGGATGGAGATGGAAAGACCGACCTCCTGCTTGCGGGCAACTTCTACGGCGTTCCTCCCGTGCTTGGACGGTACGACGCCAGCTACGGCCTGCTGCTGCGCGGCAGCGGCGACGGCCGCTTCACGCCCGTCGATCTGGAGGCGGACGGCCTGATCCTGAACGGGCAGGTGCGCCATCTCGCACTGCTCCATGGCGCGAATGGCGCGCGCCTGATCGTCGCGGCGCGCAACGACACGACGCTTCAGGTGCTGCGACTGAATCACGCCGGAGGCGCTCGTCCCCTTGCCAGGGCGCGCTGACGGCGATCCGATGACGACCCACGGACAACCACGACAACCCCTGACCAGAATGGCCATGGTACCATTTCCGAGTGCGCGTCGATCGTCGTTCGTCATGCTGGCGTTCGTGCTCGCGGCGTGCACTGCGACGCCTCCGGTGGCCACGCGGAGCACGACCGCTGCGCCGGCGACGCTGTCTGCGGACAGTCTCTACCACCCGCCCCGTGCACTTGGCGCACTCTTTCACGACGTGCAGATGGCGCGACTCTTCCCGGACTCCAAGACCTTCGTCGACGCACGGCCGCGCTCTGCGCCACCCGAGATCGTGGCGCGATATGCTGCGTCGAAGAACGAGCCGGGGTTCGATCTCCGCGCGTTCGTGGAGCAGAACTTCGAGCTGCCTCGACCGGCGGGCGAGGGCTATCACAGCGATACGACGCTGAGCATGGAAGACCACATCCGCGCGCTCTGGCCCGTGCTCACTCGTCGTGCGGATACCCCCGATCCGCGGTCGTCGCTCATCCCGCTGCCCAATGCGTACGTCGTGCCGGGTGGCCGCTTCCGCGAGGTGTACTACTGGGATTCGTACTTCACCATGCTCGGCCTGATCGAGAGCGGCCGGACGGATCTGATGGCCAACATGCTCGACAACTTCGCGCATCTCGTCAACACGGTCGGCCACATCCCGAATGGTAACCGCACCTATTACCTGGGACGCAGTCAGCCGCCGTACTTTGGCGCCATGGTCGGGCTGTATGCCGGCGCGACCGACACGACGCGTGCGCTGCGCTACCTGGACGCCCTCGAGCGCGAGCACGCCTTCTGGATGGAGGGCGCCGCCACGTTGACGCCAGGCAGCGCGCATCGTCGCGTGGTCATGCTGCAGGATGGCTCGGTGCTCAATCGCTACTGGGACGACATCCCCGAGCCGCGCCCGGAGTCGTATCGCGAGGACTTCTCCCTCGCGCAGCGTGTCCCCGAGGCACGGCGCGAGGCGTTGTATCGTAACCTTCGCGCATCGGCGGAGAGCGGGTGGGACTTCTCGAGTCGCTGGATGCGCGATCCGTCCGATCTGCGCACGCTCGAGACGACAGACCTCGCGCCGATCGATCTCAACGCCCTCCTCTACAATCTCGAGCGCACGATCGCCGCGCTGCGCACCGCGCGCCGCGCCCCCGGTGACGCCGCGGTGGCCGCTCGCTTCGCCGACGCCGCCGAGCGGCGGCGCCGAGCGCTCCTCGCTGCGGCCTACGATTCAGCCAGTGGCTTCTTCTACGACGTGCGCTGGCGCACGGGCGAGCGCGTGACCGACCGCCCCACGCTCGCAGCGGTGGCGCCGCTCTATTTCGGCCTCGCCACACCCGAGCAAGGTCGCGCCGTCGCCGCGCGACTGGAGCGCGATTTTCTCAAGCCGGGTGGCTTCGTGACCACGACGTTCACCACGGGACAGCAGTGGGACGCGCCCAACGGCTGGCCGCCACTCCAGTGGCTGGCCATGCAGGGCGCGCGCCGCTACGGACGCCCCGATCTCGCCGCCGACGCGCGCACGCGCTGGCTTGCCCTCAACCGCCGCACCTATCGCGTGACGGGGAAGATGACCGAGAAGTACGACGTGACGGATCTCAGCAAGCGCGCCGGCGGCGGCGAATATCCAACGCAGGACGGCTTCGGGTGGAGCAATGGCGTGGCGCTCGCACTCTCTGCTCAGGAGCGGAAAGCTGCTCCCGTCAAGGCACCGGCCCCGTGAGGTGAACGGCAACGGCGAGTCGCTCACCGCTAATGGGTAGCTCGTAGCTCGAACACGTAGGCGCTCCTCGGCTCGAGCGTCGCGACCGGTCTGTAGGCGCGCAGCCACCCGTGCGACGGCACGTTCAGCGTCACGCCCGATGGCTCGCCGAGGAGTCCCACGAGCGTATATCGTCCACCGGTGAGCACGCTGCCCTCGGAGGCGAGGCTGACGTCGCTCACGGGCGTGCCGCCCAAGTTGGCGACGACGAGCACCGCACGCAGTCCGTCGCGCCTGAGATAAGCGGCTACGGCGTCGTTGCTGGTCACGAGCGGAATCAGCGTACCGCTGCCGAGCGCGGAGCTCGCGCCACGGAGGTGGATCAGGCGCCGATAGAGGTTGAGCAGCGAGCCCGGATCAGCACGCTCCGTCTCGACGTTCGACGTCGCCACGTCGTTCTGGAGCGGCTCCCAGGGCTGACCGGAGGTGAACCCACCATTCGCCGCGCCGGTCCACTGCATCGGCGTGCGAATGCGCTCGTCCGGTTTGTCACCGGTCATGCCAATCTCCTCGCCATAATACACGAACGGGAGTCCGGGCAGCGTGAGCAGGAGCGTGGCCGCCAGGCGCGCGCGGCCGACGTCGCCGCCGAGCGACGTGAGCGTCCGCGTTTGATCGTGATTGCGCAGGAACGGCGCCCAGCGATCGGGAGGGAGGGCATGCTGGAAGCGCACGAATGGCGTGAGGAGGTTGCGTGCCGAGCCGTTCCGCACCGCGTCGAGGATCGCGTCCGATGCGGGAAACGCGAAGTACGCGTCGAGCTGATCAGGGTAGTAGCTGAGAATCGTACCGGCGCTGTCCCACACCTCGCCGATCATGTAGGCGCTCGGCGAGACGCCCTTCACCCCGCGCGCGAAGTCGTGCAGCACCGCGTGCGTACCGCTCGTATGAGCGAGCGAGTCACCCTTCTCGACCAGATAGGGCACGGCGTCGAGACGGAAGCCGTCGACCCCCATCTCCGTGAGCCAGAAGCGCGCGATCCTGTCCGCCTCCTGCCGCACCGCCGGCGTCTCGTAATTCAGATCGGGCATCCCCTCGTAGAACACGCCGTAGAAGTACTCGTCGCGCACGGGCGACCGGTGCCAGACTTCCTGCCCCCACGGACCCTTGGTGTTCGGCTTGGTGCGAGCGAAGCGGAACCACGAGCGGTGCGGCGACGTGGTATCGCGCAGCGCCTCCTGAAAGTACGGATGCTGGCTCGACGCGTGGTTCAGCACGAGATCGACGAGCACGCGAATGCCGCGCTTGTGCGCCTCCGTGACGAGGCGCTTGAAGTCCGCGTTCGTTCCGTAGTCCCGTTCGACCGTGTAGTAGTCGGTCACGTCGTAGCCGTGATAGCTCGGCGATTGCGCGACGGGCATGAGCCAGATGCACCGTGCGCCGAGGTCGGTCGTCGAGCGCGGGTTGCCGTCGTTGATGTAATCGAGCCTCTGGATGAGGCCTTTCAGATCGCCGATGCCGTCACCGTCGCTGTCCTTGAACGAGCGGACGAAGACCTCGTAACACGTGGCGCCCGACGTCCACCGGGCGGTCGCAGCGGGCTGCGCGCTTGCGACGAGGGGTGCGGCCTGGAGCAGCGCGGCACAGAGCGGAGCGGCAAGACGGCGCATCGGAACCTCCTTCACAAAGGCGTGTCGGTGCAACAACTTCGTGCGCCGCGATCGCGGCCGGAAGGACCCTTCCTCCCCTTTGAGAAGATCGCCGAGGTTCGGATGCAGCGGACACGCATGACCTTCTGGCAGATGTTCAACATGAGCTTCGGATTCCTCGGCATTCAGTTCGGCTGGGGGCTGCAGCTCGCCAACATGTCGGCCGTGTACGAGAAGCTCGGCGCGCGCCCCGACCAGGTACCGGCACTCTGGCTCGCCGCGCCGCTCACCGGCCTGATCGTGCAACCGATCGTCGGCGTGATGAGCGACCGCACGTGGGGGCGCTTCGGGCGACGGCGGCCCTATTTCTTCGTCGGCGCCGTACTGGCGTCGATCGCCCTCTTCTTCATGCCCACGTCGAGCACCCTGTGGATGGCGGCTGGTCTCCTCTGGGTGCTCGACGCGTCGGTGAACATCTCCATGGAGCCGTTCCGCGCCTTCGTTGCGGACAAGCTCAATGTGTCCCAGCGCACCGCCGGCTTCGTCATGCAGTCGTTCTTCATCGGCGTGGGCGCGAGCCTGGCCAACGCCCTGCCCTTCCTGCTCAGCCGCGCCGGCGTGAGCGGTACGACGGCCAGTGGCATCCCGCTCACGGTGAAGTACTCGTTCCAGGCGGGTGCGGTCGTGTTTCTTCTCGCCGTGCTCTGGACGGTGCTCACGACGGACGAGTTTCCGCCGGAGAACCTCGACGAGTGGCGCCGCGAGCGCGAGGTGAAGGGCCGGCCGGGAGACGTGTTTCGTGAGATCGTCTCCGCCGTGCGTGACATGCCGATGACGATGCGTCAGCTCGCCGTGGTGCAGCTCTTTACCTGGCTCGGGCTGTTCTGCATGTGGCTCTTCTTCGTGCCGGCTACGGCGCGGCATGTGTTCGGCGCAACCGATCCCAAGTCGGCACTCTATACGCAGGGCGTGGAGTGGGGCGGGTTCGCGTTTTCCTTCTACTCGATCACCTGCTTCATCGTCGCGTTCGCGCTGCCGCGGCTCGCCGAGCGCATCGGCCGCAAGGCGACGCACGCGCTGGCGCTCGTCTGTGGAGCGATCGGGCTGTTGTCGCTCTCGCTCATCCACGACCGTCACCTGCTGCTGCTCACGATGATCGGCGTGGGGATCGCCTGGGCGTCGATTCTCTCGATGCCGTACGCCATTCTCTCGACTGCGCTTCCGGCGCGGCGGATGGGCGTGTACATGGGCGTCTTCAACTTCTTCATCGTCATCCCGGAGATCGTCGCTTCCCTCGGCTTCGGCCCGGCGATCCGCCTCCTCTTCGGCAAGGACAACCCCGACGCCCCCCTCTACGTGGTGCTCGCAGGGGGCGCCTGCTTGTTCATCGCCGCGGTATGTGTCGCATTCGTGCGCGAGGTCGGGCTGGCCGAGGTTCCTGAGCGTGCCGTGCTCGCGGCTGATGCCCGCGAGCCACTCACGGTGCAGGAGTCCGTGCAGCCGGTGCCGAGCAGCGGGTTGATGGAGAGGTAATCCCGGTTCAGCCGATCATCACTCGGGTGTCGGAGAGCGCGGAGTCGTGGCTCCACGTGCCGCGCTCACGGCGCATACCCCTGCGTCGCCAGCCGCTTTCCCGACATCTCGTAGCCGGCGGCCGGCATGTCCTGCACGCCCGTGGCATCGATCCACGTATTGTAGAACTGGAACAGCGCGACCACGGTGATCGCGTCGTACAGTGCTTCATCGGACCACCCCGCCGCGTGCGCGGCGTCGACGTCAGCCGGTCCGATGGACAGTGACTCGCGAACGACCTTGCGTACGAAGTCGTACAGCGCCGCGTCCTTGGACGTGATCGGCGCGTCGGGGCGATTCTCCAGCACGCTTTGAACGAGCGCGCGATCTCCCAGCAGCTCCGCCGCGACCGCGGCGTGGGAGCCGATTCAGAAGAGGCACTGGTTGAGCTTCGACGTCAGCGCCGCGATCAGTTCGCGCTGCCCCGGCGAGAGGGGCGACGGACCGCGCATGACCTCCTGGGTGAAGCGCGCGAGGTGATCGGTGCGCTCCGGCTTGAACGCGAAGAGGTGCTGGATCTGCGGGACGGGCGCGCCGGCGGCGCGCATCCTCTCGATCGCTGCGCCACGAGCGCCGGTCGCTTGATGTGCTTCGACCGCCTTGAGGTACATCGGATCCATCGGTCTCCTCCGTGATGTGGCGTCGTGGTTGATGCCGATCCGGCGACGAGCTTCGCTCAGATCTCCCAGTTCGAAAGGACCACGCCGCGTTCCGGGTGCTGCTCCTCGTAACCACCGAGCGACATTCGCAGATCCGTCCAGCGCACACGGGCCCCCAGCGCGACCAGGCGCCGGAACACGTGCTCATACTCGCCCTGCACGCGGAATGCGACCCGTCTAGTCCCGCTCCGCCGTGCGAAGTCGCACAGCGCGCGCACCATCGGCTCGAGCAATGCCTCGTCGGCCAGCACGAGCTTGAGGACGCGCAGCTCCTCGCGCACACGACCCTCGACGAGCGGGACGGTGTGACAGAGCGCGAATCCGGTGATCTCACCTGTCCCCGGCTGCCGGAGCAGCACGGTGTCGCCGAGCGCGAGCGAGTCGGTCAGCTCGAGCTCGCGCGTGAAGTCGTAGCCCGGCAGCAAGCCGCGCACGAGCGCGCGCGCCGCCGCGAGATGATCGTCGCGATCGCGCGGGGAGAGGCGCCCCAGCAGCTCCGGCGGACGCTCGGCCGCCCCCGCGTCGAGCGTGAGCGTGATCGTGAGACGACCCGGCGTGAAGCCCAGTCCCGCGTAGAAGCCGATGTTGTCCATCGTCCGCGGCATCGTCTCGAGGCCGATCACGCGCGCGCCCCCGGCCGTGAGCCACGAGACCCCGCGCTCGACCATCTCCTTCCCCGTGCCGCTCCCCTGATATTCCGTGCGCACGGCGAGCGGTCCCATCCACCCTTCGACGCCGGAGCGGTGCACCATGTTGAAGCAGGCGATCTCACCGCGCCCGTCGCGCCACACCATCGCGCCGCCCGCCGCGTCCTCGATCGCGTAGCGCCACACCTGCGGATTGAGGTTGGGTACGCGTACGCCCACCATGCCGTCGCGTCGATAGCGCTCGGTGAACGCGTCGCTGAACACGACGTTGAGCGCACCGATCTCGTCGAGCCGCGCCGGAAAGGGCCCGTCGATCGGAGGAAGTGACCGCCAGCTCCGCGCGATCGCCATCAGCTCGCCGCACCCGCGGCCTCGAGCACCTCGGGCTCGATCATCCCCGGCTCGACCTGCGTGACGACGGACGTCCCGGTCTCCTCGTCGTAGCGCACGTTGATCACGCGGTCCAACCCTTCGCGCACCTGCTCGATGTGCGTGATGAGGATGACCTGCTCGAACCGATCCTGGAGCCCGCGCAGCAGCTCGACGACGTTCTGCCGCCGCGCCTCGTCGAGCGAGCCGAAGATCTCGTCCAGAATGAGCAGCGAGAAGCTCTGCCCCGCCCGCTCGGCGATCATCTGCGAGATCGCGAGACGCAGGCAGAGGTTCGCGATGTCCTGCTCACCTCCCGAGATCACCGGCTTCGGCACGCCGTCCTCGAGCACGGTGAGATTGTAGCTGTCGTCGAGCTCGAGCTCCTCGTAGCGCGCGTCGGTGAGCTCGGTGAGGAAGGCGCTCGCCAGCTCGCTCATTTCGGGACGGAGCTGGACGTTCAGGTCCGTGCGCAGATCGGTGTACGCCCGGTCGAGCTCGTCGTGCAGACGCTTCTGACGATCGAGTGCATCGAGCTTCGCCTTCGCCTGCGCGAGCTCGGCACGCGCCTGCTCGGCGCGCGCGACTGCCGCGGATGCCGCCGACGCCTCCCCCGCGGCCGCCACCGCATCGAGCTCCGCCGAACGCAGCTCGGTCGCGGCGTCGTCGTGGCGCGCGCGCAGCTCGGCGAAGCTCTGCTCGGAGAATGAAAGCACGTCGCGGCGCGCAGCGAGCGATGCGATGCGCGCCTGCGCCCCGGCAGCGCCCGCAGCCGCACGATCCCGGTCGGCCTCCAGCGCGCTGCGTCGCTCGATCTGCGCATTGAGGCGCGTGGTGCGCGCCTCGAGAGGGCGCAGCCGCTCCAGCTCGCGCTGCGCGGCCGCGTGACGCTCGGCGTCGTACACGCCGGCGATCGCCTCGCGATCGGCCCGCACCTGCTCGAACCGCTGCTCCTTGGCTTGGAGATCGCGCGCGAGCTGCGCGAGCTCCTGCACGGCGAGCTGCACCTTCGTCAATCGGCGCTCGAGCTTGCTCGTCTCCTCCGACGCGGCGCGGCGGCGCTCGTCGAGCTCGCGCACCTCGGCGGGCATCTCCTCGAGCTGCTCGATGCGCGAGGTGAAGTACTTGCCGTCGGCCTTGAGGTTCTCCATCACTTCGTCGAAATGCTCGAGCACGGAGCGGTAGTGATCGTGCAGCGGACGCTCGCAGGTTGGGCACGTCCCGTCCTCACCCGCCGCGACCAGGCGCTCTCGCTGCTCCTTCACCTCGGCGTACTGCTGCCGCAGCGTCGTGCGCTTCGTCTCCGCCTCCTGCTTGTCCCGCACCCACTCCGTGCGCTTTGCTTCCAGCTCCCCCCCGATCAGCTCCAGCATGGCGCGCTGCTGCTCCAGCTCGAGGACCACCTCCTCCTCCAGCGCAGGCGCCGTCTCGATCTTCGCGCGACGCTCGCGCAGCCGCCGCAGCTCCTCCTCGAGTCCGCGCTCCTGCTTGAGCAACTCCTGGCGGCGCCCGTCCTCGCGCGCAAGCTGATCGAGCTGGTGCAGCTCTTCGCTCAATGGTCCGAGTGGCGCGAGGTCTTCGGCCAGACGGGCGAGCTCCGCCTCTGCCGTGGCCACCTCGGCGAGCTCGCGCTCCACGCGCTCCAGATCCCGCGCGTACGACGCCGCCTCGCTTTCCGCCACGCGCAGCTCGGCGAGCGCAACCTGGAGCTGCTCGCGTTCGCGCTGTGCCGCTTGCCAGCGCGGCACGATGTCGGCAAGCGCGCCGTTCGCCCGGTCGCGCCGCTCGGCGCTCACGCGCGCGCGCGCGGTGGCGACGCCGAGACGCTCCGTCGCTTCGCGGTGCACCCGTTCCACGCTCGCCGCATCGGGCATCGCCGCGCGCACGCCTGCCGCTTCCGCGGCGAGCGTCCGCGCCCGGTCCTTCACCAGCCGCTGCGCCACGCGCAGCCGCTCGTAGCCGAGCACGCGGCTGAGAAACTGCGCCCGCTCCGACGGCGCCATCGCCGCCATCACGTCGAGCTCCTTCTGCCCCGTGAAGTAGGTATTGAAGAACTCCTCGCGGCTCATGCCGAGCCGGCGGCGCAGCATGTCCGTCACGCCGGTGAGCGAGTTGGCGATCGGCTGCTCGGCACCGTCGAGATACAGCTCGGCGTGCGTGAGGCCGCGCTCCACGCGGTAGCGATGTCCGCCGAGCTCGAAGTCGAGCTCCACCTTCACGCGCGCGTTCGGCCCGGCGCGCAGCGACCGGATCGTCTCCTTCTTGCCGCGTGCCGCGTCCTGGCCATACAGCGCCCAAGCGATCGCCTCGAGGATCGTCGTCTTCCCCGAGCCGTTCGCGCCGATGATTCCAGTCAGGCCACTGTCGAACGTGATGTACGTATCGGCATGCTGGCGGAAGTTGCAGAGGCGCAGGCTGTTGAGGCGCATCTATCCGTCCGCGCTCGCCGGCGCTGCGACCGCAGTGCTCTCGCGCTCCTCGGCGTCCTTGAGGTAGCGCAGGCCGAGCTCCACGAGCGCTTCGCGGTCGATGTCCGCCGCCACGACGCGCTCGCGCAGCTTGTCGCGCACGAAATCAGCGAGCGACGGACGCCGTCCCGGCGCACCGTGACCGACCGAGCGAATGATCTCCGGCCGGCGCGTATCGAGGTGGAAATGCAGCGCGCGCCGGCGAAACTCACGGAGCTGCTTGTGATCGAGCTGGCGCGTGATGTGACGCGGCAGATCGCGCACCACCATTCGCACGACCTTGTCGTCGATCCCGGCGGGGCACGCATCGACGACGGCGAGGATCCGCGCGTTCACTTCCTCCGTCGTCAGCCCGCGCGCCGAGATGACCGGCAGATCGATGAACTCGCGCGACCGCGCGATGGGATGGAAGGTGTGCGCGCCGGTCGACAGATCGTGTTCGATGATCCCCTTCCCCGGCACCCCCGTGAGCCCTTCCTCGATCTTCTCGCCCCACGTGTTGGTACTCGTGTAGTCGAGCGATCCGCTGTAGAACTGATTCGGCGCGAGACGGCGATAGACGTGGTAATGCCCGAGCGCGATGTAGTCCCAGTGTGCCACGTTGAGGTCCGCCTGCGAGATCTCCAGCGTCGCGATGTCGGTCGTCGCGGCGAAGGGACCGAGCATTCCCTCGACCTCGCCGTGCAGCAGCAGCACGTTCCATCGGCGCGATCCCGCCGGCACGAGCTTCGGGCGCGGGTGCTGGTTGTCGGCGATCGCCAGCACCGAGACGTCGAGCTCGGGAAAGTCGAACGCTCGCGGTTCCGCATCCACCACGTGTAGCCCCAGCGTGCTGAACAGCCGCAGAATCGAGCCCGTTTCGGCCGAGCGGGGCGTGTCGTGGTTGCCCGCGATCATGACGATCTCTGCGCGCGGCAGCGCATTGCGCAGGCGCGCGAACTGGAGGTACGCGTGCAGAATGGCCGTGTTCGTCGGGCGCACCTGATGGAACACGTCTCCACCGATGAGCACGATCTCCGGCGCGAGCTCGATCACCTTGTCCAGGGCGCGCGTGAACGACAGCGCCACGTCGGCCTCGCGCTGATTGATCCCGCGCGGGGTCAGCCGCTGATACTGGCGGTAGCCAAGGTGCAGATCGGAGAGGTGAACGAGGCGCAGAAGCGGAGTCGACGAGAGATGCTAAGCGATTGTGCGCGCGGCAGTTGGCCTGGGTCGGCGCACCTTGAAAGTCTAACCGTCGTTCAGCGCTTGTCCATCGTGCGGAGACGTTGTGTCACCCGGGTGACGAAGCGCATGGGCGCGAGGCCGCTCTGCGGCGGCGGCGTGACGAGCGAGCGCACCTGCACGGTGAACCGGGAGTCGGTCATCCACCCGCGCGCGCGGTTCACCTGCATTGCCCCTGAGACGGCGCCACTGAGCTGCACGCCGTGGCTTTCTTCGTCCGGGAGGATGTCGCCGTGCATCGAGATGAAGGCGAGATTGCCGCTGTGGTCCAGCGAGTCGAGCCGGAAGACGGCGTCGACGTGCCCCGAACCCCTCGTGCCGAGGGGGCCGCCGGAGGGCAGTGGCATCTGGCGCGTCCACTGCTCGCCCACGCTCACCGGCCGGTGCGGGAAGATCGCCGGCATGGACGATATCGCTTCGGCCACGTCGTGCGGGACCGGCATCCCGTGCACGTCACGCGCGCTCTCGACCGTGCCGTCCCACGCGAGCTGGAGCAGAAGCTGTTGTCCGCGCAGCCGTCGCTCCGCCGCGGCGACCTGCTCGGCAGCGTGTGCATCGGAGCTGCGCACGTCCGCCGTGTCGACGATCGTCAGCACGAGCGTCGTCGCGGTAAGCGCGGATTGCACGATCGTGCGAGAGCCGAGCATGACCGACGTGGTGACAGACTTCGTCGTGGGTCCGTTCGGCCCGGCGACAACCGCGCTCACCTCGGTCTGCTGATCGAGGCGCGTGCGCAGCGTGTCACCGACGTGCGGGTGGATGCGCAGCAGGATGCCTTCCGGCTCGCTGCGTTGCGCGCGCGCCGCCGGGACGAGCAGAGCGAGCGCAAGGAGCACCGTCATCCCGCGAAACGTCACGCTAGAACCCGTACGGATCGTCGTCCGGTACCGTGGGCAACGGCGCGGGAGCCGGCGGACGCGAGGCGGTGCGCGGCGCGATCGCCGCACGGAAGTGCGCGGCGAACGTCTTCCGCACATCGCTCGGACGGGTCCGCAGCACGTCGTTGCGCGCGCGGAGGATCTCGTCATCGGTCGCGAGCTGCGTCACGTCCTCGATCCAGCCAAGCGTGAGCGTCGAGTCGAGGGCGCGAAGCTGCCGCAGCACCGACGACAACAGCGACGGCGACGCCGCGGCCGGATACTGGCTCACCCCGTCACGGCCGCGCATCACCGCGGGACGCGGGAAGCGCACGAAGATGGGTTGCGTGAAATGTGGGTGCCGCACCATCAATTGCCCCTTCTCCAACGTGGCCAGCTTGGTCTTGATCGCCGGGCTCAGCACGGCGTAGCCGGGCGTCGCCAGCTCGTCGCCGTCCATGCGCCCGTACAGCGCCGTCCCCGAGTTGCCGACGACGCGCCGATGGACCTGCGACCGGAACTGCTGCGCCGCGAACAGCACGAGCCCCAGATACCGCCCCCGCTCGGCGATGTCGAGCAGCATCTTGCGGACGTACGTCTCCGGTCCGTCGCCGGGCGCGTACTTGTTCAGCTCGTCCACGAACACCACGACGTGCTGCACGCCCAGGTCGCGCTTCTCGAGATGCTCGCGGAGCTTCGTCACCACGCGGGCAAAGATGAGATCCTGCGCGTCTTCCTCGAGACCAGCGACATCGATCACATACACCGTGCGGTCCTGAAAGCTCCCGAACGGAAGGTCGCTCGCCGCACCGTCGTCGGCGACGAGCCCCTTGCACCGGAGCGAGATGTTGGAGAGCCGGTTCCGCACCTTGCGGATGGTCGCCACATGGTGCGTACGCCACCCATCCGCGTTCTTCACCTCGAGACCGCGCAGCACGTCCCGGAACCAGGCGTCGAGGTCGGCGAACGACGTCACGCTGTGCGCGCGCTCCAGCATCGGGTCGACGAACTTCTTGTCGAGGACGTGCTCCTTGATGAAGTCGATCAGCGCGTCCGCCTTTGCGTCCACGTCGTCCTTGTTCAGCAGCACCTCGGCGTATTGGAGCACTTCGCGGAGCCCCCAGGTGAGCAGCGTGACGTTGTCCAGCAACGCCTCATTGCTGCGCAGCGTGTTGAGCGACGTCCCGTCCGATTTGTATGGCGCGAAGTACCGGACGTTCTCGAACGGCGCCGGCGCCACGCCGCACTTCTCGTAGAGCACCCGGTCGGCGTCGTCGATCTCCCCCGGCTGATCGAGGAAGCACAGGTCGGGCCCCTTCACGTTGAACGCGACCGCAGCCACGCTCCCCTTCTGCGCCGGGAAGTGCGTGAAGATCGACTGCAGCAGCCACTCGACGGCGCTGGTCTTCGTCGCGAGCCCCGAGACGCCGCTGATGTTCAGGTGCGCCGCCTCGGGCCCGATGAGGAAGTCGGCGTCGAGGTAGATCGGAGCATCGGTTCCACCGGCGTGATAGACGCCGATCGGAATGCCCGTGCGCGCCCCCGGCTTGAGGTATCCGTCCATGCGCAGCGCGACGGCGACGTCATGCTCGTCGGCGAGAAACACGGAACCCATCGGCACCGGCTGCAACGGCTCTTCCGGTACGTGGCGCAGCACGCTCGCCGTGTACAGCCGGATTTCCGCACGCTCGGTCTGATGCAGCGACTCGCTCGACGGATTCGCGCCGTCGTACCCCATCACGTCGTGCAGCGGCGACGCGAGATCCGTCCAGCTGAATCCCTCCGTCACGATGCCGTAGACGTGCGGCGCCGCCCCACCGACCGGATCGCGTCCGTCGACCCGCACGATCGTCCCGATCCCGACCGGCGAATCGAGCGCCGTCCAGAAGTGGAATTCGTGCGGCGTGTTCGGGCGCCGCTCGGTGGCGACGACCCTACCCAAGAGAGTGGCCATCACTCCTCGCTCGATCGTGACCAGTTCACGGTTCACGAGCAGTTGACGATCATTGTATTGCCCGCAAATACTCCTCACAGTCCCGCACCCCGTACACCAGCTTGTCCCATCGTGCGTCCGGCAGAGCAAGCGGCGACGCCTCGGCGAGGATCCAGCGCGACACCTCGTCCGCTCGCTCGCCAATCCGGTGCGCCTCCTCGGGCGACGGATGGGCAAGCTCCACGCGCAGCAACCCCCACATCGGGTCGTGGCCGCGCGCATCGCGCAGCCGGAGATAGAAGCTCGCGACCGGCGTGCGCGGAGGCGACGAGGTGATGCTGAAGACGCTCGACCGGTGTCGATGCGGGAGCTGGAGCACCGCGTCGAGCGCATCGCCCTCCACGTACAGCGTGCGATGGCTCTTCACGACTCCGATGGCACACGCTGACGCCGCGACCCGTCCGGCACCGCTGATTCCGCCGTCGATGAACAGCGGATCGCGCTCCAGGTTGCACCAGCGCTCGGCGAGGCGTTGCTCCAGGACTTCACGATGTTGCTGGACCCGATGCACGGCCGCGTCGCGCAGAGCGAGCGGATGCGTCGGAAGATCGGCGTCCTCCGTCGTGTCCACCAGCAACGACCCGTATTGCGACGTCAGCGTCTGCCACTGCGCCGCGGACACCACGGCCCGAGGGCAGTACACCCGCGTCTCGACGAGGGGAGCGGACCAGGTATGGAGCCGCCGGTTCCGGCGCTCCCGAACCACCGCTGCGGCATGGCCGAGGACCACCGGCGCCGAGCCGAGGTAGAGCGCCGGTTCGCTGCGCTGGGTACCGTCCAGAAAGGCGCGAAAGCCGACGGTCGGCGGATCGAACACCCGGCGGGCGCGAAGCGGCCCTCCTTCGAGGACCGTTGCGCTGACGAGTCGCGGCGCGTCGTTACTACCAGTAACGAGCTCGAGCGATCGTTCCTCAGAGCCTGCCGGGCGTGCCTCCGGCAGGAGCGCCACCAATTGGCGCTGCACGGCTCGGAGATTCAACGCAGGGCTGCCCACCGGACTCGTATGCTCCAGACCCTCTGTCAGCCGCGCCCTTTCGGTTCGGCGCCGCCACGGCGGCGCGCGGCGGCACGCCCATTACGGGCGATCTTCGGGGGCGTGGTCGCCGCGAGCATCCTAACCGCCGCCGTCGGCTGTGACAAGCACGCGCAGGGGGAGCCGCCCCCACGCCAGCTTCAGACGAGCCTCGCCGGCAAGCCCACCGTCCTTTTTCTCCTCTTCGGCGAACGCGCCGATCCCCGCTTGCTCCCCGTGGCTACGATCGGCCACGGCCGCGTCACCCCGATCACGCTCGACGCAAGCGGCTGGCGCAACTTCGACCAGCTCTACTTCAAGGCCGGCGCGCAGATGGCGGTCTATCAGGATGGCCTGCCGCTGGGCAATGCGGCGATCGGCCGCGGTATGTGGGACGGCAGCCAGCCGCTCTACAAGCTTCCAGGATGCCGCGCGCTGCGTCCGCTCGCGGCCGTGACCCTGCCCAACGCCCCGCAATCGCAATCGCTCGAGCTGCTCGCCACGAGCGATCCACTGCCTGACCACCCGGCGCGGCCTCCCACCGACTCCGCCGACGCCGACAGCGCCATGGTGGTCGCCGCGCGATCGGCCCCGCTCGGCGGCCTGTCCACAACCGACCTCACCGACCTCGAGCTCAACGCGCGCGCCATCCGTACGGGCGCAACGAGTCGCCCTACGCTCGTGGCTGCCTACATGGAGCACAGCGCCTCGTCCAGTCCGCGACCGCGCCATTTCTTCCTGATCGCCGACGGGACGGGGACGAACGGCGGCTACGCGCCATCATTCACCCACACTGGGCGCGACTCCGTCCCCGAGTTTCGGCGACTGATCGATCATGCCGACATCGACGGCGACGGCGTTGACGAGATCGTGCTCGAAGGATGGCGCAACGGTGGCGACAGCTACCTCGTCGTCATGCACTTCGTCAACGGCCGGTGGCACGAGGTCGCGCGCGGGGCGACCAGTTGGTGCGCTGATCCGCCCAAGCGGTAGGGTCTACTCGACCCCGATGTCCCACGCCTGCTGAAGGTCCTTCTTCGAGTATGCGCGGAACGCCGTGAGCGTCTGCGTGCGCTGAAGCCCGGGCACCTTCGGGAACGACTCCGTGACGACTTTGGCGATCTGGTCGTACTCGGCGACCTTGACGATCGCCACGAGATCCCATTCCCCGCTCACGGAATAGACGTCGGTCACCCCGTCGATCTCCGCGAGATACTGCGCGGCAGCGGGAATGGATGCAGGCTCGGCGCGGACGAGAACGATCGTCGTGATCACGGATCGGCCATCGGGAAAAGGGACGTCGTCTGACGCCGCGGCGAGCGGCGTGTTCCCCTGGCGCTGAGATATACCCGCGCGGCGCGTTCGCGGCTACCTTCCACGAACGTTGACAATTTGACGGCGTGCGTGGCGCGCCCGGACCGGAGCGGGGGATTCCGTGGAGAGTGAAGCGAAGGAGCCGGCGGGCGTGACCCGCGGGCAGAATGCGGTGCACGTGATGCCGCTCGACTGGTCAGCCGCCGAGCGTATCCTGTCCCCACTCGTCGATCGCATCGACCTGGGACGGATGGAGCCGCAACTGCTCATCGTGACGCCGGACGCGGAGAGCGCCGCGGCGGCGGCAGCCACGATCGTGCGGGTCGCCAACGATCGTCCGGTGCGCGTCGTAGCGGCGACGGCGAGCCCGCGCGCTGCCCGATTGCTCAAGTCGTGGCCGGCTCAGGTCGTGATCGGCGCGCCCGCCGAGCTCGTGGCCTTGCTCCAGAGCTCGGCGCTCAAGCCCGAGAGTGTGCGCGGGGTCGTCTTTTCCTGGCTCGACCCGATCCTCGGCACCGCCGACGCGCAGCCGCTCGAGACGCTGCTCGGTGAGCTGCCGAAGGAGGGCGCGCGCGTGGTGCTCGCATACGAGATGACGCCGGCGCTCGAGGCGCTCGTCGAGCGCTACGCGCGCCGCGCCCGGCGCGCGGTCGAAGCCGCCGAGGCCGGGCCGGGTGCGCCGCTGAGCGCCGAGTACGTGTCGACGTCCGCATCGGCGCGTGGCATCACGCTCCGTCGCCTGCTGGATGCGCTCGACCTGCCACGTGCCGTGCTCTGGGCCCGCAGCGAGTTCGCGCGCCACGAAGCGCAGAGCGTCGCGCGCGCGCTGGGCTATCCTGCGGACGCCGTTCGTCTCTACACTGCGGCGGACGCATCGAGCGAGGATCCGCTCGTACTTTTGGAGCTCCCTCTCTCGCGCGAGGAGTTGCGCTCCATCGTCGGCACTGGCGCGTCGCGCAAGCTGTACGCGGTGCTCCAGCCGTCGCAGGTGCAGAGTCTTCGAGGTCTCCTCGGCGGGGGCACGTTGACCCCCGTTGCGCTCGTCGACGCGGCCGAGCGTGCACGAGGACGGGACGCGGCGCTCCGCGCATCGCTGCGCGACGTGCTCGAGTCGAACGACGTGCGGCGCGAGGTGCTCGCACTCGAGCCGCTTCTCGCCGAGTTCGACGGGCTGGAGATCGCCGCCGCCGCACTGCGTCTCTTCGAGCAGCAGCGGCCGGCGCGACCCGCTGCCGCACCGGCGCAGACGCAGCCGATGCAACGCCTGTTCGTGAACCTCGGCGAGCGAGACGGCGTGCGCGCGCAAGAGATTGTTGCCGCGATCACGACCGAGGCCGGGATTCCCGGCTCACAGGTGGGCAAGATCGAGGTGCGTGACACGCACTCGCTCGTCGAAGTGGCGGCGCCGGTGGCGGAGCTCGTGGCGGGCAAGCTCACAGGCAGCGTGGTGCGCGGGCGCAAAGTGCAGGCGCGTGTGGACGTGCCGCGCGAGGATCGCCCGGCCCGGCGCGGCCCACCCCCTCGCGGCGATCGGCCGGTGCGATCGTTCGAGCGTGGAGAGCGCGGGGATCGTGGCCCCCGGAGCGGAGCGCCGCCGCGCGGCGCTCCGCGAGGCGAGCGACCGGAGCGCTCCCCCCGGCCGTTCAACGGCCCGCGCAAGTTCGATCGTGAAGGAGGCGCAGTTCGGCCGCATCGTCCCCGTCCCCGCCGCGATGACGCATGATCGGTGACATGTATCCCGCCGACAGCGGCGGGTGGATCGAAGTGGTGTGCGGCGTGATGTTCAGCGGCAAGAGCGAGGAGCTCATTCGTCGCGTACGCCGGGCGCTGATCGCGCGCAAGAAGGTGCAGGTGTTCAAGTCGCACCTCGACGAGCGCTACGCCGGACTCTATCACGTCTCGAGCCACGACGGGCGCACGGTCGAAGCGACCCCGGTCGACTCTCCCGAGGAGATCGCGCGCGAGCTCCAGCCCGACACGCAGGTGGTGGCGATCGACGAGGCGCAGTTCCTCCCGCCCGGGATCGTGGATCTCGCGACGGCGCTCGCCGCGCGCGGCGTCCGCGTCATCATCGCCGGCACCGACACCGACTTTCGCGGCGAGCCCTTCGGTCCGATGCCGCAGTTGCTGGCCGTCGCCGAGCTGGTGGACAAGCTGCACGCGATCTGCGTCGTGTGTGGGAATCCAGCGAGCCGGAATCAGCGTCTCATCGACGGCAAGCCGGCGCGCTACGACTCACCCACGATCATGGTCGGTGGCGACGAGAGCTACGAGGCGCGCTGCCGAAGCTGTCACGCGGTGCCGAGGAGGGATGAGGATCAGGGGAGGTTGGCGGTCTGACGGTCGGACAGTCGGACAGTCGGACAGTCGGACAGTCGGACAGTGAACTACGA